>NZ_JAQRFN010000026.1 GCF_028598555.1 Xenorhabdus anantnagensis
GCACAGTTCAAACTGGGCTTTGCCAACCGAACGCTCGCTTACCGCCTGCCGCCCAGTAAGCAAAAGGCCGGCGCAGAGATCCGCCGCCGTCTGCAAGCGGTTGGCGTGCTGCGGGAGAACGGGCGTGAACATCTGCGCGGTGCGCTGGTTGTGCCGGTGATGGGTACGCAGGGGCAAATCCATGAACTGTACGGACGCATGATCAGTGATGATCTGCGGGCATCAGTCGTTCGCCATCTATACCTGCCGGGGGCACATCAAGGCGTCTGGAATGAAGCGGCGCTGGGTGCCTCCAAGACACTTATCCTGTGTGAATCGCTGATTGATGCGATGTCGTTCTGGGTCACCGGGCAGCGCCATGTCACGGCGGCCTATGGTGTGCATGGTGTCACCGCGGATCACTGGCAGATCTTTGAACAGCACGGCATTAAACAGGTGCTGATCGCCTTTGATAATGATACAGCGGGCAATGAGGCGGCGGTGAAACTGGCGGCAGCGCTGGTTGCCAAAGGCATCACGCCGCTGCGTGTGGTGTTCCCGCCGGGCAGGGATGCGAACAGCTACCTGTGCCAGATGGCCGAACCGGAATCCGCCTTTGCCCTGCTGATTGAAGGCGCGGTGCCGATGCAGGACGTGGCGGGCATGGTGGCGCTTGAACGCCAGACACCTGAGCCAGAACCCGCTTCCCCTTTAGCCGCTGAACCCGCGCCCCGCGTGACGCCGAATGTGGTGTGTGAGTCCGGCGACAATGGCGAGTTGCTTATCTCAGTCGGCACACTGCAATGGTGTCTGCGCGGCATGAGTACGGTGAAAGCAGGCGCGGCGGCGATGAAACTCAATGCGCAGGTGCTGGACACGCAAAGCGGCATGCTGTTCGCTGACGGGATTGATCTGATGAGCGGACGCTCACGCAACAGTTACGCCCGCATGGCTGCTGCTGAGCTGGGCTTAACCGAAGGCGACCTCCGGCGGGTACTGGGACAGGTGTTACTGGCGGTCGAACAGTGGCAGCAACAGCCAGTGGACACCGCCCCCAACGTACCGGAAATGGGGATCGCAGAACGGGAAGCGGCACTGGCGTTATTGCAAGAACCGTACCTGACAGCCCGTATTACCGCTGACTTAGCCGCCTGTGGTGTGGTCGGCGAATCCACTAACTTACTGGCTGGCTTTTTGGCAGCGGTAAGCCGAAAGTTACCCAAACCGTTAGCCGTCCTGATCCAGAGCAGCAGCGCCGCGGGAAAGAGCAGCTTAATGGAGGCGGTGCTCAACCTGATCCCGCCAGAAGAACGTATCCAGTACAGCGCCATGACCGGCCAGAGTCTGTTTTATCTGGGGGAAACCAATCTCCAGCACAAGATTTTAGCGATAGCGGAAGAAGAAGGTGTGCGGCAGGCGGCTTACGCGCTCAAGCTGTTGCAGTCAGACGGTGAGCTGATAATGGCGAGTACGGGCAAGGATGAAGCGACCGGAAACCTCGTCACCAAAAGCTATACCGTCAAAGGCCCGGTGATGCTGATGTTAACCACGACCGCCATCGATGTGGATGAAGAACTGCTCAATCGCTGTCTGGTGCTGACGGTCAACGAATCCCGCGAACAGACCGAAGCCATCCATGCGGTGCAGCGCCAGAAACAGACGCTGGAAGGCTTATTGGCTGAGAACGAGCGCGACTATCTCACCATGTTGCACCAGAACGCCCAGCGGTTGCTGAAACCGCTGAATGTGGTCAATCCGTATGCTCACCAACTGACCTTTATGTCAGACAAAACCCGCACCCGCCGCGACCATATGAAATATCTCACGTTGATCCAGAGCATCGCGTTGTTGCACCAGTATCAGCGGGAAATCAAAACGGCAGCGCATCGCGGCAAGACACTGGAATATATCGAAGTCACGAAAGACGATATCCGGCTCGCCAATCAGTTAGCGCATGAAATTTTAGGCCGGACGCTGGACGAAATGCCGCCACAAACGCGCAAGCTGTTGCTGTTGATCCAACAGATGGCGCGCGCAATGGCATCGCGAGGTCAGCAAACGCTGCGGGAAGTGCGCTTTACCCGGCGGGATATCCGCGATTTTACCCAATGGAGTGACAATCAGCTTAAAGTGCATTGCCAGCGGCTGGCTGAGATGGAATACCTGCTGATCCACGGCGGCAGTCGCGGGCATCTGCTGCAATACGAACTGCTGTGGGACGGCGAGGGTGACAGCGCCCACTTAAGCGGCCTGATCGTACCGGTATGATCGGCGCAAGTTGGACTGAAAACAACGCAAGTTGCCCCCAAGTTGGGGTCAAGTTGGTCTCAAGTTGGGACAGGCAAAATGGCTATCAGGCCACAGCCAGACAAGGCTGACAGCTCGCAAGTTGGACAAAACGAAAAATCACTGTTCCGGCAACACACTAAAATACTCCCGCCATCCCGTACTGCCGGATCGCTTCCATAACAAAAAGGACAATCCGCATGACTCTCTCACACGACAACGCACTGATAACGCTGCGCCAGCAACTGCTGGCGTATCTGGATACACTGACGGCACAGGGACGTACCAGAAAAACGCTGGAAGCCTACCGGGAACGGCTGTTACCGTTCGTGGACTGGTGCGAACAGCGCACCGTGCAGTATCCGGCTCAGGTGACGCTGGGGTTGCTGGAAAGCTGGCAGCATTATCTGCGCAGTTACCGCAAGGCTGACGGTCAGCCGTACAGCAATAACAGCCAGCGCGACCGTCTGAGTACGTTACGGATCTGGTTCCGCTACTTGCTGCAACGCCACCACATTCTCTACAACCCGGCCGAGCAACTGGTGTTGCCGAAAGAAGAAAAGCGGCTGCCTGCCCAGATCCTGAGTGAACGGGAAACCACGCAGGTGCTGGACAGCCTTGACGACCAGAGTCTCTTGGGGCTGCGCAACCGGGTGATGCTGGAAATCCTCTGGAGCAGCGGCATCCGGCGTATGGAGCTGCGCCAGCTCCGGTGGGGGGATATCGACGTCGAACGCGGGGCGGTGGTGGTCAATCAGGGCAAAGGCCATAAAGACCGGGTGGTCCCCATCGGTGAGCGGGCGCTAAGCTGGCTGACACGTTATCTGGTGCATGTCCGGCCCCAGTTGGCCGCGCAATATGACAGCGGCTACCTGTTTATCTCGCAAAAGGGCAGGCCGCTCAGTCCGGGGCACCTGACACACATCGCGGGCAAGGCTATCCGGCAGCAGGCACAACTGGACAAGCCGGGTGCCTGCCATCTGTTCCGGCATTCAATGGCAACCCAAATGCTGGACAACGGGGCCGATATCCGCCATATCCAGGCGATGCTGGGACACGAAAAACTCAATACCACCCAAGTGTATACGCGGGTCGCTATCGGGCACTTAAAGAAAGTGCATAAGCAAACCCATCCGGCCGAGCGTGACCCTCAGGCATTGCCGGAAGCCGACAAGCCTACCGAACCGCCGGAGAGTGGCTCAGACCGTGCCAGCGGAAAACCGGATGCCGAGCCGAAACTCCAGCGTAGCGGACAGCCCGCTCCTCCCCGTTAAGTTAGCTGGCGTTCAGTGCGGGGGCAGACCGTGGCCGGACTGCCCGTCGGCCTCAGTGTCTGCGGGGGTACGTGGGCCATGGGCGGCCTGAACAACCGTGTCCCCGTTGAGTCGGTGCAGGCCGCCCAAAGCCCACTCAACATAATGTGGGGGAATTATACGCCACTCACCGAGCCGCCCCGCCGCCCGTCAACGGCATCGGTGAGCGGTTCGCAGCGTATAATTGACATTATGTCTGCGCCCCCACTTATCGGCATCGCAGGGTGCACCGCACAAGGCTTCGCCTTCTGCTGTCGGTATCTGAGCACTGCCTCGGCAAACACCGAGCCAATCTTAAGCACCGTGCCCCGTTCCGGCAAAAACAGCGTCCTCTTTAGCTTCCTTGCCTTGCTCAGGCAAACATCCCTGTAGGCAGGTCGGCCTTACGGCCTCCGTTGTTTACCTCCCCCGCCCCAACCCTGCTGCACTGGCTGTGCCCGGCTCGCAGTCGCTGCGCTCCTCGCTCGTTGCCGTGCTCGCCATCTCCGCCCCGTGCAGCCCCCGCAGGGGGCTTCCCTTGAAAACACGGTGCGGTCATGCAAAGCCGTGCTCCATCTGAAACATCAGTGATCCCGAGCGTCGCAGGGCGCCGCTTGCAGGCTCTATGCCGCCCGCACCCGCAGAACGTGCACCCACCGCCCAGACAAGCTGGTCGGCGTTCGCCCGTTGCCGAAAGTGAAAAACCGCACAAAATCAGGCTCTTCAGCCCATCACAAGGAAAAAGGGGCGCTATACTGCACAACAGCTTACAGCGGTAGCAGGGCAAAAGCGCCCCGGGGCAACATCGCAAAACAGACCAAAAGTGCGTATCGGCGTTTTAAGTTCGCGGATGTGGGCTAAACGGGTAAAAAGGGTTCTTTAATAAGCTGATAATCAAGGAAAAAATCGCTTAAAAAAGTATAACCACGTCTGAACCTTCCCTAAGACCCCATCGGGCTGCTGGGCGGCGTGAATCCGTATTCTTATGTGCATAATCCCACAGGTTGGGTTGATCCATATGGTTTGGCAGGTGGAGTTGGGAATAAAGGTGATTACCTTATAACGTATCGCGGAGATACACGAAGTTTCACTGAAATTTTTGAAAAAGGATTTGAAACACGAGGACCAAGCAATGATTTGTATCTGCACGCATTAGATAATAAAAATCCTCCAAGCAATTTTATAAGCACGACTACTGATCCGAGTAAAACTATTGGTTTTGCAACAAATTATGGAAGCCAAAGCGGGTATATGTACACCATGAAAACTAATAATGGTATAGATGTAAACAAGGTTCTAGGTTCAAAATCGCCGTATCCTGGAGAAGCAGAAATTGCAATACCCGGTGGAGTTAAATCTGAAGATATATTAGGTGCAAGAGCAGTTAATGCTGATGGAGAAATGTGGGACTATACAATTTTAAATCCAAAGAGGTATGGAAAATGACAGGCATTGATAAAAGAAAAATCAAAATAATAATAAATGGAAAAATGGAAGAAGCTGAATTGCACCTGATCACCTCTCCTAATAGAGATTGTTGTTTGAAAATATTTCATAATAATAATCAGTTAGCAGAATCAAATGATACCGACTATTTTTCATGCTTTATAGATTTGAGAAACCAATTAAAAGATATAATTTTTCTTTGCAAAGGAGCAAAAATAAATGTGTTTCCATCTGCAATGCAGAGAGATATGGGATTAGGAAAAGTGGCTTATGAGACTACATTAGGTCAGCATGGTTTACCTGAAAATATGGTTCATATATTTGATTTTGAAGATAAAGATGTTAATTACACCCCAGAAGAGCAAAGTAAATTCCATCTTCAATGGTTTGAATCGCTACGATAAAATAACTGCTTTATGAGCTTAGATAAAGCCGGAAAGTGAAGTGACCCCCAATAGTTGGACAACCAATGACTGGGGGTTTTTTTATGTCTAAATATAGTCGTGAACTAAAAATCATTATTGCTAAACGATGTCTGGCAGGTAACGCATCGGATAAGCTATCAGCGGAATATTCAATCTCTTCTCGACAAATTCGATACTGGGCTCAAGTGGTTGCCATTCATGGTGATAACGCCTTTTTGCCAACGTCTCACTCTCTTTGTGCTGCAACAAAACTCCAGGCTTTAAAATTAATGTGGACAAATGATTGGTCTCTCACTCACACGAGCGCAGTTCTCAATTTAACGACCCCGGGTACCTTATCAGTCTGGCTTGATAAGTATAATGAAACCGGTATCAAAGGGCTTGAAAGTCCTCAGCGAGGAAGACCCCCAATGAAATCACGACCTAAAATCCCGCCGAAGTCTGATGACGAAATGACAGTTGAGGAACTTAAAGAAGAATTAGCTTATTTACGTGCAGAAAATGCTGTCCTAAAAAAGTTAGAAGAGCTGGAACAGAAGAAACGCTAACTCGCAAAGAAAAAGCGTTAATTGTTTTAGCTCTTAAAAAGCAATATCCATTAAAGCACTTACTTTGTGCCATTAATCTTGCAAGAAGCGTGTTTTACTATCAGTGTCAAGCGCTTAAAAAAACGCGTGCTTATGAACAAGAAATAGAGATGATTAAGACTATTTATCATGAGCATAAAGGTCGTTATGGCTATCGTCGCATTCATTTAGCATTGATAAAAAATGGCTTTAAAATCAATCACAAGACAGTACAACGATTAATGGGACAATTAAACCTAAAATCCACGGTAAGGCCGAAGAAATATCGTTCTTATCGTGGAGAAGTGGGTAAAACAGCACCGAATTGGTTAGCAAGAGATTTTCACGCGACAAAACCGAATGAGAAATGGGTAACGGATGTGACGGAGTTTAAAGTGAATGAACAAAAAGTCTATCTGTCACCTATTATTGACTTATTTAATCAAGAGGTTATTGCTTACAACGTGGCGAAAAAGGCGAGTCTGCCTTTAGTGACTGAAATGCTAAAAGAGGCATTAGATAAGCTAGAGGCTCACGCTAAGCCACTGATTCACAGTGATCAAGGTTGGCAATATCGACATAGGGCTTATCAAAAGCAACTTGCTGATAAAGATATTAAGCAAAGTATGTCGAGGAAAGGGAACTGTTTGGATAATGCGATGGCCGAAAACTTTTTTGCCTTACTCAAAACAGAAATGTATCACCGACAGCATTTTAAAGATGCTGATGAACTGATTGAAAAGATAGAAGAATACATCGAATATTACAATACAAAACGGATTAAGGTGAAATTAAAAGGCCTAACTCCGATAGAATATCGAAATCAGGCCTTACACGCCGCTTAACTAAAATGTCCAACTTTTTGGGGTCAGTTCAAAGATCCGTATGATCTTCCGGCTTTCTTCTTTTTTAAGAGCTGCTCAGTCCCTGCCCTTAGCTGCTTTTGTAGCCCCCCAATCAGCTCCCGCATCCTCAGCTTAATTTCACTGATTTGCTCCCGCTGGCGCTGGTATTGCTGTTTGAGGCTGTTCGTCTCGTCACTGTCGGGTATCAGCACTAAACAGCCGTTCATGATCTTAACCGTGACCGAGCCGCCAATATCAAATCCGGCTTCTTTAAGCTATTGCTCCTTAGTTTGACTATCCAGGACATGGCACACAGTACGACTTGCCTGCGAAGGTAAAAGAATTAATTGACAATGGTTCATTGGAAAAAGTGTCAAAAACATTAAAAGGGAAACCCATACCGTTAGATTAATAGGTGTATCAATGAATAAAGAAGAACTGAGAAAACGTTTAAAAGAGAATAAGATCTCATCATCATACTATTCATTAGAAGGAGGTGCTCCCGATGATAGGATCTGCCTTAGTTATGAGGATGGATATTGGCTAGTCTATCATGCAGAAAGAGGTGCGCGTAGTTGGGTAGAATCGTTTGAAAAAGAAGAAGATGCATGCCAACGTTTCTGGGAGTATGTTTCTGATATAAAAAGAGTGTATGGATAAAACACAAGGCCGGAAGAGATCTCCGTGATCTTCCGGCCTTGTTCTTTTTAAGAGCGGCTCACTCCCTGCCATTAGCGGCTTTTATAATCACCAATCAGTTCCAGCTATTCCCTAGTTTGGATAGCCTAGTATGGGTACTCAATATGAACTTTCTGGTAAAATTGAACAGTTAGTAACAGATAGTGTTCTTAAGAGGCTTCCATGAACTTAAAAATGAAAAATCTGAAGAAAAAAGAGATGATTTATGATGGGTTCGAAGACGGATTTTATGAACTAAATCATACGATTCAGTGCCCATATTGTGATGAAAAAATAACTGTCAACGTTTCAAGTCTAAAAGACTTAAGTGAGTTAGATGAACATTTGGGTCATGTATTGAATAGTTAGTTATTGTGATATGCTCTAACTTTTTAAGGGTGGAGTATGGCTAAAGTTGACGTTTATTGTCACACATCAGAACAGGTCAAAGGACATGGAAAAGGAAATGGCGGCCATCGCTGTTATGCCTGCTGTAAGGTCTTTCAGTTGGAATACACCTATCAAGCCTGTAAACTCGGTGTTAAAGAACAGATTATCGATATGGCAATGAATAACCGAGGGATCCGCGACACCGCCCGTGTCCTGAAAGTGGCCACAAGTACCGTCATGACAACCTAAAAACTTACCCCCCGAAACGTGACGACGCTTCCTCTTGACGGGGATAACATTCAGCTTATCTGTGAAATGGATGAGCAAGGGTCGTTTGTGGGGAACAAGAAAAATCAACGCGGGCTCTGGTATGCTTGGGAACCCCGTCTGAAACGAATAGTGGCACCTGTTTTTGGGATCGCAGCCGGAAAACATTAGACAAACTGCTTACCCTTTTATCGCCCTTTAATATCCAGTTTTATTGTACGGATGATTATGCTGTGTATGACCGCCTCCCAGAAGAAGAACACCTGACAGGGAAGGCATTCACCAACGTTTAGAAAGAAACAATTTAACGCATCGAATCCGGATAAAAAGACTGAATCGAAAAACGATAGGGTATTCTAAATCAGAGGAAATGCACGATAAAGTGATTGGTACTTTCATTGAGCGTGAGAACTATTTTTAATAAGAGATCTAACTAGTTAATACACAACCGAATTTTCCATGTATCACATTCTCTCCTAATTCGAGTGCTTCCACATAATCCGCATACCATTGCAGCATTTCCCTACGACCATCCAGATATTGAGCGTGGTTGTAAGTACCACGGATGCTGTTCTTGTCAACATGAGCAAGCTGAGTTTCAATCCAAGCCGTGTTATAACCTTGTTCATGCAGGATCGTACTCATGGTATGGCGGAAACCGTGGCCTGTTGCTTTGCCATCATAACCAATGCGCTTAATAACCTGATTGATGGCGGCCTCGCTCATCGGTTTACCCGCATCATTACGACCGGGAAAAACGTATTTCCCGCGTCCTGTAATCTCGTACAACTTAATAAGAATGGCTTTAACCTGGCTTGATAACGGAACAATGTGAGGGCGGCGCATTTTCATTCGCCCGGCGGGGATTTGCCAGATATCTTTATCAAAATCGAATTCAGTCCATTCCGATTCTCTCAGCTCAATGGTTCGTACTCCGGTCAACATCAGCATGCGTGTCGCTGATTGCGTCACTTGGCTTCCGCTATAACCATTCAAGGCGATGAGGAAATCATTCATCTGGTCGGCTAAAAGGTGTGGGAAATGTTTTTGCTTGGGGGCTTTCAGTGCGCTGGCAAGATCAGTAACGGGATTGAACTCAGCCCGTCCGGTAATAACGGCATAGGTGAAAATTTGCCGACAAGCCTGTCTGGTTTTTTTCAATTTATCCAAAACGCCGCGTTGCTCCATCTTTCGGAGTACAGCCAGCATTTCAGCGGGTTTAATCTCGGTAACGGCACGTTTGCCAATATACGGGAAGATGTCTTTTTTCAGATATTCCAGTATGTCTTCGGCATAGCCTTTTGACCAATTGGGGCGTTTATGTTCATGCCATTCAATGGCTATAGACTCAAAGCTATTATTGATTGCGAAGGCTTCGGCAAGGGAGATTTCAGGATATACCCCCAATGCGAGCAATTTTTCCTTGCCTGCGATCCGGTACTTTAACCGCCAATAGCGGGAGCCATTTGGATTAATCAATAGATATAGTCCGCCACCATCTGCAAGTTTGTAGGGTTTTTCTTTCGGCTTTGCAGTGTCGGGCTGTTAGCTTCATGGGGGTATCTCACTTCATTGAACCTAAACGTACCCCTAAATATACCCCTATAAGATCGGAGATTTCAACATACCTTACTAGACTACAGGAGAATGGAAAAAGGCCAACACTGCGTATTTATTGGGATTTTGTAGATTTTGGAAGACGTTACGATATGAATGGGCCCTACAGGATTCAATAACATTACTTAATTTATTGTTTTTAAATAATTTTATTTAGTTCAATTATCTTACATGCCCCCTAAAATGCCCCCGAGACTAGCTTTCTGTATTGAACAAGTATTTTGTCCACTGACAGAGAATAACGGAATCTCATGTGATAAACAAAATTTAGACTGCTGTAATAATCTGAACCATAGTCAAAAGTGCCGTTGAAGCCTGATGAACCATCAGGAAATAAGTCACATTCGTGCAGATCAAGGTAAAGGTATCATATCTTCATCAAAGCACGAATCGGTAAAAATACATATTTTGCAATGTGTTAGGTGATCTTTCTATTGTAATGTAATATTCTATAGAGAAGAGGTCAAATCACTTCATACTTAAACTTGTCGTTTAAGGGTTAAAGCAAGATGTATTAGTTCAGGTTTACGCAAAAAAGTTGATAAATAGGGAATGCTAGAATGTCAGAAAGCATCAACTCAGGTGTTGACGGTGGTTCAGGGTATACATTCCAACGATGCTGTGTTGTATATCTTCTTTTTGATGATTACGAAAAACTAATCACATCATCTATAGACTATTTCATATGCATTGAACATCATGAAGATTTTCTTTTTGCTTTCATTGATGAAAATGGCAATATTGAGAATATCGATACTTATCAAGCAAAAAAATCCAGAGATGACTGGAAAACCGACCAAAAATTTTGCGAAATCATTGGAAAAATCTCTCTCGTAGGGAAAGAACTTATCAATGACACACATCCAAAAGTTGACACTTATGCACACACACTTTCTTTTCTAACAAATAGGAATATTCTCCTTCAGGGTAAAAGAGTACAAGGTAAAAAACGAGCTTTAGAAAAAATTCAAATATCTAACATATCTCGGAATTATTCAGAGCTAAATAATGAAATAAAAGAAAATATTCAATCAAATTTGAAAGATGGAGAAATGGCCGATTTTAACCAGTTAGCCAATGTAAGGTTTAATTTTATCGATCTTCCACAGAGTTATAAAGGATGGAAAAGAACTCTAACTGGTTTATCTACAGAAATCCTAGGTAGTGATGTTAGTGATCATGAAGCAGTAATAACAACATTGATGGCACTACTTCAAGACGTCGAATTAGCATATAACAATGCAGGATATGCATTATTAACAGAAAAGTCTAAACGACTTACCAAGCAGAAAATAAATACTACATTTAATATGTTCGCCGAGAGTAAAAAAACTTTTGACTTCTGGCGACAATGTTCTGAAGAATTATCTAAGGGCTTACAAATAAAGCTTCCCATAAAAAGAAAAGCAAAAGAGTTGTTAGATAATTGCTTTGATTTCTTTAAAGACATACAACAAATAGAATATAAAAAAATCTATAAATTTGTATCTGAAAGTACTGATGTTGATGAAAACCATAGCAGTGAACCAGAATGTATTATTGAGTTATATCAAATGTATATTAGTGAATATAATCCAAGACTAGAAGAGCATATGGTCGCATTTGCAATTATAGCAGCGTATGTAGAAACAAGAGGAATGTATGCCTAAATTAACCCTAAAAAACATATTAGCATATTCCATCAATAACAAAAATTTCTTTCGCACCGATTTTGGAAAATCGGTAAATATTATACATGGTAGGAATACTTCTGGTAAGAGTACACTGATACAGTCAATTCTCTATTCAATGGGCATCAATGATTCAAAAGAAAATCTTCATGATATAATCAGTCAAAATGTAATATTTCGCCTTGAGTGTGAAATTAAAGAAAATGATATAATTAAGAAAATTGTATTTGTACGCTTAGATGATACTCTGATTATACGTATTGACGGTACTTCCCCTATACGATTTGATGGAATAAATAGCAATAATTCTTATGAGTATGGAAGATATAAGGAACTTTTCAATAAGTTATTCCACTTTAATTTAATGCTACAGAAACAAACTGATTTTACCAATGCTCCGATAGAAGCTGCTTTTTTGCCATACTATATATCCCAATCTGTTGGATGGGTTTACCTGAGGGAATCTATCGGAGATTATCGTTTCTATAAAGATTTTAAATTTGACTATTTAGATTACTACTCTGGAATAAAAAACGGCACAGAACGATTACAGAAATATACCCTTCAAAAAGAAAAGAAACAACTTGAATACGAACTTAATCAATTAAGTCATTATAAATCAAATGATAAAAATCTAAACTTATCAGAGAAATTAGAAAAAAGATTTAAAGGCGAATCACTCGAATATTTAAAAAATTACGATATGTTAGCAACAACACTGGCCTCAGAAGAAGCTCAGCATGGAAAACTATGTAATAAAATAAGTATGCTTCGTGGTCGCCAAAAAGTGATTTTGCAGACCATCAAAAATATGGAGTTACAAAAACCACGGGTAGATAGATGCCCTGTATGTGAGCAAACGTTACCCGGAGATATTAAAGATTTATATATTTATTCTCAAGATATCAATGATGCTGCAAAAGAAAAAGATCGCGTTTCTGAAGAAATAAAAAAAACCGTGTCAATATTAAATTCAGTTGAGAAGAAAATCAAAAAAAATAGCAAAATCATTAACTATGAATATGATATTTTAAAAAAATCTAGAATTGAAGAAGTTAGCTTTAACTCTTGGATAAATCATCATGCAAATATGATCCTTCTTGAAGGCATATCAAAAAAGGAAATCAATTATAACAAAGAAATATCTTTCCTACAGGATAGAATCGAAGAATTAGGAAATGATTTAGAAATAGATAACTTACGCAAAAAAACAGAATGGGAATTTTTAAAAATATTTAAAGAGAAAGCAAAACTTTTAGAAGTAAAAATACCCGATCATGCAAGATATAGAGAGCTTTATTCGATTACATCGTTTCCCTATCAAGGAGTTGAACTACATAAAATAGTTATGGCATACCACTTTGCTTTTTATGAAATGATTTCAAAAAAATCTATCATCCATAATTTTCCCTTTTTACTAGATGCTATCTTCAAAGAAGATATTGATGTTGGAAATAGAGAGATTATATTCAAATTCCTCGCTAATGAAGCGAGAAATCAGGAACAAATGTTATTTACCGTGGCAGAGTTTAAAAAAGAAATCAATCCATTAAATGGCGATGCTCTTTTCAATATCGATGAAATAAATAATAAATATTTCTCTGGCAACGCAAAACAAATATGTATAGGAAATGCAAAATCTGTCAGATCATTTTTACTCAAGACAGATTTAGATGATAAAGAAAAAACTTTACTGGATGATGCGTTTTCTCTACTCCAAACTGTGTAGTAATATACAAATAAATAGGGCCTGATGGCCCTATATCTTCCTGATCATTAAGATCCAAATACAAATACAAATATTAAACTTAATTCATGCTATTAATTAAATGAAAGTGTATTCCCAATTGAAAACAGCATTATTTATTGTGATTCAGAAGAGCGATGAAATCGTTAGGAAAAATCAGTCACTTCATTGAAGTAAATATTTTAGAACACTCGCTATTAATGAATGCATGGTTTTCATAATAAATATTTTGTGCTTATTTTAAATGAAAAAATAGCTGTATATAAGCACAAAAATTCATTAATTAAATTATGTTAGAGTAATCAATTTATTAATCCAATCCTTTAACTTCATATCCCAGTTTAATTATTTTTATTCTAATGCTCTCTTTCGAGCCTTACGCTCAATAAGCTGCCCATCTTTATCAAAATACCGACTAGGCCAGATTTCTGAAGGATGTATTTCGAGATAATTAGCAATAATCCACTCACCTTTAGGCCAAAGACGACTAAGAGTATTTGCTAGTGTAGATGAACTAAGTCCCACTTCACGGGAGACAGCTGCTAAGGTTGTACCACGTTTACGTAATGCTGCGATAATATCCGCTTGATGCCAATCATTTTTAACGTTATTCATTTCTGCTACCCCTTCCATTAATTAATATTGATGGTGGCGATTCAGACAGGGTTCGCGGACCGGCGCTTACTCCGGCGAGGCCGAAGCCTCCCCCGCCTGAACCACCATAGAAAAGGTAATAGCAGGCACACTGGTAAAGATTCTTACCAGTGTATAAGCGCACAAGGCCGCGACGCCTTGACCATCGGTATTTGCCAATGGCGAGGCTACTTTAACTGATTGGTTTATCTGCTTCAATAAGCGAATCAGTAAAAGTGCTTACCTTTTTACGTTATATTCCATTAAATGTGTTAAGACGTAGCTGTTGTACCTCACTTAAGGTAAACACAAACTCTTCATGCTCTGCTTGCCATGTGCCAAAGCTCATCAGAAATGCAATTGCAGGATCGATTTTGTTCGCCGATTTCTTCTTGTTCGGTTTGATATTGGCGTTAGCGTCGGTCTCTATCACCACATTGGACATTGCCCATGAGAGAACCGGATCGCCATTGTGACGAATGACCTTGCGGTTAACAAACACCTCGGTTGATTTGGCAACGGGACTAAATCGCATATAGGTTTGCGGGAATGGCTCAACATCCAAGCCTGCTCCCTGTAGCTGAGTTCTTAAGTGGGTGGCGTTCCACGTGTCAAAACCGATCAGTTTGATATCAAAGTGCTGACTGTCTTTGAGAATATCATCACGAATACGGTCATAATCAATACAATCGCCTGCTGTGGTGCGTATCCAGCCCATTTGTGCCCACTGACGGTAAATTGCCCGATTCTTATTGGCAGGATTTTGTAACTGAGCTTCCGGCAAGTAATGACGGGTCAGTAATAACAGTTCGTTATCCACGGGGAAGGTGTAACAGATGCTGGTGATATCCCCCGTTGAAGATAAGTCCAAGCCAGCGTAACACTCCAGTCCTTTCAGGTCGTTCTCGTCATAATCAGTCTTACAGGCTTTCCAAGCCCCTTCCCCCATCCACGGTGTTTCGCCCTGACACCAGATATTAAAGCGTTTGGTGAGCATTTCTGTCCATTGTGAGGGAATACCTCGCGCTTTCTGAATGGTGTCACGCAAAGCGGCACTGTCCACGGAAATATTCAGATTGGGATTGGCCTTAATCCAAAGGTTTTCATCATCAATCTCGTTCTCGTCGTCCAGCTCGTAAATCAGGGCAAATAACGATTCGTTTTGTTCTTCGCCACTCAGTATCTGACAGCAATAATCATAATGCTGTTTACAAGCCGATATCACGTTACTGCCTGCCGTGGTAATGGCAAACAGAATGCCTTCGGGACGTGCACCCATGCCTAATTCAAGGGCAGAATATACAGCGTTATCCGGGTGCAAATGGTACTCATCGACAATCGCCAGACTGGGATTTGTACCCTCAATCGTAGCGGCTTTGGCTGCCAGTGGTTTTAACAGACTGTTGCTCTTCGGGCAAGTTACTTTGTGTTGTTGGATAGCTACCCGTTTTTTGAGCGGTTTTGATAGCAGGCACATCTGACGGGTATCATCAAACACAATGCGCGCCTGATCACGACTCACGGCAGCGGTGTAAATATCCTGCTGGCCTGACTCCATCACCAGAAACCAGTTAGCCAGTATTGCGGCAACGGTGGATTTGGCATTTTTGCGCGGCACCTGAATGTAAGCACTGCGGTACTTCCGCCGACCGGTGGCCTTCACTTTGAAGCCGAACAGATTAGCAAACGCAAATTGCTGCCACGGCTCCAGCATAATCGGTTTACCCCGCAAATGACCTTTGACGTGTGGACAGAGACGGGCAAAACCAATAAACCGTTCGACAACTTCGGTATCAAACGTATAAAACGGGTTATTCAGGTCGTTAAAATAACGTTTTACCGCCTGTTTTACCCGTTTACAGGCCGGAATTGTGCCGTTTTCGATATCAAAAGCGTACTGTTCCCATACGTTCATAGTCGGTCTAGCTCGTCCTCTTCCTCTGTTCCCACCGGATTTTTCCGCCGTGATACCGGATCAAAACCCAGTAATGAAGACATTTTTATCATGATTTTTTCAGCGTCGGCCTTGGCACTCAATGACGGATTACGGCTTTCACTACCCTGACTGTTCACAATGCTAAAGCCCCTGATATCAATGTCTGCCACGGCTTTTCGGTAAATAGCGTAGTTGACGCAGTACAGTTCTAAATTGTTCCAGTCAGCGGCGTTCAGATCTTCCCGCTCACTTAAGATTTTACCTTTGGCCTTCCATTGGCTGGCGGCAATGTCATTTAAATAAGTGGGTGGTTTGGGTGCTCTTGCCATAATGTTCTCTGTTCCTTGTGATTTATTTTCAAAAAAATTGCCGAGCGTAAAAATTTAAGGAGGGGGCGGTTCCGTTCAGAGGGGCATTTGTCATTTTTGATACCCCACCCCGTTATTTCAATTTGTTATTATTCCGAAGTTAACCAACCGTGCTACTTTTTCTTCCTGCTCCCGATAAGCTCCCTGTTTTCGCTTCATTTTAGTTATCGGATCTGTCTGTACCGTCTTACGGTTGTGGCAGGCATGGCATAGTGCTTGATGATTGGATGCAGGCCAGAACAGCACATCTGCTTCACCTTGTATCGGGATGATGTGATCCACAATGGTGGCGGGTGTGTAACTGTTTTGTTTGAGGCAATGTACACATAAGGGATGCGTTTTGAGATACATCAATCTGTATCTGCTCCATCGGTTACTGTAGCCACGTTCGGTACGTGTACCGCGCTGCCTGTTCTGTTCCCGCCGATGTTCCTCACAGCGACCGGACGTTACTCGTTGCGTACAACTCGGATAACTACAACGCCTTAATGGTTGCCACGGCATCAGTAGATCCCCACATCACGATAGACAGACCACAATGAGTTAATGGTGAACGGGATTTCTTTCAGTTCAACATCCGTTGCCATTTCCCGATTTTCATACAGCAAGCCGATATAGAGCAGGCAACCGACTTTAATCGCTGGGGTAAATGCCAGATTATCACCAAACCGCTTACCGATATGTTGCTGGCAGACTTCCAACGCAGCATCGGCATAACCCGTTAATAAACTATCATCAAGGGTGTAATCGTCCTCAAGCCGACAATGCTGCTTGATTTCATTCAGGGGAATTTCAATCCGGCTCATCGGAATATCCCTCCCTTGCAAAGTAGCTCTAGGCGGGTGTATTTCGCATCGGGAATGACCGCCATAATGCTAAAAGCTGTGCCCGTCGTGTTCGCGCCGTGAAAGGTAATACTGTTCGCTGTGGTCACATCCGCACGATAACGCAGCCAGATACGCACTGTGGCTTCTGAGAACACGGCGCCGGAGGCCACCAGCTCCCGTCCGCTAATCGCTTTGACTTCTGCCCAGACAGTGGCTAAATCTACCCAGTTGTTGAGTACTTCACCAAATTTACCCCGACTGGCTTCATTTTTTCGGATTGTCACCCGATGCCGTAATCTGCCTGCTCTCATTTTTTGGCCTCCGATTGTTGTTTGATTTCCACGGTTTGCTTCCATGCCTGACTGAATTCATCACCACCGGCACGGGGCGATAATCCTTCCCGTTCACGAGCTTCATTCGGGCACATCACACCGGATTTAATCGCCGTCTCATAACTCTGGAAGCGTTCTTTCGGATTGGCGCGAAGCAGATCGGCTGTGTCAAATTCAACTTGGTAGCGAATGCCTCGTTTTGGTGAGTTCATCAGCAAGGCGGATTTGATTTGTTGCTCAAAATTGGCAAGCCACGGACGCATGGTAATAGTCAGAAAAGCGCGTGACGCTTCGCTAAAGTTACTGTAGGTACTGTTCGAATATTCTTGCAGAAATATCGGACTGACATTGAACATACGGGCGATATCTTCAATAGTGAAACGGCGGGAGGCCAGCCACTCCGCATCCTGATTGCTCATGCCTAACTGCTGGTAATCCATCCCACCCTCAAGAATAGGCGTTTTCCCTGCATTACGTGCACCCTTGTAGCGTTCTAGCGCTTCCAGTGCCTTACTGCCCTTGATGCCATCCAGCCAGTCAGTGGCTTTAATCACGCCTGCTGCCATCATGCCTTCTTTCATAATGCTTGCCCCGTGGCGCTGTTGTGCCAGCCCTAAACCCAATGTTTCTCGGCAAATTGTGACTGGTGAGCGCCCCAAAAAGCCATCTTCCGTGGCATAGCGCAAATGCAAAATTTCTTCCTGTAGATAGGTTTTGACCTTGCCGCTATAGGGTTCGGTAATGGTATAAGCAAAGCGGTGATCCGATAATCGCTGTGGGACAACCGCTGACAGCGGGTAAGGGTGTAATGATTGTGGCTGTCCGTCTTTTCCCCAGACGATGACCGCATATGCATTGCCATTTAACAGGCAATGACGCATCAGGGTTCGCTTAAACTGAAACGGGGTCTGGCAGTCGTTCGGGTATTCATTAAGCAAATAATCAACCGGATGATCGCTCAACCATTCGCGGGATTCTTTGCCGTGCTGGTGCTGAACCCGATAGAGATAACAGGGCATGGTGGCGACCGCTTCACTAATCACTGTGACGGCATTCATCACGGCAGGTAAACCCTCGGCGGTCGAGGGGGAAACATGCTCGCCGGATTTGGTATTAGATATGCCTGCCAGAGAAAAAAATTCATCCATCGTCATACTGCGCTGTTCTGGAGTACTTCGCTTAAAAGGCCACATGATCACACCTCGGACAGTTGCAGCCAGTAATGGCGCAAATCCACATAACAAGGCTTAACCGCATTCAGGGATCGTTTGGCAATCTCAACACCACTTTCAGGATAGGCGGGTAAACTGGTAACAGTAATTTCCCGCAGTTCGGCTTCTAAAACGGTTCTGATATACGGTGTTTGACTGGTATCCCACCGATCGTTAACGGCACGAAAACCAAAGGACATACCGGAAATATCACCCCGCTCAACCAGTGTCAGCACATCGCGTCCTAGCTGCGTATCCGGCGGGGTGAGTTCGAAACGTAATCCGGTGGTATCTTCGCTAATTTGCAATGTACCGGACGTAGTGCGGCCTAATAGGTTCATATGATCATGCTCATACAGTGCTCTGATATCTGCGCCTGCTGTTAAACTGGCACTGAACGCATTCGGGGCGAATTGCTCGACAAACTCATCCCACAGGATTTGGGATCGGCTGTTCCACTTAATCACATAACCGGTCAGTTTCTTATCACTGGCAGAAAGGGAAGCAGTGCGGATTTCAAAATCATTTTTCATTGGTAGACTCCAGATTATAAAGGGGCGCAGTGCCCCTTACCGTTAACCCGCTTTAGTGCCTTTGATTTCCAGCACTTTGATTGCGTTGGAATCCACCAGCCCACCACCCAGATATTTATCGGTATGTACCTTATAAAATCCCGGCTCGGTGATATTATCGGGACGAGTGCGGATGCCCGTTTGATGGTCAACGATGAAATAGCCGCGTTTGAAGTCACCCAGAGCAATGATGTTATCCGGCATAAATTCGAGATAATGGACAGGCAAGCCCAGCAACATATCAGGATCACCTGCTTGCAGGCGTTCGCGCCAGATGTAATCCCCGTTGCCATTTTTCAGCTTCTGCACGTTGGCGGCAGTTGTGGAATTCATCACCCAAACGGCGTTCTTACGGTATTTGTTTTTAAGCAGGAATTTCAGATCAATCAGGCTATCGGCTTCCAGTTTGGCAGCATCCAGCTTTTGCAGTGTACCGAACGCACGTATCTTGTCGACTTGAGTATCACGGGGATACGACAGGAAGCCTTTTGCTTTCTTGCTGCCGTCACCACTCACCAGATCGGTTTCTTCGGTATCAACAAAGGTGTCAACGATTTCTGAGGTTAACCAGCCCAGAATATCGACATCGCTAAAATCGATAATTTCCTGCGTGGTTTTGGGATAGGCATAAATCGGAAACAGCTTGATGCTGACTTCTTCCATTTTCGGTGTAGCTGTCTCACTACGTGCCTTGCCTTCTTCCCCATGAGCAACCGCTGCACCACCGACCGAAACAAGCTGTTTATACTCATTGCTGCGTGTGGTTTTGATGGTACAGATTCGGCGCATAACCGACTCATCAGCCAACTGCTGCATGATTTGTTTGTTCAGCTCAGGGATAACGGTATAGCCACCGTCTGCCGGAACTCCCGTAGATAAGGAGCGAGTTTCTCCGGTCAGGATATAGTGGCGCAATTCGTCATTATTGAGTTTGTTATTGATCGGCTGGTTTTTGGCTTGGCTGCGTTCTTCATCAGATAATGCCTCATAACGAGCAATTTCCGTATTCAGAGAATCAGACTGGCTGCGCAGCTCGTCGAACTGTTTGGCTTCATCGGTAGATAGTGAGCGCTTTTCGTCTTCGGCTTTGGTCAGCAGTGAGCGCATTTGTTGGGTTAAATCAGCTTTTTGTTGGCGTAATTCGAGTAGTTTTTTCATGGTATTTTTCAGAAAAGTTATTGTTTCAGTACATAGTTTTTAACACCATGAAAATAATAAGAAAGGAATCTAACTATGATGTTCTAACATACAAAACATAAAAAATTTCATCTTAAAATTATTTCTTTTATTTAAATTTACAATGAGAATTTATTTTATAGAAAGATTACCTATCAAATTGTAAAAAAACATTCCATTTTAAATGGTTGCTGGTTATGCTAGCCGATTGGATTAATAATATTAAGGTTAATTTACAATGGATGGAGTTAATTATTATTTCCTAATTTTAAATATATCAGGTTATCAAGGCCCATGCTTTATTCTTGGTATATTTGAAACTGAAGAACTGGCAAAAAAAGCACAAGAAAAATATTCTGAAAAAATGAGTCATGCTGAAAAAGACGATATATTGCGAGAAGGTGTAGAAATACAATTAATTAAGAGCGATTTTAATTTAAATTCAATTGGATACGTTGCATCTATGTATGCAGAGGGCTTTGGTCAAGTTTATCGTGACTCATTTCTCTTATTTAGTAATAAGGATACCGCAATACAGGAAACGAAAAGACTAAATGAACTTATTGAATTGGATGAGGAACGTACATTCCCTGAATATTATTTAATGGAAGAAATAAAGATAAATGCATTAAGAGACACTAAATTAGAAGATTGGCTAGACAGCGATTATGGCGAATATTATTAGCTGGTAATTGTGTAAATTATCTTAGCTATCTGGTATTCCTACCGATTCAAGGTAATAACAAAAACTCATAAGAATTTTATACCAACATAATAAAGGGCACAAACAAAACAATCACGGGAAATATTTTCTATATGCTTAAATTTTCCCGTATGTTAAACACTAATGTAGCGTCTCGGTTAGTTTTCCCACAAAAGTACCCCCCTATAAATCTTTTACGTCCTCTCAGTTATACACCCTCTGCATAATTCTCCGAAAGCCTTGCTACATCTGGGTTTGTGGTAATTAATATGATATTCATTAACTGTAACCCCTATTCACCCCCTTTTTTATCCTAATGAAGAGAATGTATAGTTGATGTATAGCTAAGAAATAACTATACATCTATTATTTTATTTTAAATACAGATAGATATTTAAAATGGTGCATAGAATGCAGACTTAAACCCAAAAGTTTTATAGAGAGGATTTAAAGCCTCGGCACTCAGGCACTGACGGCAGCCACTCTTCGGCTTCTTCGGACAACTCAACGTTATAAGAATAACCTTTCTTGGTTCGCACTTTCCGATACCCCTTTTTATACTCCAGCATAATTTTGGGGAGCGATTCGCCGAACTTGGTCAGTGTTAGCGGGCGTTCAAAGCCGTGCGCTTCCATAAAGGAAAGATAAGCATGATACAGATACAACCTCGGTGCCCGTGGGCTGATATTCTTATTGCCCATCTTCATCCCAGTTGCATCATTGACGGTTACCAGATAACCACAAAAGCGATACAACGGATCAGAATGACTCTTTACCGTTAACGCTTCATTCGAGTCGCGTTGCGCCTGTAGCAGTTTTTTAGCCTTATTCTGGTCGGCAAATTCGTTTAATAAATGGCGGATAATGACCGGCAATTCCCGACTGATTTTCTCCGGTAAATGTGGGTCTTTATCTGATTCTTTGACCGGAATATTAAACGGGAATATCACCCGCCGCCTTGCAATACCGCCGTTACGTTCTGTAAAGCTCATCGGCTCGTTATTGGTGGCTAATACGACAGCTTTAATAATCGTTGAAAACTGCTTCTCGTATTTTCCGTCAACTTCAATCAGGTCGCCGCCGGTAATGGCCTTAATGCCTGCACCTTCGCCGACATATTTAACCTGATCGGGCAGCGTAATCAGGCTTTTCCCAACAAACTGATATCGGCCTCTGGCTTCGTCCAGTGCCCGCATGTTGCCACTGGCCGTATTGTGTTCCCCCGCTAATAAGGTGGCGATATAGGTAAAGATGCTTTTACCGCTGCCACCTTCGCCCGTGACTTCAATAAATAGCTGCCAGTCATAGCGGTTTGCCAGGATCATAAACAGAGCTGCTTTAATACGGTTCATCTTGTTTTCATTGCTTCCCGCCGCATGGGATAACCAGCGATAAAAATCTGGGGCATGGTCTGGTAAATTTTCACCGACAGCAGGCGGGGTGAATGCAATACCGTTATGATTCATTAACCAATGTTCCGGCTGGTGCAGGGTAAACTGTTGAGCCGATAAATCATACACACCATTACGGAACCCGATTAAATCCTGTCGTTGTTCCCCGATAACCGGCACTTGTAATTTCATGGCATAGATAGCGTTATTGATCCCGTTCGGGCTGTAAGGGGTTTCGTGCTGGTCAAAAATTGCCACCATTGCGCGGCGCAGCTCATTATCCGACACGGTTTCCCATGTTGTACCATTATAGTGGTAAACCATTTCGCTATCAGGATGAACCGCGACTTTACCGTAACGTTCAACCAATAGTGCCCCGCGCTGACTGGCTGCCATTTGTGCCAGATTGTTATTGGCCTTTTTGGGCTTTGTTTCGTGGATAATCACCGCTTCTGCTTCCATGAGTTTTGGCTCCCCAACCTGATATAATCCATTACTGAATACCTGCTTTGCTGCCTCAATGCCGTGATGCTGGCGATAATCGTCCCAATCAGATTTTAATGCCGTAGGCGGTAGCGTGACCCAGCCGTTAATCGCTATAGCTGCTTTTTCTGCCGCTATCTTGCCGACATTCTTTTTTAGCCTGCCGTTTTTGTCCCGCTCTTCCGGTTCGTGCCAATCGTTATCAGCGGCAAGGATGATTTTTGCGTTAGGCCACTGTGTTCTGACCTGTTCGGCAATGGTGAATAAATTGCTTTCATCAATGGCTGCCAATACCACACCCTCATGTAACTGGCTGGCCGTTAACGCTGTGGCATAACCTTCGGTGATAATGAAAGTGTCTGGTGTTCCGGTAATCTCGGAGACAGGAATAAAACTGCCTTTCTTCTGAGTCCCTGAGACAAGGCGTTTTTCACCATTAGGCTTGATGGTTTGCCCGCCTGTGATCGTGCCGTCCAGCGTTTGAACCACCAGTAATAAAGAGCCATCTTTCAATAACCGCTGATTGGGGCATTGCAGCCCCTTTTTCATCAGATATTGAGATTCACCCGTAATAGCTGTAGCGAGCATTGTTACGATACGTTCAGCAATAGGTTTCGCTGTTCGGGGCTGTTCTTTGGTGGACTTGGATTCAGGTAAAGGAAGTGCCAGCGCATCGGCTACCAACTTAGCGGCAGCAAAGACCGTGATCCCTTTGGTTCTTGCGATCAAATCCAGACCATCACCGTGATTGGGTGCATCACACTGACGACAGTGCCAATCGCCATGATGGTTATCATCGATAAAGTGAAAGCGGTCAGTACCGCCGCAAATCGGGCAAGCGCCGTGTTTGCCTTTTGCCGGAACATCAACGCCACAAGCAGGTAACAGGCTTTGCCAGTGGTTGATGGCTGATTTTTTCACTGTTCGGATAATATCTAACGGGCGGCTTTTCTGATTATTATTTCCCTGACTCATGATCACTCGTCCTCGCCATTAACCGCTGCATAGAGCGAATAGTAAACTTCCTGATTAATATCACAGGCTAGCGACAGCAAATCGTGTAACTCTTCCGAACAGTGTTGGCTTGCCTGCTCAAGAATGATCTCATATAAAGAGGTACATAAACCCGCACGAAATGAAGCCTGACCTAACGGATCGGATTTTCTGTATACAATGCAATTTAATAATTTATTCATCGGTGGCTGCGGAGCATATTTCAACAGGGCGCGGTGAACCTCCTGATGAATGCCGTACGCCAATGCAATCAGATTATTTAAATTGGTTTCGCATTCATTTTTGGCTTTTTTGCTAATGAACGTGAAAAGTGAAATGCCAAGACTTGCGCGATATAGAGCTTGTTTTAATGAGATTGTTTTATTACTCATGGTGTGCCTCCTGACGTGATACAAAGATCAGAGAGGACATGTCAGCCAATAGACGAGCTTCATTTTCACTGCTTGCCAGAACGATAATCAAGCATAACGGGTAAATATCCACCAGCCGCTGAGTGCCGGATGCAATTAGGAATGTAAATTTTAGGCGAGTTTGGTTAGACTGTGTGTCAGCCATAGCGTAAATCTCCTTTACGTTGTGGTTAGACGCCTCGATAGTGGTTCCAAGCACTTCGGGGCGTTGTCTTTTCTGCCTTGAATCACTCAAGGTGCGATTCACTTTACTTGTAATTGAATCGCACTTCAATTCTTTTTTTATAATTCCTTTTGTGTATACTGAATCGCACCTATATATAAGGAGTTCAGCAATGGCAACAGGTTCTAAGAATTCTAAGTCACAACAATTAAACGCAAGATTTCCACATGAAGTTGTAGAAGAAATGGAAAAATATATTGCAGAAGGCGAAAACAAAGCACAGTTTATCGTTACCTCTGTCAAAGCTGAGATCAAACGCCGCCAGCGCAAAGCTAAAGCTTCATCTGAGCAATAGCTAATTAATCGATAATAAATCCAGTAGTTAGCTATTTCTTTAAAAGAGAATAAATTAAGGATAACATTCGCAGTGTTATCCTTTTCTTTTTCAATCCAATCAACAGCAATATAATTAATAAAAATATCGCATACCTGATTTTTTATATATAAAATACTATCACGGTTATTAGCCATGTTTTTATTTATCATCTTTTTTATTTGCTGTTTTTTTATTCATGATGAGAGAATATGTTTTCTCTGCTTATCAGCCAGTAATATTTCTTTATTACATTTCACCACGAGATTCGGCAATGCGTTTAGCTATCCAGCTATCGACTTCTGATTCAATAAAAGCAATTGAGTGAGAGCCAATTTTAACTTGTTTGGGAAATTTATTTTCTCCAATAAGTTTATAAAGCCACGCTTTGCTGTAACCAGTTCTGCGTTGAACTTCTGGCAAGCGAATAAGATTTTCTTTAGGTATAGTAATTGTTGACATATTTTCCCCGTTAGCTTGTCTATAATTGATGCTTCTGGACGTTGTTAGAACAGGGATAATTAAACAGAATTTATAATGTGAGATCATCACACTGGGATAGTGCTTTGTTTCATACAAAGAATCCAATATGTTTTATAGACCACAAAATAACTATTTATGATTAAAAAAATCATAAATAGTTATATATTAAACAACAAAGATAATTATTTTATATTGATTCAGTTAAGCACGTTTCTTAAATTTTCCATGTATCACATTCTCTCCTAATTCGAGTGCATCCATATAATCCGCATACCATTGCAGCATTTCCCGACGACCATCCAGATATTGGGCATGATTATAAGTGCCTCGTATGCTGTTTTTATCAACATGAGCAAGCTGTGTTTCAATCCAAGCAGTGTTATAGCCCTGTTCATGTAAGATAGTGCTCATGGTGTGGCGGAATCCATGACCTGTGGCTTTTCCACCATAACCAATACGTTTAAGAACCTGATTAATAGCAGCTTCACTCATTGGCTTACCTGCGTCATTCCTGCCATGAAAAGCAAAATTAAATCTGCCTGTGATCGCCTCTAACTCTCTCAGCAAAGCCAGAGCCTGCTCAGAAAGTGGGACAATATGAGGCCGACGCATTTTCATGCGTTCTTGTGGGATTTCCCAAATTGCTTTATCGAAATCAATTTCTGCCCAAGTAGAGGCTCGCAGTTCTATTGTTCTTAATCCGGTAAGTAAAAGTAATTTGGTCGCGATTTGAGTAATCTTACTTCCGCTATAGAGGGAAAGTGCCTGTAGGAACGCGGGTAATTCATCAACATTCAAATGCGGGAAATGTTTGGCTTTCGGTGTTGCTAATGCTCCAGCCAGTTCAGCAGCAGGATTATATTCTGCTCTTCCTGTGACAATTGCGTATCTGAAAACTTGGTTATATGCCTGCCTGATTTTTTTCAACTTATCAAGAACGCCGCGCTGTTCCATTTTGCGCAAAACGGTGAGCATGTCTAAAGGTTTGATATCGGTGATAGCTTGCTTGCCAATATAAGGGAAAATATCTTTTGTGAAGCCTTCTAAAAGGTCTTCTGCATAACCCTTTGACCAGTTGGGAGCCTTGTAAGCGTGCCACTCAAGGGCGATTTTGTCGAAGCTGTTATTTACGATGAGAGCCTTTTCTCTTTTTTCCTGCTTTTTAACTTGCCCCGGATCATCGCCATTTGCCAATATCTTTTTGGCGTCTTCCCTTTTGTTTCTGGCCTCTGCCAACGTTACGGTGGGATAAGTACCAAATGCCAATCGCTTCTCTTTACCTGCAAAGCGATATTTTAACCGCCAACATTTGGAACCATTCGGAAAAATTTCTAAGTACATGCCCCCACCATCGGAGAGTTTGTACGATTTGTCTTTGAGCTTTGCGGTGTCTATCTGTCTGGCTGTCAACTTCATGTGGGGGCATCCATTTTGATTGAACCTAACAATGCCCCCTATTATGCCCCCAGAGATCTGTAGATTTCAACATACCTGACTAGACTACAGGAGAACAGGAAAAGGCTAATACTGCGTATTTACTGGGGTTTTGTAGACTTCGGAAGACGTTACGATATGAAAGGATGGTACGCCCTACAGGATTCGAACCTGTGACCTACGGCTTAGAAGAACGTGGAGCGTCAAGTATCCCACTGAAATATAACGACTTATCTTCGCTCGCATCGTGTTTTGTGTCGTTATTCACCTCTTATTGTTTCTTGTTGTCATTCGCGTGTCTCTATCAGCGACACAAATACGACACAACGAAACACCACCAATAATTATCTCGCCTACCTCGAAACATCACCCATTGACCATACCCCACCCACCAGCCCGCCGACTACATGGATGAGATATCAGGCATAAAGTGGTGGTGATTTGCGTTTTCTTCAATGATATAGTCGATCGATTTTAACAAGAGAAAGCAAACAAAGTTATGCAAAAAAGTATATTTAGAAAAGACATAAATGGACTAAGAGCCTTAGCTGTTATGTCCGTTGTATTGTTTCATTTTAACAGCAATTATCTCCCTGGTGGGTTTGCTGGGGTTGATGTTTTTTTCGTCATCTCTGGGTACTTAATGACATCAATTATATTCAAAGGATTAGAAGGTGGTAATTTTTCTATCTTAAGATTTTTTCAGGCTAGGGTCAGAAGGATAGTTCCCGCATTGGTTGCAGTAATTGCTATTGTGTTATTTTTGGGATATTTGTTTTTTGAACCGTTGACTTATCAATTGGTAGGGAAGCACGGATTATCAAGCTTGTTGTTCATATCTAATATTATATATGCCAATGAGTCAGGTTACTTTGATGCAGATGCATTCAGTAAGCTATTCCTGCATACTTGGTCGCTTTCTGTTGAATGGCAGTTTTATGTAGTATATCCAATAGTATTGGTTGTATTATCAAAATTAATTTCCATTAAAAAGCTGAAATTAGTTGTTTTAATATCCGCTTTAGCTAGTTTTTCTTTTTGTGTTTACCTATCTTCCGTTGATGAAACCTTGTCATACTTCATGTTGTATACAAGGGCATGGGAAATGCTGATTGGTGGATTGGCTTTTCTATATCCAATAAATACCACAAAACACAATAAAATAATCATTGAGGTAGCTGGTTTATCATTAGTTATTTCAGCATTTTTTATTTTTTCAGATGATAGTTTATGGCCTAGTTACAATGCACTTATTCCTGTATTCGGAGCGTACTTATGTATATTAGCTAATAATGATAAAACATTACTATCTAATGCAGTATTTCAAAAAATAGGATTATACTCATATTCAATTTACTTGGTTCATTGGCCATTTATTGTTTTTTTCAAAAAAATAAATGTAAATATTAACCTTGCTGTTTATTTGATTTCAATAATCATTATCGCGTTTGTGATATTCAATTTCATTGAAAAAAGAAGAAATTACAAATATGGATTATTATTTATTTTCCTGATATCAATGGCATCATCATATACAATTTCTATAGATGGATTAGGATTCAGGGTTGATGATAAATATAAATTAACCAAGAAAGAGTTTCATAGGGAGTATTTTGGTGGAAGTGCTATAAGGCAGGCCAGTGATATACAGTATTTTAATATCAGTGATGGTGAAAAACCAAGAGCTATAATAACAGGTGATAGCTTTAGTAGACAATATATGAATAGCTTTAAGAATGAAAAATTCAAAGCTATTGGTATATTTAAAGATGGTTGTTTTATAACTCAAAATTATTATTCTAAATTTGATGATAATGATGATAGGCTATGTATTCTTAGATATAAAAACTTCATTCATGTTATGAATAGCCATCCTGAAACCGATGTTATATTATCCATGTCTTGGGGAGATTATAAATTAACAAACCGGATAACTGGTGAAAAATTAACGAAAAACATTAATCAGGCTATAGTTAATGATCTTGCGGAATTAATAAAAATAGGTGGACATAAAAGACATTATTATATAATTGGTAAAACAAATGGTAGTGAAACGCAATCATTTGAATGCTTAGCTAGAAACAACTTGCCGATAAGCAAATTATTAAAATCTTGTCCTTCCGATAATCAGAGGAAGAAGATAATGATAAACGAAGATATAAAAAAAATTGAGTCTAGTTTTAACAATGTCACCTTCATTGATCCGAACGATGCGTTATGCAAAAATGGTAGATGCCTTCTTTTAAATAAAAATAGCGATCCTATATATTCCGATAATAGCCATTTGTCAATATACGGTTCCAATATTGTTGTTAAATATATAATGGATAAGATAAATTAAAAATAAATGCCCTCGTTAGAGGGCATTATATTTATGGATTGTATGCTCTTGTGTTCAATACCCCTTTCTCAACGATTATTTCCCAAAACTGCCCTGTTACTTGATCCATTATAACCGGGGATGAGTTTTTAGTTAAAAATCTAACATGCCCAGAAACATCACCACCTGAACTTCCAACAACACCCATTCTAGTATTATGTGAGTCACATTTAGCAAAAATACATCCTATCTTCAAAATACTAGGTGATTCAAAATCATAATAAGTCACTTTCAGGGTATATACCCTGACCATTAATCTTATTCCAGTAACATTAGTTGATCTTAAATCTTCGTAAGTTGAATATATAACCTTGCCGTTTGAATCAAGAGCCTCTAATTTCACCTTTCCTTTTAGAGCTGATATATATGAAAGTGTTTGGCCTATAAGCGTAAAGTTATAAATGGATGATATCATTTCCATTTCTATAGAGACTGAATCACTAGTGGATACATTTATATTTGTTGATGATGACTGATTGCCATCAAACATATTATTTATGTTTTCAACAGAAGATGTTATGTCGCTGCCGTTTTTAATAACTCTAGTTCTGAATCTTGGCCTTAATGCGAAATTACCCAGAAAATTATCAACACCTCTTATGTATCCATGTGATGATCCCCTTGCTGATAAAGCGTATCCTGATGACTCAGGGAATATATTTTTGTATGGGAAAGACTCAGCTATAAAATTGTTAGCCCCGGGGAGATCTTCTCTTACAAATTTACTATACCAAGATTCTCCGTCATTTAGAGTGGAAAATAATAGCTCTACAATATTATTTGTTGATTCTTGGAATACATCTGGTGACTTTCCGCCTCTAGAGAATTCGAACAATATATCATCATTCCCTGCATTTATATCCCATCCTTTAATTGTGAATTTATTATCATATCCTTCACAATACATAAATCTCTTTGTTGTTACTTTTGTGGACTGTAACTCAGCCAGAATGATGTTACTGGAAACCTCCCCACCACGAGTGGTTTGCGGGTTGGTCGATGAGCACAACAAACGTATTGCATCCTTAAAGCGCCGTGCCCTGATATCAATGGTGTTACCATTCACCCATCCGTTAAACTGATCCTGCGATTCAGCTTCCCAAATGCCTTGCATGACCAGTGAATAACTAAAACCGTCAATGTAGAAGTTTAACTTATTACGGTGAACATTTTCCCATGAACGCTCTGTAACGCCGAGTGTTGGGCGCATCCACGCCCCCCCCAACATTAACACGCCGCCCCCCGTTAGGTTTGCATAATCATCAACATTGCCCTGATCCCATCCGTCATAATCAATATGACCATTACGAATATCCAAACGCCCTGAGATAACATTATCCTGGCAGCCGAGCGTGCCATTCGGTGAGCGCCAACTATAAAAGCCAACCATAAAATAATCATCAGGCAAAACAATATTTTTTGATGATTTTAAGTGCCCATAGGTCGGCATCATAACATTGCGCCTGAACACAATGCCGCAGTCTATTAGGCTGGTCAGGGTTAGCGTTCCTTCCCATAACAAGGTGATATCTTCAAATACGACACGCTCTGAATATTCATATTCTTTGCCACGCGGAATGACCAAGGCATAACCGTTTTCTTTACACCAATCAGCCGCAGATTGAATATAGTTTCCGCCCAAATGTGTAAAATAATCGAGTGATTTTGTTTTCCACTGATAGTTAATGACATCGCCCACAGTAAATTTATCATCTGCCATGATAGCATTAGCACCCCACGGAGATTCAAGCTGCAGCCTGAGTTGATCAGGGTCATATTTAAGCACATTGGGAAAATAAAATTGCTGCACCCCATAGCTATCATAAATAGCCATAGAATGCCCCTGAACGGTCACGAACTTAGCAATCTGCCCGGCATAAACAGGATAGCCCACCGCATTGATAATGATAGGCTGAGGTGCAGGGATATGCGCCCCATCCTCACGTTCCAAATAAACCTGAATCTGGTTCTCTGGAATGGTCGGATCGGTATCGATTTTGCCAATATAAATTCTGCCGTTAGAGCACGCCTTGAAAGAGCGCGCCATAGTAAACAACTGAGACGGCATTGAGACGACAACATTAGGGGTTATTTCTGACATTTATGTTCTCCAGACGTGCGAAATCCCAGCGGGGGAAACTGTATTGGTTGAAATTTGGATGTAAAAAAATCCGCACTAGGCGGCGTTAGTAAAACAGATGGTTTTCTAAACTTTGGCTAAACTGTATGATGAGAAAAAATGAACATAAAAAGGACAAATAATGTCTGACGAAAGCAACAAACAAGAATGGCTGAGCTTCTTAAGAAGACTGGCTAAGGTAAACATAAAATCGTTTGGCGATTTCATTAAAGCTAAAGACGCTAGTAACAAGTGCTTATCATGTGGATGCTCAGACCTTAGCGTCCCCCAGATGGAACTTGTAGATAAAGAAAACAATGAAACATTAAAGCATGCCAGATATGACACGGTTGGCATCGTGACAGATGACTCTCAATTTAATATTGAAAGTTATTCCTACTGGATTTTGTGCGAAAACTGCGGTCATGAAATGCGCTATAACGCCAGCGTCGTGCTAAAATGGGTTGAAGAAAATGCAAAATAATAATGTTATAAGCTTAATAACAAGAGAGCCGCTAAACCAACAAGATACCAAGCATCATGAGCAAGGTGATGGCGGCGGCGGAGGTGATGATATGCTACAACGCATCAAAGAACTCGAAAAAGAAGTCTCTACCATCAAGACCGATGTTGCGGTTATAAGGTCAAACTATGTAACCAGAGCTGACCTACACGAAGAGATAGGCAAACAAACAAAGTGGATAGCGGCGACCATCATCGCGACCGCTGGGATCTCACTTGCTGTTGCTAAGTTCATATTCTAAGCAGGGAAGGGAATCACCGCCCTTCCTCTTCTTGCTGATTAACCCAGCCAATTATCCCTATACGGGCAATTGTGCGCTTATCAATATCTGGCAATGAGCCATAAAATTCCCTCCACTGCTTAGCGGTTCGGAGCTTGGCTTCATCAAAAGCTTTACGGTATTTGCTCTTTCCTCTCGCCGGAGGAACTTCAATGCCTTTAGTCGCTTGCTGAAACTCAGGTGATAAAATTAATTTCTCAGCCGCTTCCGAAGATCCTGCACCACCAGCCATTCGAGCACGAACCGCTAGCTTTTCACCCAATGCACCACCCGCCACGGCACCCAATGGTCCTAATTTAGTCCCTGCCATTGTGCCGACTCTCCCGGCATATTTCGCCATTAACTCATGAGGTGCAGTCACTGCGTCAAAACGTTTTGTAAAATCATTCAATCTTCCAGTGGTTATTTCGAATGACTTTGCTCGCCGGATAGCATTGGCCACGACATAAGTATCATGTAGTCCAGACATAAACTCGCGGGGCATGTACTGCGCGAGAATACGCATGTTGCCAGATGTCCTTAGATTCTGATACCAGTCAGCGAATCCAGCCGGATTAAAGTCTGCACCACGCTTACCTGCTGATAGCATATCCCTGATAGCAGTCCCTGCAACCTCTTGGCGCATTTGTCTGCTGGGAATGTTTTTCATTAGCTCAGAGAATTGTTTCGAATTCCCTCGCGCAAGAGAGGCAACTGCCAGTGTGCTACGATTCGCGATATCTCCTGTCAGGTTCTTGCCGCGCAACTGCACCATCTGATCTTCCAGCCCTTTACGCATTTGAACCAAGCGCTGAGCGACTTCAAAGTCCCTGCCAGCCCCCACATCACCTAATACAGCCCGCTGATCTTTAGATAACTGAGAGTAGAGATATCGCAATGCTCCCTCATCAGCATCTTTATATGGACCGCGATTTTTAAATAATGCCTGACCAACTAAACGGCGCTGCTTATTCAAGTTGGCATAAGTGAGAATACCATCCTGACTGGGATTAACGACCTTGAATACAGCCTTCTCGATCGTGTCCAGATTTTCCCAGCCCCCTAGTTCATCAGCCTTTCTCTCAAGTGCTGCGGCTGTATTATTAGCCTCAACACGGGTTGCGGGCAGCATGGCATTATCAACCTGTTTATAAAGCTGATCACTACGATGCTCAAGTGCTGCCATCCTGCTGTCAACCTGTCCAATAATTTTCTGATTCAATGATAGTGCATCAGGGGCTTTAGCAACGTCATCAATGAGTTTTCCGGCACTCTCAGAAAGTTTCAGGATGGCCACATCTTCTTGCTGCTTTAGTGCAGAACCAGCACGGGATTTAATGGCCTGTTCAACGGCTTGATATTGTTGGTTGCCTGATAAATGGGAAGGGAGAAGATCCTCAGTTATTCCAAGTCTATCAGCGGCGGCTTTTACATCAGGCTGCACTTTGACATCAAGACCTTGAAGGGAAGAAGCTAAGTCGGGGTTCTTCTGGGCTGCCATTTGGCGAAGTGTTTCTTCTGGCGTTAGTTGTTTCTGAGGAGGAGGTTGCGGTGCACCTTGTCCGGCTCCACCTGCTCCACCTGCTCCAGCACCTTCCTCTGCTCCCCGGAATAGCTTATTCAGTCCTGTCTTTTCACCAACGACATTCAGTGCTTTGCCCAGAACCGGCGTGACAACCCTAGCCACTCCGCTAGCAGCAGTACCAATACCGAGGTCAGTCGCCAGCCCACCCGCATTATCTTTTGAGCTGTTCTGAGCCAATGCGCCTATAGTATTTTCAGCCACCATATCAGCCAGTTTAGTTGCGCCTCTCTCCAGTTTACCCGCATTGGCAACGGAGCCAAGGGCTACTGCGGCTTTCTCTGTGCCAACACTCGGTATTAAGTACGGCGCGACTTCTGCGCCGATTTTAGCGTAAGAATCTTGGGGCTTAAGACTGTTTGGTAACTCAAATCGTTGTGCGGGTGTGTATGTTCCATCACCTAATCCAGCCTTTTCACCCGCCCAAGCGCCAGCACTAACCACGGCATCACCAATGCTGGGAATAATATTAGCCACGTTTACGCCAGCTTGAAGAAAGCCTTTTCCAGCTTCTGCGATTGGGCTACCCGCTTGTTGCTGTTGTGGTAATGGATAGGCTGCATAGAATTGTTGTCGTGCGGCTTCGACCTTATCACCGGCTTTAGGTACAACTATTTCATTGAAATATTGTTCCTGCGCCGCTGCCTGCTGTTGTGGGTTTAGCGATTGGTATTGTGAGGACGCAACAACGTCCCGCCACGGTTTAGCCATTAGTCACCCCATAAACTTGAATATTCACTTTGATTACTGGATGGAGCAGCTTGCTCTTTTCTATATTTCTCCGCCTCTGTACTGAATTTATTATCCAGTCTCTGCTTTCCCTTATTGGTGACGGAAATGATTGTCTTAATCGTTTCTTTGGCCGCTTTTTCTGATATGGAGGGAGAAAGCTTACCTATAGCATCTGTCACTCTTTGCCCTTCCGCATTAGATAATGCCCCTAGCCCCTTCATTAACTGAACGTTTGCTAGAAATGTCTGTGATTTCAGTGTGTCAACCAAGGCCTCAGTATTGGCGGCATCAGTACCGGGAAGATACCTGTTACCAAAGGGGTTTATGTTAATCCCAAAATATCCATTAAATCCCGGGCTATCCAATATCCGGTTTGCCGTACCGATGGTTTGATCAATAGCATTGACCTGACTGAGATAAGTATCATATTTATCAGTTTTAGCTTGCTCGCCTTTCCGTTTAAACTCTTGTTGTTTCAGAAGTAAATCATCGCGCTTGATTTGATTTGTTTCTGTTTTCAATTGACGGTCAATGGCATTTTGAGCCAGTGCAGACTTTTTTATCTCCCTGTCGAGACGAGCATTTTCAGCGGAAATATCCTGCCCGCGCATTTGGATATCTTGCCCTCTGCGCGCTGTGGTTGCGGATATATCTTGGCCTCGTGCCTGTAGCGACTCAGACGCTTGACTACTGCGGATGCTCTCCGACAATTTCCCGCGATCAATTTCCCGGCCTTCTTTCTTATCCAACACTGCAAACTGGTCTTTCGCGCTCAATGTCCCCAGCTTAACGGTAGAAAGAACCTCATTGAATTGCTCAGGATTGTTCGCGTACATAGTCATTAGTTGCTGAGGCTCGACACCTTTAGACCGGATAATCTCAGCATTCTGCACAATAGCCGCTGCCACATTGCGCGGATCGCCTGTCGATATCGCTAACTGCAATTGGTTTACCGTGCTATCTAGTGCTGCAACATCTTGTGCGCTTCTGAACCCCAATTGAGCCTGAATATTTTGTAGTTGAGAGGGGTATTGAACTGCCAGTTCTCGCAGCTTTTGCGGATCATTAATAGCACCGGGTAACGCCTGTTTAAATGCTTGCTGCTCGCTCATCTGCTGCTGCATTTGCTGGTTTTGCAGGTTTAGCCCCGTCAATTGAGATTGACCGAGCCTATTTTGTGTCTCCTTTAGTGCCTGACCTGCCAAATCAGGCATGAGAGATTCATAATAGTTAATTGGCTGAACCATCAGAACATGCCCCCCATCATCCCGCCAAACATTTTGCTGGCCATGCCGCCGAACTGATTAATGTCCTGTGATGCACCATTATTGATACTATTGCTAGCACCTGCTGCAATCTGCCAAGGAAGTGCTTTTCTACCTGCATTTATTGCCCCTTGTTGGCTGTACAACGAACCGAGAGCATTCGCATTGTTAGCCGCTGCCGCAGACTGAGCACCCGCACCAGACAGACCAACGTTAACCAACCCCAGCAACTGGTTATACATGTCTTGTTGCTCAGCCGTTTTCATGTTCAGGAAATTTTGTCCCAGTTGCGGCGCAATGCTGGCTAACTGATTACCTGTTGCCGTAGAACCTAACCCACCTGTTGCCTCAGCACCCGCCAGCGCTTGATATCGTGCCTGATCTGCTAATTGTGCGTACTCCGGGCTATTGAAGTACTGACCGAGCAAGGCGTTTCGGTCGATAGGTTTCCCTGCCATCCCCTGCAACCCAGAAAGACCAGATTGACCCGCTTCACGGAATGGTGATAACCACTGGCCTTGCTGCTCAAACATCTGTGTCTGAGCATCGATGGCTCTGTCGTTTGACCGGGACTGCTCTTTAGCGCCTTTACTCGCCCCGATACCACCGATTATCCCACCGACAGCGCTACCGATACCGCTAACTATTCCACCCATAATTAACTCCTAACCATTAAAAATAATTGTTCTCTGCGCCCATCAATGAGTTCAACGACATCATCTGATTGCAGGTGAAAACCAAATTTCCGCGCCAAATTACAGACGTGCTTCGATGCTGAAAGGATCGGCGCATGGATAACCCTATTGCCAATCAATGAAAGAATATTGCTGGCGGCATCACTGGAGCGATGTCTTTCGCCTTTCTTCATCGCCATATGCAATTCAACATATTCGCCTCGCTCAATCACCACAAATACACCGCAGCCCTGCCAGAGATAATAATCAGCCGGATAATCCACCCATGACGGAACGCCCCACAACCGCATGAGTTGTGAGCCTGTAATCATGTCAATTTTGGTCATTAGTTGATGAGTCCGTGAGTCCTGAGCGCGTCTTCATACGCTTTGCATCTTTTGGCTAGCGATGTGACTGCATTCATTAGAGATTGGGTGGCAGATTGATCGTAAGTTTCACCTGCGTTCCATGACTGATTGGCATCAATTGCCCCTTTATTTGCCGCCCCAGTCATTGCAGTAAAACCAGTAACCCTTTGACCAACAACATTAAGGCCATTTATTAGGTAGTTGTTTTTTACATCGATGGGTGACGAGATAACTTGAGTTGCTGTTGCTTTCTTGGATACATAATCAACTTTTATTTCAGATATCTGACCATCTATATCTTGTATCTTTATCTTAAGACCATCAACGTCATGCTCGATATTCAAAACCCTAACTTCAAGTTTTGCTAAGTCTTCCTCTGCTTTGATGATTCTGACTTCGTGGTCTTCTAGCGTTTCTTCTGCCCGAGTTATTCTTTTTCCATGATCATCCAAGATAATATCCTGTTTATCATTTTTAACCTGAGCATCATAGGCTCCATCACCCGCCTGATTAGCCTTATTTGCCACATTCCCTAAATCAGATCCCTGTTGAACAACATACAGAAAATAGGGTTGGGAGAAATTACTGGGGAGCAACGTTGCATCTATTCGAGTCGCCTGTATTTCTACAGGGTTTTTGAGACTATTATCAGCCATAATTATTCCAACCTGATTTGGCAGCCGGAGAGAGTGACAGGAGAGCGGGTTATAACCCTAACCTTGAATCCAATGTTCTTACGGATGCGACCAACACGCCGCCAAAGCACCCGCTTGTCATAAACAAATGGCGCGTTCTGTTCGATCATCTGTTCTCGGCCGTAATTGATACCGTCAGCCGTTGCAGATAGAAATAACCTGTCAGCGTATTGAGATACACCTGTCGAGGCTTCTAACTCAAAATCGAATACCCGTGCGTTGTCGGCTTTGAACATTGGCGTATACAGCAAATGCTCCTGCTGCTGCCCGTACTGGTCAGATGCAGAGAAATTAAGCTGTCCGGTCATAGGCTCGCGTTTATCACCAACCGTTATCTGATTACCCTCGAACATGAAATCGATACCGCGATAGACATCATCAAACAGGCCAGTTTTCAGGATGCACCACTGCACACCACTCTGACTGGCTGAGGCGTCGTAGCACAAAACATGACGCGGTAGATGGATAATCAATAATTCGTGTGCATCGAACCGCACCGTTTCCATTACACCAGCAGCCAGTTCATCCGCTGTGTAGTCTCTCAGTATCTTCTCTATTGATGCTGTGGCTATCGGGGCTACTTGTCCCTGACGAATGACATAGACCGATGGCGCACCAGTGGCCTGATGGCTGATAATGGCATGGGAATCACCGAACACTGTTTTGCAATGCGTGCCGGCAATGCCTTTCTGCACCATTAATGAGGGCTGAGCGACATAGATAGCGGCCTGTGTATCAGTCGCACCCGTCAGAGAGAAATACTCAATCGTTGATGAACCAAAACACACCACGAAATCACGCCATGTATCGATGCCGATAATGCCATCGGGTTGAGACTCCGCCCGGTACAATGCACGATAACGGTCTGGATGTGATTCATCCTCAAGATCAGTTACGCCGAATGTATCAGTGCCATCTTTCGCCCAGATATAGCGCCCACGGGATCGGCAGATATCACGCACAGAGCCGATTTCATATTGTTGGAATTTAGACGAGGCAGGCCAGTTCTCCAGACGTTTGACCGTGCCGTCATAGCGATAAAGTGACATGACACCATTGGCCGCTACTGTTTGACTATTGTAACTGTGTGCCATGCTGATACGACCGGAGCCGGAGACATCACCAATAGCATTGTTGGATTTATACAACTTACTCCCCAACACGCGATAGACAGCACCCTCTTTAGTATTGAACTCGGAACCTCGAGAGATCCCAATAACATCAGCGCGTTTTGTAATGCCAGGAAAAGAACGAAGATAACCGGAAGCGCCCAATATTTCTTTCGGTGTGGCCAACATGTTGACCGGAAGCAAATCGACATAATCGGCAGAGCGATAGTCTTTACCTGTCCCCTTCATCAGGGGGAGTTGTTGAATCGGCATGTGGTTTGTCCCCGGAATAAAAATGCCAGCCGTTAACAGTCGCCCAATGATTACCTGAACCAATAGGCATTCGTGCCGGATAATCAGAGCGTGATTTCTTGGCGCGGGATATGGCAGATTGCTTATACAAAAGCTCTTTGCCATATCTGGCGGTGTTGATGATCTTTATTGGCGGCTCAATGGCGTAATCTGGGGCAATCCGCACAGCGAGGTTATGAATAACAGCACTGATAGCGCCACTTTTCATGCCGTGCTCGTCACCGTCAGCGGGTGGATTATCAGCATCAGCAAATCGATATCCGGCATCAATGCCTGCGCCGTCCTGATACCATTCCGCCATCATCAACTCTAAATCACTAATAGCATCTTCCATTGATTGCGGTTCGATATCGGATAACGTGGCATTGGAGGCAACACCCAACTTGCGTAGTGCTGCCTGAACTAAGTCACCCTTGGTTATTAGACTCATTTTTCCTTACCTTTACCCAGATTTACGGGCTCGGTTTTCAACGTGTCATTCGGATGTTCAACCCAGCCATCAGCCAAATATTCGTCCAATTCCTCTGGTTCAATGATCGTGATTTGCAGCATCATTCCCCAGACACTGACGTCACCGTCTGATTTGTAGAGCATCTTTTGCATCTGTCACTCCTGAATAACCCAATCTTCTGCAAATAAATCACCTTGTGACGGCGCCCAACCGGGCTGCATAGTTCCTTGGGTGTTTTTCAGTCCAAGGCAATCTTGCATATCAGCAATGATTGCGCCTTTGCGATATGCGGCATTACCTGCATAAATACGGGCAATAAACTGGTTCGCGCCATTCCATCCAGCCCTATGAATAAATTTCCCTGCTTTTACCGCTTCTAATGCTTCACTAAATGTAGCCATTGTGATTACTCCAAAAAAAGAAAGGGGTCGAAACCCCTGTAATTATTTCTGACCTGCCAACCCAACACCGATAGCCTCTGGACGAACCGCACACGCGGAGTACCACAGCGCAATACGGCACTTACCGGACAATGTGCCGATATCCCCTTGGTAGGCCACAACACCATTCAGCCCCACGTTAGGAATTGAGAAGCTCTGAGTCTTCATGCCTGAGAACAGATCATGATTGACTGGGATCGGTTGTGATACCAGTCGGATTGAATCATCAGCCCAGAACACATTCGCCTGTGTGGTCTTGATGTTCAGTACATTGACTGCCATTCCATCAGCTAGCGAAATATTCACGTTGGCGTAGGCGCGCTCTTCCGGTGTTAACTTGTCGTCGCTGAGTGCAACAGGCTTTGGCGTGATAGTGACATCACTCCCGTTAACAGCCACCACGGAGAATGTTGCATCTTGCGTCAGAATGTTCTTCGCCATCTGAGACAGATATTTCACCCCAGCGAAAGAAATCTTGTCACCCCGTTTCAGACCAGCGCCGCTCAACTTAACGACAGCAGTACGGTTATCTACGTTCTCGCGATTTCCATCAGCATCAGCAATCCATGCTTGAGGCTTGAACTTCTGAGCACCAGAAACAGTGAGGCCTGTCGCTGTAGACGCTGGTAGAGATGGCATTTTCGGAGAGCGCAGAACGTCATTGAATCCGGCGATCTGCTTCTGGATAGTCCCCGACTTGTACGCATCCTCCGAAATCCGACCATAGAAGTCTTTGTTTGTCAGATCCTGACCTGCCCCACGGTAATCTGTTGGGTTGAAGAAGAAGCTCAAACCCGCACTGCGATTCAATTCCCGGGAGAAAATCAACGCTTCGGCCTCAGAAATGAAATCCCAGCCCGTTTTAGCTGAGCCGATTGGTTCTGGACTTGCCACAACCAGAGAACCCATTTCCACAGCTTGCTTCGCGATTGCCATCTCGACGTTGTTCGCCAGTTTTTGACCGGATGCTTTGAGGCGGCGACGTATAGAGTGCTCATCACGCAGATCATCCGCACGAAGCTGGAAGAAGTCGTTATCAGGCACACCCATGTTGCACTTAACGGACAGTTCCAAAATACCCGTTTCTTTGCTGGTGAGATCCCACCCCGGCTGGGTAGGCGCTTCCTGTTCCAGCGGCATCCACACGGTATTCTGTGAACGCTGCATATCACCCGCAGGCGGTGCATATTTTTCTACACGCTGCGCCATGGGTGTGAGGTTTTCCACGGTCTCCATCACCTCATCGACCATGTATGTGATCACTTGACCTTCGTTTAAAGCCATTTCAAATTCCTTTCAACTGTTGTTTTAACTTGCGGTAAAGCGTGGTGTCACCCTTACTGGCTGCTGCATCCATCTGTTTCTGGATGGCATCACGATTAGCAGCAGTAACAGCAGTAACATCGCCACTTAATGGTGCATCAGCCGGAGGAGCGGCAGAGATTTGCTTACCGCGAGGTTTGATAGTTAACTTGTCAGCAAGGCGCGTAAGTTCAATTAGCGCTTGCTGTGATCCGAGTGTCAGCAGTTGCCGCGCTTTCTCTGGATTTGCGCCCAGGTGATACATGATCGCAGCCGACTTCTCCGGGAAGAGATGCATAATTTCCGTATCAATACCGGGCGGTACGACTTGGCGGAAAGCGTCCTCTTTCTCCTGATAATCAGGCAGGTTAAGTTTTTCTGCGGCGTCATAGTGTTTCCTTGCTGACTCGACAATGTGTGCTGATTGCTGGGTAAACGCCTGAGTTTTGCGACCTTGCTCCGCTACTGCATTGCTGCGAGCATCCATCGCATTCATCTGCCATTCAAGGTTAGCTTGTTGGAATGCTGCTAGCGCCCTGTTTTGGTCATAGTCATACTTAGCCAATGCATCATCAGACAAATAATTATTGATATCTGGCTGTGTGGGTAACTCAGGTTTTACCCGTAAATCCTCCGGTAACTCTCCACGTTGCACCGCCTCCATCTGCTGCTCCAGCTCGCGCTGGCGCTTACGCTCGATACGCTTGGCTGCAAAATGCGCGTTTGTTGCCGGGTCTTGTTTCTGGGTCTCATCGTCACTCAGGACAATATCAAATCCGTCGCTCTGCCCCGTTGAATTGGCATTATCAACATTGCTTTCAGTGGATGCCGCCGCCTGATTACCGGACAGGGTTAATGCTTCAGTAGCCTGAATTTCGTTGGTATCACTCATGTTTATTACTCTCTCACATGGTTTGAGGGATCTCGCCAGTATTGGCGGTAGGAATGTTAGATTGTTGCTGTTTAGCAACCTCATTCAGCAATTTGATAGCGTCCATCACGGCTTTTTCATCTATGTTCCTAGCCTGAGCCAGTTTGTAGATGGTGTTCGCCTGTGATTCTTGAGCCTGTTGCTGAGCGGTGAATGCTTTGATTTGTGTCTCTTGTGCTCTGGTCTGTGCATTGACGATTTCAGCTTGCGCTTTCTCTTGCTCTGCCATTGCTGCCACCATCATTGGGTCTTGTTGCTGCTGAGATTGTTGCTGAGCCTCAGCTAACCACTGCTCCTCTTCTGGTGTCTCTGGTTTCTTCAAACCCTGCACGACAAGCTGCTTGGTCGCGTACTCACGGGTGATATCGATACCTTTTCCATCCAGCAATGACAGGAACTGCAATAACAGGACATTCCACGCCGGATGCTCAATGGGAACCGATTTCAATAACTCGCCAATCTCAGCCCTATTCTGCTCTTTCATGGATTGGAACGATGGGCCAACATCGGTGTAGCACTCATAACGCCCGCGAACATCATTGAGTACTGCACGTTGCCCCGTCATTAGATCCACGACCTCAGACATAACCTGCACGTCTTTCTCGCTACCATCAGGCAACGTCATGACCACATGGCGGGGTACATCATAGATATCATTGACGATTGAGGCGTATATCTCACCATCTCGGCGCATGGCGGTAGATAGATTGTCCTGAAACACATAGGTTTCTAGGTCTGACCGCATATTTAGCTGATTGATGGTATCGAATGCTACCTGATTACCGTTCACCGCCTCAGAATCAACACCCACTGTAGCAACGGATTTCACTGCATTAGTCGCCGCCTCCAACATATAGGCATTAGCCTGTGGTACTTCTGGATTATCCATGTAGGCGATCGGCTGAGTAGGCATATCTCCGTTATTTTCATCCGTTTTGTTCATCAGGTAATACGGATAATCATCTGTACCGCTGTACATATACTCATAACCAGCGATTTGCTCAGGCCAGAATATCGGCTTTTTCTTCGGCGTTCGGGCTACGATGTCAGCATTGAATGACATGATCATGTTGCGTAGCCTCTGCCCGTCTTTGGTTAGCCTGACTACACCTTCATAAACTTCTTTATCATCCACGAATCCCCATTCGCCGAACACCGGAACAATGGGTATATGCTCACCTGCAATCAATTCTCTATCTTTCAGGACGGCAGAGCATGACAAAATGGTTTTATAGACACGGCGACGCTTAACCTTGCGCTCACCTATCTTGACCATCCCTTTATCAGCCAGCTCATCGATCACGTCTTTGATTTCGCGCTTGAAATAGCTGACAGGTTCGCCGGATAACGGATCTTGGTAGATAAATACGAGTTCTTTCTTTTCCTCTACCTCGTAGTATTCTGCTACATGAATAGTGTTCTGCGTGAACCACGGGAACGACCATGTATTGGGACTCTGAAATGTGGGAATATCATCACCATCTAACCCGAACTCCTCAGCAAATGTCGTCCAACCATTTTTACTCAGTGAATGGATGATGGTGCAGTGCTTTGCATCAGATTTGTCCATCTGCTGGCTATTACCGTCCCAAATGACATGGGAGCAAGCACCGTGAATGGGAACGCGACGAATGACCTGATTATTACTGGTCGGGTCTTGGTCTTCATAGTCCGTCACTAAGCGCCATGCACCAACACCGCACTCTATTTGCTCACGAACGGCAATGTTTACCGATGTTTTAGCCGTGTTGTGCCTCATGTCTGTTCGGTACATGCCCATCAGAACATCGGCACTATCAGGATTGGCGCTCTCTTTGGGTCGGTACATGACATCAATCGGGTTCTGGCGCATCTCTGCCACCAGTTTGCGCACCACAGGGCGTACGACATCAAACTGCCCACGGTATTGCAGGGTTGTATATTTGTTTAGCCAGTCGTCCCATTGCGACACACGACTAAAGAACAGATCGTTACGCGCCTCGGTTCTGGCTTCTTCGCTGGTTGTCCAATCCTCATCAAACCGCTGTAGAATTGCCTCCAGCCTGCTATTTGTTTCGGCCATTATCTACCTCTTGTTATCGGCCTGATGGGTGCCGGTATCTTCTTCTCTTTTACAATTCCGATGTCGCCATAACGCTTAGCAAAACGGCGCATCATGTAGGCATAGCGTGTTGCATCAAGAAGGTCGTCACGCGTCTTTACAATGCGACCGCGATCATCCCGGTGATAGAAGTTGAATTCCTCGAACCAGTCACGCAGCCCACTGAAAACCTTGAATCGCCCCGTACTCATTAGGTCATGAAGCTCAAACAATCCAGGTTCAACCGAGCGAGAGCCGTCTGTCCATTGCGCCGGGTCAGGAAGCATTAAAAAACCTGCGGCATGATAATATTCACGTTGTTGCAAGCCACTGCCCTTCTCTGTTTGCAGTCCATCCTGTGGCCACGCTGTAGGCACTTTATTAGCCCATGATTTAGTAGCGCCCCACGCCTCAGCCGGAGATGTCTTACTTGCCTTCCATGCTTTTGTTACATAGAAGGTTTCGCTATCTAGGTCTATTGCCAACTGGACGCGGCTTTGCGGATGATCCCAGCCAAAGTCCATGCCATCGATAACCATATAGTGCTTAGGTATCGGGAATGGCTCGCAAGTAATCACCTCTTCGCTGAAATCGAATATGCGGCCTTGGCCAAGCATGGGAATACCTTTTGTTCGCATGTCGCGCTGGTGTGCTGGGTAAGATTCGAGAAGGCTTCGTTTTGTTTCTTCTGTCAGATGTGGCGCATCATTCCAACCAACGTTCATACAGAACTGAGATTCCGCTGGGTCATCAAGCAGTTTAATCACCAGTTCGGTTCGGCCGTTTTCGGGTGTAAAGGTCAATATTCCCCTGCCACCATTACCCCGATCACCTGTCGCTGTTCGCGTCAGAACCTGAGGGTAGATAGTCTGGTCTTCGGGCTCTTCGTCAATGTGAAACCAGTCGATATCATCACCCATTAAAGCGTGCTGCCCTTGGGTGTATGACCAGAACTGAACCTTGCTAAGTTCGCCACTGCGATGCTTGATGTAAGCGGAACGAACCGCATTCGGTGTTCCTGTCATCGGCTCGGTTGAAACGATACGTTCAGGAGGAATCAACCCCCCAACAAACTCACCGTTAACTTTCTTGCCGATAATGGCAGCTTGAAGCAGGTCGCGACACTTCTCACCAGAGTAACCGAGACACCACATGAGTGGAGCGTGCTCGAACCTATGCCCCGTCCAGCCTGACGGATACTCCCCCAGTAGATGAATGGCATCAATGTATGTGGCTGTATCAGTCTTCCCCACTCGGTTCGCCGCAATCAGGGCGCACTGGGTGTATTCGGCTGTGGCGGTAATGAACTTCTTCTGCCATAAATAGCGAGTATCGAAGTAGTGCCGATAGCGATAAACTTGTTTACGGCGCTGCTGCTCTTCCAGCAATCGCAATAGCTCAATCTTTTGCTCCCGATCCAGATTGTGCATGTTGCAACTCCTTAATACGTTTATCTAACTCTGAATCGGTTATATCAGTGAACGTGATTTTCTGCTCGTGTTGAATCTTGTCGCCATATCGCTTAGGTGCCATCTTTGACGCATACCACTTACGGGCATCAACCTGCAATCTGGCTTTCGCTACATCGGCACCCTCTGCTTTAGCAGTATCAGCGATAGTGATAACATCCTCAGCCAAAACCTCTGCTTGAATCTCTCTCGCCCGCGCGTACTGTTGCATGAACTCTTCGTGTCGTTGCAACCAATACATCACAGCACGAATCGATGGCATCCCCGGACGTTGGCAAATTGACCTTAAACTTTCCCCTTCCATCAATAGCGCACAGATATCCTCCGCAACCTCTGGCATATAGTCGGTAGGCCTGCCGCCTTTATTTTTCTTTTCAGTCTCCATTCGAATACCTCCTTAACTCATTATCCAGCCCACTCTATGAATAGGCTGTGTGATGAACTATTTGAATAGACTCAATGCCTCTTGAGCATTGCGAATGGATTTATCAGTTCTAGCCACAACACCGGACTCGGTTTGCACGAGTTTGTATTGATCCTTGAACAGCTCAAACTTGAGTGTGTCATCACCGATAAACTCAATGGCCTTTTGTGCCGCTGCCGTGTCGTTCATTACCAGTCGGAGTATCTCCAACCTCATTCGTTGCGATGGTGTTAATTCTGTCATTTGGAATTTCCTGCTATGTATTGAAATATAACCCCGTGCAATCTCGACATCACGGTAGTCGAAAACCTATACAAACCTCTATCAAGCACCCGAATGTGGATGCTTTGCAGAATTTTGTAAAATAGCAATAAGCCGAAAGTTTGACTGAGTGGTGTGCCAAAGTGACGGTCTCGGTAATATCAAGTACTTAGATTAATCTTTCTGAGGATGCTTTGTCCTCTGTTCAGTATTTGGTCGCTGAATAAACCGAAAACCAAACTGAAGACCTCGACGGCATTCCCATCTTTACTAATGAAATCAGCGCACTCAATTTTGAGGAGGCTCCGAAATTAGAGCCTCTTATTGCAACATCAAGCTGCCAACCTATGCAGCTCTTCCAGTAATGGCTTCTTGTGGTTCTTCTCGTAGATGCCCATCAGTGCATGATTGCGTTGCTCATAGTCCCACCCCATAGAGATGAACACTGTGTTAGCCCTCTGTAACTCAGCAACACACCGGATTTGTTCTGGTGTCAGATAGTCACGGATAGGCTCTTTCTTCTCAATGTCATGATGGACACGGAACTTAGCCGCAGTCATACCCAATGCGATACGGTTGATTAAATCAGCTTCATTGCTGAAATGACGCGGAAGAATATCCTTTCCTAAATCCTCCCGTGATTTCTTGATAGCATCAGTCATGGGTCTGTATTCCAATCTGGATGTGTTGCGATCCATCTTCTTGGATGCTAATGCTGAACGCATTTTGAAGAATTCAGATACCAGCTTCTTTTTGAATGCACGGACAATATCGTTGTTTCTCATGTAAGTAATCAGAAGCGTGGCTTGTTGCTCATTTAGCAGAGCGACCCTTTGCTTCTGTTTACCGCCTGCTGTATCAAAGGCTCGGATTTCAAATCCGACCCTTCCGAACTCTTCTAAGTCAGAAATGTTTCTATCAACCAGTTTGATAACTGTGTCGTGGGCCTTCTTCGCACCCTCTGCAATTGCCATAGAGTTAGCCAGTAAATCAAATTTCTTAATTTCTACTAATTTCATAGTGAATCTCCTGTCAAAAAAGAGCCCTCAGCTCACGTAGGACAGCCAGACCCCGAGATCACCATTATCTGGTGTCCTCTAAGGGCGCTTTTGTGAACGGACTCGGGTTAGATACTTAATGCGCGGTGAGTGCGCGGAACTCAGATACAAAAATGCCACCAGCGTTAACTGATGGCATGGGGGATTCCTTTAACCACTCAAGGGAATGGGTAAAGAAATATTGACTTTAGTTTTAGATGTTGACTAATTGTTGAGCATTTTTGGCTTATTGTTAGGTGGAGCTAATATTATTAGGCTTATTAATCCTTCAATAATAACGTTACACGTGGAGAGTAAAATGAAAAAATATCTTCTTCCTTGCCTATTGGCAGGCGCTGCTCTTTTAGCTTCAATGCAGACTTATGCCATGGCCTGTGATGTGGTATTCCCCCCAAATAGCCCAGAATGGAAAGCTTGCACGGACATCTGCAAGATGTCGCCTGTTGGTTCTGAAATTTGTTTATAATAATTAACA
>NZ_JAQRFN010000027.1 GCF_028598555.1 Xenorhabdus anantnagensis
TATTTCCCTTTCGAATGTTCGCCCATGAATCCTAACCACTTCCTGATTGAATACTTATCCGTTGTCAAAGAAACCCGCTCTGATATCAATCGTCAATATGATCTGATTGATGTTATTTTTCTTGTCATCAGTGCCATTATGGCCGGGGCTGAAGGCTGGCAGGATATTGAAACTTATGGCCGTGCCAAAATTAAGTGGTTGAGAAAATACCGAGGTTTTTTCTGTGGGATCCCGCGTCGACACACGATTGCCAGGATTGTCCGCGCGATTGAGCTTGATTCGTTACTGGACGCTTTACTTCATTGGGTTAATGAGCAACGTGAACAGGGCGGAAAACCGGTGATTGCTTTTGATGGTAAAGTGCTGCGACATGCCTACCGGAATGAAAAGAAAAATGCGGTTCAATTGGTGACCGCCTATGACACTGAACGGGGATTAGTGTTGAGCCAAAAAGCGGCGGCCACGAAAAATGGGGAAATCCGTATCGTCCAGCAGATGTTGGAGCTCCTTAACCTGAAAGGCAGTATCGTGACGCTGGATGCCTTGCATTGTCAGCGCCAAACGCTGGAAAAGCTCAGTGAAAAAAAAGCGCATGTGGTTGTTCAGGTGAAGAAAAATCAGCCTCATCTGTGGGAGGCCGTCCAGTCTCAATTTCAGGTGGTATTTGATGCAGGTAAAGAAAAAATTATCACGGAAATGAAGCAAGAAGCACATGGTCGACGTGAAGAGCGCTATGTCTTTCAATTAAAGGCAAAACTGCCACCAGAACTGGCAGATAAGTGGCCGACAATCCGCAGTATTATTGCCGTTGAACGCCATCGGACACAAAATGGCAAAGGAACGGTAGAGACCTCGTATTATGTGAGTTCTCTCTCGCCCAAGCATAAATTATTGGGGCACTACATTCGCCAACACTGGCGGATTGAAAATAGTCAGCATTATATTCTTGATGTTGTTTTTAAAGAAGATGATTCACGGATTGTTTTGGATGGTGCCGTTGAGAATCTGGCTTTATTTCGACGTATCGTGCTGAATATGGTTAAACAGTGCAATTGCGGGGCACCCAGCCAAAGAAATAAGCTTAAAAAAGCGAGTTGGTGTGATGATTATCGGGCAAGAGTTTTCTTTGGGTGAAAATCAATCAAAGTATGCTCGTGCCCTGCATGATACTGTCCTCTCAGGGCTATGATTACTGTATCTCCCCGTTTTTTAGCCGGTGACGCAGTTTATAATACGTAGAAACACCTAATCCCACGTTATCGCAGACCAGCTTTAATTTTATACCCTTATGGATACCGATCACTGCTATCTACTATAGCTCTATCACGATGGGTTCAAGTTCTGGTGAATCAAGGTTAAGTCTATTTAATTGGCGGTTAACCTTTGACCGGTTGAATCTGACAGTATCAAGACCATCTATCAATGGGAGAATTTCTCTGACTGTTGTCGTTTCATCAGCATGAATAATCGCGTTAAGCAATACCAGTGTTTTAGCGGTTTCATCGGCTAACATCGCGCCAGGCATTCTATTTCCGGTCAAACAAAAAGGAAGCGTCAGGTTAGAATTTCCGAGAACGGTTTCAATACGGATATCGTGAAGCCAGTGCTCGAAAAAGTTGTACTCGTAGGTAAAACGGTCACCGGCATCAAATTCAAAGTCACCAAGCGTAATTTTGTGGGGGTTGTCAGGAAACCCGATCCCACCGGAGTAGGAAATGCCGTAATTTTTGCCATAAATACGGAATTGATGCAGGTGATCATCCTGCCATCCCTGAGCGATCTGAATGATACAGTGAAAAGCCGCTAAAGAAGTCTCACCTGACAGCCTAAATCGGCGCCAGACCATAGGACTGATACCTCGAAGGGCGACTTTCACGATGTAGGCTTTCATGGTGAGGTATCAAATAAAAATGGGCTTAATTGCTCATTATATCGCCGATTGAACAGAGTGCCCCACACTATTTTATACTCTCGTCAATGACGTTGTTTTTTGTTCCCGACAAAAGACCCTTGCTCGTCCAATTCACAGATGAGCGTGACATCTTCGTAAACAACCTATCTCGTTGTTACTTGTTTTGGCAAGAGTTTTTTAACGTGTGTATTACCGCATTTATACCGATACTTAAAACACGACCAGTACCTCTTACGCCAGAGTCATTCATTGCCATATCAATGATTTTATTTTTCGTGCCAGATTCATGACCATTGTAACGATAGTTAAGTTGAAAGGTTTTCTGGCAATTTTTGCAATAATAGCGAGGGAATCCAGTTTTACCTGTCCCGTGTTTAGGTACAGGTTTGGTTTGACCGCAATATCGACAAACAACCTCTATCGTCATAGTCATATGATGGCTCCACTAAAAAAACACAAGAACATCAAATTAATGCTTTGGAGTCATGACCCTATTTTTAAATACACAGGCGATTTTTAGGGAATATCTCAATATTTTCCGACGATAGCGTCAGTGCGGAACATTGCTGTGCAAAGCGAATGCTTTCTTTCAGATTCATGCCTTCTAACCAGCAGTGTACAAGGCCCGCCATCATGGCATCACCCGCTCCATTGGCATTAATAATATTAGTGTTGATTGCATCTGAACATCCTGAGGTATTATCCCTTTCACTGTAATAAACACCCTTTGCATCCATACTTAAAATTAAACGCTGAATGCCATGTTGATGAAACCAATTAGCCGCATCAGCGGCATCTTTTTGAGTTTCGATTTTTATTCCACTGAGGATTTCTGCTTCAGTACGATTGGGTTTTAAGGTATGGATATGCGATAGTAAATGGCGGATTTTGGATGCCTTAGATCTTGAAACAGTATCAACAAAAATTGGAACATTACTGGCATTATTAAATAACCATTTCAGAGCGTCTTCAGTTAAGTTACAGTCAACAATGAGTACGCTGGCATGCTGGATTAAAGATTTAGATTGAGATAATAACGTAGGCGTCAATTTTTCCAGAATACTCATGTCATTAACTGAAACTACACATTTTCCATTTTCGTCTATAAGAGAATTGCAGATCGAGGTTTTTTCATCATCTAATTTATATAAATGATTAACATTAACACCTGTTGACTTTGTATAATCAAATAATGCCTTTCCATTTGAATCGTTACCAACAACAGAAATTAAATAACTTTCATTTTTTAATAAGGCAATATTTTGAGCAATGTTTCTTCCGACACCACCTGGTGTCGAAATAATTTTCCCTGGGTTGGAATCTTCATAAATTAATTTGGCTGAGGTATAACTTGTCAAATCTATATTGGCTGCGCCAATTGTTACAGCATAAACATCGTTAGATAAAATATACCCTTTGCCTTTGATATAACCTTTTTTACTTAGGTTCATAATATGTCCTGCAACACATGAGCGACTGATCCCAAGAATATCAGCAAGTTCTTGTTGCTGAATAAAAGGATCACGCTTCAGAAGTTGCAATATCTGGTTTTCCCTTTTTGACATATCATCCCCTTAGCTATTTTTTACACTGATGTTTTATTTCATGTCAGGCAAACAGTAAAGATTATTTTTGTTCTTCTTTCTCATTATGAGAATACGATCGTAAGTTTGGTAAAGTCATCAAATTGCAAAAAAATGTGATGAATATCTCTAATATTATGCTGAAAAATTAATAAAAATCAGGCTGATTAATAGATCAAATTAGTAAACTATATTTTATCCTGTAATAATCTCTTTTAAAACAAGGCGTTGCTATGGTTGTTAGGAATAGCAAACATATGTTTGTTTCCATACAATCGTTTGATTAGCCTGCTTAAACACCAATATCTCCGAACCGTGTTCATGGATCTTGATCAAGATTTTTTAATGCCAGATAGGGTAAGGCTTTTGGCGTTTCTTCTTTATCATTTGGGATTATTCCAACTTACTATGTTTAGTCATAGAGCCAATAACCAGCTTTTGCTGATTCTATGAGCATTCTGATAGTGAAGTCAGGTACGAGAGTGGGTTTTGGCCTTTTTGACGGGATAAGGATTGCCAGTAAATCGGCTATGAAATGAAAATCCTCTTCTGGATAATAAATATTAATATTAAATTTCAATGGATTAACATTAAATTTATCAAAAAAAATATTCATTAATTCTTCAGCTTCTTCTTTTTCTAAATGTAGATCAGTATCAATATCGGTTTCAATAGGAAGCGTCTGTTTTCGGCAAAACAGAGGTGTGCCAGAATATTTTGCAATAAAATTTAAGATTTCCTCTTCTATATCTACCATATTCTGTCACTACCCCTTATTCTCATTTAAATGAGACGAAAGCTATATCACTACAGAATAGTTTTTGATTAAAAAATATTCTGTATGTGTATTTCGTTTAATTGGAATTGAGATTCCATATTCAATGAATAGCGAAACCTCCGCTTATCTCAGGAGAACTAACTACTGTTTTGATTTGAAATGTGAGGGAAATACATGGCTAGGAAGCTGTTAAGTAAAGTATTACATATAGCCCGATATTATTGGGCTAATGATGATATTTAACGTTTATGTTATTGCTTTTTAAATAATCGTATTCTGATATAAATCCCAGCGGTTACCATAAATATCTTCAAAAACTACCACCATGCCATATTCTTCCTGACGGGGTTCTTCACAGAAATGGACGCCATTTTCTTTCATTTTGTGATAATCGCGCCAAAAGTCGTCAGATTGCAGGAACAGGAATACACGCCCACCACATTGATTACCGATAAATGCTTCTTGCCTTGCGTTAGATGCTCTTGCCAGCAATAAATTACAGTCACTTTCAGGATTTGGGGTGACGACAACCCATCTTTTTCCCGGCTGTGGTGTATCTTCTACCAACGTAAATCCCAGTTTATTGGTGTAATAATCGATAGCTCTATCATAATCATCCACAACGATAGCAACGTAACCCATACACCTTTTTTGTGTTCTCATGGTATTCCTACTATTTTCTGATTTAAAAATTACAGCATGCGGGTGCCTAAGTTCACACCTTTTTCTGGCTGGATCAGGATTGTTCCTTGATCGTCACAGACGGCAGCCAAAACTAAAACTTCGGATTTAAATCCCGCCACTATATATGGGAAGGATAACGTAATTTTTGCCTGTTATCTTTCAGATTAGATATGTAATGAGAGATAGATTCGCTTCTCAAGTTTATTTCAGCGAATTCAGCGAACACCGCCTGTAATCAGTTTGACCTGATGGATTTTCGGATAGTGCTCAGAAATCTTCTTTTGGTGCAACCACCAGCATAGATAATTTGTGTCATGGTGGTGTGAATCGAATAATAGGCCAACAATACTGCCGCTATGGGCAACGTTCAGGCCATAAATGCCTGTCTGCTCAACCAAATCCCTCAGTTGATCAAAACAGGGTTTCGGTAATATCGATTGGCAGGCGATGGCGCTTAATGTACAGGCTTCTCCAAGACGGTAATTATCATGCCGTTGATTTGCCGTACTGAATTGCAACCAGGCTTGTTGTAATAAAGACGCGTTATCTTGCAATTGTGATTGACGATCCTGCCGGCGATATTCTTCCGTCAAAATGGTTTGTGGGCTTTCCAGCAGCAAAATATCGATATCCGGTTGCCAATCGAAAGGAATTTGAGTCTGGGCGGTGAGATGATCAAACAAGGTTAATTGTTTGAATATCGTGCTGTCAGTGGGTTCCAATTTGACACAAAGTTGTGCCAGCTCTGCACTGCTTAATGATTTTCCTAATAATCTGGCGGTGGCTTGAGCGGTAGCAGCAATATCTGCTGTACTGCTGGCCATGCCTTTGGCGAGTGGAATTGTTGATTGATACTCAATGCGCAAGCCAGAAGTCAATTCGGGAGGCTCCTGCCAGTAATCCAGTAGTAAATTTACCATCTGGCGCATACGTGGTCGTTCATGTGGCGTAGGAATGCCTTCACTGACAGAAACACAACTGAACCAATTAATTGGGCAGGAAATTAATTTTTCTCCACCAAACAGCCATCCTTGTAAAAGTTCTCCGCAAGAAGCGGGGCAAGAGGCTTCAGCCATGGGCAAAAACCTGCTGCATGGCTGCGATCAGGCGCTGATTTTCCCATTCATTGCATACGGCAACGCGATAGTAACGTTCGTCTAATCCTGCATAGTTTTTACAATGGCGAATTAACAACTGATGTTTAAGCAGGGAATGCCATAAATCAACATTGAGTTTATTGCAGCGGAAGAACAGAAAATTAGCCGATGGCCGCCAGACAGTCAGTTCAGTAAAAGCTGAAAGCTGAGTCCAGAGATAATGTTGCTGCGATTTTAGCCATTGATGTGTAGCAGCAATATAATCATGCTCATCAAACAAAATTTCACCAACCCGTGCGGCAAAGGCGTTGATTGACCACGGTTCACGCCGATTTTTCATCTCGGCAATCCCCATTGTATTTCCGCTGACCAAATAGCCCAAACGTAGCCCTGGGATGGCGAAAAATTTTGTCATTGAACGCAGTATATAAAGGTGTTTAGTGATAGCAACTTGGGGAATCAACCCTCGGTTATCAGGTAGAAAATCAATAAAGGATTCATCAACAATCAACCAGATCCTTTGTTTCTCACAATATTCCACCAGTGATTGCATAAACTGGCTGTCTGGCATTAATCCGGTGGGATTATTGGGAGTGGCTATAAAAACGCAATCAGGTTGGATTGTGGAGAGCGTATCTAACAAGCGTAAATCCGGTTGAAATCCGGTTTCTTCTGTTAACGGATAGTCGATGATTTCAGTGCCAATTTGCTGCAAGGCTCGCCGGTATTCGGCAAAGCCTGGGGTAAGCAGCAAGGCTCGTTTGGGATGGAGATAACGGGTGACGGCATAGATCAGTTCTGTTGCGCCATTGCCTGCCATCACTGCTGCATAATCGCATTGATGGGCTTTGGCGATCGCCTGATGTAAATGACGATATTCCACATCTGGATATTTTTCGATATCGGCAAGACTATTTTTGATCAACGCCTTAACCCGTTCCGGTGCGCCCTGCGGATTGATATTGGCGCTGAAATCAATAAGCGTATTAGCGGGAAGACCATATTGCTCGGCAACGCCAAGGATATTGCCACCATGCTCACTCATTAAATTGCTCCGTCAGCGGAAGAAAGGAGAGGGTTGCCCCAAGATTAACGACCTCACCAATCACAATCAACGCTGGTGCATGCAGGTTCTGTTCTTCTACTTTTGCAGCCAGAGTTTCCAGTGTGCCTATAACGCTCTTTTGTTTGGGCTGACTGGCGTACATGATCACCGCAGCAGGTGTTGCGGGGGATTTGCCATATAGCATCAGTTGTTGGCAGATTTCTTCCAGACGGGTCATTCCCATCAGAATAATTAATGTTCCTTCCAACTGGGCGAGTATTTCCCAGTTCTGTTGCGCATTGTCCTGAGACGTATGCCCTGTTACGACATGGAAACTTGATGCGTAATTGCGGTGAGTGACAGGAATGCCAGCATAGGCCAAGCCACCAATTGAAGAACTGATCCCCGGAACGATTTCAAATTTGATGCCATGTTGTGCCAGTACTTCCGCTTCCTCTCCTCCGCGACCAAAGACATAGGGATCGCCACCTTTTAGGCGAACAACCTGTTTTCCCGCCTGTGCATGTTTTACCAGAATTTGATTAATCGCTTCCTGTGGAATGGGATGGTAATCATGTTCTTTCCCAACATTAATAATTTCACAATGATCAGGCACTTGAGCAATGAGTTCAGGATTGACGAGACGGTCATGAACAATGACATCAGCAGATTGAATACAGCGCAGTCCTTTGACTGTGATTAAACCAGCATCACCGGGGCCGGCTCCCACTAACCATACATTGCCTTTATTCATTGGATTACCTCTATGGGTTTAAAATATAAATAATTAAAGAAATGGAAAAGTATTCTCATCATGATAATTAAGACGGAGTTTTATTTGTTATAAAGGCTTGCCTATTCTGTCTTATGCTTTAGTTGATTTTTTTGATGTTTTTTTCTTGCATTTATGAATGGCGTTATTTCAATCTAAATTTTTTGATAATTATTACTTCAATATGGTGTTGGAAAATTTGATTTATATCAATGTTCGTATTTTTAAATTTTAATTATTTTAAAAATGAATGATGTTTTCCATTGAAAATATTTACCGCTAGGAATATTTTTTCATTTTATTAATGGATGAATCTTTATTTTATTATTTAAATTCATAGGGTTAAATTTTGGCGGTTAATTGATGCATTTGTGTTTGTGTATTAATTTTTATTTTCTTTATTATAAAAACATTTTTTATAGCTTAAGAATCATGAACAAGATCACAAAAGTGATCATGGGTATTTTTATAAATATAAAAAATGTGTATTTTTAAATAAATCCATTTTCTATTTTTTAACTGTAATTAATTTCGTGATAATAATTTTTCATTATAAGGTTTAATTTATTGAAAAATAAAGAAACTATTGATGTTTGTATTGTTCGTGAAATATTAATTGATTTGTCAGAAAAGAATTAAAAGCCTTTTGTTTGATAAATATCAATGAATGAGAACATTAGTTTTAGTTTTTAATATCAATACTGGTTTAACGCTAATGTCAATTGAAAACCAATGCAGGGTTTAAATATTTTGGGGCAAGCACATGCAACAGAAATATGCTTTTGTCATTGCAGGTACAGGTAGCGGATGTGGGAAGACAACGGTTGCGCTGGGTATCATGCGAGCCTTGATGAACCGTTCACTGCGGGTACAGCCGTTCAAAATCGGGCCTGATTATCTGGATGGTGGTTGGCATCGTGCTGTGACGGGGGTTGCTTCACATAATCTTGATGCTTTTATGCTCCCCGAATCCATTCTGAATGGTTTGTTTAACCAAGCTATGACCAATCAAGATATTGCGGTTATTGAAGGCGTTATGGGGTTATATGATGGCTATGGTACTAACCCCAACTATTGCAGTAGCGCGGCGTTGGCAAAGCAGCTTGGTTGTCCGGTGGTGTTATTGGTGGATGGTAAGGCGGTTTCTACCTCGATTGCAGCTACGGTGATGGGGTTTCAGCAATTTGATCCGGCGGTCAATATTGTGGGAGTGCTGATAAATCGCGTTAATCGGGATAGTCATTTTCAGTTATTGAAGCAAGCGATCGAACGTTATTGCGGTATTCCTGTTTTGGGGCGAATCCCCGTAATGCCTGATATTGCGCTTCCTTCCCGCCATCTTGGGCTGATCCCGGCACAAGAACAAGGCTGTCAGCATGATAAAAACGGTCAGCATGGTGAAAATAATAGTCAACGCGATGAATGCTGGTCTTATCTTGCTCAGCAGATTGAAGCCTCGGTGGATTTGGATAAATTGCTGACATTGACTCAGCTATCTTCTTTACCAAAAGGAAATATCGATTCCCTTGTTGATCCCGCGATGGGGCAAGGTTTGACGTTGGCTTTGGCAGAAGATGAAGCATTCCACTTCTATTATCCCGATAACTTGCTGTTATTGGAAAAAGCAGGTGTGACGATCAAACGTTTCAGTCCCCTGCATGATCACCAGTTACCCACATGCCAGATGATCTATCTGGGTGGGGGGTATCCTGAAATCTATGCTCAGACTTTATCTTCCAATTACGCCATGCATGAAGCATTACGTCGGGCACATCAAAAAGGCATTCCCATTTATGCGGAATGCGGTGGTCTGATGTATCTCAGTGATGCCCTGATTGATGCAAATGGCGTGCGGCATAACATGGTGGGATTGATTGTCGGTGAAAGCCAGATGGGAGATCACCTGCAACGCTTTGGTTACTGTGAAGCCACGGCAATGTGCGATACGCCTTTAGTGGCGAAAGGGGAAACACTGCGTGGGCATGAATTCCATTACTCAGATTTTATCACGACGCAGCCGCCCATTTTTCAGTGTGTCAAATCGTGTGATATTCCAGAATCAAAAGGGACATTCAAAAAAGCGCAGAAAAACTGGCTGGGCGGCTACCAGAATGGCAATACGCTGGCGGGCTATCTGCATATTCATTTTGCCCAACGCCCCGGTTTACTTCATCGTTGGCTGATGATGGCACGGAGGCTGTTATGACCGTCTTACTGTGGTTTGCGGCTTTTATTCTGGATATGAAATTGGGTGATCCTCCTCATTGGCCGCACCCCGTGCGCTGGATGGGGCAGCTTATCAATCAAACTGAACAGTTTATCCGCCGGATTGGCCAAACCGAAACCGACTTGAAATGGGGCGGTGTACTGTTATGGCTGGTGGTAGTGGGAAGTGTCTGGCTGGCGAGCTATTGGGTTTTGCAATTGGCTTATGGTGTGGCGTTCTGGTCAGGGTGTTTGGTTGAGATTTGGCTGATTTATACCGTGCTGGCAGGACGTGGTTTAGGTGAGTCGGCAAATGCGGTTTATCAGGCATTACGGCAGGGGGATTTGCTGACCAGCCGTGAGCAGCTTTCCAAAATTGTCGGGCGGGAAACGGCTCAATTGCAAGTCCCACAGATCAGCCGCGCTACCATTGAAACCGTGGCAGAAAACAGTGTAGATGGTGTGATTGCACCGTTGTTGTTCTTAATGCTTGGTGGTGCTCCACTTGCGATGGCCTATAAAGCAGTCAATACCCTCGATTCAATGGTTGGCTATAAAACCCCCCGTTATCGGGCGCTGGGGATGTTTTCAGCGCGTATGGATGATATGGCGAATTGGCTGCCTGCACGTTTGGGCTGGCTTCTGCTGGCAATGGCTGCGAAATGGCAGGGGTTGGATTTTCGACAGGCGTTACGTATTGGCTGGCGTGATCGCTATCAACACAGTAGCCCTAACAGCGGTTGGTCGGAAGCCACAGTAGCGGGGGCATTGGGCATTCGTCTTGGCGGGCCGAGTGTTTATTTTAACCAGCGCGTTGAAAAGCCGTGGATTGGTGATGCAAGACGTGAGGTCACACCTGACGATATTCCACTGTCTGTTCAAATGATGATGGTGGCATCAGTGATGGCGCTGCTGCTGTTTTCGCTGCTGCACAGCTTGGTCAGTTTGATGAATAGCTTGGTCAGTGTGACGATATAAGGAGGAAATAGAATGAGCAATTACATCCAACAACCCCAACAGATTGAAAGAAATAGTTTCGACATCATCAGCCGACTTATTTTCGAATCGCGTCCTGATTATCGTTTTGTAGATGCAGATCAAGAAGCGGTGATCAAACGGGTGATCCACACCACTGCCGATTTCGATTGGTTGGATATTCTCTATTTTTCCCCTGATGTTTTTCGCCTCATTCGTGACGGTATTTTGCGTGGCTGTACGTTATATACCGATACGACAATGGCGCTGTCTGGCATCAATAAAACCCGCTTGGCTCAGTACGGTAGCGAATGCCGTTGTTATGTCAGCGATCCCCGCACCATTCAAATGGCAAAAGCACAGCAAATCACACGTTCAATGGCAGCCGTTGATCTGGCCCTGCAAGAGTCAGGGGAGAAGATCTTTGTCTTTGGCAATGCCCCGACTGCGCTGTTTCGCTTGATGGAACATCAATCTGCACCGATTGCCGTAGTGGGTGTTCCCGTCGGTTTTGTTGGCGCGGAGGAATCAAAGCATGACCTTATCAATAGTGGATTAAGTTGCATTGCGGCAAAAGGACGCAAGGGCGGCAGCAATATTGCAGCCGCCATTATCAACGCCATCCTTTACCGGATGCCATCGGGTGCCGGAGGTGAAGGGTGAGTGAAATCCGTGATAAACAATTTATTGATGATAAACAAGCCGATGGTCTCGGAACGGTCTGGCACAGGGGCAAGCAATATCGCAAGGGTTATACCACCGGATCTTGCGCTACCGCAGCCGCTCGCGTCGCTGCGTTGATGATCTTGCGCCAGCAGGTTATTCATCAGGTTTCTATTGTCACGCCCTCTGGTGTCACATTGGCCCTGAATGTCGAGCAACCCTTGATTGAAGGACAGCAGGCGGTTGCGGCTATCCGTAAAGATGGTGGCGATGATGTGGATGCAACCCACGGAATGTTGATTTTTGCCCGTGTCTCCCTCAATGACAGCGGTGTGATCACACTGGATGGCGGTGAAGGTATTGGCAGGGTAACGCGAGTGGGGGTCGGTTTGCCTATTGGTTTGGCTGCGATTAATAAAACCCCACGGCATACCATTGAGGAAACGGTGCGGGAGGTAATTGGCCCGCATCGTGGGGCTGATATTGTCATTTTTGCGCCAGAAGGCGAGGAACGAGCGAAGAAAACCTATAACGACAGATTGGGGATTAAGGGCGGAATTTCGATTATCGGCACGACAGGCATTGTGACGCCGATGTCGGAAGAGAGCTGGAAACGTTCTCTGGCGCTTGAATTGGAGGCCAAACGTGCCAGCGGGTTAGATCGCGTTATTTTTGTGCCGGGAAATCATGGTGAACGTTTTGTCAGCCAACAGTTGGGCATTGATGCGAACTGTGTCGTTACGATGAGCAATTTCGTCGGTTATATGTTGCAAGAAGCGGTGCGCTTGGAGTTCCGCCATGTAGTGCTGGTAGGGCATGTCGGCAAATTGGTGAAAATCGCCGCCGGTATCTTTCACACCCACAGCCATATTGCCGATGGTCGCATGGAAACGCTGATTGCCAATCTGGCCTTAATGGGAGCCCCTTTCGAACTGATTCAGGCGGTGGATCAATGTGATACCACCGAAGCCGCCATTGAATTGATAGCTGAACAGGGCTGGCAGGGGGTATATCACCAAATTGCCCAGAAAATCTGTTGGCGTATCGACCAAATGCTGCGCTTTGCCAGCGGTAAACCGCAATGTGATGCCATTCTGTTCTCCTTTGATAACCAAGTATTGGGCTGCAATCGGCCTGTGAACGAGATTGTGAAGGATTTTGGGGAGGGTTGCCGATGATCACCGTTGTTGGTATTGGCCCCGGAGCCGCAGAAAACCAAACGTTGGCCGCGCTGGATGCTATCAAACAGGCAGAAGTGTTAGTGGGTGGAAAACGTCATCTTGCTGAGTTTCCCCATTTCAGTGGTGAAACCCGCGGTTTGAATGCGGATATAGATGGATTGATGCAATGGCTCGAACAGAATCAGCATCGGCAGGTTGTTGTACTGGCTTCGGGTGATCCCCTTTTTTATGGCATTGGCAAACGAATTACTGAGCATTTCTCTGGGCTGCCTACTGGCAGACAAAACTCCGGTAAAAAAAATATTCGCATTATCTCTGGCATCAGTTCGATCCAATATCTGTGTGCCCATATTTTGCTGGATATGAACGACATTTACCTCACCAGCAGCCACGGCCGCAAACCGGATTTTGACTGGCTTCTTCAACACGAAAAAATCGCCATGGTAACGGATGATGTCATTGGCCCTTACCAGATTGCACAAGAAATTCTGGCGCGAGGGCAGCAACGCCGCATGGTGATTGGTGAAAATTTATCTCAGGAACATGAGCAAATTATGTGTTTGAACGCTGAACAGATCGTTCAACACGGCGACATTAATTATGGTCTGAATGTAGTCGTTATCTTGAATGGTAATGGTAGTGATTTTGAATAGTAGTGATCTTGAATAGTAGTGATCTTGAATGGTAGCGATCCTAAATGGTGGTGATCCTGAATGAAAGATGAACTGTTTTTGCGTGGTCATCGCATCCCAATGACCAAAGAAGTGGTTAGGGCGCTGGCGTTGGAACGCTTGGCGCTGGAAAATGCCCGCCGCTTTATTGATGTTGGTGCGGGTACTGGCAGCGTCTGTATTGAAGCGGCATTGCGCTATCCCACACTGGATATCCTCGCCATTGAACGCAAAGAGGAAGCGTTGCGACTGCTTACAGAAAATGTTCGGCATTTTGGCTGCCATAGCATTCTCATCCAGTCTGGGGTTGCTCCCATGCCATTGGACAACACCGCAGATGCAATTTTCATTGGCGGAACCGGTGGGCATCTGACGGAAATCATTGATTGGGCGCTGGTCCACCTGAATTCAGGCGGACGTTTGGTGATGACTTTTATCTTGCTGGAAAACTTCACCCAAGCATTGTCACATCTGAAATCCTGTCAGATAACCGCGCTTGATGGACGTGAAATTCAGGTGGGAGAACTGACGGCATTGGGACAAGGGCATTATTTCAAACCCAACAATCCCACCTATTTGCTGTCCTGCCAAAAAGATTCTGAACAAGAAGAACGTTGGCAAGAGAAGCATTGGCAAGAGGAGCAGGATAATGTCTGAACACGTTAATTCTGAACAGATTGATTCTGAAAAAATTGATTCTGAACAAATTGATAAAGCCAGTTTTGATACTGCAAAAGTCTGGTTTGTTGGTGCGGGGCCGGGAGATAAGAGCCTGATTACTTTGAAAGGTTATCAATTGTTGCAGCAGGCTCAAGTCGTGATTTATGCCGGTTCGCTGATTAATCGGGAGTTGCTGGAGTATTGCCGCGCAGATGCCGAATGCCATGACAGTGCGAGGCTGACGTTATCGGAAATCACGGCATTGATGGTGAATGGTGTGAAAGCGGGCAAGTTGGTGGTTCGCTTGCAAACGGGGGATTTATCACTGTTTGGCTCTATTCGTGAACAGGCTGAAGAGCTGGCAAATCACGATATTGGTTTTGTCTCTGTGCCGGGAGTGAGTTCGTTTCTTGGTGCTGCCGCGCAGTTGGGGGTGGAGTACACCGTGCCCGAAGTCGCGCAAAGTTTGATTATCACCCGTATGGAAGGCCGAACGCCAATGCCGCCACGGGAAACGTTGGAAGCCTTTGCCGCCCACCAGACTTCAATGGCGATTTTCCTTTCGGTACAGAACATTGCGCGGGTTGTTGCGCGATTGATTCAAGGGGGATATGAGCAGCAAACACCTGTTGCTGTGGTTTACAAGGCGACATGGCCGGATTGCCAGATTGTGCGGGGGACATTGGCGACAATTGTTGAACAGGTACGTTGCGCCGACATTCGTAAAACTGCCTTGATTCTGGTGGGGGCTTTTCTTGGGGAAGAGTATCACTACTCAAAATTGTACGATGCGAGGTTCAGCCATGAATACCGTAGCGCCTAACAAAATGGCATCTGACAAAGCTATTTCTATAAAAACGGTTTCTGGAAAAACGGTTTCTGGAAAAACAGTTTCTGGCAAATCCGCTGTTGGTAAAAGCATTCTGAATAAATCCGTTCTGGGCAAAGCGGTTGTGAATAAAGAATATGCCTTGTTTTGTCTGACAGAAGGAGGCATGGCATTGGCCCGTCGTTTGCAATCCCATTTGGCGATAGATTGCTTCACTTCTCCTGAATTGTTGGAGAGTGAATTTATGGACGCGGACAGCGGATTCATGGCTTTTGAGGATGGTTTTGCCAGTACGGTGCGCAAGGCATTCATTCAATACAGCGCGTTGATTATGATTGGCGCGACGGGGATTGCCATTCGGGTTATCGCCCCTCTGCTCAAGGACAAAATGACCGATCCGGCGGTTGTGGTGCTGGATGAAAAAGGACAGTTTGCCATCAGCTTACTGTCAGGGCATATGGGAGGCGCGAATGAGCTGGCACAACAGATCGCCGATATTCTTGATGGTCAGGCGGTGATCACGACTGCGACTGATGTTAACCACGTCGCAGCATTGGATCTGTTATCTCAACAAATTGACGGAGAAATGGAGAATTTCCGTGCCAATGTCAAAACCGTCAATCAAATGCTGGTCAATGGTAAACGGGTGGGAATTTGGTGGCATCCCTCCTTGCGTTGCGAAAAAGATCGCTACGACACGCGCGGGTTCATTCCCGTTGATGCTCTGGATGATCAGCCTGAGCTGGATGCTCTGGTATATGTCAGTTATGAACGTATAAATCTGGCATTGGCAATTCCCACCTTTAAATTAATTCCTCGCCGTATTGTTGCAGGAATTGGTTGCCGACGTGGAGTGGAAGCAGAACGGCTCGCTGAATTATTGGATCGCCATCTGGCGGAGTACGGCCTTGAACCTTTGGCGCTAAAAGCCGTTGGCAGTATCGAATTGAAAAAAGCCGAGCCAGCGTTAATCCAATTGACCGAAAAACGCCAGATTCCATTCCAAATCTTCTCTGTTAATCAGCTTGCCCAGTGTGAACAAGCATTTCCGGCCTCTGAATTTGTCCGAAAAACGGTGGGCATAGGCTGTGTTTCCCAACCTGTGGCTTGGCTGATGAGTCAAGGGCACTTGGTTGGACATACCCTGCGTGAGCAGGGCGTCACCATCACATTAGGAGTATTGCATCCATGTTAACTGTCATTGGAATTGGCCCCGGCAGCGAAGCCATGATGACGCAGGAAGCGATTGCAGCATTGAAAGCGGCTGACATCGTGGTGGGTTACAAAACTTATACCCATTTGGTGAAACCGCTGGTGGGCGATAAAGAAATTATCAAAACCGGCATGTGCAAAGAGATTGAACGCTGTCAGATAGCCATTGAGCTGGCAGAGCAGGGCAAAAATGTGGCGGTAGTTTGTAGCGGCGATGCGGGCATTTATGGCATGGCTGGCTTGATTCTGGAATTGGTCAGCCAGCAAAAGCGCAATGTGGAAGTTCGGCTGGTGGCAGGTGTCACGGCAAGCACGGCTTGCGCTACCTTGCTTGGTGCGCCGTTGATGCATGATTTTTGTCATATCAGCCTGAGTGATTTACTCACCCCGTGGGCGGTAATTGAAAAACGGGTACAAGCTGCGGCAGAAGCTGATTTTGTGGTCTGTTTCTACAATCCCCGCAGCCGTGGGCGGGAAGAACATCTGGCACGGGCATTTTCTCTGATGGCTCCGTGGAAATCGGCGGAAACTCCCGTGGGGGTGGTGAAAGCGGCGGGGCGCAAACATGAGGATAAGTGGCTGACGACTTTTGCGGCAATGGATTTTTCCCGTGTTGATATGCGCAGTCTGGTGATTGTGGGCAATCAGTCAACCTATATACGTGATGGGCTGATGATCACGCCGAGAGGGTACAAGCTATGAAACGGCCACTGATCCACATTTTTGGTGGCACAAGCGATGCCCGCCAGATTTGCGTGATGATGGATATTGCCGGCATAGATTATTGCTTGTCAGTGGCGACCCCAACGGGAGCACAGCAGGCAACGGGTATTCGTGGTGAAATTGTCATTGGCAGGATGGAAGCCGAAGGCATGACCGAATACCTGCAAAAGCAGGAGGTGAGAATGGTAATTGATGCGTCTCATCCTTATGCCGAACGCTTGAGCCAAAATATTGTCAGCGCTTGCCAAACATTGAGTGTGCCTCTCATTCGTTATATCCGTCCCAGCGATATTGACGCCGTTGAACATCCTCTCATCCATAAAGTGGCAACCATTGAACAGGCGTGTGAAGTGGCAGCCAATTTGGGAACACGTATTTTGCTGACGACTGGCAGTAAGCAATTGGCCGATTATGTCACTCACCTGAAAGGAAAAACCGTGTTGGCTCGTGTATTGCCGACAGCGGAAGTTTTGGCGATGTGTGAATCCTGTGGTTTGTCAGTCGATCAGATTTTTGCCCTGAAAGGCCCATTCAGTGCCGATTTCAATCGGGCATTTTACCAATATTGTCAGGCGGAGGTCATGATTACCAAAGAGTCTGGTGAACAAGGCGGTTTCAAGGAAAAAGTCGAACCTTGTCTTTCCCTCGGATTGCCCTGCATTGTACTTTGCCGCCCAAGGCATCAATTTGAAGGCGAGGGGATCACACAGGTTAACGGATTGGAAGCAATGGCACGGCTATTGGCGAATGTTTGAAGGTAAACAGGCCAGCAAATAGACCGACAAATATACCAATAAGGAAAGAGCGGAATGAAAAAAGCACTATTGGTTATAAGCTTCGGAACCAGCTATCCCGAAACACTAAAAAGCAATATTGAAGCCTGTGAACAGCAATTGGCATCAGTTTTTCCGGACAGGGCGCTATTTCGGGCATTTACTTCTGGCATGATCATTCGAAAATTGCATCAGCGTGATGGAATTCACATTGACACTCCCCATGATGCGCTGACCAGATTGCATCACGCGGGTTATAACGATGTCGCTGTTCAGTGCCTGCATATCATTAATGGCGACGAATATGAAAAGGTGCTGCGTGAAGTTGAGAAATTCCGCCCCCGCTTTAAACGATTGGTGTTGGGCGCCCCGTTACTCAGCCACTTTAATGACTATCTGCAATTAATGCGGGCGCTGCGCCACCAGCTTCCCCGACTGGCGGAGAGTGAATGTGTCGTCTTTATGGGACACGGTACAACACACCCTGCTTTTTCTGCCTACGCTTGTCTGGATCACCTGATGAATCATTACCATTTTCCGGCGCGGGTAGGAGCGGTTGAAAGTTATCCCGAACTTCCCCTGATCATCAAAGGATTAAAAGAGCAGAAGATCCGCAAAGTTTATCTGATGCCATTGATGTTGGTAGCTGGCGATCATGCCACCAATGATATGGCCTCAAATGAAGAAGACTCTTGGAAATCACAGTTGGAGCAGGCGGGAATTGTCGCAATTCCCTGGTTACAGGGGTTGGGGGAAAACCCAATGATTCGGCAGATGTTTGTCGATCACCTTGCTTACGCGCTGAATGATGAGGAGAAAGCCGAATGAACGGAAAAGAAAAAGCAGGAAAGCTGTATGTCATGGGCGTTGGCCCCGGAGCCAGTGACCTGATTACTGTACGGGCGGCGCGTATTCTTTCTGAGCTTGATGTTGTCTATACCCCAACGGGGAAAAAAGGTGCCCAAAGCCTCGCCCACTCCATTGTTGAAGAATATCTTTCACCGAAAACCGAAGTTTGTACCTACCATTTTTTAATGAAAGCCGATATGGCAGAAAAAAAAGCGGTATGGAATGAAGTGGCGCAAACCTTGAAAGAGGACGTTATCAGCGGCCGAAAAGTCGGTTTTATCACATTGGGCGATCCCATGCTGTTCAGCACGTGGGTATTTCTTTTGGAACGGATGGTATCGAAACAAATGAATCCTCCTTCATGGTTGGAAATTGTGCCGGGGATCACCTCATTTTCTGCTATTTCCGCTGTCAGCATGATGCCACTGGCAATGGAAAACCAAACCTTGGCGGTTATTTCCTGTACCGCTTCTGAAGCCGTCTTAGAGCAAGCATTGCTCAATCACGACTGCATTGTCCTGATGAAAGTTTATTCGCGTTTTCCCCTGATACGTGACCTGCTGCATCGACACAATCTACTGGAACATGCTCTGATGATAGCAGATGCCACTTTGCCGACAGAACAATGTTGGCGCGATCTTGCCACGTTATCCTTTAGTGAAAAAGACTGGAAGCATGAGTTATCGTATTTCTCCACGATTTTGGTTAATAAAAACTGGCAATTATCGCGTTGATTGAAGGAAGACGGACCATTATTTCCAGCCACGACATAACTTTGATCTATCAAAAACAAGCAACTACGAAATGAGGGAGAACAGACAATGACATTATCGCTGATGATTCAGGGAACGGCGTCTGATGTAGGCAAAAGTGTGCTGGTAGCGGGATTTTGTCGGATATTTTCGCAGGATGGTTATCGTTGCACTCCCTTTAAATCCCAGAATATGGCGCTTAATTCAGGGATTACCGCAGATGGTAAAGAGATGGGGCGAGCGCAGATATTTCAGGCGGAAGCGGCGGGAATTGCCCCGGATGTACGCATGAATCCTGTATTGTTGAAACCTACCAGCGATCGCAAGGCACAAGTGATTTTTATGGGGAAAGTGATGTGCAGCATGAATGCAGTGGAATATCACGAATATAAGCCCCAATTGCTTCAGCAGATTTTGCTGGCATATAACGGGTTGGCAGCAGAAACGGACATCATGGTATTAGAAGGAGCAGGCAGTCTGGCGGAGATCAATCTGCGTGATCGCGATATCGTCAATATGGGGATGGCCGAATTGGTGGATACTCCCGTAATTCTGGTGGCAGATATTGATCGTGGTGGTGTGTTCGCGTCGATCTACGGTACATTAGCCTTGCTTAAACCTGAGGAAAAAGCCCGGATCAAGGGCGTTATCATCAATAAATTTCGCGGTGATATATCTTTGTTGCAATCAGGTATCGATCAGATCGAAGCTCTGACACAAGTACCGATACTGGGAGTTTTGCCGTGGCTGGATCTTGATCTGGAAGATGAGGACAGCGTCGCCTTGCAAGTGGGCAAATATGATCGGCGGAAACAAAAAACAGACGGTTGTTTGGATGAAAATTGTTTAGATGAAAATTGTCTGGATGAAAATTGCCTGAATATTGCTGTTATCCAATACCCCCATATCGCTAATTTCACTGACTTCAATGCACTGGCGGCACAACCGGATGTGCATTTGCGTTATGTTTCTGAGCCTTCTGAACTTCAAGGCGTTGATCTGATTATTCTTCCCGGCAGCAAGAATACTTTGGAGGATTTGGCATGGTTGAAAACTCAAGGTCTTGATCAGGCCATTATCAAAGCCCGGCAGGAAAGTGTACCGATTATTGGGATCTGTGGTGGCTATCAAATATTGGGCAAGCAGATTGTGGATGAAGTGGAATCCGGCTTAACTCAAATGGCAGGCTTGGGGTTACTGGATACTGAAACAGAATTTGCCAGTGAAAAGCAGACTGCACAGGTTAGAGGCATCGTAGTGCCTGCGTTATCAGGCATGTTGAAATTATGCAGTGAACAACCGATTGCGGGTTATGAGATTCACATGGGAACCACGCAGCTTGGTAAGCAAGCTGTGCCTTTTGCCAAAATGCACTTGCATAATGGCGAGGAAAAAATCTGGTTTGATGGTGCTGTTGCGCGGGATGGTTTGGTGATGGGGAGCTACTTGCATGGTTTGTTTGATCAAAACACGTTCACTCGCCCACTATTAAATCAATTGCGTATAAGAAAAGGTTACGTTCCACTGGAAAATGTTGCCTTTAATTACGTCCAACACAAAGAAAAACAGTTCAATATATTGGCGGCCAGTATGCGTGAGCATCTGGATATCCCACGGATTTATCAATTAATGAATGAACATAAATAATGATTTATCACAAATTACCAAGAGGAAATTCAGACAAAATAGGGCATTATGTAAAGACATTCTATGAGATGAAATTTTGCATGATGGAGTCATGCCATGATTTTAGTGACAGGCGGTGCCCGCAGTGGTAAGAGCAGCTACGCTGAACACCTGCTTGCGGAACAGTGCGAGCAGGTATTGTATATCGCTACGGCGCAGGTCACGGATGAAGAGATGGCGGCTCGTATTGAGCGGCATAAACAGGATCGTCCGGCACATTGGCGAACTTGGGAAGGCCATCAGGATTTAGGCTTTGTTATCCGCCAGCATCGCCAACCTCAAGAGGGCGTTATACTAGAATGTGTTACCACACTGATTGCCAATTTATTGTTTGACTTATCGGGTGGTATGTCACCTGAGGAACTTGATTTCGCATCATTGGAAGTGCTTATCCACCATCAGATTGATGATTTGATTGATGCCAGCTTGATGTGTCCGATGCCCGTGTATTTGGTGACTAATGAGTTGGGAATGGGCATCACACCTGAAAATCGTCTGGCACGTCATTTTGTCGATATTGCCGGGCGCGCTAATCAAAAATTGGCACGGGCTGCTAAGGAAGTCTGGTTGATGGTGTCAGGCATTGGAGTGAAGGTTAAATGAAGCTGAATATTTTTTGGGCAATGCTACAGTTTATGACACGGCTTCCGATCCCCGAAAAATGGGCGGAAGGTGTCGATTTTCGCCAATATTGGCGTGGTGTTCCCTATTTTCCTGTGATCGGGTTGATTCTTGGTGGTTTGGCTGGTCTGGTATCACTTTCTATCAGTCAGTCGGGTGGCGGAATTTATATCGGCGCGATGGGTTATGTGTTGGTTTTGGCTTTTTTGACGGGAGGATTACATTTAGATGGGCTGGCTGACACTTGTGATGGGCTTTTTTCTGCCCGCCAGCGCGAAAAAATGCTGGAGATCATGTGTGATAGCCGACTCGGGACTTATGGCGGTGTCGGGTTAATTTTCTGTATCGTTCTGAAAATATTAGTTGTCGCTGAATTATCTTATCATTCCCCTTTTTACTTGCTTACTTTGTTGATGTGTGCCCCGATTGTTGGGCGTACAGCCGTGGTGCTTTTAATGTATGCGCAACCTTATGCCCGTGAAAGCGAGGGCATGGGAAGCAGTTATATTGGCCGGATTACTCTCTCTGCAACTATGCTGACTTTGTTGAGTGGTGCGGTATTGGTGATGATATTAGGAAACTGGAAAGCCTTATTGGCAATGATGGTGACATTGCTTGTGGTTTATGGGCTTGCTCTCTATTTCAATTATCGTCTCGGTGGACAAACGGGCGATACGCTGGGGGCTTCTATTGAAGTGGGAGAAGTTACTTTTTTGTTGGCAATGATTTGGCAATAAATGATGAGTTGGCAATAAATGATGAGTTGGCAATAAACAAAATCAATCTGGAGAGAATAATCAGATGCGATTGTTTCTCGTTCGACATGGACAGACACAAGCCAATATTGATGGTGTCTTTTGTGGCAAAACCGATTTGCCTTTAACTGAAATTGGGGTGCAGCAGGGGCAGCAGGTCGCTGTTGCGCTGAAAAATATAACCTTCCAATCTATCCGCTGTAGTGAAATGCAGCGAGCACAACAAACCGCACAAATCATTTCTCAATCAGGTAAATCCGGTAAATCAAACATACACAGTGATCACCGTCTCAATGAGTTGGATTTTGGGGAGTGGGAATTGCGTCATCACGAAAACATTGCGAACGAGGAACCACAGGCTTGGTCACGTTGGTTGTCAGATTGGCAAAATGGTTGCCCAACCGGAGGAGAGCCATTCCGACATTTTTCAGCGCGGGTGGAAGAATATACCGAAGAGTTACGTTCTGCTACCGCTTTGGCTAATCGGCTAATAGTTGCCCATCAGGGAGTTTTAGGTGTGATGATTGCAAAATTACTTAAGCTACCGGTAACCGCCATGTGGTCTTTTCCCTTCCAGCAGGGGGCTTACAGTATCGTCGATAATCATGCGGGATTTATCACTTTGCGGGTATTCAATGCTCGGACAGAATGCTGGCTGGCTGGATGAATAAACATGACATTACAATCATTGCTTGATGCGATTCGGCCCCTGAATCAGGACAATATGGAAAAAGCGGCACGGCACATTGACAGCTTGCTCAAGCCATTGGGGAGCTTGGGCCGTCTTGAAGAATTGGCAATACATTTATCTGGCATGCCAGGCATTTCAAGTCTGCAAAACCTGCAAAAAGAGATCATTGTCATGTGTGCTGATCATGGTGTGTATGACGAAGGCGTGGCTATTTCACCTAAAAATGCTACGGCCATACAGGCACGTAATATGTTGAAAGGGCTAACAGGTGTTTGTGCGCTGGCGAAAAACAGTGGTGCGTATGTTTTACCTGTGGATATTGGCATTGATTGTGATCCTATTGAACAAATGTTGTCCCTTAAACTTGCACGAGGTAGCGGCAATATTGCCCAAGGTGCCGCAATGGATTACGAACAAGCAGAAAAGTTGTTGTTGGCAAGCGCATTGTTGGTGAAACAGCGCATTGTGGCAGGAATAACCGTATTTGGTGTCGGGGAGGTGGGGATTGCCAATACAACTCCGGCTGCTGCGGTTATCAGTGTCCTGACCGGAAGTGATCCCTGTGATGTCGTTGGGTTGGGCGCTAATTTCCCCATTGAGCGGCTGATGCATAAACAATCCGTTGTACGACAGGCGATTGCCATCAATCAGCCGGATAACAAAAACGCGATTGATGTGTTGGCAAAAGTGGGCGGATTTGAGCTTGTAGGCATGACTGGTGTGATTCTGGGGGCTGCGGCTTCTGGCGTGCCGGTTGTACTTGATGGTTTCTTGTCTTATGCGTCAGCCTTGGCAGCATGTCAGATATCCCCCATTGCACGGGATTATTGCATTCCGTCCCATATGTCGGCTGAAAAAGGTGCGAAGCTGGCGCTACGACATTTGAATTTGCACCCATACTTGAATTTAGGTTTACGTCTTGGGGAGGGCAGCGGGGCGGCTATTGCAATGTCTCTGGTTGATGCAGCCTGCACGATGTATTGTCATATGGGAACATTGGCAAGTAGCGGGATTTGTTTTCCTGCGTCAAAAAGGCCGTATATAGCACGGCCTTTAAGAATATAAATTAAGCTAAGGGTATTAAGCTAAAGATATATTATTAAGACATTATCATTTTCTGATCCAGAATAATGCCTGGCTCCAGAGCAATATAGCCCATCAGAGTCATTTCTCTATAAATTGCGATGACACACTCATAATACATAATGCGTGCTGTGCCAGGATGAGGCAGGTCAGTGATTGTAGACATCCAGCAACAGTCTTTCATTTGCTGCATCTCTATGTTTAATGGATTTACCATATTAACGACAGGCATGAATGTCATAAAGTTTTTCATGACATGCTTGCCCATCATATGAGTGGTGTCATTACTCATTAAACTCATATCCATTGGCATCGCTTTTACTAAAGCACAAGAATATAAAGTATCAATATTTAATGTTGTTATATTCCAACGAACAGTATCACCGACATCAGCCTTAATCATCATGTTCAGTTCATTATCTACTGAAACAAGCATGTCATCTTCAGGCAATATGCGAATATACTTATGATATATAGATGAAGGATGAAGTGCGGAAGGCTTATTTATATCCTTGCTAAGTTTGCCATAATCATTCATAATTTCTTCAGCTTTTACTGCTACTAACATATCAATAGTTCTCATTGTAGTACCCTCATTAGTTAACGTTATTAGCATATTTTATACGCGACCAACATACCACTGGGCCCGACACTTCATCTTATAAGCTGCTTACGGACTATATAATAACAAAAAAATATAAAAGACAAACCATAAAAAGAATCTAATAAAAAAATAAATTTATCATGATAAAATTTATTTAAATTATATTTAAAATGTATTGCTTATCAATCATATTTATTAAAATGATTTCATGGTATTTTCTTAATTTTATTATTATGGTTAATATGACACGCATAAATTTTATAAGTTTACTTTGTAAGTGTTTTTATTTTTACCATTGAGCGAAGTACTTATCACTTATAAAACAAAAGGTTAAAACTATAACCTTTGATAATGTCCTTGAATTTGCCGGGCATGAGCTTATCAGTAAAAATTTAGGGGAAAAAATTTATTTTGCTCACCTGTATTCCCCCTGGGAAAGAGGGATAAATGAGAATACTAATGGTTCAATCAGAGATTACTTCCCAAAAGAAACTGATTTTAATAAGGTAGCAGAGCTAGAGATTAACCTTGTGGCAAACCGATTAAATAACCGCCATCGTAAAACACATGGTTACAAAAAACCGAATGAGTTATTTAAAGAAATACCAACTCATTTACTTCGTTTATAATGGTGTTGAACTTATTATGTGAATGCAAGATATATATCAATTATATCTAATCACTATTGGTATTATTTTAATAAGTTATATAATTTTTAAGCCAAGTTGCCATTTTTTATATTTCACATTTATTTTTCAGTGCGATTAGAATACCTTCCTGAATAATATATTGATTCAACATACTCAATAAGAAACCACCTTAACTGTAGGGGTGGATCATTACATAATGATAGACAACCCTATAGTTATACAACAATACTCAGGAGAATATTTCATGATTACAATAAACATAAATACCAATGAATCTACAGATACAAAAAACAATGAGAGCACCTCAACAAAAATACATTATAATTCAGGTACACCAGCATCAGAAAATTACACAGTAAATATTTATAAGGATATGACAATAGAACCACGCTCCTCTATTGAGGCAATAAGAATTGACACGCCGATTATTCCCGAAACACGCCCCAATTACTACGTAGCCAATTCCGGCCCCGCATCATCAGTTAGGGCTGTTTTTTATTGGTCTCATTCTTTCACATCACAATGGTTCGAATATTCCTCTATCACAGTGAAAGCAGGGGAGGACGGAATATTACAATCACCGAGCAACTCTGTGTATTACAGCAAGGTCGTCATTTATAACGATACAGATAAACGAGCTTTTGTTACTGGATATAATAAGTAACAAGATGAAAAACTATCTATAACTAACAGGTTTTAATTTAATAACTATCTAATTAAAACACTATCTAATTAAAGCACTATCTAATTAAAGTACTATTTAACTAAGGAATTAAAGTAACATTATGAATACCACACCGATTAATGTATCTGAAAATGAAACATTACCTGTACTCACTGACGTCATGCTTATAGTGCCTTATACAACGTCTACTCCTGATTATGAATGGGATATGTCATCAATCGTAAAAGATGCGATTATTGGTGGCATAGGGTTTATTCCGGGAGCAGGTCCGGCAATGTCCTTCCTGTTAGGACTATTTTGGCCTCAACAGAAAGATAATACTTGGGAGCAAATTCTCCAAAAAGTAGAGCAGATGATAGAAAATGCTGCTCTACAAACTATTAAAGGAATACTTAATGGAGATATACAAGAAATCAATGGGAAAATGGAACATGTACAATACATGCTGGAAACCTCGCCTGGCAGTCAAGAAAGTCATGACGCATATATGTTCCTGGCTAGATATCTGGTTAGTATAGATGAAAAATTTAAGTCTTTTGATAATAAAACAAACTACCAGATCCTGCCGATGTACACTAATACCATTATGTTACAGATCCCTTATTGGAAAATGGGGGTAGAGAAGAAAAATGATATTGGGCTGACAGACATTGAAGTTAATGAGTTAAAACAACTTATCGCCAAATTGGTTGGCAAGGCCAAAGACTATATTCATACGATGTATACTAATGAATATAATAATGCCATAAATACATCGACGGCAGAGAGTATCACTAATAATTTATTGTCTGTAAGAGGGTATTGTTTATTACACGGTTTAGAATGTATTGAATCAATTGAACATCTACAAAATAATAGCCTTGAAAGTGGTTTTTATCCTAAAACCATCAGTTATTCAACGGTATTTGATCGCCCTACTAATAAAACGAGAGTTCAGGCTCTGACAGAAGACGATAAAATGCAGGAACCTTTTAAGCCGTCTTTAGTTAATGGCAAATACAATAAAATAAAATCATTGGTTGGATATGTGCGAAGAATTGGGAACGCACCTAGAGTCGGTGGAATTAAAATCACATTTGCCAACGATTCATCTTATACACTTGGCACGGTGACATCAGAAATAAATTCAATTGAGCTAAATGATAGTTTTATTGAAAGCTTGGAAGTATGGGGAAATGGTGCTGTTGATGAAGCATTATTTAGGTTAAGTGATGGTCGTCAATTCAGTATCGGTCAACGCTATGCCAGAAAATACAGAAAATTCGCTGTTGATGGTCACTATATTGCAGGGCTTTACTTAGCCAGCGATGAGCCTTCACTTGCTGGTCAAGCCGCAGGTATTGCAGTTTCATACCATATGCTAACCGACAAAAAATAATATCTAGCTAATGGCATTCGGATTGCAGATCGGATGCAAAGCGCGCCCCAGTCATATAACTATGTGACTGGGGCGGTAACTGTCAATATTATTGACAGGTTCTGTCGCATTAAGTCCTGTTTGGATAATATGGCATTTTTTTATTGGTTGAACTGACGATGTCCCTGACTCGAAAAGCGTTCAAACGCCTGCATTACCCTGTTGATATCCTCGCTCAGTGTGTTTGCGGGTATCTGGCCTTCAAAATCAAAGGACAATGACGTTACCTTTACCGGGCAGTGGATTCGGGCGGTAATACCGTTGATTTTTTGCTGACGGCTCATCGGGATAAGAAAGCCGCACTGCGTTTCTTTAAAAACGAAAGCGACCATAGATTTATGTTTTCCATCAAGGATCTTATAGACTTTCTTCCACATGCTCCCTTAAAATTATGGGTAAATCCATTTTCCTATTGTCGCGGATTCAGCGAACATTCGAACGGTTAGGATGGATTTCTTCTGCTCAACAGGTTTGCTGGTGAACCACTTTCTGAAGAACCACGGGATTATCCAAGGATAATAGTTTTCAATGTTCATAGCTGAAATATCGACATTGAATTTATCACTATACAGATCGATGACAGGAACAAGATCATCCACTTCAGAATACTCCTGTAATGAATCATCAAGACCAAGATATTCCCGCTTCCCTGTCAGGCTCACAATTGTTGGCAATTCTTTTCGGAAAAACTCCAGAATCTCTACTTCATTCACCATATCTTGTCTCTCTTACGGGCAATTTTGTTATATCTTGTTGTCGCTTTGTATACGATGGTCGTTACGTCATAAGCCAAAATAACCCACCCAACGACAGGTACTGTTCGCCCAACAACAGCGCCTAGGTTATTAACCAACTTAGGTTTTAGTGTCTTCAAGCTGGCATTGGTGAATGTCGGTAATTGAAACGGCAATTCTCTATTCAAGTATCTGCGCGAATACACTGACGCCAAGGACGTTCCTTTGGTTGCTCCAGCGAACTTACCGCGAGTTTTTAGTATTGGCTGTCCCAGAATAATGCACACAATAGCAATGATATCCCCCACCCATCCTAATTGTTCGTTAACAGCATCAATAAAAACCCCAAAAAACGGCTCATCGGAATAAGAAGGTCGCACTGCGTTTCTTTAAAAAGGCGATGTGTCAGCATGGGCAGCCTGACGTGGCGACTATTGATAAAAGTGGTGCCAATAAAGTTGCGGTAGACGAATTAAACAAGGGAATTCGCTTGAGATATCTCTAGAAGGTATGCTAACGGCCTGTGGCGCTAAACTTCTTGCCAGTCAGAAGGATTTTACTGCTTAATATTAGAATGCCCATCTTATATAAGGCTGGATATATAGATGCTATTTTTAAATAAAGGTTGGTTATAATAGTTATTGCAAGCTATCCGACATAAAGGGACTTGTTTTATCTAATTTTAAATAGAATTGAGATGCTACAAAATGGTGTGTAGAACTTCTTACCGGCTATTTTTATCAATAACGCTAATATTCCAACGAATAATATCACCGATATTTATCCAGAATTCAGATTAAATAATGTTTATCTGACACTAAAAAATATCCTTTACAAAAATAATAAGCATAGTGCTATTTCAATGAAAATAGCTGTGTGTTTTTTTGTGAAAATAATTTTATTGAAAATAATTGCAGAAAGTATGATAGTTCAAAACGATACCAAATGTGCAATCATTACTTTGATTGAGTCTGGTTATTAATATTGGAGTACTTGTTATTGTCCTTACTCCTTACCTTATATGCAAGGAACAAATTCCATGAGTAAACCGAGTTTTACTGTCCCCAAAATAGATAACTATCACCGTAATATTGCACGATCTAATGATTATTTACAGGGTATAATTGCACGGTACGATCATTTTATCTCCGCTGGTAAAATGGATATGGTTGGCAGAGTATTTCATAGCATTCCTTGCAAGAATGTTTCAGTCAGTTACAGTCCTACCAGCCCCGATAGCAAGTATGCACGTGAAGTTTTGCATTTAGGTTCCTACAATTACTCTGGACTCAATGGCCATCAACAGATCATCGAATCCAGCATCAATGCAATTCATCGCTATGGAACCACATCCAGCGGCGTGCGCCTTCTCAATGGTACGAGTGATCTACATCTTGAAATGGAGCAACGGCTGGCTAAGTTTCTTGGCGTGGAAGAAGTTATTACTTTCAGCTCTGGATTTTGCGCTAATCTCGCCGCTCTCTCCACTCTATGCCGTGAAGATGACGTAGTTTTCAGTGATACCCTTAACCATCAATCTATCGTTGATGGTCTGAAACTGAGCGGCGCAAAGGTTCAAGTTTACAGGCATGTTTCTCTGAAAAGTCTCGAAAACAAGCTTCGCCAAACTTCATTTCAAGCACGCAAATTTATTATCACCGATGGCGTTTTCAGCATGGATGGCGATCTGGCACCATTGCCCGGAATTGTCGAGCTAGCACAAAGATATAATGCTTTCGTCATTGTTGATGATGCCCATGGAACTGGACATGTTGGCCCTAACGGTCGAGGAAGCTGCGCACACTTCGGAGTGACTGATCAGGTTGATGTTATCACTGGTAGTTTGAGCAAGGGCTTGCCGGGCATTGGCGGGTTCATTGGCACCAACAGAGAAACCGGAAAAATCATCCGCATAGCCGCAAATCCTTATATTTATTCCGCTTCACTGCCTCCGGCTGTACTGGCTTCGATCATCAGTGCCATCGACATCCTCGATGTTTCACCTCAGTTGACATTAGAATTACAAAGCAAGGCCAAGTACTTCCGTCAAAAATTACATGATGCGGGATTCGATTTGCTCAATAGCGAAACTGCCATAGTGCCATTGCTGACAGGTGACGAGCATCGTTGTTACATCATGGCTCGAATGCTTCATGAGAAAGGTATATATGTTAATCCTGTGGCATATCCTGCTGTAAGCAAAACACGTTCACGAATACGGATGAACCTGAGTGCCAACCTGAGCGATGAGGAGTTGGACTATAGTATTCGCACTTTAATTCAAATTGGTCAGCAACTGGCTTTAATATAGCCTTACAAGGAATATGTAGTCATGAAAATGACCGATAATAAGTGGACAGAGAATACCACCTGAATCTTGGATAAAAAATTGAACTCAGTGCCTGTTCCAAGATCAACTTTCAACCAAGAAAAAACGATCTCAATAAGGAACAGGCATGGACAAATTAGTTGAACTTTTCTGTGATGCTGACGATTTTTGTCATATTTTTATTCCACAATCAGAATAAATCTGCCTTCTTTGATACGTTTTCTCAATTGATCTTTTATAACTTTGCCATTGGCATTCCGGGGAATAGTTAAAAAAGTATATCCTTTGGGGCGTTTATAACGTGCTACTACCGTACAAATGTAATCATTTAATTCTTGCTCAGTGATTGATGTATTCTCGTCAAGTTCAATAAAGGCATGGGGAACTTCTCCCCAATAGGGATCGGGTTTCGCCACGATAGCAGCAGCTAAAACACCAGGATAACTGGATAGGGCATTCTCAAGCTCAAGACTGGAAATATTTTCACCACCGGAAATAATGATATCTTTTTTTCGATCGATGATTTTAATATAGCCATCAGGATCAACAACTGCCAGATCCCCGGTATAAAACCATTGGTCGGTGATCTCCGGTGTGACGTGACGTACAGGATCATAAGCTGCCACAATATTACCGCGAATAGCGACCTCACCAATGGTTTTGCCATCAAAAGGAACTTCTTGTTGGTTATTTTCATCAATAACGCTAACTTGCCCTTGTAAATTGGAGACAATGCCCTGACGCATTCTCCGTAAAGTTTTTTCTGATTTTGGCAGTTCGTTCCATTCGTACTTGTTTTCACAAACAACCACAGGCCCATAAGTTTCGGTCAAACCATAGACATGTGTCGCATTGATACCAACCTCATCCATCAGTGAAAATGCCATTTCTGTTGGTGGTGCACCAGCAATAAGACCATAAACGCGGCCACCAAAATGTTTTCCGCATTTTTGCGCTATCTTGCCCAAAGAGTAGTGAACAATCGGAGCACCACAATAGTGTGTTACATTATGTTTCTGTATAAGTTGCATTGCTTCCTCTGCATCAAATTTCCTTATACAGATGTGTGTACCCGCCCGTGCCGCAATTGCCCATGGGAAACACCAGCCATTACAATGAAACATGGGCAGCGTCCATAAAAAGGTAGGATTCTTGGGCATATCCCAATCCAGAATATTGGAAATGGCATTTAAAAATGTGCCACGATGGGAATAAACGACTAATTTAGGTTGTCCACTGGTGCCTGAAGTGGAATTGATACTAATAGCTTCTTGCTCGTCAAACTGGATAAATGATAATGCTTTTGATGAATATTCGGTTATCAATGATTCATAAGGGATAATTTTATATTTGGTAGGGAGTATAGGAGTAGTTAAGCTATTGTCATCAATAATAATTATCTTAACTGGATTGTTGAAAGAGACATGATTTAATAATGGAAGATAACTTTTATCAATAAATAATATTTTGGGGTTTAGTTTTTCAAAGACAAAATTTAATGTAGCCGCATCTGTCCGGGTACTTAAAGCATTAAGGATGCCACCAGACAAAGGAACTGCAAAATGTAATTCCAGTAATTCGTGGATATTTGGTAGAAGGGTTGAGACGACGCTTCCCTTATCCACCCCCATTTGTTGAAGAGAGATAGCAATTCTTTCACAGCGATTGGCATATTGGCGCCAAGTCCAACGGTGCTTTCCATCAATGACAGCGATATCATTGCTATTGCTTAATACGGCTCTTTTGAGAAATAAAATTGGTGATAGTGCTGTACCAGTATATTCACTTAAGAATGAATTATCGAGAATCATACTTTCCACCTCATATTATTTTTTGAGAAGTATCATTATTTCTAGGAAAAATAGTGTGTTATTTAAAAGTAATCGCTGGCAGACGAATAAGCAATTTCAGTTTTATCCAAAGTGGATGTTTTTATACTGATGCCAATAATGGTTTTATCACGTTGCTTTATTTTACTTTTTTAATACACTGATTCTATTTATTATAATTGCTGATGTAACGGTTTGAAAATATATTGAAAAATTATAATTAAGATAAAAAACTCTATCCACTAATACTAAAGGATATGCTATGTTCAATTTAGCGGGAAAAATTGCTTTTATTTCAGGTGGAACTAAAGGCATCGGCAAAGGAATTGCCAAAGTATTGAAGCAAGCTGGCGCTATTACCATTATTGCAGGCACTGACGTAGTAAGGGGCGAAGCAATTGCCAAAGAACTGGCAGTCGATTTTATTCCTCTTGATGTTACTGATCAGACGGCATGTAAAAACGCGATAGATAAGATTGTTGAAAAGTATGGCAGGCTCGACATTCTTTGTTCCAATGCAGGTATTTTTCCACAGCATTATCTGAAAGATATGACCGCGGAAGATTGGGATTTAGTGCATACCGTCAATCTTAAAGGGACATTTTTCTTAGTACAGGCCGCGCTGAATGTTATGGAAAAACAGCGTCATGGGCGTGTGGTTATCACTTCATCAATAACAGGCGAGATAACAGGTATTTCGGGCTATAGTCACTACGGTGCCAGTAAGGCAGGACAACTGGGATTCATGCGCAGTGCTGCATTGGAATACGCGGGGCAAGGCATCACTATTAATGCGATTATGCCAGGCTTGATCATGACTGAGGGCTTAAAGGAATTTGGTGATGAATTCCTCAATCATGTGAAAGATACTACCCCAATGCGGACTTTGGGTATGCCTGAAGATATTGGTTATGCTGCCTGTTTTTTGGCTTCTGATGAAGCGAAATATATTACAGGGCAAACGATTGTTGTCGATGGTGGTCAGATTTTGCCAGAAATGCAGGAAGCCTGATTATCTTACAAAGATTGTCGTAAGGCAGTAGAAACGGGTAATATGCCTGCCCAATAAACACAGGGAGGGGAGTTTGTCCTCTTCCTGATTTTTTATTGTCTGAATCAGGTAAGAAATCTTATGTCACTGAACTATGAGCGTAGCCCGCTTCCACTGCCAAACGGTCACCAAAAAGTGCTGTTGCATTCATGTTGTGCACCATGTTCTGGGGAAGTAATGGAAGCAATGTTGGCTTCAGGAATTGATTTTACGATATTTTTCTATAATCCGAATATTCATCCTCTGAAAGAATACGAACTGCGCAAAAATGAAAATATCCGTTTTGCGGAGCAGATGGGCATTCCTTTTGTCGATGCAGATTACGACCGTGATAATTGGTTTGAACGCGCGAAAGGCATGGAAAATGAGCCTGAACGTGGTATTCGTTGCACAATGTGTTTTGATATGCGTTTTGAACGAACAGCGTTGTATGCCCATGAACATGGTTTCCCTGTGATTACCAGTTCACTTGGTATTTCACGTTGGAAAAATATGCAGCAGATCAATGAATGCGGTGTTCGCGCAGCGTCTCGTTATCCTGATTTAATGTATTGGGAATATAATTGGCGCAAGGGCGGCGGATCTTCCCGTATGATAGAAATCAGCAAACGTGAAGAGTTCTATCAGCAGGAATATTGTGGTTGTGTTTATTCTCTTCGGGATACTAATCGCCATCGTCTGACCTCTGGCCGTGAAAGAATTAAATTGGGTACGATCTTTTATAGTGCAGATAGCGATAAAAAAGATCGTGCATCGCATTAATTTTTATTGATGTGATTTATTCTCATTTTAGTATCGGGCCTGCCAGCTATTTTTATACCGTAAATTAAAATCAACCTAGTTTATATTTTGCTTTATATTCTTAGGTTAGATTTTCAAAAAAAAAGCCTGCACGGAAGCAGGCCATAAGATACGGCAAATATAAAATCCCTGGTGGTGACTTAGAGCTTAGTCGGGTTAGCTCCAAATAGTGACGAGTCACCATGACTATATGTGAGATGAGATAGTGCCGTCCAATGGATTGCACAGATCAATCAGAGGATATTGATCGATAAAAACGATCATTCATGATCCATCAGTCGTGGAAAGTGTGAAGTAATCCAAAGGATAATCGTGATTGCGGCTTTTCAGTTTGATCTAAAACAGGTTTACATAAAACTGGAAAGCCTTGGTTTATGGGATATAGCACTAAGTTTTAGTTGTTGAGTATCAATTATTGAGTATCAGTTGACTAACTTTAGGTTAGTTGTTAAACGAATCGTTAATCTTTTCCGTATCTGGCGCGGTTAGGCGTACAGCTAAAACGTCGGCGATAGCTTTGAGTGAAATAAGACTGGCTGGAAAAACCCGATTCCAATGAAATATCGGCGATACTCATTTCACTGTTCAGTAATAATTGATGTGCGTAAAGAATACGTTGCTCACTGATCCAAGCCTTGGGTGAAGTACCATAGACACTGTTAAAAAGCTCTTTAAAGGAAGTCAACCCCATACCGAATTCACGCGCGAAGTCATTCAGTCTCCATTCTTTGAGATAATGAGCTTCCATAAACGTTTGCAGTCGTTCGACCTGACGGTTGCTTAATTTCCGCAGAATAGACATTAACAATGCCCCTTGATTACCCAAGGAAAGCAGCAATAATAACTCTTCAACTCTTAATTGAACCAACGCTGGAGGAGAATCATGTGCTAGTAAATTGGCTAGCCCGCGAATGCTTTCTGCCAGCAAGGGAAACTGATTAAAAGGAATCAGCCTGTGAGCAGGAAACTCCTGCCTCTCTATCTGACTTAATAATGATCCAAAACGCTTTAAAAAATTGCGTAAAAACTCCATGTGTAAGGGTAACCACAATACCTGACAACTTTCTGTATTGGTTTTGGCTGCATAGCTTCCAGGATGGGTAAAAAGGATCTCATTCGATGTGATGTGATAAGTGTTTATGCCATCTTTCCACACCATTTCACCATCGAGTAAAATATACAGCCCTCTTTGTTTATGCTCCAGGATATTGAAATCCGGCATGGTTAATTGGACTGTGCAAATATTATTTTGATTTAAGCCCGTCGTCCTTTTCATTTAATACTCCTAATTTTCCGTATCATGAGTAATCATTTTTTTTGATGAGTGCATGGTGTATTTATTTTATTAATTAATGAATTAAGAAAAAACTTCCTTATGGCACTTGGATTATCTTGATAAAACTGAATGCCGATTGAAGCAGTATTGAAAGTTCTCGAAAGTTCATGCGTAACATCAATTAAATCACTTTTAGTATTATATAGATAAATAGATATTTGTGTTAGGTTTAAGTGAAAAATTTTGTGATTGAAAATAGTTTGTTTGTTTTTTACCTTGTGCTGATTGATCTTTATATGATTGTCTTCAACTGGCTGTTTTAAGGGATTGTTTTCGTTTAATAATTAATGTTGAAATAATTTACGGATATTGATGTGTTCTGCTTGTTGATTTACTTACCCTAAAACTTTTCATCCTTAACAAATATCAACAATACTTTTAATGATTTTTATTTGATTGATTTTTAATGATTTTTACTTAACTTTGCATTGTGGGTGGTTTTTTATAGCGATGATTTAATGAATAAGTATCGATATCTGATGTTTTTTAGATAATATTTAAAATGTAGAATAATTTATTTTTTAAATGAATTTATATATTTAAATAAAAAGTTAACAAAATGGAGAAATTGTGAATTAACTCACCAAGTGATTTTTAACTGAAAGTTATCTATGTGCATTCAGAATAGTTAACATAAAAACACTATTTGGCTGATTTAAAAATCCAACTTTTGTTTGGTTGTTTTATAAAGAAAATAATTATAAATCAGATGGCTATTTGGTAGGACTATTTAACCTTCTAAGTAATGTGTTTCTTTGCCATCATGTTACAGCCAGAAACCTAATGGCGATAAAATGTTTATAGGTAATTATAAGACAATAGATATGCAATATTTTCTGTAGCTCTAATATGATGCGGATTTATTAATTTTTTGTTTTTATTGTTATAAGTTTATGAAGTTATATGGTTTTTCCATCTGCAAATAGAAAATTAAATTTACCTTTCTGGATTTTCTTATTTAATAAATATGAGATAATTCAATGACAATTCAGAGGATTAAACTCAAATGAAACCTTTATCCGTGTAATAACACTATAAATACCTCTGTTATAGCTTGGTAGATTGTTTTTTATACTTGTACAATGATAAGATGTGTTTTCACGGCCTGTTTTCTATTACCTGCTAAGGCATATGCATAGATATATTTGCTGATGAAATATAAGAAAAAACTACAAAAACGAGAAAAATATGGAAAAGTATCGTTTTTCAGATAATGCTTTTTTATACAGTATATGGCTCCTTTGGGGAATTGCATTGGGGCTATATCTGTATGGTGCTCATTTTAGTTGTGCCATAACAGCAATTTTATCTTTTTTAGCCTTAGTGTTTTACTTTACGAATATGAGATTGAGAATAAACGCTATGTTTGGAAAAAAAACAACAGAAGCACCAATTGCTACGAAACCAGCTATGGGCATAAAGCCTGAAGAGAAAAAATTACCTGAAGCTGAAACTCGCCCAAATACCATTATTGCTAAAAACTCTGTATTCAAGGGTGATATAGAAATGGAAGGTGATATTCAGGTCTGGGGTAAAGTCATTGGCAATATTCGTGTCAAAGGTGGCGCCATTCGTATTATGCATGCCGGCAAAGTGGAAGGTGAGCTGAATGCACCTGAAATTATCATTGATGGCCATGTTGAAGGTACATGCTGTGCGGAAACATTGGATATTCTCGAACATGGCGAGTTACGGGGCATTAGCCGTTGCGGTAGTATGTCAATTCGACGTGGCGGGCTATTTGTTGGTCAGTCCGAACAAGTTGAGAATAAGAAAAAATCAGAAATGGAACGGGTTGTTCCCATCAGAGACAATCAAGGCGATAAATCAAAAATGAAAAATAGCGCCTGATAATCGTCTATAAAATAAAAATCCAAATAAAACTGCCGGAAAATGGGTATGATTTTCCGGCAGTTCTATATCGGCTTCGGCGTTCAGATTTTATGTAAACCAAATTTTGTATGAAAATGATTGAATGCCATCAAGGTTATCCTAATGGATAGAGATAACCTTGATGGAAACCGTTTTATGCCGGGTTGCTATTGTCTGGATATGACCAGAGTAACGCGACCGATGAATTTGATGTCACTGATTGCACAATCAAAAGTGACGTCATTATCGCTGACCCGAATCTTACTGATTGGAATTTTGGCAATCTTTTTGATGCTGTGCATACCCTCAATATCCACCAGCCATAAGCCATCTTGAATATTGTCTTCCTGAGTATCCAGCAGATACCATGAGGCACCATCATCAATAATCAGTGGATTTGTGAGTTCCTTAGGAATCAATTCGCTATCCAAAATTACAGGGCCAGCTTCATTGAGCTTACCGCCCGATAATCTTACGCGAGAGATGGATGGAGCAATGATATCTTCCAATCGTTCCGTTTTTTTGCCGTCTTCTCCATCTGGAAATATTTCTCCCTGACCCGTGCTCAACCACAGTAGTGAAGCGCCAGTTTCGAGATTACACTGGATGATCCAATCCGCTGGAAAGCTATCACGAAGGTAGCGGTTTGCCATTGTGCTTTTGGAAACGCCTAAATGGTCACTTAGGGCCTGGCGTGATTTAAACCCATATGCACGGACAAGACGCTCAATAGCAGGTCTTCCCCCACTATCGGCCCCCATTTTGATCTCAATATTGGTATTTTTCATTGACAGTACAGATAAGAGCTATTAGTATCTCATCAATGTTCTCGATATGAGATCTTTGATGAGCCCAGATTGGTTAAGCTAAAAACCATTGAGAGATATTGCATCATGAACGCCCAGATTTCAATCTTTATCCAGATATCAAAATATTTCGAAAATGATTGAGGATCATTTCGTCGGAAAATGTTGAGGGAAAATATGGCGAATACTGAGAAAGAAAAGTTTGCCCAGATTAACCTCGGTCAGCGGCTGGAAGGATTGAATCACCTGTCGAGGATCAGGGCGACATACTGGGGTGACAATGAAAGGGAGTTAAATCGGTTTTTTGCTGATATGCGTGATAAAAGAGACAGCCACTACGAAGAGAATAAACGAGCGTTATCTGCCATTTTCTATTTGGCGAATATCCCGCGTTTCCGCCACGATAATGAATTCAACCATTTCACCCAAGAGGAAAAACAGGCTCTGATCAAGGCGATGAATCATATAAAGGTCGTTGTCAGCCAGTTTCCGAAGTACCTGACACTGTCTAAGTAATTGCAGCTATCTCGTTAATTACAGCGTCTTAAACACGTAACAAATGGCATGAGTACGCCAGACTCCTGCATGTCCTTAATATGGTGAACTTGATGAATAGTAACGTAATTACTCATAAACAGAACAGTGATTATCTGATAGCCAAGAATAAACAAGCCGCGATGTTCCAGCCAAATACACCGCAAGGCGTTTCAATGGCGGAACGTTTGCTATGGGAAATCAACGCGGAAGATCATCAATGGCGTCACCAATATATAGGACAAATGCCTGATTTTCTGGCGAAATACTTCAGTCGTCGTTATGTCGATATCTTTAATCGCTCAGGCCGCCGTGATGCAAATTCTTTCCTGAGAAAAACGGTCGGGCAGAATGTGTTGCCGCGATTACAGTTAATAAAAGGACGGTATCAATTTCACCATTGTGTTTCTGGTATGGCACCTTTTCCTTTTATTGAACAATTGGAAAATGTGGCGACGTATGATCGCAAACAACTTTTGAAACTTGCTCACGACATTTCCATTTTTATTTCTGGTAATTATGAGCATTACTCTTCGGCTTTTTCCCAAAAGCACGCATCAATTTCCGTTGATTGTAAAGACGAGTCATTTTCCCGTGTCGCTAGGTTGTACCGGTTGCTGGCAAAGCTGACTTTGCAATGCGGCACTCGCCCCCCTTATTGGCAGCGTTTCAATTGCGGGCGAAAAATGCCATCGGTCGATCAACTCTGTTCTGGCATGTTGCGCATGATGTCTGCCCGCTGGTGGTATTTTCGCTTAAAGCGTCTGCGTGATATCCAATCTGAACATATGGCAATTGCCGTTGGACAGGTACAGCAAGCCGCTTCTCCTTATGTTTCACGCCAGGCATTGCGGGAGTGGCTGGAACAAAAACGGCGTAATCGCGAGTTTTTCAAACACTTTGATTTAGAAAATGAAAAAGGGGAACGAATTTCACTGGCGGATACAGTTGTTCATAGCAACGCGAATCCTGCGATCAGACGTTGTGAATTAATGGTCAGAATGCGCGGTTTTGAAGATGTTGCCAATAAAATGAACTGTGTTGGTGAGTTTTATACCATCACAGCTCCTGCAAAATATCATGCTACCCAGTACAAGGGAGGATTTGTTAAATCTTGGGATGGCGCAACTCCACGTGATACCCAACGTTATTTATGCAGTGTCTGGGCAAAAGCCCGTGCTGCGTTAGCTCGGGCAGGAATCAATCTATTTGGTTTCCGTGTGGTGGAACCACATCATGATGGTACTCCTCATTGGCATATGGTGCTGTTCATGTTGCCGGAGTATTTGCAGCAAGTCAGAGGGATCCTTAAGCATTACGCTTGCAAGGAAGAACAGAAAGAGTTACAGAGCGATGACGCTCAAAAAGCTCGTTTTGATTATAGGACGATCGATCCGAACAAAGGTAGTGCAACAGGTTACATTGCGAAGTACATTTCCAAAAATATTGACGGTTATGCGCTGGAAGAAGAAAAAGACCATGAAACCGGCGAATCCTTGCGCGATATGGCAAAATCAGTGACTGCTTGGGCGAGCCGTTGGCGTATTCGTCAATTCCAACAAATTGGTGGTGCCCCGGTTTCGGTTTGGCGCGAATTACGTCGTCTCAGGGAAGTACGTTTACCTGACAATAAGGTAAATGCCGTTTTGCAGGCGGCAGATGAAGGAAATTGGGCCGCTTATACTCAAGCACAGGGTGGGCCGTGGGTTGCGCGTTGTGATTTAGTTATTCGCTTATTTTACCAGCATATCCCTTTTGGCAGTCCTTATGGTGAAGATGTTCAATCTATACAAGGCGTGACTTCACCATTCTTGCCTTATGCAGGATTTATCTGTACACGCATTCATCAATGGACCATTGTCCCTAAATCAGAATCTACTGCCATATCAGGAGCAGAACGGATTGTTTATAAAACGAGCAAAAAATTTCCATCTTGGAGTTCTGTCAATAACTGTACGGATGAACAGGCTAATAGAAAGATAAAGTATTTTACAGATCGCAAAGTTGTCATAGTAGAAAAATCAATCAAACTGGAAAATAATTCTACGAAAACAAAAGATAATAGTTATTAACTATCAAATTTAATCACTAGAAAAGGTAAAAACTACTTTAAATTTTGTCTTATTACGTGTACTGTATATACATACAGCTTATTATATGGAGACGGATAAATCAGTGGAATCTCTTATGGAATCATTGGTAGCGCAACGTATCAATTTCATTGCTAGAATGGCAACAAGTTGCGAATGTAATCATGCGGAAGACAAAGAGCTGGCACTGGTTTGGATAGCGGAGCTATCTGCACCTTATGAAAAAAGATTTAACAGTTACCAGAGTAAACTGGATAGTAATCTGTTAGGTAATGAGGTGACCGGTAACAAAATGTTAAGGAATTCGGGTTCAATAGAAGAATAGATTTGGCGGGGGGAAAAGGATGCGAATAGAGATACTTTTCGATAAACGAGCTAATGTTTCTGAATCAGTCATGTCGTCACTAGAAAGTGAATTAAAAAAAAGAATATTACCACATTATCCTGATACAAATTTTAGAATTGCAGCCAGTAGCAGTACCTCCGTAAGAGTGACAGGGACTAAAAAAAGTAGTGAACACGATCACATAATGGAACTCATTCAAGAGGTTTGGGAAGATGATAGTTGGTTGTCTGATTAACGCTGACAAAGAATCAGTATTCTCCAATGGATGGGATAGCACGTAATTATAATTAAGATAAAACAGCACAAAGGCAGGAAATGATTTCCTGCCTTTGTGCTTACTGAAACAAATTTATATGCAGACTCAAAATTGTTCTTCATTTGTACTACTTACCTAACAATCTTACCTCATTGAGGTATTTTCCTGATTATTTGATCATAACTCTCCGATTTACTGACTATTTTCTGCGAAGAAAAGGAGAGTGTATGCAAGTTATTGCACAACAAAATGAAACGGTTGATGCCATTTGTTGGCGTCATTACGGCCGCACGTTGGGAATGACTGAGCGTGTGTTGCAGGCAAACCCCGGATTGGCTGACTTTGGCGCGGTATTGCCTCATGGAACGAAAGTTGAAATGCCAGAATTTATGCCTGCTGCCAGTAAACCCATTATCCAGCTTTGGGATTAAGGGGGGAGGCTGAACCGATTTGCTGGGAATTAGAACGATGAAGAAAATGCCTTTAATTGTGAGTTTGGTCATTGGCGGAAGCCTTGGCTGGTGGGGGCATCGTTCTCTGTCTCTCAATGAAGTGGCGAATTTGAAACAGCAACATGCTGCACAGCTTGTTGCCATCAATCAAAAAGCACGTTCAGAAATGTTGGCTGTTATTCAGCAAATGAAAGATGCACAAAACCGGGCAGCGCAATTGGATGAATATTATTCAGGAAAGTTAGCTTATGCTACCGAAAAAAATGCGGCTTTGCGTGCTGACATTACTGCTGGTCATCGGCGGGTGCAAATCGCTGGCGCCAATCTTGCTACCTGTCAGCTCACCCAAAACCGAGATACCAGCGCCCGCAGCATGGGCAATGGAACCCAAGTCGAACTCACTGCAAAAGCTGGACGCGCTATTTACGATATCCGAGCCGGAATGATCAGTGACCAAACCAAATTAGACTATTTGCAACAGTATGTACGTGATGTTACTCGGCAGTGTAAACCAGAATAATCGCATCTCATTGCAATGCCGTTCAGCATCATTCAATAAATCGTAAAAAGCCTTCTTTCACTCCGGAGAAGGCTTTTTGTTTTATTTAAAATCTTTTGATTTAAAAGGATTTTATCTCTGGATTTGTATGCTGTTTCCTACAAACCCAGTTTAATGTCCCGCCTGCTTTTTCATGGCATTCTTACGCCATGAACACACAACTCACTGAACTGCTGCGCTTAATGCGCAACCTGATTCGAACAGGCGTTATTACCCAAGTGGATACCACAAAGGGAATGTGCCGGGTCGCGACAGGCAATCTTGAAACCAATTGGCTGCACTGGTTGACATCCAGAGCGGGAAACGCCCGCACATGGTGGGCACCCAGTGTCGGTGAGCAGGTTTTATTACTGTCCATAGGCGGAGAGCTGACCACCGCCTTTGTATTGCCAGCGATTTTTTCAGATGAGTTTCCGGCTCCATCGACATCACCAGAAGCGGCACATATCCAGTTCCCGGACGGTGCCGTGATGGAATATGAACCGCAATCCGGCGCATTGACTGTGACTGGCATTAAAACCGCGACAGTGACTGCTTCGGATTCCGTCCATATTACCGCGCCGGAAATCACCTGTGTTGCCAGTACCCGAATTACGCTGGATACACCGGAAGTCATCTGTACGCAGCTGATGAGCACAGGCAACTTGATTGTGCGCAACGGCGGCAAAATGACGGGCAATATTGAACACACCGGAGGCACATTCAGTTCCAACGGCGTGGTCGTGGATTCCCACAAACACACCGGCATCAGGTCAGGCGGTGACACATCAGGAGGCCCCGTATGATGTATCTGGGAATGAATCGGCAAACGGGCCGAGAGTTGACAGATTTGGCACACGTCCGGCAATCCGTCAGCGATATTTTACTAACTCCCGTAGGCAGCCGTATCGCGCGTCGTACTTATGGCTCTTTGCTGCCTGAGCTGATCGACTGGCCACAGAACCCGGCGCTCCGGCTTCAGGTCATGGCGGCCAGTTTTACCGCAATCAGCCGTTGGGAGCCACGTATAACGCTGACATCTATCACGATGGAAACCCTACAGGACGGCAAAATGGTGGTGGATATCACAGGTACTTATCATCAATCCGCCAAGGAGTTTTCACTTTCTATTCCGGTGAGCCATTCCCGATGAGGCTATTTCTGAGAGGTAAAACATGCCAACAATCGATTTAAGCCAGTTGCCACCACCGGATGTGGTTGAGTCACTGGATTATGAACAACTGCTGGAAGAGCGTAAAAAAGGGCTGATATCACTCTATCCAGACGATCAGCAAGATGCCATTGCTCGTACTTTGCAACTGGAATCCGAACCTTTGGTCAAGTTGTTGGAAGAGAACGTTTATCGCGAGTTGCTCTTGCGACAACGGGTTAACGAAGCTGCTCGGGCAGTGATGGTGGCCTATTCAACAGGCAGCGATTTGGATCAGCTGGGGGCGAACAACAATGTATCCCGCATGGTTCTGAGTCCTGCGGATAACTCTACCGTACCACCAACCCCTGCGGTAATGGAATCTGACAACGACTATCGTGTTCGCATTCCACAGGCTTTTGAAGGCTTGAGCGTCGCCGGCCCGGTTGGTTCGTATGAATATCATGCCCGCAGTGCAGATGGCCGTGTTGCTGATGCCTCAGCAATCAGCCCGTCGCCAGCTAACGTTACTGTGACCATTATGTCACGAGAAGACAAAGGCGTTGCTTCCAAAGAGTTGCTGGAAATAGTCGAAAAAGCGCTGAACGACGAAAACGTGCGTCCGGTGGCGGATCGTCTGAAAGTCCAGTCGGCCAACATTGTGGAATATGAAATTAATGCGGTGTTGTACATCTTCCCGACACCAGAGTCGGAGCCTATCCGCAAGGCGGCAGAGCAGAAGCTGAAACACTATGTCGAGGCACAGCATCGTCTGGGACGTGATATTCGCTTGTCGGCGATTTATGCCGCATTGCATGTGGAAGGTGTCCAGCGCGTGGAACTGAAAGCACCGTTGAAAGACGTGGTGCTGGATAAAACCCAGGCATCTTATTGCATCAAAACCACCCTGACGATGGGAGGCTCGGATGAGTGATCGCCTTCTACCAATGGGCTCGACTCAGCTAGAAATTGCAGCGGCCAAAGCCTGCGCGGAATTGCAGAAGGTCAAAGTGCCGCTGCGTGAACTGTGGAACCCAGACACCTGCCCGGCATCACTGCTGCCTTATCTGGCATGGGCATGGTCAGTCGATCGTTGGGACGAGAACTGGCCTGAGAGTACCAAGAGGGAGGTCATCAAAAGTTCGCTGTTCCTGCACAAACACAAAGGAACAATCGGAGCAATTCGGCGGGTTGTCGAACCACTGGGTTATCTCATCCGCGTAAAAGAGTGGTGGCAGACCAACGATGCGCCGGGCACCTTCCGACTGGATATTGGTGTGTTGGATAGCGGTATCACCCATGAAATGTTCGAAGAATTGGAAAACCTGATTTTTGATGCCAAGCCAGTGAGCCGACATTTGATTGGGTTGGACATCAATCTGGATACACGCGGTGAATATCACTACTCGGCGGCAACTTACAGCGGTGACGAACTGACAGTTTACCCTTATTTCCCGGAACAAGTAACAGTATCCGGCTCAGAAATTGTGGGTGCGGGCATACATATTATTGATGACATGAGGATTAGACCATGAGTACCAAATATTTTGCGTTACTGACACAGTTAGGCGCAGATAAGTTGGCAAATGCTGCGGCATTGGGGACTAAAATTGAAATTACCCATATGGCCGTCGGTGATGGTGGTGGCAAGTTGCCAACACCGGACACCAAACAAACTAAACTGATTAATGAAAAACGTCGTGCGGCGATTAACATGCTGAGTATTGATCCTAAAAATACTAATCAGATCATTGCAGAGCAGGTTATCCCTGAAAGCGAAGGCGGCTGGTGGATACGTGAAATTGGCCTGTTCGATAAAGACGGTATTCTGATTGCAGTAGGTAACTGCGCAGAAACTTACAAACCTCAATTGCAGGAAGGTTCCGGTCGTACCCAGACCATTCGTATGATTCTGATTGTCAGCAGCGCTAACGCGGTGACATTGAAAGTTGATCCGTCAGTGGTTCTGGCGACTCGTGAATATGTTGATGACTCCATTCAGAAACATGCAAAGAGCCGTAACCATCCTGACGCGACGCTGAAAGAGAAGGGATTTGTCATCCTGAGCAGCGCAGTGGACAGCAATAGCGAAACCCATGCGGCAACACCGAAGGCGGTAAAAGCGGCTTATGACTTTGCGAATGCGGCGAATAATAATGCCAAAGCAGCAAACGAAAATGCTAATACTCGCTTGGAAAAAAATAAGAATGGTGC
>NZ_JAQRFN010000028.1 GCF_028598555.1 Xenorhabdus anantnagensis
GCTGAATCTGATTGAAATCGTCTGGAAACAAGCCAAATACCACTGGCGACGTTTTATCACCTGGACTCAAGATACAATGGAGTATGAGCTAAATACGCTATTGGAAGGTTATGGTGATCAATTTGCAATTAATTTTTCTTGATAACTTAATTAATATTATTACTTGGGAACTAAATTTTATTAGTTTCATTAAAATTGAAAAATAAAAAACAGTTCCTTATTATCTGATTTGCATTTCTGTCATTATTAATAACCTAAGGATACCAATATGTCTAAAGAGTTATTTATTGCAACTATAGAGCCTGTAGGGCCTCTGAAAATGAAATGTTCCTCACGAAACTTTTCCTTCCATGTAGACGAACCAGAAAGCTTAGGCGGGGAAGATGAAGCAATGACTCCGGTAGAAGCATTACTTTCCGCTTTCGGCGCCTGCCAGGCTATGGTGGCGAAAGTCTTTGCCAGTGCACAGAAAATAAATCTGATTGATATCAAGATAACACTAGAAGGTGAATTAGATCTCGACAGAATCAAAGGCAAAAATAAAAACGCCAAACTGGGTTTTTCAAAAATTACCTCCAAATTTTATGTTAAAGCAGATAATACCGAACAAGAGATCCGAGATTTTATTACTTTTGTCGAAAATCATTGCCCTGTTCTCGACACTATCGTTAATACTCCAGAAATTGTGACTGAAGTTTATCCTGTCAAATAATATGGTTTATTTTATTACCCATAACTTTTCATGTTATGGGTAATTTTCAGCATAAATTACCATGCCATATCGGAAGCAAAGTTCGTTAATATTTCAACAAACTCATCAGGATGGGAAATAAAAGGGGCATGAGCCGCATTGCGCATAATAATGGAATGTGTATGTGGCAATGCACTATCAAGCAGCGAAGCAATTTTACGTGGCACCAAGCCATCAAGGTAACCATAAAGACGCAGGAAAGGTAATTGAATCCGGGACAACTCTCCCCTTAAATCATCAGTGCGCAGGATTTCCAAACCAGCATTCAATACATCAACTGTCGGCATCGGCTGGTTCAGTACTACTGATTTCAGTACACGGGCATCCTGACGTGCGCTGTCTGTTCCCAATGTCTGCAAAGCCAGAAAACGTTCGACTGTTTTCTGAAAGTCCGCACTCAATTGACGTTCAAATGCACGCAAAACCTCTGGCTTAATGCCCGGCCAGTCTCCATCAGCACTAAATTTTGGTGAGGAAGCCACAGTGACCAAACCCGCAACTTGTTTCGGATGATCTAAAGCAATCCGACTGGCCACCAATCCCCCTAAAGACCAGCCGAGCCACAAGGCATTTTCTGGCGCTTGCTGCCATACTGTATCTGCCATATCCGCCAATGACATTGCCGGATACGATTGGCTACGGCCATATCCCGGTAAATCCACTAGATGCAAACGAAAATGCGAAGCCAATCGCGTTTCCACTGAACGCCAAACCTCAGCGTTTAATCCCCATCCGTGCAGCATCACAAGATCACGCGGTGCATCTCCGATTGTCTGCCAAGACAACTGATTCATTGTTATTCTCACTTTATTTGTCACCAAGGAAGGAAACTATGCTAACAATGGTTGGATACTGTTGGCTATGCCATCAAAATTTGTATTTTGCCCATCATGGAATCTGCTGCATCTGCCATCGTTACTTAAAGCGGCAACAACATGTCTGCCCGCGCTGTGCACTGCCTTCTGAATCCAGCGATCTTCCCTGTGGGCGATGCGTGAGAAATCCCCCTCTGTGGCAACATCTGATCGCCATTACAGATTACACTCAGCCATTAAGTCAGCTTATTAAACGGTATAAGTATCACGGCACTCCGCAACTCGCGCCAGTGCTGGCACGCTTGTTCCTGCTGCATTGGTTACAAGGCTATCGAGAAGGTCGCTGGCATAAGCCGGATCGTATACTGGGTATTCCTCTGCATAGCAGGAAACGCTGGCAACGTGGGTTCGATCATATTGAACTCATTGCCCGCCCCCTCTCACGTTGGCTGCAATGCCCGTATCATCCCGGTTTTTTGCAACGTTCACGTGCTACACTCACACAGCGGGGCTTATCTGCCGCCCAAAGGAAAACCAATCTTAAGCGGGCCTTTAAATTACGGGGTGATTTTGCCGATCAACATGTCGCTATTTTCGATGATGTGATCACCACGGGCACAACGCTGCATGAAGCTTCACAGTTGTTAATTCGTGCGGGGGCTCGCTCTGTACAGGCTTGGGCAATATGCCGAACCTTGTAGTTCCTTTATAAATGGGCGTATTATAACCAACTAGAACAGTCAACTATTGAGCAAATGACATGATTAATATTACTGAAGCAGCGCAAGCGCATTTTGCCAAACTACTGGCAAATCAAGAACCGGGCACACAGATCCGCGTTTTTGTCATTAATCCAGGAACGCCGACGGCTGAATGCGGAGTTTCCTATTGCCCACCGGATGCTGTTGAAGCTACTGACACCGAATTGAAGTTCGACCAACTCTCCGCCTATGTTGATGAAATTAGTGCACCTTTCCTGGAAGAAGCCGTCATTGATTTTGTGACCGATCAACTAGGTTCTCAACTGACCCTGAAAGCCCCTAACGCCAAAATGCGTAAAGTGGCTGATGATGCTCCACTCATTGAGCGTGTTGAATATCTCCTACAATCACAGATTAATCCACAGTTGGCGGGGCATGGTGGTCGTGTCAGCCTGATGGAAATCACCGATGAAGGTTATGCCATTCTGCAATTCGGTGGTGGGTGTAACGGCTGTTCAATGGTCGATGTCACCCTGAAAGAAGGGATTGAAAAACAGTTATTACAGATGTTCCCTGAATTGAAAGGCGTGAGAGATCTGACTGAACACCAGCGCGGTGAACATTCATATTACTGATTTTTCATTCTTATTTTGATGCTTTCTTAATCATTATGTTTTTTGAAACATTATAGCTTTTTGAAACAAAATAGCTTTTTGAAACATCATGGTTTTTGAAACATTATGACTTTTTGACCATTTTTCTGTTTCTAATATTTTCTATCTGCATTTCCCGCCTTTCCAATGTAAATATTGGGAAGGCGATAAGGTCATACCAGATGACTATTAAGAAATGAATATATTGAAAATGAAAACTTTAGAAACTACGTTGAGTATTTATGGACCATTTTCAAACGATAAACCCTGAACAGGCTTACCAACACTGGCTCGATAAAACCGCAGTCTTGGTTGATATCCGCGATCCACAAAGCTTCCGTGCCGGACACGCAACAGGTGCGTTTCACCTGACAAATGAAACAATTAATAGCCTTCTACAGGAAGCAGATTTTGACCAACCGATCATGGTGATGTGCTACCACGGCCATAGCAGTCAGGGGGCAGCACAATACCTGATCAATATAGGGTTTGAGACCGTTTATAGTGTCAATGGTGGCTTTGAAGTCTGGCAAAGAGAGTATCCTCACGCTGTCCATACTCAATGAATCTTTAACGCACTAATGTCAACACGATTAATCCCTGTGCAATTAACTTCAACTTAAGGCAGAGATAAGACGAGCAATGATCCATGTAACCTCAATATCCAATCCTCGACTGGCTCAGGCCTTTATTGATTATATGGCGACGCAGGACATTCATTTGACCATGCGATCCAACAATGAGTCGTCACCCGTTGAACTCTGGTTAGAAGATGACAGCCAACTCAGCCGGGTTGAACAGGAACTTCACCTCTTTATCCGCGATCCGCTCCATGAACGCTATCAGGCTGCCAGTTGGCAAACGGGAAAACCAACCAGCTCCTTCAAGTACCACAACAACCTGAACTTGAAGACACTAAAAAGTCAGTCTGGGCCGCTGACAATTGCTATAACGATGCTCTGTATCCTTGTTTATCTTTGGATAACAATGACAAGCATTCCCGATGTCATGAACTGGCTGGCATGGCCGACTAACAGTGATCAGTATCTGGAATTATGGCGCTGGATTAGCCCTGCCTTATTGCATTTCTCTCTGACACATATCCTCTTTAATCTTGCATTATGGTGGTATTTCGGCAGTCAGGTAGAACAAAAAATTGGCAGCAGCAAACTTTTTGAAATCACAATAGTCTCAGCATTTTTCAGTGGCTGGGCGCAATCATTGTTCAGCGGAGCTAATTTTGGGGGACTGTCTGGTGGGGTTTACGCACTGATCGGATATGTCTGGCTAACAGGTGAAATGTCACCTAAACGTGGAATAAATGCTCCCGGGGGGTTAATCGCTATTTCTATCATTTGGTTATTGGTTGGCTATCTCAATCTATTTTCACTCAACATCGCCAATACCGCCCATATTTCAGGGTTAATTATCGGGTTATTGATGGGGTTATGGGATAATTTGAATTTGCGTAAACAAAAAAACCAATAAAACTCCAGAAAACACCCAATAGATTTCATGTTGCAATAACGGCTTGAAATAGAAAGGGATTATTTTGGGCAACTATAATCTATGCAAACATTAGGGGAATGTTGTGAAGCAAACTCAGCGACATGATGCAATAATCGAGTTGGTGCGTCTTCAAGGTTATGTCAGCACTGAAGAGCTGGTTGCACATTTTGATGTCAGCCCGCAAACCATCCGGCGTGATTTAAATGATCTGGCTGATAAAAATAAAATCCAGCGTCATCACGGCGGTGCCGCGCTGCCATCCAGCTCTGTCAACACAGCCTATCATGACCGCAAGATAATGTGGTCGGATGAAAAAGCTCGCATTGCGCAACACGTTGCTACCCAAATTCCAAACGGCGCAACCCTGTTCATTGATATTGGAACAACCCCAGAAGCCGTGGCGCATGCCCTGCTAAACCATCGCGATTTACGGATTGTCACCAACAACCTCAATGTCGCAACACTGTTTATGGGCAAAGAAGATTTCCGGCTAATTTTGGCTGGTGGTGAAGTACGTTCCCGTGATGGTGGCATTATTGGTGAAGCAACGCTGGATTTTATTTCCCAGTTCCGCCTTGATTTCGGTATTCTTGGGATCAGTGGTATTGATAGTGATGGCTCATTGCTGGAATTCGATTACCACGAAGTCCGTACCAAACGCGCTATTATCGAAAACTCCCGCTGTGTCATGCTGGTTGCCGACCATTCAAAATTTGGCCGCAGTGCGATGGTTAATCTCGGTAACATGAACCTGATTGATTTTTTGTTCACGGATAAAACACCTCCTCCCAACGTCCAGAAAGTCATTGAGCAATATAACGTTAAGCTGGAGCTGTGCTAATTGCTTTTTACGCAATCATCTCACCATAATATCCCCCACCTGAAATTCTGGTGGGGCTTCTTTTCAAATGAGGCTCCTTCCCATAAATATTTCCACTCAAATTTGTATCCCGCAAAATCCTTATTAATCTAATGCATATGATCAGGATTTGTTACCTGTATCACGCGAATATGTTTTTTCTGAGTTAATAGTTGGCGACTGATGAATTTTTGATTACAATCCTTGAGCGAAAACGAACATTAAAGAACTGTTTCGAACATTTCAAAGGGGATGCAATGGAAACCAAAGACTTGATTGTAATCGGCGGCGGAATTAACGGCGCTGGTATTGCGGCAGATGCTGCTGGCCGGGGACTTTCTGTCCTGCTGTTGGAAGGTCAAGACTTGGCCAGCGCAACTTCATCTGCCAGCTCCAAACTGATCCACGGTGGCTTGCGCTATCTGGAACATTATGAATTCCGTTTGGTCAGTGAAGCACTGGCTGAACGTGAAGTGCTTTTAAAACTGGCTCCCCATATTGCATTCCCGATGCGTTTTCGTCTACCACATCAACCACACCTGCGCCCGGCTTGGATGATCCGCATTGGCCTGTTCCTGTACGATAACTTAGGCAAACGTGTTAGCTTACCAGGCAGTAAAGGGTTAAAATTTGGTGCAAGCTCAGTATTGAAACCCTCTATCACTCGTGGCTTTGAATACTCCGACTGTTGGGTTGATGATGCGCGTCTGGTTGTTCTGAACGCACAGGAAATTCAAAAACGCGGCGGCGAAGTACGTACCCGTACCCAAGTGACCCGCGCATGGCGCGAGAATGGTTATTGGATGGTTGAAGCCAAAGATCTCAAAACTGGCGAAACCAACACATGGCGCGCAAAAGGTTTGGTCAACGCAACTGGCCCTTGGGTGAAAAATTTCTTCGATAACGGCCTGCAATTGAAATCGCCTTATGGCATCCGCTTGATCAAAGGCAGCCATATTGTTGTTCCTCGCGTTCACGATGAACCACAGGCTTATATTCTGCAAAATGAAGATAATCGCATCGTGTTTGTTATTCCATGGAATGACGAATTCTCGATCATTGGTACGACGGATGTTGAATACAAAGGCGATCCAAAAGAAGTCAAAATTGATGATAAAGAGATCGACTATTTGCTGAAAGTCTATAACGACCACTTCAAGAAACAACTTGTTCGCGATGATATTGTCTGGACTTACTCTGGTGTCCGCCCTTTGTGTGATGATGAATCCGATTCACCACAAGCAATTACCCGTGATTACACTCTGGATGTGCGGGATGAGCAAGGTCAGATGCCATTGCTGTCCGTATTTGGTGGCAAGCTGACAACTTATCGTAAACTGGCTGAACACGCCGTGGATAAACTGGCACAGTACTACCCCAACGCGGGTCAGGCATGGACGAAAAATGGCAAATTACCGGGTGGTGAGCTGGAAGGCTGCGATCGCGATGGTTATGCGCGTCTGCTGCGTCAGCGTCACAACTGGTTGCCGGAAGGTATGGCACGGCGCTATGCCCGTACTTACGGCAGCAACAGCCAAATCATCCTGAAAGGCGCTGAAGCACTGACTGATCTTGGCGAATTTTTCGGTCATGGTTTGTATGAAGCTGAATTGCGTTATTTAGTTGAGCACGAATGGGTAACACAGTTAGATGATGCTATCTGGCGCCGTACTAAACTGGGCATGTGGCTCAATGATGAACAAAAACAACGCATAGCTGACTGGTTGGCACAAAACGCCAAAGCTGCTTAATTGCAAGATTGATTCAGCGTAAAAATGGCGATAATTTTTATCGCCATTTTTTGTTTCGATTCATTCCTACCATAATTTATTCTTATCATATAAGTTTTTTCCCGCTCATCAACGTCTGTAAACGACCGTAAATTTTCGAAAACAATCATCCCTATTTCCTATTGAAATCTCATTAATTTTCATCTAATTCAACTGGTTGTTTAACGCACATATTTTTGTCATCGTGATAGTATGTTAGAAATCAAACTGTCATATATCTAACACAGTCATCTAACACAACAGCTTTGGAAATATCTATGTTAACGATTCGGGATACAACTATAGAAGATGCTGTGCTACTGTCCGAGTTACTTGAAACAAGTTATCGTTTTCATTTTTCTTATTTATGGCATGACCAAAACGAACTTGAAGAGTATATTGCGGGCGATTAAGGACTCCAATTATGTGGTAATTTGGGAAGTTCTATACCAATGAGTTCAGGCCCCAAATAATATTGATAATATTCTAATACCTTTTTACTGTATTTTTTCCCATATACTAAACCAGTAAAAACTTCTGCAACAAATTCATTAGAATTATTTTTCTGTATAGCATACTCACTCACCTGTTCAACAATCATTGCTGGGATGATACATTTATTTTGCTCATTTGTTCTTCTAGCAAACCAAAATTTTCCTTCTGATTCAATGCGCTGCGCATGAAGTATATGACCAATTTCATGTACAATAGAAGCAATAACCCTCGTTGAACATTCTGGATTAGATTCCAATAATTTCCTTTTTCCTGATATGGCCTCCTGATGAAGCTGATCGGAGACACCAGACACAGACACATCAAATCCAATTTGACCCGAGTGGTTTTTATTTCTAAGCCCACCGCTTCCCCCGAAAGAAGGTGGAAGAGACTTAATTTTATTCACTTGCGTAATTTGCTTATCATTTATATGAAGACATGGACTTTCAACCCATATTCCTTTCGAAATCAATTTATTATATGTATTTTCGTCTTCTATTTTCGGCCATCTAACTTCAGTTCTTCCTGTTCCCTCCGCTACATAAACATTAATGTTTTTCACCACTCCAGATAAATTTCTCACTTTTTTGTTAATCTTATTAAGAGCGTAACTAATAGAATTAATATACTTCATTTTAGTTTCATTATGGATATCCCCCTGTTTTCCAAGCAGTTTAATATGAACACCCAAAATATAACAATTGGATAAGACAAAGCTATTATCATGATAATAATCTAAAAAGTTCATTTCCTGATGCTTTATGATCTCTATTCCTTTACTTCTGAGATTACTCGTCGAGATTTCTCGACGCTTTGATTCTTTTTTCCACCTAAACAAAATGTTCTCCTATATAACACGAGAGAATTAGGATTATTAATCCTACTCCCGCCATTAAGAAAATCTAAAATAACAAAAAGTTATAATCGCCTATGAAACCAATATATTTTTATCTATTACAGGTGATTCGTATCATAAGCGCAGTTATAACTAAATGGTCACTTCTCCTAATTGATTATGACAATAGAAAAAGCTAAATTTTCATGCTGTTAAATAAGATCCACTCGGTAGGATATTTTATTGATTCATGCAAGAATAAGATGCAGAATATAAACTAATTATTCTGTCACGTGATAAATAGTGTAGCAAAAATCACCATCCATACAGAAAAATACAGTAAGCAAATATAAATAAATCCTCCATATTCCCTATATTCTCCCATGATGGCAATTTTTATATCTTCAATGAAAAATTAAAATATATATTCAAAATATTGATAATATTAGACTTTGTTATTTTTTAAATTTTCATTTTTTTTGCAATTGTGATATTAATCCCCTTTCTTTACTTCGCTTATTGCGATTTATGTTCAAATTTATGAAGATAAAAGAGAATGGATAAAAACTTGCAATGATGAGTCAAACATTCATTAAAAAAGAGGGGATTGCACAGTCATTTTTGGCTCGCTATCTCCTCTCCGAGAAATGCGGCAATCGCCTGAAAACCATAGAATTACTGTCTAAAGAATGTGGGTTGTCCGTGGGTTTGATGCAAGCAGCATTAAAATCTCTCGAGCAGGCACAAGCGGTTGGAATTAAGCGTCGTGGTCGTAATGGTAGCTTTCTTGCACAGATAAATCACAAATTGCTTCTGGAGTATGCCGATATTGGCAATGTGGTTTGTGCAATGCCGCTCCCCTATACCCGTGCTTATGAAGGGCTGGCAAGTGGTTTAAAAACATTGTGTGCAGGTGTTCCTTTTTACTTTGCACATATGCGTGGCTCGGATATCCGCATTGAGTGTTTGCTGAACGGCGTCTACGATTTAGCAGTAACGTCAAGGCTTGCTGCAGAGCAACACCCAGAAAATAAAGATCTATATATTGCGCTTTCACTAGGGACACAAAGTTATACCGACAGGCATAGGTTAATCTTTCGTCATGGCGAAATGGAATCCATTCGCCGCGTTGGATTAGATAGCACCTCAGCAGACCAAAAAATAATGACAAAGCAATACTTTGCTGGAAAAGATATTGAATTGGTCGAGGTTTCCTATCATGAATGCCTAAATCAAATCATAAAAGGCCACATTGATGCGGCCATCTGGAATGTTGGGCAAGGCCATAAATTGATAGCACAAGGCCTGATGACACAACTCCCCGACGACAGAGAATGTTTTATCAAGGCTTCTGAAGCCGTTATTCTTGCCCGCAAGGATAATATTCCCATCCAGCAACTCCTGCATACTATGGTTGACCGGGATCTATTGCTGACCCATCAACAAAATGTAGTAGCAGGTACCATCGAACCCGTTTATTGAAACTCGATCAGCCAAAATAAACTGTTTATTAACACCTACGTATATCAAAAAGCAATGATAGAACAACGGCTAACTATCCTGCTACAAGGTGGCGTTATAGATCAAGATATCTACGATAACATGCTGGAAGTTGTGCATATTCTGGAAGATATCTGGCTCATCCCTATCCGCCATCCACAAGGTGAAATGGTACTTACCCATATGGCAAGTGCTTTCATGCGCTCACGCCGGGGCGAAAGAGTTTCCCCGCTGGATAAAGAAATATTGATAAAACTCGAGCAATCTGAAAATTACAATCAATTACTTACAGTTCATCGCTCGCTAATCAGAAAATTTACAGTGGCATTACACCCCAATGAAGAAGGCTACCTGTTAGCAAATTTATATGGTTTAATGCTTCCACTCGAAAGAGATTAGCTTTTGATTCCTATATAAATATTCAAAAAAATGAAGATTTATCTGTGCAAAAATTTTCGATTTTCACACAGCTTTGCTGCTTTGCAGACATAAAGAGAACCCTATGTTTATTGAGGCATTAACAAAACAGAACTCCAAATTGATTGAAGTTGCAAAAAATCTTTGGCATCAAGGTGCAATCTTGCCAGATACTTACGTCATTGATATCGATCAGGTTTTAGACAATGGCCGTCGCTTGTTGCAAGTTGCAGAGCAATACGACATTGAACTCTATTTGATGACCAAACAAATTGGGCGTAATCCATGGCTGACCAAGAAATTGGTTGAACTCGGTTATCGCGGCGTTGTGGCTGTTGATTTTAGGGAAGCCTATAGCCTGAGCCAGCATGATATTCCGCTGTGCCATATAGGTCATTTGGTGCAGACACCAACCCATTTAATAGAAACTATGCTCAAGCGTAATCCGAATATCATTACCGTATTCTCCCTTGAAAAAGCTCAAGCCATTTCGGATATGGCGGAGAAATTGGGACGAATTCAGCCTATCATGCTGAAAGTATATGATAAACGAGATATTACCTTTCCCGGCCAAGAAGCAGGAATCACTTTTAGTGAACTCGATGCTGTCGTGGATGCTTTAAAACTCATGCCTGGTATCAAATTGAGCGGGCTGACTCATTTTCCCTGCCTATCATGGGATTCTCGGTATCAGACAACCTTACCCACGACCAATTTACTGACTCTCATTCGGGCGCGGAACCGGCTTGAACAACTCGGAATTAAACTTTCACAAATCAATGCTCCGGCAGCCTCAAGCTGTAGCACCATACCATTACTGGCCAAATACGGTGCCACCCACTTAGAACCAGGTCATGCCTTGACCGGAACCATCCCCGCCAATGTCAGTGGCCGGGAGCCGGAACGTATTGCGATGGTCTATCTCACCGAAGTTTCTCATCACCATGATGGCAATAGTTACTGCTATGGTGGCGGCTCCTATAAACGCGGACATATGAAACATGCGTTGGTTTTTCCTGAACGAGCCATCTCACCTAAAAAAGTGCGCATACTGCGTTTGGGTGAACCCTGTATTGACTACCACCTTCCGCTGTCAGGCACTCATCCTATTGGTAGCCCAGTGCTTATGTGTTTCCGCCCCCAAATTTTCATAACACGTAGTGATGTTGCCCTCGTTTCGGGTATTCAGTCTGGTTCGCCAAAACTTGAAGGTATTTATGACAGTCAAGGAAACTGGAAAAATAATAGCTATCATAAATAATCCCTCAGTATAGGTATTACAGATAATATTATTCTGTCATTAAATAATGTTATTTTCGCTATAGTGGATTTACCGCATGATTCTGCGCACCTGATGTTTATTTATCATCATGTTATTTATAAAATTCCTCACCCAGCATTGATGCAATTGAAGGCACGCTCGAGCTGCGGGATATCAGAGATATCAAGTTGAACATCGGGGGGATACACTGCAATCTTCATCAAAAAATCAAGCCGTTAATCACCATTTGTCAACAAAGACAAATAACTTCATTGATGTTACAGGCTACACCTATGTGCATGAACATTTGCACATTGATCTCTCTGATGTGAAAGGAAGCCTCGATTGCCGATTGGATCAATACGATCTGATCGTAGATGAACTTCGTCACCTCTACACTCTTGGGGTAAGAAACATCGTAGAGATGACCAATCGTTATATGGGACGCAATGCGGCTTTTCTGCTGGATCTGATGCGCGATACCCACATCAATATCATTGCCTCGACCGGCTACTATAAACAACCTTTCTTCCCTGCCCATTTCAGTGAGTTGAGTGTACAAGCCATCGCCGACGACATGATCGCTGAAATTGAAACTGGCATTGATGGCACTAAATTAAAAGCGGGAGTGATTGCAGAGATCGGCTCCAGCCTCAATCAAATCACAGAAGATGAGCAAAAGGTGTTTGCCGCTGCGGCACTGGCACACCAGACAACAGGATGTCCGATTTCCACACACACCACATTAAGCACAATGGGACGTGAACAATTGGCCCTGCTAAAGAGATTTGGCGTTTCTCCCGAACATGTCGCCATCGGCCATTGTGATCTGAGAGATAATCTGGACACCATCATTCCGCTGCTGGAAGCCGGGGCATGGGTACAATTCGATACGATCGGCAAGAATAATTACTATCCCGACAATCGGCGCATTACTATGTTGCAAGAGGTTACCAGACGCGGGCTGCTTGATCGGGTGATGCTTTCCCAAGATATCACGCGTCGATCTCATTTGAAAAAAAATGGGGGAAATGGCTTCGATTACCTGCTAACTGTATTCGTTCCCATGTTGTTCGAAGCTGGCTTTTCCCAAAAACAGATAGATCAAATGCTGCGCGATAATCCTGCGCGATTTTTCCACGGCATAATTGAATAAAAAATAAACTTATAAAACATAACTTTTTCAAAAAGCAATCCGATAGAAGATAAAAAGGGAGGGATAACAGCATGAGATTTGTCGTTGGTGGACAAATAGAGAAAGAGGCAATAGCCGAAGGCATTCGTCAATTGGCGGGAGATAAAGCCACTTCCATTACCATAATGAATGACATTGAAGCGGCAATGGCAATAAAAAATGGTGAAGCAGATTACTATCTTGGCGCATGCAATACCGGTGGAGGAGGTGCTTTAGCAATCGCAATTGCCCTTATCGGATTAGATCAATGTGCCACTATCGGCATGCCGGGCAAAATCCTGTCTGATGAAGAGATCATTGCCCATGTGAAAGCAGGCAAGAAGGCATTTGGTTTTACTGGTCAGGATATTGATATCATCCTGCCGGTGATCATCGGCACCATCATCTCACTGTAAGGAAGCTATCATGCAACATTTCCATGAGTTCCTGATGAGATTGATGGAAGTAGATCCTTTAAAAGCAGGGTTATTGGCAACGATTGGAGCCATTGCCGCCATGATGGCAAACCGTGGTATCGCCGTTTTCCATGATGGCCTGCGCCCACTTTTGCCGGAATACCTTGAAGGTCGAATGAGCCGCAAAGCGCTTGCCGCAACCAGCTTCGCCCTGAGTATAGGTTTAGTTGTCGGCTTCGGTATTCCCTTCTCACTCACCGCCCCAATTGTGTTGGTTCACAGTCTGTTACTTGGTACAGACATGATCGGAATTTGGTGCGCCAATAGCCGAAGAGGTTTTATCGCCTCTGGCATCATCGGTGCCCTGTATGCCATCGCCTTGCTGGCTGGCCTGCGTTCAGTGGTAGAACTGTTTGCCATGCTGCCAGTCAATTTCACCGATGACCTCAAGAAAGTGGGCGATCCGATTGTGGCCTGTTTTGCCCTGTTTCCTGCCATGGTCGTCGGCTACCAATATGGCTATCGCAAAGGGCTTTTGGTCATGCTCACCGCACTGGTTGGATATCTGGCAACCAAGGCAATTGGCCCACTGAGCTTTGGAGGCATGATCGAAAAACCCGTCAGCCTTGACCCTAACGGTGCCGCACTATTGCTGTCGATGATTGCCATGTTCTACTTTGCAATGCGTGAACGTCCAACACAGTCCGCAGAACAAAAAGGGGCCAATGAAGTCTTGGTCGGCCTGTTCTCAACCCGCATAGAACGCATCCAGAAAAACAAATGGCTGTTGATCCTGTGTGGTGGCCTGACTGCCAGTGCTGCCACCATGTCCTTCAGCTTGCTGGCGGAAGGCCCTGTTTCCCTTCAATTAATGGCACAAGGAGAGCAGACCAATGCATTATTGGTCGCACTGGCACGTGCCATCAGTTTTATCCCATTAGTGGGCACAACGGCCATAGCCACGGGCGTTTACAGTCCTAATGGCATGAAATTTGTGTTTGTGGCGGGGCTGGCAACCAACAACCCGTGGATAGCCTTTATCGCAGGTGGTATCACCATGTTCGTTGAAATCCAGCTACTGGCAAAAATCGCTATCTGGTTGGATAAATACCCTGGTGTGAAAGCATGTAGCGGACATATTCGTACCGCGATCACCAAAATGCTCGAAGTTGCCTTGCTGGTTGGTGCTATGATTGCCTCCAACGCCATTCTGCCGGGCATGGGCTTTATGATCGTGGCGGGTATCTACCTGCTCAACCGAACTTCCAAGCGTCCTTTAGTAGAAATGGCTATCGGCCCAATCGCAACAATCGCCGTGGGCATTCTTGCCAACTTGCTCTTTCTGCTGGGAATAAAATAAGAAAATGAAAACCTATCCATTGCAAAGTATGACGATGGCACAAGCACAGCAACAACAGTTCAAGCTGGTGGATATTATCTGTCGTCACTTTCCTGGTGCTGATTTTCTTTCCCAAGGCGATCTGGGCTTAGTCCCAGATCTCCATCAACCACGGATGACCCGACGCATTGAAGCGGTGATTGCGGAGTTTTTTAGTGCTGAAAGCGCTGCCTTTGTCAATGGAGCGGGAACAGGTGCATTGCGCGCGGGGCTGGCTGCCTTGGTCAGTCCCAATTCAACGTTACTTGTGCATAACGCACCAATTTACCCCACGACCAAAGCATCAATTGAACAAATGGGGCTTCGTGTCGTTCAGGCGGATTTCAACCACACAGAACAAATCGTGGCTGCTATCCAGCAAAACCAGCCAACTGCCAGCCTTGTCCAGCATTCGCGCCAGAAGATATCTGACCGTTATTCCTTGCAAGAAGTTATCGATACACTAAATCAACACGACATCCCTTCGTTGGTAGATGACAACTACGCCACCATGAAAGTGGCACAAATTGGTTGTCAGTACGGTGCAACACTGTCCACATTCTCTTGCTTCAAATTATTGGGTCCACAAGGCGTTGGGATAATAGTCGGAAAACAGGCAACCATTGATAACCTGCGCCACAGCATGTATTCCGGCGGCTGCCAGATACAAGGTTATCAGGCCATGGAAGCCTTGCGTGGTATGGTATTCTCACCCGTCATGCACGCAGTACAAGCAGAAGTGAATGATGAACTGGTCACGCGTTTGAACCAAGGAGAGGTGCCACAGGTAAAACACGCTTTTATCGCCAATGCCCAATCAAAAGTATTATTAGTAGAATTTCACGATCCCATCGCAGAAAGCATACTCGCCGCAGCCCATAAATTCGGCGCACTACCTTATCCGGTAGGTGCAGAGTCAAAGTTTGAAATCCCGCCATTGTTTTACCGAATTTCCGGTACATTCCGTCAAACAGATCCCACACTGGAACAACGTATGATCCGCATTAATCCCAATCGCAGCGGAGCAGACACCGTGATGCGCATTTTACGAGAAAGTTGTCAGTTGAAAAATGAGAAGTGAGAAGTGAGAAGTGAAAGAATTGAAAGAATTGAAAGAATTGATAGCAATTTCCTTGATATTAAAAAAATATAACGCCTGATTATCATTTCAAAATCAAACTACAATCTTCTTGTTACGAACTACATTACATAAGGTATTTCACTTGTTTTTATTATCTACCCAGAGATTTAAATTAATGATAACAAAACAAAATCAGGCGTTAATAAACTTTATTTAGTTTACATTAAGTATTAGCACCCAACCCTCATTAGGTCAATTTATTTTATATATATAAATGTATTTCGTTTCTTACTTATAAGAACAAATACTTTATTATCAATAAATAATACAGCAACCATCAATAAGTTAATCATGTAAATAGTAAGAATAAATTAATAGGACATGATGAATGATTTCTATTGTGACATATATCACAAAAATATAATAATATTAGGTTAGTATTCAGTCTTGGAAATGTTTTATCAGTTTATTTTAAGAGGAAGGTAACTTATGCGCATCCCTAAAAAAATCCATTACTTCTGGGCTGGCAGTAATATATCAGAAAAAGACTTGAGAAACATTATTGAAATTAAAAGTAAAAACCCAGGATTTGAAGTCAATATTTGGGGAGGGAATGATAGTAAGGCATTAATTATAAATACATTAAGAAAAATAAAATTTAAATATCAAGGAAACGAACTTGACATTGGTGAAATCCCTGTCAATTTCAATTATAAGAATGTTGAATCTGCCTTCAGATTCTTGTCTCAACAAGCTAATCGTCTTGAACATTCCATATTGAATTGCATAAGCCACTTAAAAGAAAGAAAAAATACCAGTCGATACGGGAGTTATGTTGATTTAATGAATTATTTACATCATATATACCGCTTGAATATCAAAGGAATTAATTATCATAATTATGCATGCTCCAGTGATATTGCGCGCTTAGTTATTTTATATATGGAAGGAGGAATATATCTGGATGTTGATGTCGAATTGAATGATATAGATATAAAAAATACACATAAAGGAAAAATTTCTCCACTTGACAATTTGCGCCTTCAGTCTGATATCGGTATAGGTGATTGTTCTGGATCAGGTTGGAATTCTGATACTTCATATAATGAAATTGGAAATGCTATTATTGCTTCCATACCACAATCAAAAAGCATTTTCAAAATGCTATTAGATATGGCTACTATGATGAAAATACATCACCTCGGTATCCAAATGTATCAATCGCCTAAATGTGATGAATTTCACGAAATAAAAAGATCCTCTAAAAAACACAATAAACATTATGAATTTGATAAAAGAGTCGATTTAGCACGAAAACTTAAAGACACTAATCAAATCAATATGGATATGAAATGTAGCATACAAGATCCTATATGGAGAACAAGCTTTAGCCCTTATAACGATAATGATAAAATTTCTCGTGAGAATAGACGAATACTTTACACGACAAAATTAACTGGGCCTGATTTTATTGATAATTGTCTTAATCCTAAACAAAAAATAGATTTTCCCAATAAGTATAAACTTATGTCTAAAAATAAAAATGATAGCGTTTTTAAAAATGTCGATGATGTGGGAGATTGGTCTGTTGTTAAAACTAAAAAGAACACATATTCAGATGAAGATCCATTCACCTAAAGCCTAATGAGATATTCCAAAAGTTACAACTCACCTATGCGGCCGATAACATTCAGCCTGAATTTGAACTTTAGTAAACCGCCTGAGGATCTCCATTTCTACGGACGAAGCCCCTCAGGCTCTTCCATTCCCTTGGTTTAACAAATCAGATTAAATGATTTCCTGCGTTCTTATCTTCAAGTCTTCCTACACAGATGCCAAAAAATCCCCCAACTGCCGCTCAACCAGTGTCAGAATGCCATAAAGCGCCACAGGCTGTTGCTCCTGATTCAATACCTGCACATCCCACATCACGACACCATGTGGCTTATCTTCTGGGGTTTTCTGGACTTTCTTGATCTTCTTCTTGCAGGTCAAACGAACCTGAATGGTATCGCCGATTTTGACTGGCTCAATGAAACGCAGATTTTCCATACCATAGTTGGCAAGCACGGGTCCCACCGCACCATCAACGAACAAGCCCGCAGCAGCCGATACGACAAAATAACCGTGTGCCACACGCTCACCAAACAAAGACTCAGCCGCACCAATTTTATCCATGTGGGCATAAAAGTGATCGCCACTCAGGCAAGCGAAATTCACGATATCCGCTTCCGTCACTGTCCGGCGAGCGGTTAGTAAACTTTCACCAATTTCAAGCTGTTCAAAATACTTGCGGAATGGATGTATCGGCTCTTCCTTCACTTTCGCACCACGAACCCACTCACGACCAATCGCTGCCAGCATACTTGGGCTGCCTTGAATCGCTGTGCGCTGCATATAATGTTTCACGGCACGTAAACCGCCCAACTCTTCTCCACCACCAGCACGCCCCGGTCCACCATGTACCAGCATGGGCAACGGAGAACCGTGTCCCGTGGATTCCGCAGAAGCCACTTCATCCAACACCAACATACGCCCATGTGCACACGCTGTCGCACGGATCACCTGTACAGCAATTTGCTCATCTGCCGTCACCAATGAACCCACCAAACTACCTTGCCCCATCAGCGCCAATGCTATCGCCTGCTCGGTATCCTGATACGCCATTAACGTAGAAACCGGCCCAAAAGCCTCCGTGCTGTGCGCTACCTGATTTGTCATTGGATCAGCACAATAGAGCAACGTCGGTGGGTAGAATGCCCCATTACTGTTGCTATTACCTGTCAGCACTAATTTATCCAATGAACCGCCACACAAAACCTCGCAACCGCTATTGCGCAATTCGTTGACTCTCGCCTGCACTTCATCCCGCTGCTCCAGATTAATTAACGCTCCCATACGCACTTCCGGCAACATGGGATCACCAACTGTCACACCAGACAGCCGTTTGAGCAGTGCTTGTTTGACTGTTTCCATCTGACTGGCAGGCACAATAACGCGTCGGATAGCCGTACATTTCTGACCAGCCTTTACCGTCATTTCGCGGACAACTTCCTTGATGAATACCCCAAATTCCGGCATATCAGGCGTAACATCCTCACCTAAAATACAGCAGTTAAGGGAATCGGCTTCCATCGTAAAGGGAATGGATTTTTCTATCAGTCGGGGATGAGCACGCAATTTCTGCCCCGTTTGTGCCGAGCCGGTGAAAGTCACGGCATCCTGATAATCGAGATGATCAAACAGATCACCAACGCCACCGCAAATCAATTGCAATGCTCCTTCCGGCACCAAACCGCTGTCGATGATCATTTTCACCATCGCCTGTGTCAATTGGGCGGATGCCGTAGCAGGTTTGATAATCGCCGGCATACCTGCCATCCACGTTGGAGCCAATTTTTCCAGCATTCCCCAACAAGGAAAGTTAAACGCATTGATATGCAGAGCAACACCGGGACGGGAAGTCAGTACATGACGAGCCACAAACTGAGACTGTTTAGACAACGGGATCATCTCATCTTCCGGCCACAGGATATCATCCGGCAATTCACGCCCGGCCAATCCGGCATAAGAGAAAAGTGTCGCCACTCCTCCCTCAATATCCACCCAACCATCTGCACGGGTTGCACCTGTTTCGGTGGAAATGGCATACAGTGCTTCTTTGTTGGCAAGCAGGTGTTTTGCAACCGCTTTCATCATCTGCGCACGTTGCTGGAACGTCATCGCAGCCAAGGCCTTTCCCCCTTTTTCACGGGCATACTCTAAACTTTCTGTTAACGGCAAACCTTCCGAAGACACCTGATACAAAGCTTCACCGCTTACTGCATGATGGATGGTTCTGGTGTTGCCTTGCCCATAAACCCAAGCACCACAAATGTAACTCATTAAATGTTGCATTTTTTTCTCCACCGATTTAATTAATGAAACAATCATTAAGTAACAGAATGCTATTTATGTATCACATACATGATTGATAAAACCACTCATGAAATTAACAAAATAAAAACATTTGCACTGAATCACTTGTTAATATTCTTGCCGCTACCCAATAAAAATAATTAATCTTTTGTTTTATAAGAAATAAAAATCAATATTGTGATGCGGACAACAAATACACAAATTTTATGTTTGATATTTTTGTTACTGGTTTGTAGATTTGTAGTTACAAAAGTGATTCGCTTTTATGTTTCATATCAAAAAATAAGAATCATAACGGAGTCGCATATGACAACTGATCCACTTCAGGCGAGCTTTGAGGCAAAAAGCTTTGAGGCAAAAATAGCAGCAGACCTTTCGATTGAGGCCAAAGACTGGATGCCTGAAGCCTATCGCCAAAATCTGATACGCCAGATCGGTCAACACGCACATTCAGAAGTCGTCGGCATGTTACCGGAAGCCAATTGGATCACCCGCGCCCCGACACTGCGTCGCAAGGCCGTATTGCTGGCGAAAGTCCAAGATGAGGCAGGGCACGGACTGTATCTCTATAGCGCCGCCGAAACACTGGGCTGTTCCCGTCAGGACATCTACCAAAAGCTGTTGGATGGCAAGATGAAATATTCTTCGATATTTAACTATCCCACCCTCAGTTGGGCAGATGTTGGTGTGATTGGCTGGCTGGTGGATGGCGCGGCAATTGTCAATCAGGTGGCCTTGTGTCGCGCTTCTTATGGCCCTTACGCCCGCGCGATGGTGAAAATCTGCAAGGAAGAAAGTTTCCACCAGCGACAAGGTTATGAGTCGGTCATGGCACTGGCGAAAGGCAGCGAAGATCAACGCGCCATGTTACAAGATGCCATTAATCGTTTTTGGTGGCCGACATTGATGATGTTTGGCCCCAATGACAGTGATTCCCCCAACAGCGCCCAGAGCATGGCATGGAAAATCAAGCGATTCAGCAATGATGAACTACGGCAGAAATTCATCGACAACACTGTGCCCCAGTTGGAAGCCCTGGGCATGACAGCGCCCGATCCTGATCTGGCTTGGGATGAAGCAACAGGGCATTACCACTTTGGTGAAATCAACTGGGACGAATTCTATCAAGTGCTGAAAGGACAGGGGATCTGCAATCACGAACGTCTGGAAGCCAAACGCCGGGCTTGGGAAAACGGGAGTTGGGTACGTGAAGCAGCTTCTGTTCACGCCAAGAAAATAGCCGCTAAAAATCGTGCCGCTTAATTGCTCACTTTATCTGAACAGTATCAAAGGGAGTGAATCTAATGAACGATACCGATTGGCCACTGTATGAAGTCTTCGTCCGCAGTAAACAGGGATTAGCGCACCGCCATGTTGGCAGCCTCCACGCGGCAGATGATCAAATGGCACTGGAGAACGCTCGCGATGCCTACACCCGGCGCAATGAAGGCTGCTCCATCTGGGTCGTGCAATCCATCCATCTGGTGGCTTCACAACCGGAAGAACGCGGTGCTTTTTTCGAACCTTCAGAGGACAAAATTTACCGCCATCCGACTTTCTACGCCATTCCTGATGGCATCAAAAATATGTAGGAGATGGGAAGATGAATATACACAGCGTCTCATCACCCAAGCATGTTCTACTCAACCATGCTCCACTCAACCATGCTCTACTCAAATACGTGCTTCGTCAGGGAGATACCCCACTGATTCTGGCACAACGCCTGTGCGAGTGGTGTGGACACGCGCCAGAGCTGGAAATAGACCTCGCCCTGTCCAATATTGGTCTCGATCTACTGGGACAAGCACGCCATTTCCTCAGTTATGCAGCCACCCTTTCAGAAAACGGGTTGAATGAAGATCATTTGGCATTTGGGCGCGATGAGCGAGAATTCTTCAATTTGCTGCTGGTGGAACAACCCAATGGCGGCTACAACGACACATTGGTGCGCCAGTTTTTTATCGATACCTATCACGTCCTGCTGCATCAGGTTCTGGGACAAAGCCGTGACCCCCAATTGGCAGCCATCAGTGCCAAGTCATTAAAAGAAGTGGAATATCACCTGCGATTCAGCCGGGGCTGGATGATTAGATTGGGGGATGGAACAGAACTGAGCCATGAGAAAATCCAGCAGTCCATCAACCAACTGTGGCGCTTTACCGGCGAATTATTCCATTGCGACGAAATAGAGCAGCAACTGGCAGAAGAAGGTATTGCCGTTGATCCCAATACCCTGCATGAACCGTGGCTGCAAATCATCAAGGAAACATTCGCCGAAGCCACGTTAGAAATGCCACAGGAGTCACCTTATCGACAAGGTGGAAAGCAAGGACTGCATACAGAACATTTGGGATACATATTGGCAGAAATGCAGTACCTGCAACACACCTATCCCGACTGCAACTGGTAGTAAAAATGGATAGCAACGGGAGGAAATCATGGAACAGCAATGCAATATACACTTTCATTCAGAGATTCAGCCGCCGGAAATTCACCAAATCTGGCAATGTCTGCACCAAATTGCCGATCCAGAACTGCCTGCGCTCTCCATTACCGATCTTGGCATGATACGGGCTGTCACTCCGTTACAAAACGGCTGGCGGGTGACATTTACCCCGACCTATTCCGGCTGTCCCGCAACGGAATACCTCATCGAAACCATTCAGGAAACACTGGCACAAGCCGGCTTTTCTCCGGTGTATATCGAAGTGAGTCTGGCCCCTGCGTGGACAACCGACTGGATAAAGGCCGATGCCAGACAACGCTTGCGAGAATCCGGTATTGCGCCACCTCAGGGATTGGCTTGTGAAAAAACAGCGGACATGGAACCCATCACCTGCCCGTGCTGCGGCAGTCATGAAACAGAAAAAATCAGCGAATTCGGTTCCACTGCCTGTAAAGCGCTTTATCGCTGTCGAGATTGTTTGGAACCGTTTGATTATTTCAAATGCATTTAACGAGAGATTTACCGAGGGAGTAGAAGATGTCTACTGTTCATCAAGCTCGTCATCAAGCACACTCACATGATTTTCACAGCCATGGTTTTCACAGTCATGGTTTTCACAGTCATAGCTTTCACAGTCATGGTTTTCACAGTCATAGCTTTCACAGTCATAGCTTTCACCGCTATAGTTTTCACCACTTAAGCATTGCCGCCATCGAACGGGAAACACCAGATTCCGTCATCCTTACCCTGCATATTCCCGATGAGCTGAAAAAACATTTCTGCTATCACCCCGGCCAGCATCTGACACTCAAGGCGAAAGTGAATAACGAAGAACTACGCCGCTGCTACTCCATCTGTAGCTCACCGCTGGATGGCGTGTTACAAATTGGCGTCAAAGCCATCTATCAAGGCCGTTTTTCGACCTTCATCAACCAGCAATTAAAAGTCGGGGATAAGCTGGAAGTCATGCAGCCACAAGGCAGTTTTGGCCATCGCCCCAATACAGACCAACAGGGACATTATTTGGCCATCGCCGCCGGTTCGGGTATCACTCCCATTCTATCGATCATCAAAAGTACGCTGGCACTGGAACCGAATAGCACCTTCACCCTGATCTATGGCAATCGCACCAGCCGCTCCGTCATGTTCAAAGAGGCATTGGCCGATCTCAAAAATCGCTACCTGACCCGTTTTCAGGTGTTGTACCTGTTCAGTCAGGAAACCACCGATAGCCCACTGTTTAATGGACGCATTGATACTGAACACCTGCATCGCATCGGCAAAACTCTGCTTAATTTTGCTCAGTTTGACCATGCTTTTCTCTGTGGTCCTGAAACCATGTTGGATGATGCCCATTCTGCGCTGGAGCAGGCGGGAATGCCTGCTGAGCGCATCCATAGTGAACGTTTCAATACCGGACGCACTCACGCCGCGGCGGGTTCCCGCCCTGCTAATCTCGCAGAGCGCAGTGAAACCCGCGTTGAGATCCATTTGGATGGCCGCACCCTCAACATTGCCATGAACGCCGAAGATGACAGCATCCTTGATGCCGCATTGCGTCAGGGTGCAGATTTGCCCTACGCCTGCAAAGGAGGGGTATGTGCTACCTGTAAATGCCAACTTAAATCCGGCGAAGTGGACATGAGGGTGAATTACAGCCTCGAACCCGATCAATTGGCTGCCGGTTATATCTTAAGTTGCCAGTCATGGCCAAAAGGCGATGGCGTGGTTGTCGATTTTGACGTCTAGCAGTGATATCTAAATAGATAGCGAGGAGCCGCCATGAAGCAGGAATGGATTTTATGCCACCAGCAGCAAAGAGTGCGCACATTGACCCTAAACCGACCAGAAGTACGCAACGCTCTCAGCAATGACTGCCTCGAACAACTTGTGCAGCAATTGGAACTGGCAGATGCAGATAACGAGACAGGAGCGATTGTTATTACGGGATCAATGCGCTGTTTTGCTGCCGGGGCAGACCTGAAAGAACTACAAAAACAAAGCGTTGCTACAGCCATCACTGATCTCCGCCCGCAACTCTGGCAACGTTTACACCATATCAGCAAGCCTCTGATCGCTGCCGTAAATGGCTACGCACTTGGGGCTGGCTGCGAACTGGCATTGGCTTGTGATTTAGTGATTTGTGGAGAAAACGCCCGTTTTGGTCTGCCAGAAATTACCTTGGGGCTGATACCGGGAGCGGGGGGAACACAACGCCTCATCCGCAGTGTTGGCAAAGCGCTTGCTTACCAGATGGTACTAACCGGAGAAGCTATCGGTTCCCATCAAGCCCAGGAAGCGGGGCTGGTCAGCGAGGTTTGCACTGATGCCCTGACGTTAGAACGTGCCGAACAGATCGCACAACGCATCAGTGAGTTTTCCCCTCTGGCACTGCGGGCAGCCAAAGCCGCTCTCAAAGTCGCACAAGAAACAAGTTTGTCACAAGGGTTGCTCGCCGAACGCCAACACTTTGTTGCTTTGGCGGGAACAACCGATCGGCAGGAAGGCATCACTGCCTTTCTGGAAAAACGCCAACCAATTTTCAAAGGATATTGATAGATGGAAAACATGCCAATAGTACTCACTGATATCAATGCAGGTGTCCTGAGTATTACTCTCAACCGTCCAGAATCTCTCAATAGCTTTAACGAAGAACTGCACCAACAATTAAGTAAGGCCATGGATATGGCTGAACAGGATGAATCTGTGCGCTGTGTCCTGCTCACAGGCACCGGGCGCGGCTTCTGTTCCGGGCAAGATTTAAGTGATCGCAATTCCATCATCTCTCATGGTGATACCCCCGATCTCGGCCAATCTGTTGAACACTACTATAATCCTCTCATTCGACGCATGACTTCCCTGCCCAAACCCATTATCTGCGCCGTCAACGGTGTGGCTGCGGGTGCCGGTGTCTCCCTCGCCCTGGCCTGTGACATTGTCATCGCATCCCGTACGGCCAGCTTCATTCAGGTTTTCTGTCGCATTGGCCTGACACCCGATTCTGGTGGTAGCTGGTTCCTGCCCCATAAAATTGGACAAGCACGAGCCATGGGAATGGCATTATTGGGAGAAAAAATCAGCGCTGAGCAAGCACTGGCTTGGGGCATGATCTGGCAAGTCGTCGAACCCGAAGAGTTGGAAGATAAAACACAGGAACTCGCCAGACACCTTGCCACCCAACCCACCGTAGCACTTGGCTGCATCAAGCAAGCGACTTATGCCGCAGTATCCAATACGCTGGATCAACATCTTGATCTCGAACGTGATTTACAACGTCGTTGCGGACACAGTGAAGATTTCCGTGAGGGTATCAGTGCATTCATGGAAAAACGCCAGCCAACGTTCAGGGGGAAATAATCATGACCACGCCTCTGCTCCACGGTCCCATCGCCGTCATTGGGGCGGGAACAATGGGGATCGGCATTGCTCAGGTCGCGGCTCAAGCAGGACATTCCGTCCTGCTGTTTGATGTCAATGGTGAAGCAGCCAGTCAGGCACTGGATAATCTACGCACCCGCCTGTATCAACGTGTGGAAGCAGGCAAAGCAGAAGCCGGCACAACAGAAGCCCTGTTACAGCGCATCACTCAGGTCAATTCATTACATGCCCTGGCATCGTGTGGGCTGGTGATTGAGGCCATTGTCGAGCAATTGGAAGCTAAACAGAATCTCTTCCAACAACTGGAATCCATTTGTTCAAACCAAACCCTGTTTACCAGCAACACCTCATCATTATCGATTACCGCCATTGCCCGTGTCCTGTCTATGCCACAGCGCATGGCTGGACTACATTTTTTCAACCCGGCTCCCCTGATGAGGCTGGTAGAAATCATACAGGGCCTGGAAACGTCCCCCCGAACTGTAGCAACGCTAAAAACCCTCGTGACTGGCTGGAAAAAACAGCCTGTGATTTGCCGTTCTACACCGGGGTTTATCGTCAATCGCATCGCCCGTCCATTCTATGCAGAAGCCTTGCGTGCACTGGAAGAGCAAATTGCAGCTCCCGCCACGCTGGATGCAATTCTCAAAGAGTCTGGTGGCTTCGCGATGGGGCCATTACAACTGATGGATTTAATCGGCCACGACGTTAACTACGCCGTGACTGAATCCCTGTTCCATGCTTTCCACAACGATCCCCGCTTCCAGCCTTCATTGCAACAGAAAGAGCTGGTGGATGCCGATCATCTCGGACGCAAACGTGGTCGCGGGTTCTACGTTTATGACGTAAAGAGAAAAGATACTCAGCCACAACCCAAAATAGAACCGAAACAGAGCAGAACCCAAAAACAACCGCTGCGGATCAAAGCAACGGGAAATTGGGCCGGATTGCCTCATTTTGTTGCCCTGCTACAGAAACCAGAATTGCAGCAATACGGAATCATCTTCGAAGAAAGCAAAAATGACCGATTCCACTCCCCGACCTTACAAATTGATGACGTACTCTTGGCACTGACCAAGGGGAGAACCTGCGCCCAGATTGCTGACGAAGTCAGAGCACCTGTGATGCAATTTGACCTTTCTGCCAATCACCAATCGGCTTCCATCATTACACTCAGTGCTGCCTGCCAGAATACGCCGCAACAAACAGCAAAAGTGATCGGCTTTCTGCAATCTCTCGGCAAGCAAGTGATTCACCTGCCGGATTACCCTGCCTTGCTAACGATGCGTACCGTCGCCATGCTGTGCAACGAAGCACTGGATGTCATCAACAAAGGGATCGCCAGTGCTGAAGATATCGATCTGGCGATGTGCCACGGTGTGAATTATCCTATCGGCCCGCTGGCATGGGGTAATCAATTGGGTTGGAAACATATTCTCAGTACGCTGGAAAACTTGCAGAAATTCTATGGGGAACCCCGTTACCGCCCTGCTCCCCTGCTGCGTCAGCTAGCGGCTGGGCATGCCCAGCTATCCCTCCCGCCGGTCGGAAATCACAAGAAAGGGGGTGCCCATGCAAGATAATGCCGCAAGTCAATTGGCTCGCCACCACGTTGAAACTATGTATGCTCAGGATGCCTGTGCCCAAACAATGGGTATGCACATTGAACATATTGATGTCGGATTCGCCCGGCTCAGCATGAAGATCATGCCCAACATGCTCAACGGCCATCAAAGTTGTCACGGTGGCATTCTGTTCAGTCTGGCGGATACCGCTTTCGCCTACGCCTGCAACAGTGAAGGATTGGCAGCCGTCGCTTCCGGCGGCAATATTGACTTCATCTGTCCGGTCTTGGTCGGTGATCAACTTACCGCCACCGCTTCTGTTCGGCATCAAGGCAAAAAAACCGGCCTGTACGACGTGGAAATTATCAACCAGAACGGCAAAGTCGTGGCGCTTTTCCGTGGTCATTCCCATCGTATCAGCCAGTCTATTTTGGATTACCAGCCTATTTTGGATTAGAGAGAGCAATCATGACTCACGCATTTATCTGTGATGGAATCCGAACCCCCATAGGACGTTATGGCGGTACGCTATCCAGCCTGCGGGCTGACGATCTGGCCGCCCTGCCACTGCGGGCATTAATGGCTCGTTATCCGGCACTGGATTGGGGACAAATTGATGATGTCATCCTCGGCTGCGCCAATCAGGCAGGAGAAGACAACCGCAATGTCGCACGCATGGCCGTATTGCTGGCGGGATTGCCAGAGACAATCTCTGGTACAACGGTTAATCGATTGTGTGGCTCCGGTCTGGATGCACTGGCCTTCGCCGCACGCAGCATTAAATCTGATGACGCCCAACTGATTTTGGCCGGTGGGGTTGAATCCATGACCCGTGCCCCTTTTGTGATGGGCAAAGCAGACAGTGCATTCAGCCGACAAGCCGAGATCTTTGATACCACACTCGGCTGGCGTTTTATCAACCCCTTGATGCAACAACAGTTCGGCACAGACTCCATGCCAGAAACGGCAGAAAATGTTGCAGCACAGTTTCAAATCAGCCGTGATGACCAAGATGCCTTCGCCCTGCGCAGTCAGCAACGTGCCGCCAACGCGCAACAACGCGGTGTACTGGCCGAAGAAATCCTCCCTGTCACTCTGCCCCCAATCAATAAAAAAGGCGTAGTAACCGTTGTTTCACAGGATGAACATCCCCGACCAGAAACAACATTCGAACAGTTACAACGGCTCAAAACTCCATTTCGTACTGGCGGCACAATTACCGCAGGTAACGCTTCCGGCGTCAACGATGGCGCAGCGGCGCTGATCATCGCTTCAGAAACAGCAGCATTACACCAAGGGCTGACACCACGGGCACGTATCGTCGCAACAGCAACATGTGGCGTTGAACCTCGCATCATGGGGATCGGGCCATTGCCTGCAACCCGCAAAGTACTGGCACTGACAGGCTTAAACCTAAACCAAATGGATGTCATTGAGCTGAACGAGGCTTTCGCCGCCCAGTCATTGGCAGTGATGCGCCAACTGGGATTACCGGATGATGCAGAACACGTAAATCCGAATGGAGGAGCAATTGCACTGGGGCACCCTCTTGGCATGAGCGGAGCTCGCCTTGCACTAACAGCCACCCTTGAGCTGGAGCGACGTGCCGGTCGTTATGCCTTGTGCACCATGTGCATTGGCGTGGGGCAGGGCATCGCCATGGTTATTGAACGTATTTCATAGCAACGTTTTATATAATAACGATTTATACAGAAACGCTTTATTTTATATAGCAACGCTTTTTTCAGTACCGATTTTCTTAGCAGCAATTGATACGCGATTACCTGATTTAACCAGCACCTGCACATAACGATGAACACAACCTGTTACAAACAAGCCAACAAAAGGACAGGCAACTATGAGCAACAGCGTACAAAATCTAAAAAAATCTCCTGAACAACCTCTGGATTCCATTGAGTTTGCTTCACTTGATGAAATTCAGGCGTGGCAATTTAAACAGATAAAATGGACTCTCAATCACGCCTACAATAACGTTCCCATGTACCGCCACAAATTTGATGCGGCAGGTGTCCATCCGAGTGATTTCAAGCTACTCGATGACATCACCAAATTTCCTTACACCACCAAACAAGATCTGCGGGAACACTATCCTTTTGGCACCTTCGCCGTCCCGATGGAGCAAATAGTGCGTATTCATGCTTCATCCGGCACAACGGGACGCCCAACCGTGGTGGGTTATACCCGGCGGGACATCGACATTTGGTCAGAACTGGTCGCCCGCAGCCTGCGATTTGCAGGAGCGAGCGCCAAAGACAAAGTCCACATCGCCTACGGTTATGGCCTGTTCACGGGCGGTCTGGGAGCGCACTATGGTGCCGAGCGGCTGGGAGCAGCGGTCATTCCGGTGTCTGGCGGCAATACCGAAAAACAGGCGCAACTGATTATGGATTTCAAGCCTGACATTATCATGATGACACCTTCTTATTGCCTGACTTTACTGGATGAATTGGAACATCAAATGGGTGGGGATGCCAGCACATGCTCCTTGCGTATTGGAATCTTTGGCGCAGAACCTTGGACGACCGCTTTGCGTGCGGAGATTGAAACACGCATGGGCATCAAGGCATTGGATATCTACGGCTTGTCCGAAGTGATGGGGCCGGGCGTTGCGATGGAATCATTGGAATATGCTGATGGCTCCACCATTTGGGAGGATCATTTCTACCCTGAAGTGATTAATCCTGACAATCTGAATAATCTGGCCGATGGTGAAACCGGAGAACTCATCCTCACGACCCTGACCAAAGAAGCCATGCCCGTGATCCGTTACCGTACCCGCGATCTGACACGTTTATTACCCGGTACGGCACGTAATATGCGTCGTATGGACAGGATCACCGGACGTTCCGATGACATGCTGATTATTCGTGGCATCAACGTGTTCCCATCACAAGTAGAAGAACAGATTATCCGCTTTAAGGAACTCTCTCCTCACTATCAATTGGAAATACATCGCAAGGGCAACCATGACTGCCTGTCAGTCAAAGTTGAACTGAAAGAGCCAAACCTGCTAAACCATGAACAAAGTTGCAACCTCTGTCATCAGTTGCGCCATCACATAAAATCGATGGTAGGACTCAATACTGATGTCAGCATCGTCAACTGTGGAGCCATTCCGCGCTCCGAAGGCAAGGCAGTGCGGGTCATTGACAACCGGCCACGCGAATAACCTTTTGCCACCGTAAGTTAAATAATGTGAAACAGCGGTGGCCTTATAGTTATGCTAATGTCATGACACACTTTTGAGTAGATTACAGAAAATATGGCACACAAACTCGACGATTTTATCCAGCACGCCCTCAATGCACAGCCTATCAGCGGAACATCGCTGATCATCTCCTTATATGGGGATGCGCTCAGTCACCGTGGCGGTGAAGTCTGGCTTGGCAGCTTGAGTCTCTTGCTGGAACCGATGGGGTTCAGTGACCGTTTTGTGAGAACATCCGTATTCAGGCTGCAAAAAGAAGGGTGGCTTGCGGTAGAAAAGCTGGGACGACGCAGTTATTACCGCATCGCTGAACGAGGTATGAATCAGTTTCGCCATGCAGAGAGCAAAATTTATCTCAGTGAGCAACCGGAATGGGATGGCAAATGGGATCTACTGCTACTCGAAAGCGTCACCAAAAATAAGCGTAATCGCCTGAAAAAAGAGCTGGACTGGCTTGGATTCGCGCAACTCAACACGACCCTGATGGCCGCACCAAGCAGTGTCCAAAGAGATATCCCCGCCCTGCTGGGGGAACTGAACGCCAGCGATTCCGTCATCTACTTCCGCGCTGATTATCCTTACCCGCGTTCGGAGCAGAGCCTGAAAGAACTGGTCTCTATCAATTGGTCACTGGAACAGATATCAGAGCACTATCACAAATTTATCGTTTCCTTCCGCCCGTTAATGGCCCTGCTGCGGGATTGCCATGAAGCCGACCTGACACCAGAACGCTGTTTCCAATTGCGCCTGCTGCTGATTCACTTTTACCGCCGCATAGTACTGCGTGATCCAATGTTGCCGGACGCGCTACTGCCTACACAATGGGAAGGGATGCTTGCCCGTAACTTGTGTATAAATATTTATCAGCACATTGATCTTGCAGCGACACGCTACGTCAGTGAACGTTGCGAAACAACTATTGGACGATTGCCCCAGCCCTCCGCCGCATACTACCGACGTTTTGGTGGCTTACACAGTGAAACGGGGGCTTAATTGTGAAGATCCGTCGTCATATATTGAATTGACATGAATTATCTGACAAAACTGGAATGGAAATGAGTCAGTCTTCGTAACTATCAGAAACGTATTATACGCTGTAAGCTGTAAAGAACCATTGCGGGAAATTGCACCACCAGCAGAACCCGTCAATAAAATAATTGTTATTAATCAATATATTAACCATAAAAATCAACCATCATTCATAATAACAAATACCCTATGAAAAATTACTTCGACAGCCCTTTTAAGGGCAAAACATTAGTAGAACAAGTCACCAATCCCAATATTCAGGTTGGCCGTTTCAGTTACTATTCCGGTTACTATCATGGTCATTCATTTGACGAATGCGCCCGTTACTTATCACCTGATTTAACCAATGTCGATAAGCTTATCGTCGGCAGCTTCTGCTCCATCGGTACAGGTGTCGCCTTTATGATGGCAGGTAATCAGGGACATCGCTTAGACTGGGTTTCATCCTTTCCATTTTTCTATATGTCGGAAGAACCTGCTTTTGCTAATGCACAGAATGGCTATCAACCTATGAGAGATACTGTTATCGGCAATGACGTCTGGATTGGTGCGGAAGCGATCATTATGCCAGGCATAAAAATTGGTGATGGCGCAGTCATCGGTACTCGCGCTTTGGTAACCAAAGATGTCGAGCCTTACACCATTATTGGCGGTAATCCGGCAAAAGTGATCCGTAAACGCTTTTCTGATGAACACATTGCCTTACTGCTGGAAATGCAGTGGTGGAACTGGCCACTGGAACAACTTAAGGCAGCAATGAAGCTGATAACATCATCGGATATTGAAGCGCTGTATCAGTGGTGGAAAGAGCAATAAAGAGGCAAAATAAGCCACCGACACTCAATGACTTGTACCAAGCTGCCTGCAAACTTCAGGCAGATTTTGCCATTATTAAAAGTTAATCACCTCAGAAGGCTTTATCGTGATTTTCTGCCCATGCAATTCACAATCTTCGATAAGTTGAATGACCCCTTCTTTAGCCCATAAGGCTTGTGCTCCTTCAGCTTCTTTATAAGGAACAACAGAATCACTTATATCAATAAATGGCTTACTAAATATAATTGACCTATACAACTCATCATAGTCTCCATCTGGGATTTCCCAATTAATCAAACGATTATTCGTTTTCCAATAAATAACAACTCGCTCAAATTCATTATGATCATTTTTTTTATTAAACTTATAACCCATCAGGCAAAAATCATTACTCACATTTTGTTTATTAAAGGCGTTAATAACATAGCTAAATGCAGGTAAATAATTTTCTTTATATTTCTTTACTGTTAGCGGATTAAAATGACTATCTGGTTTATCATTATATATCCCCCATCCTCCTGCCTCTTCCCAAGCCTTAAAGTCCAGTTCCTCTTGCTTTGAAAAAGCAGTAACAGAGAATAAAATTATGATAAAACCAATGAAATATTTCATATACAATCTCTTATTTAAGGTAATCATCTGATAATTTATAAAATTCTTGTCCTTGCAACGAGAATAGTTTGGTAAAATTTGGCCCTGGAGATTTAGACGCCTCTGTTCTCCATGCAATAACTTCTTTATTTAAGATTTTATTACTTTTTGCTATATCGATAGCATTTTTAAGTAATTGCCGATAAACCAGAAAATCTGCATGAGTACCATCATTCGCAATCACTACCATATCATTAATTCTTTTTTGTATATCAGATTTAATATTAGGATACTGACTAAAACCTTCTATTGTCCGTGGCCCAGAAATGAGTCCAATCAGTTTATTTCCATGTTTAGGCACATCAAGTTCATGTGCTTTAGGGGAACGTACCCTGTTTAATAAAACATCATGCATATACTGCATGGCATCTTTTGCTTTTTTTTCATCATAGTTTGCCCCCATTGTCGTAGGATTCTTAGTTTCCGCCAACAACACCATCAATATCGCTTTCTGCTCCTCAGTTAAATCCCTTGGTATTTCTATTTTAGACAAGATATTAATCGTTAACGGCGGAAAACAATCCTCAGCGACGCTTGCGGCAAAATGAGCACAGTAACCTAGATCAGTATCTACCGCCCTGACGATACTTATTCCCATATTCAGTGCTGTTATTTGCAAGGTTTGTTCCCTAAACAGAGGGTTATCACGTTGAAAAATAGATACAAGCGTATTATTTGACTGAAATTTAAGGTGTTTTCTCGTATTGAGATTTAAACCATCAATCTTTAATGTCAGCGTATTGCCTTTGGTAAGATAAAATACTGTTTTATTAAGTAATGCTCTGTTATTCCGCATGATAATAAATCTGGACATAATTATCTTCCTTTGGTTTATTTACGATCTGTTCTTGAAGGGTAACTATTTTATAATAGGAAAAAATTTTTGGGTAAATCAGATTATTATCAAATGAGACACATACTATTTTTGATTAATACATAATAAAATCCATAATGAGGAAAAAAACATGTCAAAGCTCATCTATTATGTTGCCGCCACAATGGATGGTTACATTGCTACCAAAGACCATGAATTAGATTGGTTATATGATTGCCCGCCGGGCGATGATGCCACTCCTTATGATGAATTTTATCAAAATATCGGTGCCACAATTATGGGTGCTGGAACCTATGAGTGGATTATGAAAAACGCCGCAGGTGAATGGCCGTATCAAGATATTCCTTCCTTCGTCCTCTCCTCAAGAAACTTAACGCTTTCTGCTGACATTAATGCCATTGTCACCCAAGACAATCCTAAAAATATCGCTGCCAAGGCAAGAAACGCAGCCAAAGGAAAAGATGTTTGGGTCATTGGGGGAGGTAAAACCGCTGCCAGCTTTGCCGATGCAGGCGAATTGCAACAACTGTTTATTACCACTATTCCAGTATTTTTAGGATCTGGCATTCCTGTTTTTCCTGTCAGTCAGGCTATCCATGTAATACCCAATAAACAACGATATTTGTACAGTGGCGCATTTGAAACCATTATGGATATTAAATTAACGCAATAACCATAAACTCAGGGTATCCATACAGCTCAACTTCCCTGCCTGTGCCTTGCTCATCTCTTTGCAATCATTCAGATGGAGCAAAGTTCTACACATATTGCCTTGTCATATGTGTGTGGATTACGCACGCTATCGTAGAGATACGTATTGTTTAATTTTCTTTTTATTCAATTAGTTGAGAAACAACTCGATCAATAATTTCAAATCAAAAACAAGGTTGTGAGCTATCGATTACAGTGATTCAAGGAAAATTCGGGACAGGCTCACCGGAATATCTCGGCGTACTGGCAATTTACTTATGTGGTTCAGTTATCGGTACGGTGTGGTTCAGTGTCCTCGGCAGTCTTGCACCTCTGACTGGGCTGCATCCAATGGCACAAGAGGTATTGAGTGTCGCCGCTGCCTCTAATCTGTTATCGTCCGCTCTGGGGGCGCTATCTCTGACCTACCTTGGCCTGCCTCTTTCAGAAAAGATTTACAAAATCCTCAACAAAGAGGAAACCATATGAGAAATATCATTATCGATATGAAACTGGTTTTCGTGGCAGTCATACTCGCTATGTTTACTCAGACGCTAACATCAGGGATCATCATTCATCATATGTGGGATAGCTTTGTTGCAATGTCCCTCGTTGTGTTTCTCTCTCTTGTGGCAAAACACTATTTTCCTTCATCACTACCAGCATTCGTTTATGCCACAATTATCGGTATTTTAATTTGCCTGCCAGACACAGCAATAAGAACATTTTTTCTCCACACCATTGGTAAAGTCTCGTTTTTATCCTGCTGTGTCCCGCTACTGGCTTTTGCTGGTTTATCTGTCGGCAGGCAGTTGGAAGAACTGAAAAAGATGTCTTGGAAAGTTATCGTCATTTTCATGGTCGTTTCCACCTGTTGTTTCTTCGGTGCTTCTATCATTGCTCAAATTGGATTCAGCATAAAAGGGGTAATCTAGTGAATAAGAATCAATATAATATCAGTGAGAAACTGTTTGAATTAAACGCCTTCAGCAAAAAGACACGTCAGGATTTACATAAAATCCCTGAATTATCCGGTCAGGAATTTAAAACATCCCAATATTGCCGTGACTTAATAAGCGGTTTTGGTTATGCCATCACATCCTATGAAGGTTATACCGGATTTATTGCTGATTTAATCATTGATCCCACAAAACCCCTGATTGCATTCCGTGCTGATATGGATGCCCTTGCCATGCCCGATATGACTAACAATGAATATAGCTCTATTCATGACGAGTGTGCCCATAACTGTGGTCATGATACCCATATGACCATCGCCTTGACTGCCGCTAATTATTTGTCACGGCATCGGCATGAAATGAATACCAACGTGCGTTTTATCTTCCAAATGGCTGAAGAAGACATGTCTATTCCGGGAGCGGATAAAATGGTTGAACTGGACTGCATGGAAGGAGTTAGTGAAGTGTACGCCCTGCATAATAATGGCGCACAAGATACCGGACATATCAGTTTCAATACCGGAGTGATGTCATCATGGGGTTCAACATGGACGCTGGATGTATATGGTGTTTCCGCTCACGGTTCCACCCCCCAGAAAGGATTGGATGCAATTCGTGAAGCCAGCCGTATCCTTGATTACATGGACTACATCATCGCCAAGAAAACCGATCCTTTCAGTCCCGCAGTATTCTGCTGTGGCATGATCAAAGGTGGAACTATCCCCAATGCTGTAGCCGATCACGTTCAGGCTCGGGGAACTATACGTGCAATGGATAAAGAAACTGATCAAATTCTGAAAAACAGCTTTCAGGAAATTATTGCACACAGCGAAGCAGGAGGCTTCAGAACAACCATCACCTATAATAGTTATCCCGCAGTGGAAAACCACCCATATGCACACCTGCGTATTCTGGAAGCCGCAGCCAAATTCCTGCCAGCCGGGCATATCAACTCAAATAGCCATCCCATGACTGGCAGCGAAGATTTCAGCTATATGATTAATGCGACTAAAGATCGCGTTGGCGCAATGTTCTTCCTCGGTAGTGGCAATAAAGCTAAAGGGATCGATAACTACCTGCATGCTAACCCTTATTTTATTGACGATGACTGCTTGCTGGTTGGAGCGCAAATATTTATCAATCTTGTAACGCACTAATTATTTTCTGCGTCCGGTGATAACAGTGCTAACCGGACGCTATTTTATTCAAGGGCAATGTTATTCAAGAGCGATATCAAAGAATATTAACATGGTGATTACCTCATCAAAAATGACAGAGTCAATAAACCATAAATAATTATTTTATTTTTAGATTTGAAACGAGCATAAAAAGATTGTAATGATAAAACCACGCTATAAAAATTAGCGGTTGGGCGTATATCATAGACATAGAATGGTTCTCTACTACATGGGGATTTGCGCCATTTTCAAGATGTGATTATTCTCTGGGCAGTACGTTGGTTATGCCCCTGAAATGGAAAAACAGTTACGCTGGTACTGGCGACATTCTAAATATCACCATTCCTGCCAGATAAACGAAACTTAACTTGTGTGAAGATCGCCTGTAAATGGGCTTATCTGTTTTAGGGAAAGCATTGAAAGGTGTCTGTGAGGATGAAGTTCCCATAATTCTCAATACGGATAAGGCTTTTAATTATGGCAGAGCACTCAATTTACTAAAGCATGAAGGTAATGACAAAACAATAATAGATGAATGCAAAAAATGGAATTTAAATAAACAAAATATACATGACATTTTTAAAATAAGTCGTAGGTATGAATACACCCCATATCATGCTTTCTCTCAAACTCCATGTGATATAACAGGAAAAGCCAAGTTAAATGGTAGAATATGGGATTTTTATATCAATGGCGGTGGGGTAATTACTTTTATAAATAACGATAGAATTATTTATCGTGGTTGTGACTCAGTAGAATGCAAACCTTTCTTTATATTACCATACGACATATTACCATACGATGGAATGAATCCATAACCCACATCTATTAATTACAAATGAAATTAAAAATCCTACAATAATAAATGTTACAAATATAAAAACCTTTAATTTCAAATCGATGGTATAAAATGTGATCTAAAACTCAAACAAAGCATCTTTTCGTATTCAAAATACTAAGATCTGTCTAGGATTAACCTGCTATTATTTCAGTCTATTCATTATCTCATCAAGAGAGTAATCATTCTGTTAATCGCACTGTTAATAGAACGATTCCGTTTTTATAACTCCTGCCATACAAAGGAGAAAAGGCATGAAAAAAAAACAAATAAATAAAAAGGATATTGATAATCTTATCACCTTGATTGGTGGAAGAGAGAATATTGCTTCCGTCAGTCATTGTATTACCCGCCTCAGATTCGTTCTTAATACACCAGAAAATGCCGATGCCAAAGCCATTGAGGAATTACCGATGGTTAAGGGGTGTTTCACCAATGCCGGGCAATTTCAGGTGGTGATTGGAACGAATGTGGATGTCTATTATAAAGCCCTGCTTGAGACCACAGGGAAACAATCCGTTAATAAAGAAGAAGTTAAACAAGCTGCTCGTCAAAATATGAAATGGTATGAAAATGCAATTTCACATTTTGCTGAGATCTTTTTCCCATTACTGCCTGCCCTGATCAGTGGCGGTTTAATTCTCGGTTTTCGTAATATGATCGGGGATATCCCATTTAGTGAGGGGAAATCGCTCGCTCAACTCTATCCTGTTTGGCACAGTATCTATGATTTTCTCTGGCTCATCGGTGAAGCAATATTCTTCTACCTTCCTGTAGGTATCTGTTGGTCTGCGGTCAAAAAGATGGGCGGAACGCCAATTCTGGGGATTATTCTCGGAATTACGCTGGTTTCTCCGCAATTGATGAATGCTTATCTGCTGGGGCAACAAGCACCCGAAGTTTGGAATTTCGGCTGGTTCACCATTTCTAAAGTCGGTTATCAGGCACAGGTCATACCTTCCTTATTAGCCGGTCTAACGTTGGGATGGATTGAAACGCGGCTGAAAAAATGGATACCAGACTACCTCTATCTTGTTATTGTTCCTGTGGCTTCTCTGCTACTGGCTGTCTTCCTTGCCCATGCCCTGATTGGCCCTGCCGGACGTGCTATCGGGGATGGCGTTGCTTGGGCGGTCAAAGGATTAATGACAGGTAGCTTTGCTCCCATCGGTGCCGCCTTGTTTGGTTTCTTCTACGCTCCGCTGGTGATCACCGGTGTACATCAAACAACGCTGGCAATCGACCTGCAAATGATCCAAAGCACCGGAGGTACTCCAATCTGGCCTATTATTGCGCTGTCTAATATTGCTCAAGGTTCTGCGGTTGCCGGAATTATCTGGGCCAGTAAGAAACAAAAGGAACGCGAGGTTTCTATTCCCGCAGCAATTTCAGCCTATCTGGGTGTAACCGAACCCGCCATGTATGGTATTAACCTTAAATACCGTTACCCAATGTTCTGCGCGATGATTGGCGCGGCTCTGGCTGGGCTGATTTGCGGACTCAATCATGTGACTGCCAATGGCATCGGTGTTGGGGGAATTCCGGGAATTCTTTCTATCAAGCCTCAGTTCTGGATGATTTATCTTATTGCGATGCTCGTCGCAATTATTGTGCCATTCCTACTGACCGTTATAAGTTATCGTAGAAATGAACACAAAGCGACCTTACCCAATGAACTAGCCAATTAATTTTGCAGGTATCTATTTATGACGGAACAAAAACCATGGTGGATGGATAGCGTTATCTACCAAATTTATCCCAAAAGTTTTCAGGATAGTACTGGTTGCGGCACAGGAGATATCAACGGGATCACCCAACGACTGGATTATCTACAGCAGCTCGGTGTTGATGCCATCTGGATCACTCCAATTTATCCATCACCACAAGTTGATAATGGCTATGATGTCGCCGATTACTGTGCCATCAATCCTGATTATGGTTCTATGGATGACTTTGATAATTTGGTGCAAAATGCGCATCACCGTGGCACTCGCATCATTTTGGATATGGTTTTCAATCATACCTCAACCCAACATTCGTGGTTTCAAGCGGCGCAGGACGTTGATAGCCCTTATCGCCAGTTTTATATCTGGCGGGATGGTTCCGAAGGTTCCCTACCCAGTAACTGGAAATCTAAATTCGGCGGTAATGCGTGGCAATGGCATGCAGAGAGTCAACAATATTACCTTCACCTGTTTGCGGTAGAACAAGCCGATTTAAATTGGGAACATGAACCCGTTCGCAACGAGCTGAAAAAAATATGTGAGTTCTGGGCTGATCGCGGTGTTGATGGCTTGCGGTTGGATGTCATTAATCTTGTTTCAAAACAGCAAGATTACCCTGATGATGATCATGGCGATGGCCGCCGATTCTACACCGATGGCCCACTGATACATGAGTATCTGCAAGAAATGAGCCGTGATGTTTTCCAACCAAAAGGATTGATGACCGTTGGTGAAATGTCCTCGACAGGCCTTGAGCACTGTCAGCGCTATGCTGCTCTGGACGGAACAGCGCTGTCCATGACATTTAATTTTCACCATCTGAAAGTTGATTATCCAAATGGAGAGAAATGGACTCTCGCAAAACCAGATTATGTTGAATTGAAAAAGATTTTCTCAACATGGCAGCAAGGTATGCACCAAAAAGCGTGGAATGCACTCTTCTGGTGTAATCATGATCAACCTCGCATTGTTTCTCGATTTGGGAATGAACATCAGTACCACAACATATCCGCCAAAATGCTGGCAATGGTGCTGCATGGTATGCAGGGTACGCCTTATATCTATCAGGGTGAAGAGCTGGGCATGACAAACCCTCACTTTACGCATATTGAAGACTATCGGGATATCGAAAGCCTGAATATGTATCAAGAGCGCATTGAGAAAGGCATGCAACCAGAGGATATATTAGCAATTCTGGCACAGAAATCCCGTGACAACAGCCGAACTCCCATGCAATGGGATGCTTCTGCAAGTGCAGGGTTCACTACAGGAACGCCGTGGATTGCGCCTTGCAGTAATTACTCAGAGATCAATGCTGAGGCAGCATTACAGGATGAAGGTTCCATCTTCTATTTCTACCACGATTTGATTAGATTGAGAAAGCAACAGCCTATCCTGACATATGGTGATTACTTGGATCTGCTGCCAGAGCACCCATCACTGTGGTGTTATCTGCGGCGTTGGCAGGATCAAACCTTGCTGGTCATCGCAAATCTAAGCGATGAAACACAACTTTGGTCTCCAGGGCCTTCTCTTTCAAACAAAGAATGGCAGGTATTAATAAGTAATTATCCATCTTCCGAAAAGATTGATCATGAAATGAAAATTAAACCTTATGAGGCAATATACTTAATGTCTACACAATAATATTATTTATGCAGCACCATCTGTCATAATATATTGTTTACAAAATACTTTAGATACTCTACCTCGCTAAAAATCAAGGCGAGGTAGAACATACTCAAAAAATATTAATAACATTAATTTCAACCAAAATAAAACATAAGCAAATGTCATATTTAATTAATATCAAAATAAATAATAAAGACAGACTTTAAATTTAATGTGATATTTTATAATCCTGATATACTTAAAAAGTAATATAATAGAAACAAAAATCACCCTTTAACAAGGAGAGATAAACATGTTTCAAATTTCAAATCTCACTCTAGTTAACAGTACCAATTCTGTTTGGGAAAGGACTTCAAAAATTTTTCATAATGTTGATGTCTCAAATTTTCCAAAATCAATCAAATCTAAAGAAGATCTCTCTTTCTCCATTACATGCATTGATAAAAACATAACCAATTGTAATTTTGAAATAAAATATGAAATAATAAATTCAGAAAACAATAGTTTTATAATACGAGGAAGATATAAAATTGAACTTGAAAGGTTCGATTTGGAAATTCACCTAGATAATTTAGAAACAAGAAACTATAAAAAAGGCTCTGTAGTCAGTCTTGGTTGGAAACCAAATGGATTGATTCATTTCTTTCTTATTGGTGATGTTGGTAATTATATAGGCCCTGATATAAATACTGAGTCTTGGATGCAAGACTATAGCAATATACTGGGGGATCTTCCAATTAATAAACTTTGTATTCCGGGTTCCCATGATGCAGGAATGAGTACAGTGACATGGAAAACCACTTTAGCTTCTGAGTGCAACACTCTAACTCAATCTAATGATGTCTTAGGGCAATTGAAACTCGGTATAAGATACTTTGATATTAGACCTGTCCTTAGCGATGGAAAATTTTTTACTGGTCACTATCGAGATATCATTGTATGGGAAGGCGCAAATGGTGAATCAATTGAATCTATTATTAATGGAATCAATCTGTTTACAGAATCTCATAATGAGTTAATTATGATAAGACTTGATCATTCCCTCAATTTAGATGTAGGTTTCTGGCATAAATATCGTTCTTTTAACAAAACTGAATGGTTTGATTTATTCAGTCAATTAGTTAACATTAAACATTTGTATTATCATAATGATACAAAAAATATTTCCAACTTAACTTTAAACTCCCTAACCAATAATGGAACTCGTCCAGCCGTTTTATTCTTCATAGAAAATAAAAAGGCTAATATTGATCTGGAACAATATAAAAATTCAGGTTTTTTTTATCTTAGCGAGTTAGATATGTATCATCTTTATTCTAATACAAATAGCGCATTTCAAATGGGGTCAGATCAAATTAAAAAGATGAAAGACTATGCTCCAAAACAATATTTTGAATTATCGTGGATACTGACCCAAGATCCTTTACAAGCAACGTCATGTTCCACAACTCTTTCCTCTGACATTAAACATCTGGCAAATAAAGCAAATAGTAAATTAGTTGAATATCTTTATCCGCACATCACAGACACCGTATACCCGAATATCATTCTTATTGATAATGTGAGAGATACTGTGACTACAACTTTCGCTCTAGCTATTAATTGGAAAGTACTTTCTTATTCTAAATAAGAGAAAATATTCTCATTAGCATTACTCTTGCTGGACAGTATTTATATATTCATGCAATGGTATCTGTACAAAATCTGTGCCATACTTTTTTAGTCTCAAACGAGGAGTATCCATTATGTTTTACTCAAAATACTTAACTTATTTGGGGGCAAGCTGTCTACTATTATCAACTTTTGCACAAGTGCAGATGCCATCTCAACGATCATCCCCAAGCCAGAAAAAATATCTGCAACAAAAAATTAATGAACAAACGACAGATAAATCTACTTAGGTATGTATAGAACAGATGATGGCTGGCACGACATTCGATTCTCCTGCAAATTAGATGCAACCGGCAAAGCCCAGTCATTCCAGTTTGAAAAAATTGTACCGCCAAAATTGCAAACCGAACCAAGGCCTGTAGCTCCTCTCAATTAAGGAGAAATGAATGAAATATCTCTGGTTTATATTACTAATCTGCTCTCCACTGAGTTTCGCTGCCAGTTTTGACTGTGCAAAAGCCAAGACGCCAGATGAAAAGGTAATTTGTTCAAATTTAAAGCTGAATGATCTGGATGTGGAAATGAGCGTGAAATATCACTTTCTGCGGGGATTGTTTGCTATGGGGGTGTCGGGAGAGATGTATGACAGCCAAACTGCATGGCTGAAACAGCGCCAAAAATGTAAGGGAGATACGACCTGTTTGCTGCAAAGTTACCGTGCACGCATTAATCAACTTGATAAGCTGTATAATTTAATAGAGAAGCCAATTTGATAGTAAATATTCAGGGACTCAGGGAGAGGTTATCTTTCCCTGAGTTCTTTATAAAAAATCATGTTACCCTTTTTTATAAATATCTGGACGAAACTTGATTAAAGCAAAATGCTGGATAAAAAAACCAGTAATTTATCAATAAACTGAAGCCGGAAATATTTCCGACTTTATACTCAGCAACCCCTCAAGGAGATTTCACCACCGATATAAGGCGTAATAACCCCATTAATATCAAGTAACAGAGCGCCTTGCCGATCAATTCCACGGGCTATACCATGAACTTCCTGATCACCAATAATTAATTTCACAGGACGATTAATAAAATTATCTAACTTAAACCATCGGGGAATGAAAGGTGTTAGCCCTTCGTTTCCAAACTGAATTAATGATTCTTTAAGTTCCACTATGATTTCAGCAACCAACTTATTCCGCTCAACAAGCGTTCCTGATTGTTGTAAATTAGTCCAGTGCTGGCTAATTAATTTCTGTTGATCGTTACTCATCGAAATATTCATGCCTATTCCGATCACAACATGAGCTGCATCTCCTGTTTTTCCCGTCAACTCAACCAATATACCTGCTAGTTTTTTATCATCCAAATATAAATCATTTGGCCATTTTACTTTTACTCTCTCTGCGCCCTGACGGTTAAGAACTTCCGCAATAACAATACCTACTACTAAACTTAAACCTATTGCTGCTGCTGGCCCCTGCTCCAAACGCCAATACATGGATAAATATAAATTTCGACCAAAAGCAGAAACCCATGTCCTACCACGGCGCCCTCTACCTGCATACTGGTATTCTGCAACACAAGCATCCCCTGAATTGAGTTCTGCTAATTTTTCCAGAATATACTGATTTGTGGAATCAATAACAGGTATCACTTCAATGTGATTATTGGGAAGATAATTTTTAATAATTTCTTTATCCAAGAGATTCATTGGGGCAGGAAAACGGTAACCTTTACCTGAAACAGTTAGAACTTCTACTCCCCATTCACGAATAGTTTGAATATGTTTATTAATCCCTGCTCGACTCATTCCCAACTCTTGCCCAAGTTGCTGACCTGAATGAATCTCACCATCAGATAACACTTTAATCAGTTTTAACGGAGTACTAATATCTTTCATGAAATACATTCCACGGCATTTATTTCACCTTCACTACCAATAAAGCGAACCTCAGGTTCTAAGAAAATATTAAATTTTTCTGCGACTTTGTTATATATATAAGCAGCCAAAGCAATGACATCTTGTCCCGTTGCATTATCTTTATTAATTAATACCAATGCTTGTTTCGTATGTACGGCAGCACCACCAATAGAATAACCCTTCAATTGGCACTGATCGATAAGCCAACCTGCTGCAATCTTTACACTTTGCTCATTATGAGGATATTGGGGACAATCTGGATATTCAGACTTAATTTTGTATGCCAATTCAACCGATACAATAGGATTTTTAAAGAAACTTCCAGCGTTCCCCATCAACGTAGGATCTGGTAGTTTACTCTGGCGCATTTCACACACGGCATCGAATATTTGTTTTGGAGTAACATTTTCTCGTGAAAACTGCGCTAAGGCACCGTACGTTAAAATTGGCTCCCATTTCTTATTCAAACATAAGCCAACGGCGGTGATAGCATAACCGTCTTTATATTGATGTTTAAAGATACTGTCTCTATACGCAAATTGACACTCACTTGCCGTTAGACGAATTAGATTGCCTGTTTTTAACTCGACAAAATCCACATATTCACAGACATGTTTAAACTCAATTCCATATGCCCCAATATTCTGGATTGGAGCAGACCCAACATTTCCGGGGATCAAGGCTAAATTTTCTAATCCATAGATTTGTTGTTTAAATAAATAAGTAATCAGCTCATGCCAATTTTCACCTGCACCAACATGAATATGCCATGCAGTATCAGATTCTTGTACATTAATACCAAGGATACGATTTAGAATCACAGTGCCTTGAAAATTCTCAGTGAAGAGGACGTTACTTCCCCCTCCCAGCAATAAAATAGGGTGATTCTTTTCCATTGCTTCTTGCCATAAGGCCAGAAGAGACTCAATAGAGGTGGCTATACCGATATAATCAGCACTGGCTGAAATGCAAAATGTGTTTAACGTTTTTAGCTGAGTAGATTGACAAACAGACATTCACTTCAAACTCAATAGGTAATTTGAGCGTAGTCTATCAGACTCTACATTTGAAAGATAAGCAAGTAATTGACCAATACTTATATCTTATTGAAAAAACTAGAAATGCAAAAGGCCACTCATATGAGTGGCCTTTTGACTGGGTATTAAAGCTTGGCAGTTCCCTACTCTCACATGGGGAGACCCCACACTACCATCGGCGCTACGGTGTTTCACTGCTGAGTTCGGCATGGGGTCAGGTGGGACCACCGCGCTATTGCTGCCAAGCAAATTCTGTTTTACTTGCCGAACATGTTATTTATGGTGCTGATACCCAGATTCGAACTGGGGACCTCACCCTTACCAAGGGTGTGCTCTACCAACTGAGCCATATCAGCAAAAGCTAAAAATAACAAGTGTTGCCAAATGGGCAACACTTATAAATT
>NZ_JAQRFN010000029.1 GCF_028598555.1 Xenorhabdus anantnagensis
TTTGGGGATTTTATGCCCGTGCAATTTTATTGCTGCTTATTCCAGCGAATAGAACGAGTAAATAATTAAAACGAATAGATAGTTAAAATATAAATACAAATAAGCCCGTATTGAGAGGTTTTTGTATTATATTTGGTTATTTTTTCGTGTATAAGCAGCCAGTATCGCCCTTTCTGATAATTCCAAATAATTCTTCATTTTTTTAGCCGCTAATTCATTTTCTCCTGAATCAAGCAGTTCCAGAATATGCGCGTTTTTATCAATATAAGGCGCATACAAAAGTTCAGGATCATTCAAAATACCGAAAGCCAGACGGAGTTCTGCGGAGATATTGTGGTAGAAAGTGATTAATCTTTCACTATCAGTTAATTCCACGATCGCAGCATGAAAGCGCATATTTGCTGTTCCGGCACCAACCCAATCTTGTTGTTCGCGGCACTGCTGGGCGACTTCAACGGCTTGTTTCATTTTGGTAATACTGGGGTGCATTGGATAAGCCTGAGCCAGAGCCTGACACTCAATTAGCTGCCGAACTCGATAGATATCAATAATAGATGCAATATCGGGAGTAGCAACAAACACGCCCCGATTGGGTTCATGTTTCAGCAATCCCTCTTGCGTGAGAAGGCGGAACACTTCACGTAACGTATTGCGTGAAATTTCAAGTTGTTCACTAAGCACGGCTTCAGATAGCCGTTGTCCAGGTAATAACTCCCCAACAACCAGTTTATTTCTTATAGTTTCAGCAATTCTTTTGCTCAAAATCTGGGGAGAGTGGTTTTTTTTCATAGTCATCCGTTAGATTTAATGGCTGATAACAAACACCTTCAAAGCGTATAAAAACGAATCTTCACATATTACCTGATAACCAGCAAGTTACAGAGCTTGAACCAACATGAGGCAATATTATTGTGCCTATTGCACTTAAATTGTGCATCTTGGCGTTCAATTCAACAGAAAATGTTAATAAAGTGATCTTTATTGGATTTTAAGGATCGATAACACAATTTTATTTGCTTATTTTCTCATCAAGTCTTATTTATTGTTCAACAATATATTCATTTTAACCAAACAATTCTTTTTTTTAGTTCCACAATGGTACGAATATTGCTTAGAAAACGATAAATATAAAGATGACAGGGGAAAACTGCTTATGGCTATACAGGACACAGCAAAACAAGACACAATAAATTTTGTATCAAATCGGCGTTCTTCTTTGATTGCTGCGGTTTTTTTGATGGCGACATCAGCGATTGGGCCAGGGTTTATCACTCAAACTGCTACATTTACCGCGACAATGGGGGCTGCTTTTGCTTTCGGCATTTTAGCGTCTATTCTGATCGATTTCGTGGTGCAGCAAAATATTTGGCGAATTGTCACATTAACCAAAATGCAATCAGCTGATATTGCCAATGCTGCTATTCCAGGAAGTGGCTATTTATTGGCTATTTTAGTGATTTTTGGTGGATTAGTCTTTAACGTTGGGAATATTGCCGGAGCTGGACTGGGGCTTAATGCTTTGATGGGATTGGACCCAAAATGGGGCGGATTATTCAGTGCATTGATGGCTATTGGCATTTTTACCTCTCATAAAGCTGGCGCCGCTATTGATCGCATTATCGTGATATTAGGGTTGATCATGATAGGAATGACTTTATTTGTTGCGATAGTCTCCAATCCTCCAATAGGAGAAGCCTTACGACAAACCGTGCTACCTGATGAAATCAATTTTGCGACGATAACCACTATTGTGGGCGGAACTGTTGGTGGTTATATCTGTTATGCAGGTGCTCACCGTTTACTGGATAAAGGTTCTGTAGGCATCGAAAACATCAAAGTTGTTTCCAGCGCAGCAACCAAAGGGATCTTAGTTGTCGGCCTGATGCGATATTTGTTATTTCTTGCCATCTTGGGCGTGGTTGCCAGTGGCGTTACACTTGATGTTGCCAGTGAAACGGCAAATCCTGCCTCACAAGCTTTTCAGGCAGCAGCTGGTGAATTTGGACTGCGTGTTTTTGGTTTAATCGTTTGGGCCGCAGCAATAACCAGTATTATTGGTGCTGCTTATACTTCCATTTCTTTTTGCAGTGTTTTTCGAAAGCAATTTACTGAGCGTCAGCGCAGCATTGCGACTTTATTTTTTATTACCATATCATTAGTCGTTTATCTATTAGTAGGAACACCACCAGCCGCTTTATTGGTTTTCGCCGGTGGCTTCAACGGGCTTATCCTTCCTCTTGGTTTGACTATCTTTGTTTATGTTGGCTGGAAACGCGCTGATTTGATGGCGGGGTATGTCTACCCACGTTGGTTGCTGTGGTCAGGTGCGGTTACTTGTGTATTGACATGGTACATGGGCGCCATGTCTATCGATTCAATCTTTGAGTTTTTGAAATCAGCTTAAGGAAATCATCATGATAAAAACGATCGATTTAAATAGTGATCTCGGTGAAAGTTTCGGTCAATGGCGTATGGGAAACGATGAAGAAATATTGGGGATTGTCAGTAGCGCTAACGTTGCTTGTGGCTTTCATGCGGGTGATCCAGTAGGGATTTTGCAGACACTAAAATCAGCACAAAAAAATAATGTAGCAATAGGTGCCCATGTTTCTTATCCCGATTTAGTTGGCTTTGGTCGGCGTAAAATGGATACAGTCAGTCATGAGCTTACCGCCGATGTTATTTATCAGATTGGGGCCTTACAAGGATTAGCTGCGGCAGCAAATACCAGAGTGAGTTATGTCAAACCTCATGGCGCACTTTATAACACGATAGCGAATGATGAATACCAAGGGCTTGCTGTTATTGAAGGAATTCTTGCTATAGATCCCAACCTTGTATTGGTTGGTTTGGCGGGATCAAAAATTCTCAAATTGGCTCAGGAAAGAGGGCTGAGAACCATAGCAGAAGCATTTGCTGATCGTGCCTATACCTCACAAGGGGAATTAGTTTCCCGCCGTGAAGCAGGTTCTGTTTTGCATGATGCGGATCTCGTTGCTCAACGTATGTTGCAATTAGTGACAGATGGGGGAGTTGAATCAATTGATGGCAAATTTACACCTATTCAGGCGGATTCTATTTGCGTGCATGGTGATAGCCCAGGTGCGCTAGAGATGGCAAAACAGGTCAAAACAGTTTTGCAACAGGCGGGAATTACCATTCAAACATTTATTCATCCATGAATATGGATCGCATTGATACGGTTAATTATTTAGGGAGATAGCCTTGCGTTTTTTACCTGTTAATTGCAATACCATAATGGTTGAATTGAGTGGATTGGCAGAAACACTGGCTCTGCTTGATTCACTGAATATGGCACCTGTTTTGGGGATTGAAGAAATTATTCCGGCAGCGAGAACTTTGATGATTCGTTTTCGGCCGACAAAAATATCAACCCAACAATTGGCGGCAGAAATCAGTAGTCGAGATTTACAAGAGCGTGGTCATGCAACGGGAAAACGGATAGAAATTCCTGTGCATTACAACGGCGAAGATCTCGCACTGGTTGCGGAAATATTGGGGTGTACTGTTCAAGAGGTTATTCATCAACATACCGAAAATGAATATACCGTCGCCTTTACCGGGTTTGCTCCCGGGTTTGCCTATATGGTGTCGAATACCTCGCAATGGAATATACCGCGTCGAAAAACACCTAGAACACGTATTCCGGCGGGTGCTGTTGCGCTGGCGGGGGAATTCAGCAGCATTTATCCGCAGGCGAGTCCCGGAGGATGGCAGATTATCGGTATTACGACCGACCGCATGTGGGATCTTTCCCGCTCATCTCCTGCCTTATTGCAACCGGGTTACCGTGTTAACTTTCGAGATGCCGGATGTTGCCCAGCAACGATCAGTTTGCCCGAAACGCCTATCAGTAACATAGCGCCTGTTTCAGCGGTTTCTTGTCAGCTAGAAATTTTGTCTGTGGGATTACAAACCTTACTCCAAGATTTGGGGCGCGTTGGTCAGGCAAAATCAGGGATCTCAGAATCTGGTGCAATGGACAAAAGTGCCTTGCGCAGTGCAAACCGTATTGTTGGTAATTCCTCTGACCAAGCTTGTCTGGAAATAGTGCAGGGGGGATTTAAAGCGATCGCGCATGGACAGATATTGATTGCCATTACGGGAGCGTTATGTCCAATAGAAATAAAAACCTCATCGGGTGAACTACTTCATGTAAGTACTTACCAACCGATTGATCTAAACGATGGTGATGAAATTTCGTTGGGTATTCCTGTAGCCGGAATGCGCTCTTATCTATCGGTGCGCGGAGGCTTCATAGTTCCAGCTATCTTATCCAGTTGTTCATTTGATAGCCTGTCCAATATCGGGCCTGCTCCGTTGAAAATAAATGATAAATTAGCAATCAACGAAACATCTCATTGTGCCGCGATATCTTTCTCTGAAGCGCCTGCTTTTGACATGCCAAATAAAGATGAGATTGTGGTATTGGATATCATATTTGGTCCTCGTACAGACTGGTTCACTCCAGAATCCATCGACTTATTGAGCAAACAGACATGGCAAGTAACGCCTCAATCCAACCGCATTGGCCTGAGACTAAATGGTGAGTGCTCACTATCACGAATTAAGCCACAAGAATTGCCCAGCGAAGGAACATGTACAGGAGCGATACAAATTCCGGCCAGTGGGCAACCTGTATTATTTTTAGCTGACCATCCATTGACAGGAGGGTATCCGGTCATTGCCTCAGTTGCAGATTATCATCTCGATCTTGCTGGTCAGATCCCCGTCAATGCCAAAATTCGCTTTAATCCCATCTGCCAATTTCATGAAATTCAAGGGAGCCATGACTTGCCATGAACACCACTGTAAATAATTTAAATAACACCTCTAAAAAAGTGCTGATTGCCAACCGTGGTGAGATTGCTGTTCGGATCATTCGGGCTTGCCGTGATTATGGAATACAAACGGTTGCTGTCTATGCGGATGTTGATATCAACGCACAACATGTTCAATTGTCTGATGAGGCTTATGCTTTGGGTGGAAATAGCCCGGCAGAAACTTACCTCAATATTCCCCGTTTATTGGATGTGGCAAAACGGTCTGGAGCAACAATGGTGCATCCAGGTTATGGCTTTTTGTCTGAGCGGTCAGAATTTGCCAGAGCAGTGATTGATGCTGGCTTAATTTGGATTGGCCCTAACCCTGAAACGATTGATGAGCTGGGTGATAAGGTTAAGGCGCGTAAAATAGCCCAAAAAGTGGGAGCGCCTTTGGTTGTTGGAACCTCAGAACCAGTCAAAGATGTGCAGGAAGTTATTGCGTTTGCGGAACAACATGGCTTGCCGATTGCCATCAAAGCGGCATTTGGTGGGGGTGGCAGAGGTTTGAAAGTGGCTTGGCGACTGGATGAAGTGGCAGAACTTTATCATTCGGCAGTCCGTGAGGCGATTGCCGCATTTGGGCGGGGCGAATGCTTTATTGAACAATTCTTGGATAAACCTCGTCATATAGAAGCGCAGGTGATTGCGGATAAACAGGGTAATGTCGTGGTTTTGGGAACGCGGGATTGTTCCTTGCAGCGCCGTAACCAAAAATTGGTGGAAGAAGCCCCGGCTCCATTTTTAACACAGGCACAAAGAGAACGTATTCATCAATCAGCAAAAGCCATTTGTGCAGCAGCTAATTATACGGGTGCTGGTACAGTAGAGTTCTTGCTCAGCGCAGATGGAACCCTTTCTTTCTTGGAAGTGAATACTCGCTTACAAGTGGAGCATCCCGTGACAGAAGAGACGACGGGCATTGATCTGGTTATCGAACAATTGCGAGTCGCGGAAGGTTATCCGTTGAGCATTCAAGAAACGCCTATACCAAGAGGGCATTCGTTTGAATTTCGCATCAATGCGGAAGATGCTGGTAAAGGTTTTTTACCGACATCTGGAACAATCAGCGAATTTACTCCGCCTTCTGGTCCCGGTATTCGTCTGGATTCAGGCGTGGTGAATGGCTCAACCATTCCGGCGACGTTTGACTCATTGATGGCGAAATTAATCGTTACAGGAACAACGCGCGAGCAGGCCATTTCCCGCGCCCGTCGGGCATTGCAGGAATTCAAAATTCAAGGAGTGGCATCGGTATTGTCATTTCATCAAGCGGTGCTGGAGCATTCAGACTTTATTTCGAACGATGAATTTCATGTCCATACTCGTTGGATCGAAACAGATTTTGCCAATGAATTGGAAAGCTCACCACGTCAGACTATAAGGGAAGATAAAAACATCACTCGTACCTTTATTGAAATTGATGGTCGCAGGCATGAGTTGGGATTACCAGCGAATTTACTGGCAGGATTGGTGCAGTTAGCCCCTACGGGTGAGCAATCATTTTCTCAGGCTCAATCTACTGCAAAGGAAAAAGCACCGATAGATCTCCATCAGGTAAAAGCGCCAATTTCCGGCATCTTGCATTCATGGCTAGTCACGGAGAATGAATCAGTGAATGAAGGGGATGTGATTGCGGTTATGGAAGTGATGAAAATGGAAGTGCAGATCAGCGCTCACTGTTCGGGAAAAATCACCTTCTGTGCGCAGGCGGGAGATTATTTGGACGCAGAAAGTGCTCTGGCCAATATAGAGCAATAATATTCATTAAAAATCAAAAGGGTATCAATTAATTGATACCCTTTTGATGTTGCTAAGATCATAAACTTCATGTGTTCCTACTTCCTACATATAAATACATAACGTGATAGTTTTTTAAAGTTATTTACATTTTAATAGAAATGTAAATAATAATGCTTCTCAATAATATTACTCCTTGAAAATATATGTTCAAAATTACCCCAATTTACACTTGCTTGGCTAAAAATGGTCTGTGTGTACCTTTGATGTCAGCTTCTATGCTTATTGCTATTTCTACTAACGCATTTGCAATCACTGAAAATACCAAACAAAAGTCGCCTGCGACTGGAGATACTCTGGTTGTTATTGCGGATAACAATAGCAATAACGATGCACAGGTAGATCAAAAAGTCAGCAAAAATGAAATAAAAGTCAGACAGCCACAAAGTGTGGGAGAAATATTAAAGAATGTTCCTGGAGTACAAGCAGGTCACCCTAGCGCTATAGGACAACGTTTTAAAATTCGTGGCATGGATGATCAATTCATCAATGTGACCATTGATGGCGCAAGACAAGAAGGGTATCACTTCCATCATGCAGGGAACTACGGCATAGACCCTGAAATGTTAAAGCAGATTGATATCAAAGTTGGTAGTAACAGTATTACCTACGATACAGGTGCTGTTGCCGGTGCGTTGAAATTTGAAACGGTCGATGCTAGTGATTTATTAGAGCCGGGCCAATTATTTGGCGCAAAAGGAAAATTGAATTACATCAGTAATGGTTCTGAATTCCAACAATCTTTAGCAACATATGGAAGATTGGGAGCCGTTGACTTATTAGGTTACTTTAACCATCGGAATATGAGTAATTCCAAATCTGGCAGAGACAGCAATGGGCGAGACTCAATCCCTACAGATGGAAAATTGTTTAACTATTTATTAAAAGCTAAATTTAATCTTACAGATGAACAATATATCAAAGTATCAAAAGAACATTATAAGAATGATGCAGAAACCAGCAACAGATTGAATTTTGGACAGGATGTAAATAAAGGGAAAAAGGCAAAGTATGCGATAGACCGCGATACCCATAATATCACTTATGGCTATACGTCAGTGGATAATGACCTGATTGATTTAAAAGTATCGGCTTATCACACAGAACAAACCTCTACCCATATGAAGCCTGTCAGTGGAAATGGAAAAGGCTTTGATAGCGTTGTAGAAACCCAAGGAATTAAGGCTCGTAATACCTCTAGTTTTGATACGGCGAATGTATTCCATGCTGTAACCTATGGGTATGAATATTTTGATACCAGAATGAGATACACTGATGTAGATGAAAATAGCTATAATAAAGAGTTAGAAAAAGCGGATGCTTCCTCTTTTTATTTAGAAGATGATATTCAGATTGCAGATTTTCATGTGATACCGGGTATTCGATGGGATCACTATAAATATCATACCACCAATAAAAATAATGAATCTTTTGATAGAACGTATGCCCGCGTTTCAAAAGCACTTGGCTTGAAATACGAACTTGGGGTGTCCACCACATTATTTGCCAATTATACCGAACTCTTTAGAGGTCCATTGGGCAAAGAACTGATGGGGTTATCCGATCATGGAAACAATTTAGTAGAAGCAACGGGTTATAATTTAGAGACCGGATTGGCCGGGTCTTACTCTAATATTTTTACCGACAATGACTCATTGATTGTATCGGGTAAAGTGTTCCAGACGAATTTCAAAAACTTGTCTACAACATTAGCTAAGAGTGAACTACACAATATCCCGAAAGCCAGACTGGAAGGGTTTGAATTAGCGACTGGCTATAAACTTGATAATTGGTCTTTAAAAGCCACTTACGCCAAAGCTAATAACAAGATTGTTAATGGTAATGCGTTGTTTAACAAAGGAACAGAGTTTATGCCGTCAGTGGGTGACTCTATGACGGTGGGTGCCAGTTACCTCTTTGACCAAACGGACATTGAACTCGGTTGGAATTCCCGATTTATATTGTCAAAAAATTCAAAAGGTACAAATAAAAACAATATTGTCGGCATCCATAAATCTGGATATGGCGTAAGCAATATGTATATCTCTTGGGCGCCAAAAACAGGGGTATTTAAAAATACAGAACTTCTGTTTGGCATCGATAATCTCTTCGATAAACGTTACAACGAACATTCTTACTATTTGAAACAATATCAAGGGCAAGAAGAGAAAGGGAGAACTTATAAGGCGACAGTTTCTTACAAGTTCTAATGCAAATACCTTAAGTATTTCAAATCAACATTTCGTAAAAAGTCTGCGGTTTATCCGCAGACTTTCTCTTAAATGACTTCTGCTTGTTTCAATGACAGCGTAAAAACGGTCACTACAGAGTAAAAACCCCAATCAAGGCAACAACACTCAAAATCGCGGCAGCACCATAGAATATCCATTTACTGGCAGGGACATGAATTTGCAAATCGTGCATTCCGTGGTGGATGCGGTGCATTCCGCACCACAGCGGCAGGCAGATCATCAGTAGCAAAAAGATGCGACCAATAAAACTTTGGCAAAATGTCAGGATACGTTCATAAGAAAGCGCTTCTGGCGCCAGACCGAATGGTATCAGAATGCCCAGCAGCAGAATTATTGCAGGGCCAACAATGGCACTCCACATCCCACCAGCACCAAACAGACCCCAGAAAATGGGTTCATCGGAACGCTTGGGTATTTGATTCATCAGATCCTCCTTGGGGTTAGAAAAACAGTGCAACGCCGAGAATCACGGCAGTAACAATAATGGTGGTTGCCCATAGCAGTTTGATAATCGGCCCAGGTGACATTTTTTCATTTTTGACAATGATATTGAGAGCCTTTGGTGCCAGCTCAAACCATGTTTTTGTATGCAGCAAGGTTGCCAGCAGGGTGATGATATTAATCAACAGCACCGCAGGGTGTTGCAAGAAAGAAACAAATCCCGCCCAGCTTTCCGGGCCATCTTTCAGAGCAAACAAACCGTAAAGCACTAGCAAGCTGAACCAAACAGTAGGGATAGATGTACCTTCGCGCAGCATATAAAAACGATAAAATCCCAGTTTTTGCCACCAATTAGCTTCCATGCCACGTACATAAGGTTTACGTTTTGTCGTCATTACTTTTCCCTCCCTTATTGTGGTTTCAGCATGGAGATAATGAAATCTTTGGCACTTTCTGCTTTGCTTTGCTGAATGGCCCCCGCTGGATCAACATGTTTCGGGCACACTTCAGAGCAATAACCAACGAAAGTACAAGACCAGACTCCATTGTCACTGTTGATTTGCGGCATACGTTCTTTTTTACCGTGGTCACGGTTATCAAGGTTATAGCGATGTGCCAATGTAACCGCAGCAGGCCCAATAAACTCAGGATTCAAGCCAAATTGAGGACAGGCGGCGTAGCACAAGCCACAGTTGATACAACCTGAAAATTGATGGTATTTTGCCATCTGGGCTGGTGTCTGCACATTCGGGCCATCAGCAGGTTTGCGATCGTTGCCGATTATATAGGGTTTGATGGCTTCCAGACTCTCAATAAAGTGAGTCATATCCACCACTAAATCCCGCTCAATTGGGAAATTGCCCAGTGCTTCGACTTTCATTCCTTGGGCATAATCGCGCAGAAATATTTTACATGCCAATTTTGGTACACGGTTTACCATCATGCCGCAAGAACCACAGATTGCCATGCGGCAAGACCAGCGGTAAGAAAGGTCTGGCGCCAGATTGTCCTTGATGTAACCCAACGCATCCAACAGTGAAGTTTGCTCATCGTAAGGCACTTCATAAGTGACGAAATGAGGTTCACTGTCAATTTCCGGGTTATAGCGCATGACTTCCATTTTCAGGTTTTTCATCTCAGTCATTCGCTTGCTCCTTCTGTTGTTTCTCTTGTGCAGCCGCTTCACCCCCATACGCCCGCTTCGCTGGTTGAGATTTGGTGATCTTCACATCACTGTATTCCAGCCGTGGGGCACTTTCAGGATCATAGAAGGCCAGCGTATGCTTTAAGAAATTCTCATCGTCACGTTCGGTACAACCCTCATCAAGACGCTGGTGGGCACCACGTGATTCTTTACGATTAATTGCGGAATGCGCCATACATTCAGCAACATCCAAGCCAAAACCTAATTCGATGGTATAGAGCAGGTCGGTATTGAATACACTGGAACGGTCGCTGATTTCGATATGCTTGAAACGTTCTTTCAACTCGGCAATTTTGTCGATGGTTTTCTGCATCAATTCTGGTGTACGGTAAATTCCGCAGCCTTCTTCCATTGAAGTCCCCAGTTCATCGCGAATTTTCGCCCAGCTTTCACCACCTTTCTGGTTCAGTAACTGATTGAGTTTATCTTCGACATCACGGGCTTGGGCATCCAGAGCGCTATTACTGGCAGGTTTCACTTCCTGAATATGTTTGACTGCTTCTTCACCGGCCAAACGACCAAATACAACCAGCTCAGCCAGAGAGTTAGAACCGAGGCGGTTTGCGCCATGTAAGCCGACAGAAGAACATTCCCCAATCGCAAACAGCCCTTTGATGCGGGTCTCGCATTGCTGATTCGTTTCGATTCCGCCCATGGTGTAATGCGCAGTTGGGCGAACAGGAATTGGCTCTTTGACCGGATCAACACCGACATAGGCTTTTGCCAGCTCACAGATAAACGGCAGGCGCTCGAGCAGCTTTTTCTCACCCAAATGGCGTAAATCCAGATGTACCACATCACCGCGCGGAGTTGCGATGGTGCGGCCTGCACGCCACTCATGCCAGAATGCTTGAGATACTTTGTCGCGTGGGCCTAATTCCATATATTTGTTTTCAGGATTTCCGAGAGGTGTTTCTGGCCCCAAACCATAATCCTGTAGATAACGATAGCCATCCTTGTTCACCAGAATCCCGCCTTCACCACGGCAGCCTTCAGTCATCAAAATGCCGGAACCGGGCAGGCCTGTTGGGTGATATTGTACAAATTCCATATCGCGCAATGGGACACCGTGACGGAATGCGATTCCCATGCCATCACCAGTGACAATGCCGCCATTGGTGTTATAACGGTATACGCGACCGGCTCCGCCTGTCGCCATAATGACCGCGTTGGCGCGGATCTGAACTTTCGTTCCTTCCATCATATTCAGCGCAACCAATCCGCGGGCTTGTCCTTCATCTACCAAAATATCGAGCACAAAATGCTCATCAAAGCGCTGAATTTGTGAGTACTTGAGGGATGTTTGGAACAATGTATGGAGCATATGAAAGCCGGTTTTATCGGCGGCAAACCATGTGCGTTCAATTTTCATACCGCCGAAACGGCGCACGTTCACAGAGCCATCGTCCCTGCGGCTCCATGGACAACCCCATTGTTCCAGTTGGATCATTTCTGTTGGGCAATGTTTGACAAAATACTCCACCACATCTTGTTCGCACAGCCAGTCACCACCGGATACGGTGTCATTAAAGTGAAAGTCATAGGAATCGTGCGATTGGGTAACTGCGGCTGATCCACCTTCTGCGGCCACAGTATGGCTACGCATAGGATACACTTTTGAGATCAAGGCGATTTTGAGTTGAGGATTGGCTTCAGCAGCAGCGATGGCAGCCCGTAGCCCAGCGCCACCAGCTCCGATAATCGCGAGGTCGACATTGAAGGTTTGCACTGCTCTTCTCCCTTGTTCAAGTGAAACAATTTTTCTTGTTTAACGAAGTATTGAAGGTAATTTTCTATACCTTAATGATTTAGGGACGATATCTATTACTTTTTGTATGGTTTAAGTATAACGGATAGTTGAGAGTGTAAATTTGATATGAATGCGGGTTTTGCAGGATTTTGCCGATAAAATGTGAGTTATATCATGTTTTTTCTCAGTGGTATTATAACTGTAATAAATAATAGCTATTAATTTATGGATTTGGATGTAGTGGGCTTATATTTTATAAATAAATCATTCAGATATAGTTTGGTTTATTTTTACACTACCAACATAATGTTAATATATTCAGATTTTTGATTTCTTAATGAAAAGTATATGGTGATTAGCTAGTCTATTTTATTTCTTTACAGTGGCTAGGTTGTGAATATAGCATGGTTATGAAATATTATTTGGCTGAGTTATTTTTACTCTTCTGATGATAATAGACTTATTATCCGAATTGGCTTGCTATTTTAGTCAATCTAGTGAGTGGATTTGGCTTTTGTATAAAAATTATTTTTTATATTTATATTTATATTAATTATTTTCATGTTCTTATGTATTTTAAAACTCTCTTATTTATAAAAAAACAAAATATTTTTTGATTTGTATATTGTTTATATATTATTTTATAGCACATGCTTTTTAAATAATTAATTTATCTTAAGTAATGAAAAATTAAAATGGGAAGTTACAGGCAATAAGTTTAAGACAATGAATTGTCTGGCTGACTTGATGCAGGTAAACTGCGCGTTTTGTTTTATTTTGGAGTCATAACAACATGAACGAAGACGCGAATTGGCAGCCAAGTGCTCCTATCGCCAATTTATTGAAAAGGGCGGAGATTCTAACAGAAATACGGCGCTTTTTCGCAGAACGTGGGGTGTTGGAAGTTGAAACTCCTGCCATGAGTCAAGCGACTGTCACCGACGTTCATCTGGTACCTTTCCAGACACAGTTCGTTGGGCCGGGAGCGGCAGATGGTTTGACTCTGTACCTGATGACTAGTCCTGAATATCACATGAAGCGTTTGTTGGCAGCCGGAAGTGGTTCCATTTATCAGATGGGGAAAAGTTTCCGCAATGAGGAAGCAGGCCGTCATCATAATCCAGAATTCACCATGTTGGAATGGTATCGTCCGCATTACGACATGTACCGCTTAATGAATGAAGTGGATGATTTGTTGCAACAGATTTTGGATTGCGAAAGTGCCGAATCACTTTCTTACCAACAGGCCTTCATTCGATATCTGAATATCGATCCTCTTACTGCAAGCAAAGAAAAATTGCGTGAAGTGGCGGCGAAACTCGATCTCAGTAATATCGCTGATCAGGAAGAAGATCGGGATACTTTACTGCAACTTCTTTTCGTCATGGGCGTAGAAACTCAGATCGGCATTGAAAAACCGACATTTATCTATCACTTTCCAACTTCTCAAGCTGCATTGGCAGAAATCAGCAAGGAAGATCACCGGGTTGCGGAGCGTTTTGAAGTCTATTTCAAGGGCATGGAGCTGGCGAATGGTTTTCGTGAACTGACGGACAGCGATGAACAGCGTCTTCGTTTCGAACAAGATAACCGTAAACGTGAAGCGATGGGGTTGCCTGTTCAGCTTATTGATGAATACCTGCTTGCTGCTCTTGCACACGGAATGCCTGAATGCGCTGGTGTGGCATTGGGGGTGGATCGTCTGATTATGTTGGCATTGGGTGCTGATCGGATTAGTGAAGTGATTGCTTTTCCTGTGGGGATCTCGTGACAACATTATTTATGTCATATACCCAGCTCTGTTAGTCTCGATTGGGGCAGTCTTGGACTGCCCCTTTATTTTTACATTATTTGGCTCTTATATTATCTGCACTGATTATTTATGTTCGTGATGTTTTTTCAGAAACTTCACTGCCAAATCAGGGAAATCTGTGAAGGCGCCATCGACATTAGCTTTGTTGAAAACAATATCGAATAATTGGTCGCCGCTGGTGGCATATTTCGGCAATTGATCGATACGGATAGTGTACGGGTGTACCACCAGATGGCTGGCGTGAGCCTCTTTCACCATGCTGGTTAATTTAATGTTGTTTGGCTTAGAGTCACTGACGATAAGCATGTGGTAATCAGGGCCAATTCCATCAGCATATTTTGCCACTTCTTTCATCGCACCAGGTTTAAACATCCAGTCATAGCTATAATTCTGCCATGTGCCATCTGATTTTTGTTCGTAAGTTTCCTTCCAGTCGGTGTAAGCGATAAGCTGAACCAGTTTCAGATCCATTCCCAGTTTCGGCTCTAGCTCATTTTTGATGCGCTTGAGTTCATTGGTATCAAAACATTGCAGATAAACTTTATCGCTCTTTTTGGTATAGCCATATTGTTTCAGGACTTCCAGCACCTTGCTGGTGATATCTTTGCCTTCCTGACGATGAAACCACGGTGCTTTGATCTCAGGATAGATGCCAATGTCTTTGCCCGTGGACTTATTCAGACCTTGAATAAATTCAAGTTCTTCCTGAAAGGTATGAATGTGGAAATCTGATTTCCCCATCGGAAAACGACCAGGATAGCTTTGAACTTTTTTGCCATTCTTGATATCAAAACCTTCAGTAAATTTCAGTGACTTAATTTCTGGCAGGGTAAAGTCGATGGCATAGTAGCGACCGTCAGCACGGGCACGGTTTGGAAAACGTTCTGCGACATCGGTTACGCGATCAAGATAATGATCGTGTAATACAATGAGCTGGTCATCTTTAGTCATTACCAGATCTTGCTCAAGATAATCGGCACCTTGTGCATAGGCCATTGCTTTGGCGGGTAATGTATGTTCAGGCAAATAACCGCTGGCACCACGATGGGCGATAACTATCTTATCAGCAGCAGCATACGCAATGCCTGACATTGATGATGCTAGCAGAATGCCTGCCATGATTGCCTTGATGGGGGTCTGCATTGGGTTTCTCCATATTCTAATAAAAATATTAAACAAGAAATTATACTGCTGATCGCTTCACTGATTTTTTATCATCAGGCAGAAGAATAGGGTGATTATTCAGATTGCTTTTTATATAAAATAATAGCGTAATACAATCCTGAATATTGGTTTTACCAGCAGCATGTCACAGTTTTATGACATAAAAATTGCTCTTTAGATTTTGTTTATGATTAGTCTTATCCTATCTGTTATTAAATGAACAAAATCATAAGATAGAATCGATTTTTTATATTTAAACAATAGTGGAATAGTCACAGTAAATCATATAAATGGGCGGTAATAAAGTAAGGAATACTTATCATTTCCTAATGTGGGAGACAATATGAAGCCTTCACGATCACTTCACTTGAACATTCTGAAATCTGAATATATCAAAGAAATGGAAAAGGACGAAATTAATTATGTTCATGGTACAAACAGTGCTGCTTTGTTAGGTATTTTTCGGTTTAACGCGTTACTACCAATGAAAGATTTAATGGAAGAGCATTGGTTTGCAAGATATAAAAACAGAGCATTTCATTCAGGAGAGCATGGGAATACAATATGGTCATATAAGGCCAGCCGTTATCATAACCAGATAGATGAGCCTGATAGATATAGAGCATGTGATGGAATATCACTTTATAAAGTAGGTGATGTAAAACAATGTGTAAATTATGCGAAATATAGAATGAATAATGGCGCTAATATATCAGTAATTCTTGGGTTTAAGATTGAACATCCTGAAAGTACTATTGTTTATTTGGAAGGAGAACATCCTTTTTTTAGGGGGAGGCTAAGTATTTATTTCCTTAAGAAAATATATGTACCACCAGGCAAAGCTGAGGTGATAAAAAATTTATTAATAAGATATGGGAATGAAGAAAATATCTATAAGGTGAAAGAAAGCAACGTATTTATCAATGTATAAGATGCTTAACTACTTTGGTTTAAAATGTTCAGTATTACTAATGAAATCGCAGTACAATTTTATTGTACTGCGATTGATATAGTTATTAATCAATGTCTTTTTGTTATATCACTGACCTTGACGGGCAATTTCCTGCTTGTGTTTATTCTCACTTAACATGACAAATAAAAGCAGGATAACAGAGAGGGCGCTACCGCCGATCATAACCATAAAGCCGCCATCCCAACCAAAGAAGTCAACGGTGTAACCGACGATGATACTGGCTGCAACCGAGCCACCCAGATAGCCGAACAAACCAGTAAAGCCTGCTGCTGTCCCTGCCGCTTTTTTCGGTGCCAGTTCCAGAGCATGCAGGCCGATCAGCATGACTGGACCGTAAATCAGGAAGCCGATAACCAGCATACAGAGCATATCAATATTCGGGTTACCCGCAGGGTTCATCCAGAACACGATAGTCGCGATAGTGACGAGTATCATGAAGAATACGCCAGTTGCACCACGGTTGCCTTTGAATACTTTATCAGACATCCAGCCACACAATAACGTCCCCGGAATACCCGCATATTCATACAGGAAGTAAGCCCAGGAAGATTTATCCATGGCAAAGTGTTTTACTTCCTTCAAGTAAGTTGGTGACCAGTCAAGAATACCGTAGCGCAGCAAATATACGAATACGTTGGCAATTGCGATCATCCACAGCAATTTGTTCGGCAAAACGTACTGCATGAAAATTTCTTTTGCTGTCAGTTCCTTTTCATTTTTTTCCGTATAATCAGGTGGATAGTCGTTTTTGTATTCTTCTATTGGCGGTAAACCACAGGATTGCGGTGTATCGCGCATTAAAGTGAAAACGATTATTGCCACGAGAATCGCTGCAAATGCTGGCATATAAAACGCGGCTTTCCAATCATTGAACCAAGCCATACCCAACATGAACAGTAATGGTGGAATGCCTCCGCCAACGTTATGAGCACAGTTCCAGACAGAAACAATTCTGCCACGCTCTTTCTGCGACCACCAGTGAACCATGGTGCGGCCACAAGGAGGCCAGCCCATACCTTGGAACCAACCGCAGAGGAACAGCAAGACAAACATGATGGCGATGCTGGAAGTTGCCCATGGTACAAAGCCCATAAACAACATCACTGCCGCTGCCAGTATCAAGCCAGCAGGCAAGAAAACACGTGGATTCGAGCGGTCGGAAACGGAACCCATGATGAATTTTGAGAATCCGTATGCAATTGAAATACCTGATAGCGCGAAGCCAAGATCCCCTTTAGAAAAGCCTTGCTCGATCAAAGACGGTATAGCTAACGCAAAGTTTTTTCTTACCAAGTAGTAAGCTGCATATCCAAAGAATATCCCCATAAAAATTTGCCAGCGCAAGCGACGATAGAGTGGATCTATTTCTTGCGCAGGCAACCGTGCCTTATGAGGCGTCGGCTTGAAAATACTTAACATATTTGTCTCCACATGACTTTTGTTTTTGTATGAGCGCATCACCACCATTAAACAGTGATGTTGTTAAATGAAATTTTAAGCTATTTATTTTCTTTATCGAAGAGTATATTAGCTAAAGTAACCTTATATAACTGTGAGGTATTGCTAATATCATATAGATATTATTTCGTAAAGTTGGCGATTTTGAGCGATTTAGTACTTTTTAAATATAATTTATTTATAATATCGTGAAGTTTGTCACAATAAATGGCTTTACTTGTTATTTTTGTACATTTAAAGTTCGTTTATGTTCTTTATCAAACAGAACCCCATTATTACTCAGGGGTCTTTACTGATGCAGCAACCGTAGTTTATATGGATATGGTTTATATGGACATAAGTTATGTAAACATAGTTATATGAGTATAGATATATAAATATAATCCACATAAACATTAATGCTATAAATGTAATACACGAAAACATTACTATTATAAATGTAATCCACGAAAATATTACTATTATAAATGTGATCTAATAAAATAGATGGCAGTGTTCCCCTGCCTGTTTTTTTTAACAGGTTGTACTAATTATCTGATGATGTTATTTAAATAATATTTTATTTATTAATGTAATTGACGCCTTATTTACATGTTTGGCGTTTTTTATAACGCAGTTATAAATAAAATGTTTGAAATTAAAATTCAAAATAATGGATATTACTATAAATAGTTATTCATGCTCATGACAGCAGTTTTCAAGTAGGGTTGGATGACTATTTATGTAGTAAAAATAATAATATCAAGGCGTTAGAAGTATGGTTGCAGATTGTATAGGCGTAATACACTCTGTCTTCCAATTAATAATTAGATGTATATAAGTTGATTGTTTGATTAATAAAAGATTACAAATTAATACTAATTAATATATTTATTAAATTCGCAAGAAATTTTTTGCAATTTATTTTTCTATCTCAGTTAATGTCAACGTAAGGTATTTGAAAATACTGAATGTAGGCAGCAACTGGAAAATGACGACTACCTGCACCAATGCCTCCATTCATCAATAAAAATGATGGAATCTATGAGGCTCAGAATGAGAACTTCATTATGAATACTTACACACACAAGGCAATATTACACACAGCATTTACTACTGGGCAAAAAAACTCTCCTGCTGTTGAAACAGAATTCGATAGTAATATCAGTCAGATGACAGCAGATCTAAAACCGTGGTTTAAAAATGTACCTTCTCGGTTAGCTGAGTTGGCCAAAAGTATACCAAATGACATAGCTGTTTCTGATCCAGATGAAACGTTGACATTTGGTGAATTGGATCAGCGAATTGAGCGTGCGGCACATGTTTTGCGTTACTACGGTGCCAAAATGGGTAGCAATGTTGCCATTGCAGCCCAGCGGGGTATTTCATGGTTTGTAACCATGCAGGCAATTTGGAGAATAGGGGCAGTGTATATTCCCCTGAATACCATGATGCCGGAAAAACGCCTGAATGATATTCTCGCCAGTCTGCCGGAAAGTATTCTGATATCTGATGATACTGTGTCGGCGGAGCTTAAGGCATCAACATTAATTCCTATGGATGCTATCTTAAATAAGAGAATTCAAGCCAAAGTAGCAGAGAACAGTGATATCCCTGTGTTGGGTGATCACCCTGCTTATGTGATGTTCACTTCCGGTTCTACAGGATTGCCAAAAGCGGTACAAGTACAGCATGACAATCTGGCCGCTTGTCTCTGCGGATTTGGCAAACTGTTGTCAATCAGTCAGCGTGACCATATGTTGGCGTTGACGACGTTCTCTTTTGATATCTCCGTTCTGGAACTCCTGCTGACCATCGTTCATGGTGGCAGTATCTACATTACTTCAATTGATACTCAACGTGATGCAATGGCGTTGTCTGAAATACTGTCGGACTCACGATTCACTTTTGCCCAGGCAACACCGGTGACGTGGTCAATGGCCCTGAATGCCGGCTGGAAGCCTCGCCCAGAAATGGGCATGCTTTGCGGAGGAGAAGCGTTGTCACAAGATCTGGCAGATCAACTGATAGCGACCGGAGGCACACTATGGAACGTCTACGGCCCAACGGAAACAACCATCTGGTCAACCGCTTTCTGCATGAAAAAAGGTGATAAAGTTCAATTGGGTGGCCCTATTCCGGGCACCAGTATCACGATTGTGGATAAACACCTGCGACCTGTTCCCAAAGGAACTGTGGGAGAAATTCTCATCGGTGGATTGGGTGTGACCGCAGGCTATCGCAATAACCCGACTGAAACTGCTAAAAGATATGTCCCCGACATGGCACAAAAAGGCAAAAGGGCCTATTTGACGGGGGATATGGCACGCATGCTTGAAGATGGCTCCTTCATTTATATGGGGAGACAAGATGATCAGGTGAAAGTGCGAGGATATCGAATCGAGTTGGGTGAGATAGAAATTGCATTGAGAAAACAAAATGGCGTACAGGATGCCATTATCCGGGTCTCTGGCAGTGGTGATTTTGCCAAGATCCAAGCGTTTGTACTGTTCAAGCCTAATCTGGTTGTGTCAGGGGATTGGGTGCGCGAAACTCAGGTTTCTCTCAGGGAAGTACTGCATGAGGCCTGGATACCTACCGAATATTACCGCATCCCTTATATTCCGCTGACAAGCAGTGGCAAAAGAGACAAAAAGCGGTTGGAGGAAGTCGCGGAACGATTAAATGCCAGCCATGATGTGGTACAGCCACGAACTGAAACTGAAAAACGCGTTTATGATATTTGGAGTAGCTTACTGGCGACGGATGTATTCGGTATCAATGATGATTTCTTCCAAATCGGGGGACACTCTATTCTTGTCGCCCGCATGGTAGAACACATTGAAAAAGCGTTTTCAATGAGGATTCCGATTTCTGGTATCTATGTTGAGCCGACCGTTGCCAGAATAGCATCCATTTTGGATGAAATGATGGTTGCACGTCAGGCAAATCCTGCTCAGCTTGTAGGAACATATCACAGTGAAGCATTAATTCGCCAGCATGCAGAGACGCTCAGGAATGATGTTTACCTGAAAGAAGGAGTTCGTCCTGATGGATTGGTTCATGCCAATTGGTATCAGCCAGAAAAAGTATTGCTGACAGGCGCGACTGGATATCTTGGGCTGCATTTGCTGGAGCAATTGCTGAAACAAACCTCGGCCAAAGTCATTTGTTTGTGCCGTGCATCTGATGCAGAACATGCTCGTGAAAGAATCAAGGCTGGATTCAAAAATTACCATATTGATGTAGGTAACAAGCTTGATCGTGTAGATTTTGTTATCGGTGATTTGGGACAGCCGCGTTTTGGTTTATTGCCTGAATCATGGGCACAATTGGCCGAAGAGGTTGATGTTATTTACCACAACGGAGCACTGGTTAATTTCATCTATCCTTATAGTGCCTTGAAAAGCATCAACGTTGATGGTACTCGAACCGCGTTGGATCTGGCCTGTACTACACGCTTGAAACATTTTCACTATGTCTCTTCTGTAAACGCACTGTTTGCCACAGAATCACCTCGCCCTTATATGGAAGATGATCGTGCCATGAGTGAGTCAGTTCGTGATCCTTCCGGTTATTCGGGAAGTAAATGGGTATCTGAAGGGATCATCAATATTGCCCGTCAAAGAGGTGTTCCCGTCAGTATTTACCGGCCAGGGCTGATCCTCGGACATACCCGTACAGGAGCTGCACAGGGGAATGATTATCTGATTGCATCTTTGAAAGGTTATCTGGCAATGGGCTTTTATCCTGATCATGCTCTGTTGCTTGATATCGTGCCGGTTGATTATGTGGCAGCTTCACTGGTGCACATCTCCAAGCAGTCGGAGTCCAATGGAAAATTCTTTAATCTGTTTAATCCAGAGCAGGTATCTATCCGGCAATTTTTCGACTGGGTGCAGGATTTTGGTTATATCCTCAACCCTGTGCCATTTAATGAGGGTAAAGATAAGATTCTTGCGTTAGATGATACTCATCCATTGTATCCCTTGATCCCGCTGATCAGAGATATGACAGAAAGACCTTATCGTGCGTTAGATCCGGCTTACGTTGATGAAATCCATCCTGAACTGGAACTGAAGAATACGCTGGCAGGGTTAGCGGCAAGTGATATCCGTTGCCCAACAATTACCGCAGAGTATGTTCATCAGGTATTGCGTTACCTGATTGGTATTGGATTCTTGCCTGCTGCTCTTTCAGAAAGTTTCAAAAAGGAGGCTATAGCATGGAACGGTTAACCGGAAATGATGCCATGAATTGGATGGCTGTCATTAATGATAAAAAGCAGTATTCAGTCTGGCCTGTTGAGTATGAGATCCCGATGGGATGGATGGCAATCTGCAAGACAGGAACAAAAGAAGAATGCTTGAGCCATATCGCTAAAATTTGGCCGGAGCCAACAAAATAGATATCGTTGGTCGACATAGTTAAGCGAATATAGTTAATAGAATATAGTTAAGTGAATTATGGGCACGTCCTTACGGGACATGCCCATTTTCTATGCCATTTCATGCGCGATTCTCACTCGTTTTTGTTCCTTATCAAACAAAAAATACAGGTGTTGTATATATTTTATCTATCCCTGCAAAACATTGACTAGCCGAATACGTGACTGGCATAGAAGCAAAAGAGGAACATCTTGAATGAATGTCGCTCCTGTAACAGAAACTGATGTCATCATTATTGGCGGGGGGCGACAAGTGCAGGAATTGCGAGAGATTGCGACCGTTGTCGTTTGCTCTGCATTTTATTGGAATGTCATAGATTCGTTAGCACATAATTGCGCAGTGAATTTACCGTGATTTGAAGTTCTTGCTGGCGATTTTGCCAATCTTCTTCACCTCCTCTCAAATAGGTCTCCCGCACATTGGCTAAAACTGCGGCCTGTATGGCTGGAAGGCGAGCAGCAGCCCAATCGGCAGCAACATCCTTAGAGACAAATTCTCCAGTAACTAATGTTCGCCACATACGCGCTAGCGTTAGCAGAACGTTGCGTTCATCTCCCTGTAGCGTCTCAATTAAATTCGGTAGGGCATCTTTAATAGCCCGGCGAATGTCTGATCTTGGAATAGCGGGTAGAAGACTGATTGCGTTCGAACCGACCAGAGGTATCGCTTCTTGTCGTGATTGAGCCAACACCAAGGTAAGTTCAGGGTCACAAACAGGCTTGGGAATTTCTCCCATCTCATATTCGTGGCGTAGCCACTCGCCGTAAATGAATTCGCTCTGGGCAGGATAAAGCGATGCAGTGAGATCGGCGCGCAAGAAAACAATCAGTTCAACAGGGCGGCGTCCATCAGGATCAAAAGGATATCGGCCCGATATCATCATTAAATCGGCAGCAAGACTTTCCCGAACCTCAGACGTCATCGGTTGGTCAATGACCACAAGCAAATCTACGTCGCTGAGGGGGCGAAGACCACCAACCACAGCCGAACCATGAAGGTAGACAGCTATCAGCGATTCCGCTAATCGCTTCTGGACGATCAACAATGCTTTATCCGCTTCGGAAGGAATAGTCACTAAACAGCTCATCTTGGATATGGCTAGAATGATGTTTCTGAGGATTTTATCTCCTCAGGCGGCTCCGTCAACCAAATTTTCCGTTGTTCGTATAAACATTACAAGTCTACCCTATTGAATTAATTATTTTTTACCTCCAGTGTTGCGATATTTGGTGATATGTATGGATCTAAGGTGGAAGGTTATGAATTTTTTCAATGGATTGGGATAAGTTTATTTTGTCCGATTAAAGTGAACAATACCGATCACCAAAAATGTGAGTATTCGATAAGTTTGCTCGGGCGGAGCTAGATTTAGCAAGATAATTTCAGCCAGTGAGTCAATTAGGTATGCTATTCGCCTCATTTTGTGAGGCGAATAGCGTTGTTATTTGCCTCATAAAGTGAGTAGAGAGGTCGTTTCCGGCAGAATAGATAATCTTATTGTTCATTTTGAAGCTCCACCTGCCGAAAAATTGCAGGAAGAAATGCCAAAATTTCTTGTCTGGTTCAATCAATCCCGTCATGAATTCAATCTTGATCCAATCTTGCGCGCAGCTATCGTACACTTATGGTTTGTTACGTTGCATCCAATGGAAGATGGTAATGGACGTATTACTCGATTCCTGACTGATTTAGTATTGGCACAAGGAGAAAGCCGTTCTATTCGGTTTTATGCTATGTCAGTGAGTATTTGTGAACGTCGTAAGCAATATTACGAAATACTGGAGCAAACTCAGCGCAGTGGCTTAGATATCACCAATTGGATGGTGTGGTTTCTGCAAACACTTAATAGCACGCTTATTGATAAATTGCAGCAAATTGAGAGTACAGTGAAGAAGACCCGATTTTGGCGCCGTGTCGATCAAAGCCAATTGAGTCAGGAACAAATAAAAGTATTGAATAGAATGTTGGATGGTGATTTTCAGCAAGGTATCAATAGTAGTCAATATCAGAAAATTGCTAAAGTTAGTCGTGCAACTGCGACCCGACATTTAAATCATCTAATAGAACTCAGTTGCTTGGAAAAAACTGAAGCTGGTGGTCGTAGCACACGTTACATTATTCATCATATTTAAATCTATTATTAAAAAATAGCGGCAGTATAAAAAAGTGGAAGATGAATTGAGAGAAATCTTTAGGGCGAGAATTTCCCGCCCTGCAATCGCTGAATCATTTTCGCAATCATTTATTTTCACAATTACTTAATACAGCCAATCCTTGCCCATTCGGTCTGCGGCCAGTATTGCGGCGTAAACCTGCTCTGGTGTCACAGCAAATGGCATATTGTGAATGGTTTCACCTTCGGCACAGCTTGCGATGGCGACTTGCATGATTTTCTGATTCAGTTTTTCATTATCACGTAAGCCCAATTGCTCCAGCGTGACTGGCAGACCTACTTGTACACAGAAATCGAGTACCGTTTCCAACTCTTCACTTGTGCTATTTTCCAATATCAATTGTGTCAGAGTACCAAACGCGACTTTTTCACCGTGATAGAGATGATGACATTCTTCCAACACGGTGAAGCCATTGTGGATGGCGTGAGCCGCTGCCAGGCCTGCACTTTCAAAACCAATGCCGCTGAGATAGGTATTCGCCTCAACAATATTTTCAACTGCTGGTGTACTGACGCCTGCTTCGACCGCTAATTTTGCTTTGTAACCTTCTGCCAGTAAGGTGTCATAACACAGTTTTGCCAATGCCAGACCTGTGGTGGAGGTTGCTCCGCCAGCCATGGTCGGTTTGTGGGCTGCACTGTTGGCCCGCGCCTCAAAGTAGGTCGCGAGTGCATCTCCCATGCCTGCTACAAGTAGACGAACCGGCGCTTTGGCGATGATATTGGTATCCATCAGCACGATATTGGGATTTTGTGGGTATAACAGATAGCTATCAAATTCACCAAGTTCAGTGTAGAGGACAGAAAGGGCACTGGTCGGTGCATCCGTTGAAGCAAGAGTAGGAGAGATAATCACGGGTATTTTGGATTCGTATGCAACAGCTTTGGCAGTATCAAGCGTTTTTCCTCCCCCGATCCCGATAACAGCCTGACATTGATGTTCCAACAGAATGGCAGACAAGCGATGGATCTCATTGCGGCTGCATTCACCGTTGAAAAGCTCGAAATGGCTGGTGATTTCGTGTTCTTCTAGGCTTTTGCTGACGGTATCCCCAATAAGACTCATGACGAAATTATCAGCAATCACGAAGACGTGATCAGCAAGCATTTTGGTGTATTGACCAATGTGAGATAACGCACCTGGTCCCTGAATATATTTGGATGGAGACTGGATCACTTTCAGCATAAGAAATATTCCTTCTTCACTGGAAATTAGGCATGGAGTGTCACAATACTGGCATGGAGCAGGCTACGAACAGTTTCATACCAAAGTCTGTGTTTACCTGCCCATCAACACTATACGGCAAAATATATAGATAAGTTATGGTTAAAAGCAGGAAATGGATGATTGCGAGGAAAATGGAAGACTCCCCCGATTAGGGAGAGTCGTCATTAGGCTTTGGCCGGGATTTTATCTGCCGTTTGGGCGAAAAAAAATTTCAGGATTAAATTCAACAGAATGCCATAAACAGGCAGGAAGAAAAGCATGCAGATAAACAGCTTGAAAGCATAATCTACCAAAGCAATTTCTACCCAATGCGTTGCCATGAATGCATCAGTGCTACGGTAAAATGCGATAAAGAAAAAGGCCAGTGTATCGAGCATATTACCGAAAAACATAGCAGTAGCCGGAGCTATCCACCAGCGACTTTTCTGGCGCAGGCGGTTGAAGACACCAACATCCAATATCTGGCCGAGCACATAAGCCATAAAACTGGCTGTCGCAATGCGGGCGACAAACAAATTAAAGGTTCCCAATGTTTCAAATCCCTGCCATGTCCCCTGGAAAAACAGAGCGGAGATCAGATAAGAGATCAGCAATGCCGGTAGCATGACGGAAATAATGATCCGGCGTGCCAGAGGTGCTCCATAAATACGCACAGTCAGGTCAGTCGCTAAAAAGATAAAGGGAAATGTAAATGCTCCCCAAGTGGTATGAAAACCAAAAATGGAGATGGGTAATTGCACCAGATAGTTACTGGAAGTAATGATCAAAATGTGGAAAAGCGAAAGCCAGATCAATGCCGTGGCCCGCTGTTGCGCAGTCAGTCGGAACATATTGTACCTTTTTGGTGGATGGGGTGAGGGAACCCAAAAAATCAATGCACCTGAAGATCAGGTGGCCGGATCATACGCGCGTTGCGCAATAAAAGTAAAGTACGGCAGTTGACGATATTTTGTAATATAATCCATTGCCATAGATTGTTTGAACCTACAGAGATTGTTATGTCCGATGTTTTCACCAACCCCGACAAAACGCTTGATACGTTGGGATTACGTTGCCCGGAGCCAGTAATGATGGTGCGCAAGACCGTCCGCCATATGGTTGCTGGTCAGACGTTGTTGATCATTGCGGATGATCCGGCCACAACCCGTGATATTCCGGGATTCTGTCGTTTTATGGATCATGCATTGATCGCTCAAGAGACAGAGCAAACTCCTTATCGGTATCTGCTCAGAAAAAAGGCGTCATGCTAGGCTATTAGCATGGAGTTTGGCTATCTATTACCTTACTGGATGCCTTGTTTCTTTTTTCCTTAAATAGCAATCTTGTGTCGTTATAATTTTGAAAAGGTGCATGATAATGCTCTGCACCTTTTCAGTTTGTTAATTTCCTTTATTACTTTTCCATTTGCCTGTCCGTGGCGATGTAGATTAAAACTCCATTTATTGTTTTTGTTATTGCTTCTGTGATTTGACTCTCAACAGCCGAATCGCGTTCGCGGTTACTAACGCAGTGGCTCCTGAATCAGCCAGAACCGCCATCCATAGCCCCGTAATACCCAATAAACTCGTAATAAGAAATACCGCCTTTAAGCCCAATGCAATAGTGATATTTTGACGGATGTTATAATGGGTTGTTCGAGACAGAGCGATAATTTCAGGTAAACCAGTCAGTCGGTTATGTGTTAGGGCTGCATCGGCCGTTTCCAATGCAACATCGGTGCCGCTGCCCATGGCAACTCCGATGCTGGCGGCTTTCATAGCTGGAGCATCGTTGATGCCATCACCGACCATCATGGTGCGGTGTTTTTTATTCAACTCAGTGACGGCTTTCACTTTATCTTCAGGTAACAATCCGGCGCGATAATCAATGCCTAGCTGACCAGCAATGGCTGCTGCGGCTCGGGGGTTGTCACCGGTCAGCATCACTGCTTCGACACCTTGTTTTTTCAGGAGACGGATAGCGTCTATGGCATCCTGACGCAAGGTATCTTGCATTGCTATTAATCCCACAAATTGCTTATCCCGAGTGACTGCAACCGCTGTTTTTCCACCATTCTCCAACTCAGTGACTCTCTGTTTCCATTGTTCGGACAAGGTATTTTCCGGCAATCTTCCAGGGGCTGCGACGAGAATTTTCTGTCCTGACAATTGCCCTTCAACGCCGATCCCAGCCAGTGCCTTGCGATGTTCAGCTTCAACAACTGTCACACCTTTGTTTTCTGCCGCATTCAGGATAGCTTTTGCTAATGGGTGATGGGAGCCACTTTCTACAGCACCCGCCAGTGCCAGTAAGGTTTCTGCACTGATATTTTCTGCGGGTTCAATTTCAGTAACTTGTGGTTTTCCTTCGGTCAATGTACCGGTTTTATCCAGAGCAATTGTACTCACGGCACCAAGCTGTTCCAATGCTGCTCCACCTTTGATAAGGGAACCACGACGCGTTGCTGCGGCCAGTGCGGAAGTAATTGCGGCAGGTGTCGAGATGACCAACGCACACGGACAGCCAATTAAAAGCAGAGTCAGGCCACGGTAGATCCAAGTTTCCCATGAGCCAGCAAAGAACAGTGGTGGGATCAAGACTACCAGCGCTGAGAACAAGATAATCAACGGAGTATAGACGCGACTGAATCGGTCGATAAAACGCTCAATGGGTGCACGACGTTCTTCGGCTTCTTCAATCAGTTGAAGGATGCGATCAATGGCGTTGTGTCCGGGTTCAGAGATTACCTTCATCTGTACAGCACTATCGACAGAAAGACAGCCTGCGGCGACTTTTTCTCCCTGTTGCCGCTCAATCGGAACAGATTCACCGGTCAGGGCACTTTCATCGAAACTGGCAAATGGGCTAAGCAGTTCAGCATCGGTAGGCAAGCGGGCACCCGGAGCTATTTCAATGATATCGCCCGGGCGCAGATCAGCCGCTGATATAGTTTTCTTTTTTCCATCCTTAATCAGCAGGGCTTGATCAGGAACCAATGCCATCAAGGCACTAACGCCACGGCGTGCGCGTCCGGCGGCGTAGGATTCCAGTATTTCCCCCAATTTGAACAGAAGAATAACCATCGCGGCTTCTGCGGTGGCATCAATAAACAAGGCACCAATAGCGGCAACACTCATCAACGTTTCAATGGCGAAGGGTGTGCCGGAACGAATCAGTTTGATGGCTTTGGTCGCAACCGGATATAACCCGATTAGCGTAGTAATGATGAAAGCGATCTGCCCTGCGGGAACATTGACCTTTGATATTCCCCAACTGACAAACATCAAAGCAGTCAGAATAAGAATTGGGGAGAATGTTTTCCAGTGATTGACTGCCGGAGGCAGTTTAGATGTTGAATCCGTCTCTTTGATTTCAAAGCCAGCCTGTTTTACCGCGTGCTCGACGGAGGCGCGAATATCAATATCAGCGTCAACAACCAGTTTCTCTGTTGTAAATAGAACCTTGACCTGCTTGGCTTCTGGTAGTTTTTTCACAGCATTTTCGATCTTTCCTGCACAGCTTGGGCAATCCATGCCTTGGATAATCCAATTAAAACGCTGTCTCGCGGTTAATTCGGGGGGAGTGTTATCCTGTACAGTATGTGCATGATCGTGTGAACAGTGTGCGCCGCTATGTTTATGAGAATGTTCATGAGAGCTATTTTCATAAGAATGTTCATGGGAACTATGCGGATGGTCGTGATTGTGATCATGACATTGATGTGAATGCTCACTTACATCATTGGCGACATCCTGAAGTTCTTCCTTTTGGGAAGGTAAAGAACGTTGGGAAGATGAAGAACTGTGCTGTGATTGCTTATGTTTTTGGGAAGTGGATAACATAGGCGACCTCTTAGAGAGAGTGAAGGTAAATTAGTTTAGATTCACTCTACACTCTGGAGTGAACTCCAGAGTCAAATCGAATAAGAGGAATTCTTTTGATAATTTGTGCTATTTAAGGTGGATTCTCATCATCAACTTCCTCCCTCTTTATGTTATCTGCTTTTTAAGCCTTTGCCCGATAAGAGCGAGCAATCACAGGAACAGTGAACGAATAATTAAAAAATGTCCGATAAAACCACAGGCAGCAACAATCGCTTTTGACAGTTTAAAAGGGAAGCGATAATGAGTAATGATATTGATGCTATGTGCAAGGAGTAGCAGGATAGCACCAGCCATAATAGAAAACCGGCTTGCATTGCTGAATGAAAAATATTGTTCTCCGGCAACCCAAACCATTAGCAGCACCATAACGAAGCTATCTACCACCCGCCAACGCATATGATCCAGACGAGTCCAGATTGTTAGCATGACCATAATGCCTACGACCAGCAAGATCAAAGGGAGTGGGAAGAAGAAATTGAAGCCCATATGTAAAGCAAAGCTGATGGTATATAACAAGTAACTCAGAAATAACGCGATGAATGAGAAGAGTAAATACTTACTGGGGAGCATGCGGAGTGAATCAGAGAGCAATGCAGTAAGAAGGCCAGCAATGATGAAGTAACCTGAAACTTCAAGATTGGGTGCCTGCCAGGCCCATAATAACAGGAGCAACATAGTGACAGGGCGGAAAACCCATTGCTGCCAGTTGGTGCCACGATAGGCGGCATCAATATATAACCATCCAGAGAAAAACACAGCAAGAAACGGCCAACTCATATTTTTCCTTTCCTATATGTTTAACGCCCTTTTTATCAGGCAATTTTATTTTTGATGGGGTTGCTACGGAGAGTATCTTGATTCATCGTTATTAACGAACAAATAATTTTTATTATCAAAAACAAAGAACGTCAATGAGTAATTAGCATAATTACTCATTGACGATATTTGGTTTGCCTCCAATAGGAAGAAGACAGAATGGAACATTTGGTAAGGGACGTTACTTTTTCTCCCCTTCTTTCTCTTTGTGTTGTTTTTTCTGCCAAGCCAATAGCTCAAAAACGCCGAAAAAGAAGATCTTGGCTTGGAGAAAAGCAGGCAGTTTTTGATCTTTAGGCTGGGAGTTTTTCAGCAGAAGCAATTGAAAAGCATGCATGATTATTGTAAAGACCATTGCAATATCCATAAAATATTTCAATGGCTTAGGGAATGGATGAAGCAAATTGAAGATCATGATGCCCCAAACCAAGATCATGATTACTCTTCCTAATTGAATAAACATCATTAACTCCGAAATTATGTTTACTGTTCAGACGTCATATTTACCGCTGGCGAATATATAACCGATAAGCAACTTGTCCAGCGATTTTTTCCCGATGCAGTTTCCAGTTTGGAGGAACTTCTGTTGCCGCAGATTCTGCTTCTGCTTCAACATAAATCCAGCTTTCTTCTGCTAGCCAGCCATTGACTTCCAATAAATTGATTGTTTCAGCCAGCATTCCTTTACGGAATGGGGGATCGAGGAAAACCACATCATAGGGTGTTTCTGCGCCGTTAAGGGATTTGTTGAGGTATTGTAGTGCACTACCTTGTACCACATCGGCATTTTCAGCTTTCAATGAGGCTAGGTTAACCGATAGTTGTTTCGCCACATTGCGATCATATTCAATTAAGGTAGCGTGACTTGCATAACGTGACAAAGCCTCAAACCCAAGAGCACCGCTGCCGGAAAAACAATCCAGGCAACGAGCTTCTTGAATTATCGGCATCAGCCAGTTAAACAGAGTCTCGCGGACGCGATCTGTTGTTGGACGCAGGCCGTCACTATCAGGAACCGGCAATTTTCTCCCACGCCATTTTCCGCCAATAATACGAATTTGCCCCAAAGACGCGCGTTGTGGTTTTTTGATCATAATTTACATAACTTAATCATTTGTCATCCGATGCTATTAAATAATATCTGGCGGAGACAAAAAGTGAGTGAAAATGAAGAAATCCATTGATTAATTTACCATGAAATCCGCTATAGATATGTGTTGTGGTGTGATGAAAATGTTAGACTGGATTTTATCACCGTTAGAACCTGTCCCAGTAGATAAAACAGCATATATCTAATAGATTTCTGGTTGTCATGAAGCCAACAGCGCTGTGGTTTGAAAGATGAAAATATCATGGGATAGGCTGTTATAACGCCATAATTAACCGCGAGGAGTGTAGTGGCCGATGGCAAAAGAGAAAAAAAAAGGTTTCTTCTCTTGGTTCGGACTTGGTCGTCAAGATAAGAAGCAGCAAGAAGAACAAGCTGAACAAGAAAGAATAGCTACGGAAGAAGCAGTCCGCCGTGCTGCCGAAGAAGCCGAACAGCAGCGTCTGGCGGAAGAAGTGGCTCGCCGTGCTGCGGAAGAAGCTGAACAGCAACGTTTGGCGGAAGAAGTGGCTCGCCGTGCTGCGGAAGAAGCCGAGCAGCAACGTCTGGCGGAAGAAGTGGCTCGCCGTGCTGCGGAAGAAGCTGAACAGCAACGTCTGGCGGAAGAAGCAGCCCGCCGTGCTGCCGAAGAAGCCGAACAGCAGCGTCTGGCGGAAGAAGTGGTTCGCCGTGCTGCGGAAGAAGCTGAACAGCAACGTTTGGCGGAAGAAGTGGCTCGCCGTGCTGCGGAAGAAGCCGAACAGCAACGTCTGGCGGAAGAAGCAGCCCATCGTGCTGCGGAAGAAGCTGAACAGCAGCGTTTAGCGGAAGAAGCAGCCCATCGTGCCGCTGAAGAAGCTGAGCAGCAACGTTTGGCGGAAGAAGCAACCCGTCAGGCAGAAGAACAAGCAGCATTACCGAAGGAACAAGAACGGCCAACCAAAGAAGGTTTTTTTGCTCGTCTGAAACGTAGCTTAGTTAAAACCCGTCAAAATCTTGGCTCTGGTTTCTTAGGGCTATTCCGTGGTAAGAAAATTGATGATGATCTGTTTGACGAACTGGAAGAGCAGTTACTGATTGCGGATGTGGGGGTCGAAACTACCCGTAAGATCATTACTAACCTGACAGCTCACGCCAGCCGCAAGGAGCTGAAAGATGCAGAAGCGCTTTACTCTAAACTGAAAGAAGAGATGTCAGACATTTTGGCGAAAGTTGATAAGCCGCTGGAAATTGAAGGTAAATCGCCTTATGTCATTTTGATGGTGGGAGTGAATGGTGTTGGCAAAACGACCACTATTGGTAAATTGGCGCGTCAATATCAGTCTCAGGGCAAATCAGTCATGCTGGCGGCCGGGGATACCTTCCGTGCGGCAGCAGTAGAGCAGTTACAGGTTTGGGGTGATCGCAACAAAATTCCTGTGGTTGCCCAACATACGGGCGCAGATCCGGCCTCAGTGATTTTTGATGCTATTCAATCAGCCAAGGCTAAAGGCGTTGATATCCTGATTGCGGATACCGCAGGGCGCTTGCAGAACAAATCCCATCTGATGGAAGAACTGAAAAAAATCGTTCGGGTGATGAAAAAACTGGACGAAGAAGCACCTCATGAAATTATGCTGACTCTGGATGCAAGTACAGGTCAGAATGCAGTAAGTCAGGCTAAACTATTCCATGAAGCTGTGGGATTGACGGGTATTTCACTGACAAAACTGGATGGTACTGCGAAAGGGGGGGTTATCTTCGCTATTGCCGATCAATTTGAGATCCCAATCCGCTACATTGGCGTGGGTGAAGGAATTGAAGATCTCCGTCCATTTAAGGCAGACGACTTTATTGAGGCTCTTTTTGCCCGAGAGGATTAACTATTAATGATTCGCTTTGAACAGGTCAGTAAAGCCTACCTTGGAGGTCGGCAGGCGCTGCAAGGGGTGGATTTTCATCTGCTTCCAGGAGAAATGGCATTTTTAACCGGTCACTCAGGGGCTGGTAAAAGTACACTTTTGAAACTTATCTGTGGTATCGAACGCCCTAGCGCAGGCCATATTTGGTTTTCTGGTCATGACATCAGCCGACTAAAATCCCGGGAGATCCCTTTTCTGCGTCGTCAGATCGGCATGATTTTTCAGGATCATCACCTGCTTTTGGATCGCACGGTATACGAAAACGTTGCTATGCCACTGATTATCTCAGGGGCAAGCGCTGAAGACATTCGTCGACGAGTCTCTGCGGCGTTGGATAAGGTCGGCTTGCTGGACAAAGCGAAAAATTTCCCCATTCAGCTTTCTGGAGGAGAACAACAGCGTGTTGGGATCGCCCGCGCAGTGGTGAACAAGCCAACCGTACTGTTGGCGGATGAACCGACGGGAAATTTGGATGGGGAATTATCAGAGGGGATCATGCGTCTGTTTGAAGAATTTAACCGAGTTGGTGTAACGGTTCTGATGGCTACCCATGATATCGCTCTTATTGAACGAAGAAATATTGAACGAAGAAATTACCGTACCTTGATCCTGAATCAGGGACGTATGCAAGGAAGACAGCATGGCTAAGCATGTCCGTCATTCAGCGAAAAAAACACAGTCCCAAACAGCCAAGTCCAAATCATTGAAAGGAGGGTGGCGTGTACAGTGGCGTTATGCATGGAAAAGCACTCTGTCTGATATGTTTGGCCAACCGCTGGCAACATTGCTGACCATTATGGTGATAGCCATTTCCCTGACCTTGCCGAGTGTGTTTTATATTGTTTGGAAAAACGTCAACCAAGCAGTGATACAGTGGTATCCCGTTCCACAACTCACAGTCTATTTGGATAAATCACTGAATGACAATAGCGCCAAACAGGTGATTGATCAGTTGAAAGGCATGGATGGCGTGAAATCGGTGAATTATCTTTCCCGCGAAGAAGCTGTAAACGAATTCCGTGCATGGTCGGGGTTTGCCAGCGCACTGGAACTGCTGGAGGAAAATCCTCTTCCGGCGGTCGCCATCGTTTCTCCCAAATTGAATTTCCAAAATACTCAGACACTAACGACATTACGAGATCAGGTTGCGCAGATTAAAGGTATTGAAGAAGTCAGGATGGATGATAGTTGGTTTTCCCGCTTGACTGTCTTGACCGCCCTTGTTGGCAGAATTGCCGCTGTGATAAGTATTTTAATGGTGGTTGCATTGCTCTTGGTCATTGGTAACAGTGTCCGGCTGAGCATCTTTAGCCGGCGTGAGACGATTAACGTCATGAAGCTGATTGGGGCAACTGATGGTTTTATTCTGCGTCCTTTCCTTAATGGTGGAGCCTTATTGGGGATTTTGGGGGCAATATTCTCGCTGATCCTTTCCTCTCTGTTGGTGTGGAAACTTTCTGATGTGGTTACGGAAGTCGCGAGTGTCTTTGGAACAAGCTTTAGGCTGTATGGTTTGGGGTGGGATGAAGCACTCTTATTAGTGCTTATTTCGGGTATGATTGGTTGGACTGCGGCATGGTTTGCGACAATTCAGCATTTGCGTCGTTTTAGGCCGGAATAAAGGCGTTTGCAAGGCCTGATAGTGAACTTTTAGGCTTAATCGTTGCCTAACTCACAGTTATGGCTTTGTACTGATATTCACACAATTGAGACGATTTGAATATGATCTTTACGGTGGTAAAATAGACGTATCTTTGACTTAAATAAATCTCATTGGTTAATTCAGGCAAATCTGAAAGCCATCAATTTGGATCTAATTTTGAGAGAATTTGAATGACAAAAGAAATGCAAACTTTGGCATTAGTTCCACAAGGTAGTTTGGAAGGGTACATCCGTGCCTCCAATGCTTATCCTATGCTTTCCGCAGAGGAAGAGAGGGAACTGGCAGAAAGGCTGCATTACCAGGGAGATCTGGATGCAGCGAAAAAGCTGATTCTTTCTCACCTGCGCTTCGTTGTTCATGTTGCCCGCAGTTATGCCGGTTATGGTCTGCCGCAAGCGGATTTAATTCAGGAAGGCAATATTGGCCTGATGAAAGCGGTTCGTCGATTTAATCCAGAAGTAGGCGTGCGTCTGGTTTCTTTTGCGGTTCACTGGATTAAGGCAGAAATCCATGAATATGTATTGCGTAATTGGCGTATTGTGAAAGTTGCAACAACAAAAGCTCAGCGCAAGCTGTTCTTTAACTTGCGCAAGGCTAAACAACGTCTGGGATGGTTCAATCAGGATGAAGTTGATCTGGTCGCCAAAGAATTAGGTGTGACCAGCAAAGATGTCCGAGAAATGGAATCTCGCATGTCAGCGCAGGATATGGCATTTGATATGTCCTCTGATGATGACAATCACGATAGCCATCCGGTGGCGCCGGTGCTGTATTTGCAAGACAAAGCTTCTGACTTTGCCGATGGCATTGAAGAAGATAACTGGGAAAGTCACGCTGCGGATAAACTTTCTGTGGCGATGGAAGGACTGGATGAGCGTAGCCAAGACATCATTCGCTCCCGTTGGTTGGATGATGACAGCAAAACCACTTTGCAGGAATTGGCAGATAAATATGGTGTATCTGCCGAGCGTGTTCGACAGCTAGAAAAAAATGCAATGAAGAAGTTGCGACTGGCTATTGAGGCGTAAACGCTTAGACTTATTAATGGCATGCCATTTAGTTGCATATAATGAGTTGAGTAAAACTTGCTAGATTAAAAAGCGATAATTTGTTTTATCGCTTTTTATTAGGTTCTTCGCATCTTAGTGTGAAGGTTGTTACGATATGGATTCATTCATGAGAGACCCCCCGCATATGAGTACCACCGAGAAAGCAATTAAATAAGCCGCAGCAACCATAGTTTTTCGGTTGTTGCGGCGTTCTCAGGAACCACATAGCTACGAGATCGCCGCCAAATCCTTAACTTGAGGAGATGGACTCATGCACTCAAAAGATTTTTCCTGGCAATATTCTCTTACCGCTACAATATTACTGTTATCACCTTTCGATTTACTGGCATCACTGGGCATGGATATGTATCTACCCGTAGTGCCTTTTATAGCCGATGTACTTGGTGCAGGAGCTGGGACTATCCAGCTAACGTTGACGGCATATCTGGTTCTGTTAGGAGCCGGTCAGCTTCTATTCGGCCCGCTGTCAGATCGGCTTGGTCGTCGCCCTGTTTTACTTGGTGGGGGGATTGCTTACATTGCGGCTTCATTCGGCCTCACTGTAGCTTCATCACCAGAAGTTTTTCTGAGCTTCCGGGTTATTCAAGCCTGTGGTGCTTCGGCATGCCTCGTAACCACTTTCGCGACTATACGCGACATCTATTCGGGTCGTGAGGAAGGCAACATCATCTATGGCTTACTTAGCTCTATGCTTGCGATGGTTCCAGCAGTAGGCCCACTGCTAGGAGTGTTGGTTGATACTTGGCTGGGGTGGCGAGCAATCTTTGGTTTGCTAGGGGGCGTAATGACAGTAACTGTTATTGTAGCCTGGAAACTTTGGCCAGAGACTCGACGGCAACGGATGGCAGACTTTCAGTGGTCGCAGCTACTTTTTCCTGTAAAACGCCTGAATTTTTGGCTGTATACGCTCTGCTACAGCGCAGGAATGGGTAGTTTCTTCGTCTTTTTTTCGACAGCCCCTTGGCTAATGATGGGCCGACAAGGGTTATCGCAGCTTAACTTCAGCTTGCTATTTGCAACAGTGGCCATCGCAATGATAGTTACTTCACGAATCGTGGGAGGTCTGATTGCCCGGTGGGGAAGCCTCAACATGTTACGGGCGGGAATGTGCTGCCTGATAGCAGGAGCACTGTTGCTGGCTGCTGGAGAGACACTTATGCCTAAGTCGGTATTTGGCTTCATCGCCCCAATGTGGCTTGTCGGTGTTGGGATTGCTATTGCGGTTTCTGTGGCACCTAATGGTGCGCTTCGAGGTTTCGATCATATAGCAGGGACTGCTACAGCAGTCTACTTCTGCTTGGGAGGGTTATTGTTAGGGAGCATCGGAACACTCGCCATTACACTTTTATCCAGCACAACTTCCTGGCCGATTATCGCTTATTGCTTAATCTTAGCAACAGCAGTGCTTTGTCTGTCCTGCTTTAATCCCAACAGACTTCATATTAGCAGTGAACAGTGAAGAGCATGATGCCCTTGCGTCACGAGGAATTGGTAGCCCGCAATCGGACAATGATCATGACTAAAGCGTTTTGGGAGGTATGAACAATCGGATTACAGTCATTAAGCGGATGAGCTATGGATACCGCGACACGGATGACTTCTTTTGAAGATTGTAGTGGTACAAATTCGTGTAAATTTATTATTTATGGATTGAGCCGTATGTCACCTGTTGCCATTATGCTGTTGGGAACGGGAACACTTGCTGGCATTGTTGCCAATTCTGAGTGCTACTCTTTGGAATATTTGGCTTTGCTGGTTAGGGGCGCCAGAAAATATGCGTCAGAGAGCCGAGGAAATTGATTATGAAAATTGTGATTGCCCCTGATTCATTTAAGGAAAGCCTGAGTGCCTTGCAAGTGGCACAGGCGATAGAGCAGGGTTTTAAGGAAGTTTATCCACAAGCAGACTATATTAAGTTGCCCATGGCAGATGGAGGAGAAGGGACAGTCGAATCGCTGGTCACCGCCACAGGAGGACAACGTATCGTATGTACTGTTACTGATCCTTTGGGACAGCCTGTTGAGGCATTTTTTGGCCTGCTTGGAGACGGAAAAACCGCAGTAATTGAAATGGCGGCGGCCTCTGGGTTGCATTTGGTGCCTGTGGAGCAGCGTAACCCTCTGGTAACAACAAGTTATGGGACGGGAGAGTTGATTCTGGCTGCATTGGAACACGGCGCGAGCAAACTGATATTAGGCATTGGAGGCAGTGCAACCAACGATGGTGGCGCAGGTATGATGCAGGCACTGGGGGCGAATTTATCGGATGGTGATGGTCGTATTCTGCCATTTGGCGGCGCAGCATTAACCCGTCTGGAAAGCATCGACTTAACGAATCTGGACTTACGTCTCAGGCAAATTGAACTCACCGTGGCTTGTGATGTGGATAACCCATTATGTGGTGAACAGGGGGCATCAGCGGTGTTTGGCCCACAAAAAGGAGCGACCCCGGAGATGGTTAAATCGCTGGATTCTGCATTGCATCACTATGGAATGAAAATAGAATCCCTAACGGGGAACAGTGTGATTGATACTGCTGGTGCAGGTGCGGCGGGAGGAATGGGCGCTTCCTTATTGGGATGTTTGGGGGCGAGATTGCAGTCAGGCATTGAGATTGTTATCGATACCTTGAAGCTGGAAGAGGCCATTCAGGGCGCGGATCTAGTCATTACGGGGGAAGGCCGTATAGATAGTCAGACCATACACGGTAAAACGCCCATTGGTGTTGCCCGTGTTGCGAAAAAATTTGGTATTCCCACCATTGCGTTAGTTGGGGGAATGAGCCGGGATTATCACGTTGTGCATCAACATGGGTTGGATGCAGTCTTTTCCATCATACCAGAGGCTTGCTCCCTGTCAGATGCCCTTGCCAATAGCGCTGATAACTTGCAGGTAACAGCACGTAATATTGCAGCGGTTTGGGCTATTTCTCGTTGAATACTATGCTATTTTTGAATTCTTTTGATTTTTCAGTCTATCTTGCTCAGTACATTATGCGGGGAGCTATCTCTTGGGTTGGCACCCACTATCATTATGCAGATTTTCGATACCAACCAGCAGTTGCATGATGAGGGCATGACCATTTTTCTGGTTGAACAGAATTCGAATCAAGCGCTGAAACTAGCTGATTGTGGTTATATGCTCGAAAACGGACATATTGTTTTGGAAGAACAAGCAAGGCATTGCTAGCCAATAAAGCGGTCAGAAATGCCTAATTACTGGGTTACTCAGTCTTACCATGTCGTTGAGTCATAATGACAGTAAAACCAATAGATACAGTAAATAACAGTGCTCCTACTAAGAATATCCATTCATAGCGATTATTAAATAACAAGAGGCTGCCAACCATTGGGCCAACGGCCATTCCCATATATCTGATGAAATTATACATCCCGATTACAGTTGCTCGTTCTTCCACAAACTTTGCTAACAGCAAAGAGGTATGTGTAGGTGTCGATATCCCTAAAGTGAAACCGTATAAAGCGGTGACAATGATTAAAGTGGGAATACCGAATCGATATGTGATGGAAAATAACAGAATGAAGCTCATATTTAACAAGCTACTGATAATAAGACCATTTATCTCAGATAGTCGATGATGAAGTAAACGGTGACTGTAACTGCCAACAATCATTGTCAATGACATGGGAATGTACATCCAACCAATATCGGCAGGGCTGAAGCCATATTCTTCATTTAAAATAATGGGTAAAAAAGTTAAAAAGCAGAAGTAACAATAGAACAGTATAAAGCCAATACAGAAAACGGATTGTGCGATGCGGTCTGACAAAATTTCACGGAAGTGAAAGGACATTCTTTGGGAACGTTCTGATTGTTCCGGCTTGGTTTTTGGCTTAGTTTCTGGCAGCCACAGCAAGTTGCTGACAAGCATTAACCCGCCAATAACAGCAATAAATTGGAAAATCGCAACATAGCCATTTAATTCGGCTAAATAGCCGCCGATCAATGGCCCAGAAGCAGGCGACAGTGTTAACAACATTTGATAAGTACTGATGGCTTTAGCACGTTGCTGACCTTCATACAGATCGCCAATGATTGTCGCTGCAATAACAGGAATAGCTGCAATTCCAATGGATTGAACAATTCGAAAGGCAATCAGCCAATAAATATCGGAAGTCATCGCACAACCAATAGATCCAATGACGGAGATAGCAAGGGCAGGAAGTAAAATGGCTTTTCGACCTTTACTATCAGCTAATGGGCCGTACACGATTTGCATAACAGCTAAAACAAATGTGAATGCTGATACTGTTAGGTTTACCAAAGGCAGGGACGTATTGAATAACTCTTTTATAGTAGGGATAACGGGAGCATAGATATTTTGAGCGAGAGAGCCGAGTAGGGCACTAAAGCACACTAGGTAGAAGATCACTTTTATATTACGGATTGAGCTACATCTATTCATCTTTTTTCTCCATATTGTTTCCAAGGAAACAATATGGAGGTTAATAAATGGGTAGATTTTGTAAAGATCTTTTTTATCTTTTTTGGGTATGATGTTCGAAATATTTTCCTTGGAAATCGTTGTAAATGAATAACCGAACAGTTTACCAACGCGAGATTCTTACTGCTGTTAACCACTTGATACACTTAAGAGGCAGTACTAAGAGGGGACATCATGAAGAGGCACTCCGTGAATATGGACTCAGTGACTACTCATTGTCTGAATTACATGTGATTCAGAGTATCGGGGTATCGGGATTATTAAATATCACGAGTATCAGCCAAGCAATGGGGATGACCAAGGGCGCGATCTCAAAAATCTGTGCAAAACTTCTCCAACGTTCTATCGTTGAAAAACTGAAAATGGCAGATAATCAGAAAGAAACTTATTTTAGTTTGACTGATGATGGAAAGCGGATCTTTGCTGCTCATGAAAAACTGCATCAGCAAGCAGAAGCAAGGTGGTTGAAACTATTGGAAAACTACTCGGCGGAAGAGCTGATGACCATTAAGCGATTTATTGTCGATATCGCTGATATGATGGGACACACCCGATAATGAAATGCATAATTTTACAGTGATATTTGACAAGAGTCAGAAGCCGGATTGGGTAATTGAAATCAATGACACAATAGGCTTCTGACGAATTTATCTTGTCCCATTTAACAACCATTTTTCCCTATAGTTGTTTCAGCAATGGGAGTAAATTGATCCGTGAGTTTATTAACAGTATTGTCCTCTTTTTTACCTTCTATACAATCTTGGAAAAACCAATCTATCTGAGTATCTAATATTCTAGCAATATCAACAAGATGGTTTATATTAATTCGGTTTGTTCCCCTTTCATAACGTGAAAGTTGTTGTTGACTGATACCAATCTGCTTCGCTAATGCTGTTGCAGTGATACCCTGTTCTTTCCTCTTGGTTTGAATGCGTTTCCCGACTGATAGATTTGCATCGTCCATATCTTATCCTTTTTAATCAGTAAGTTATGGCGTCATCAATGAGACTTGCCGGAGCTTAAAATTAGTTGGATTTTTGCTCCGCCAGTAGCTTGTAAAATAGAGCCTGCCTTGACGGATTTATTACCGTTCACGGTATGCTTATTGTTACCACCTGACTCGCCGTTTTGTTTTCTGATATGCGTCTTTTTTTGTAATGACATGATTTTTTTATTAACGTTTTGTAAAAAACAGTCCCTCCTTGAAACAAGGAATGTTCTTCCATGATATGAATTACATTTTTCTGTCTTATCGCGACCTCCTACATATTTTTTCGACTGCATTTCCGATGCGGCTTAAACAGAATTTCTGTTCTCCTTGCACGAGAGATAACTAATATTCTCCTAGTTTTTACTTTATGGGATTTTATGTAATTATCTATAAATTATTTTATTGATTTACAACGATTTTTTTGTCATTCAATAAGATAAATACGCAAAAAATAATAAATAGTTCCCTAATTTCATATTAATTGACATCTTTTATTCTTATTGGCGATTTTTTTAGATTATAAACT
>NZ_JAQRFN010000003.1 GCF_028598555.1 Xenorhabdus anantnagensis
CCTATCACTACGCTGCTGTGCGGCGGGAGGCATTTTATGCATATCGAAACATCAAATGTTGTGAAACTGCAAATTACGGATGTACCGAGACATGACCCTATTCATGTTTATTTGGAAGACTACGCCGACGGTCAGGGGAGAATAACTATCTCTGAATATGGTGAATCATGGACAGCGTATTGGGGAGCGATGGGCGGTTCGCTATCCGATTTTATTCTCAAAGCTGATAACGGATACATCATCGGATATCTGGATGGCGTACTAAAAATGCGTAGTCAAAAATACAAATTTATGGACTCTCGTCTAAATGCCGTGAAAGAAGCATTAAGGAGATTGCATGTACACACCGTGGAACCCCAATCCAAAAGCAATCCTCAGAGTTAACGACCCCTACCCCATTCCGACACACTGTCGATATTGCGGCAGGCACGTGATGATTGAGCATCACCTGAACGTATTTAAACGCATTCATGATAACCGCTGGCCGTGGTTATACCACTGCTGGACATGTGGTGCGCGTGTCAGCATTCACCCTGAAACGGATATTCCGATGGGGACATTGGCAGATAAACCGACACGCAGCGCCAGAGCATTAGCTCATCGGTATTTCGATGATGTAGTTAGGAGTCGTAATTTGGAGCGCACGGAGGCGTACCGATGGTTAGCAAAACAACTGGAAATCAGTTTCAACGAATGTCATTTCGGCTGGTTTGATACTGAGATGTGTAATAAAGCAGCGAATATATGCAGGGGGTTTAGGTGAGAAATAACATAGAATACGCAATAACAGGCGTTCATGATTTAACAGATCCGACAGATCGATATGAATTAGAAAATCCAGTATGGGATGATTCGTATCCCGATTATTTGGCTGAGGAATGTGCGGAATATTATTATTATAACGAGGATTGGGATAGTAAGAATTGGCCTATTGAGATAACTGTATTTAATAATGGTGAATCATTAGGAGTGTTTAGTATTGAGTTGTATCTGGAGCCTGTATTTTCAGCAACGAGGAAAAAACAATGACTAATTTTACATCACTGGCAGACGGTGGCGAATTATCCCGTGAGGCGTGGGATGATTTTGTTAAACGATTGGAATATCAACACACGGTGCATTCTGTAGCAAGGAGTGCGGGGAGGATTATGAGCGGATTATTCGGAAGGAGATTAAGAATGGAAATCGAAGATGACATATGGGACACAAAAGAAGCCGCAAAAAAGCTGAAAACAACACCAAGGACAGTTGCCTACCTAATATCTACTGGAGCTATCGAAGGAAAACGGGTAGGTAAGGGGTACAAAACAACAAAATCAGCAGTTCTTGCTTATATTAATAGCCCGATGCAAACTCATATAGCGAGCGAGGGTGGTCGTAATGGAGTGAAATCATGTCAATCACCCAAAGAGAAGGAATATGGCACTGTCATTTCTTTACACCGTCAGGAAAGAGAATTAGGAAATCTCTTGGCACGAGGGACAAAAAGCAAGCACAGGAGTTGCATGACACGTTAAAGGCAGAGGCATGGAGAGTTGACCAGCTTAATGATCTGCCTACTCGCACCTTTGAGGAATGTTGTATTCGTTGGCTTAGGGAAAAAGAGCATAAGAGATCATTGAATGATGACAAAACGAAAATTGAATTTTTCCTACAACATTTCTCTGGTCGAGATATCTCAACAATAACAGCGGATGAGGTTTATGATGCTGTTTCAAAAATGAAAAATCGCAAGCACTACCAGATTTGGGAAAGCAAACGTGATGCCGCATTAAGGAAAGGAAGAAAAACTCCTGTGTATGAGGCGATCCCTGTTAGCCAGGCGACGAAAAGCCAGCATTTATCATTCTTTAGATCGCTGTTACGAGCAGCGGCTAATGAATGGAACTGGATAAAATCAGCGCCGGTTATTAAAACAAAAAAACCAATTAGTAAGCGTATCAGATGGCTAACCAAAGATGAAGCAGCAAGGCTAATAGAGTGTATGCCTGAAAGCATGAAGCCAATTGTTATCTTTGCGTTAGCAACCGGACTTAGACGCTCCAACATTATCGACCTAGAATGGCAACAGGTCGATATGCAAAGAAAGGTGGCATGGATAAACCCAGAGAACGCCAAGGCTGGCAAAGCAATAGGTATAGCTCTCAATGATACTGCATGCCGAGTACTAAGGGATCAGATAGGCAAGCATTCCAGATGGGTATTTGTTCATACAAAAGCAAAGCATAGGCCAGATGGAACTCTAACACCTACGGTTAGAAAAATGCGAGTTGATGATAACAATGCTTGGAACTCAGGATTGAAGCGAGCAGGAATAGAAGATTTCCGCTTCCATGATCTGAGGCATACGTGGGCTAGCTGGCTGGTTCAGTCAGACGTTCCATTGTCAATTTTGCAAGAGATGGGCGGATGGGAATCAATCGAAATGGTGAGGCGATATGCTCATTTAGCGCCTAATCACTTAAGCGAGCACGCACGTAAAATTGACTTACTTTTTGGAGATAACGACACAAATACGACACAAGGAGAAAATCAGGTAGGATTAAAACTAGCTTAACTTATTGATTTTAAATGGTACGCCCTACAGGATTCGAACCTGTGACCTACGGCTTAGAAGGCCGTTGCTCTATCCAGCTGAGCTAAGGGCGCATTATGGTATGCAGAATAAGAAACATCACTAATGCGTTAATGCAGCACCGGATTATACGGGCATAATGGAATGAGTCAATGGGCTTTTCGTTCATATGCTCATTTTATGATTACCAATAAAACTGACAGGCGGTTCATGTTCTGACAAAATAGCACTTATTCCTATACTTGATGATGGAATCTTAAATACATGTCAGCAAAAATTATTGATGGGAAAACGATTGCGCAGACAATCAGAAGCGAAGTTGCAGAAAAAGTCAGGCAACGTGTTGCAGCCGGAAAACGAGCACCGGGTCTTGCCGTCGTTTTAGTGGGCGAAAATCCCGCTTCTCAAATTTATGTCGCAAGCAAACGCCGCGCCTGTGAAGAAGTCGGTTTTATGTCACGCTCTTATGATCTGCCTGATACCACCAGCGAAGCCGAATTACTCTCCTTAATAGATAATCTAAACGCCGATACTGAAATCGACGGTATTTTAGTTCAACTCCCTCTGCCTGCCGGCATTGATAATGTCAAAGTATTGGAACGTATTCACCCCGATAAGGATGTGGATGGTTTCCACCCTTATAATATCGGCCGTCTATGCCAACGTGCCCCAAAACTGCGCCCTTGTACTCCCCGTGGGATTGTAACTTTGCTTGAGCGCTGCAATATCAATACTTATGGGTTAAATGCGGTTATTATTGGTGCTTCTAATATCGTTGGACGCCCGATGAGCCTTGAATTGTTGCTGGCAGGCTGTACGACTACGGTAACGCATCGCTTTACCAAAAATTTACGCCAGCATGTTGAACAAGCTGACTTACTGATCGTCGCGGTCGGTAAACCAAATTTTATTCCCGGTGAGTGGATTAAACCTGGCGCGATTGTGATTGATGTCGGCATTAATCGACTGGAAAATGGCAAAGTCATTGGTGATGTAGATTTCGATAACGCGTCCGAACGCGCAAGTTGGATCTCCCCGGTGCCCGGTGGTGTTGGCCCGATGACCGTTGCAACATTAATTCAAAATACCTTGCAGGCTTGCGAGGAATATCATGATGTAGATACAACTGAAGGTTACTAATGGAAATTTTTTGTTTAGATGGTCACCCTTATGTCGAATTATGTGATTTGCTGAAACTTCAAGGGTGGTGTGAAAGTGGGGCTGCGGCAAAAACAGTGATTGCAGAAGGTTTGGTGGAAGTCGATTCTCAAGTTGAAACCCGTAAACGCTGCAAAATTGTTGCCGGTAAAATGGTCACTTTTAATGACGAATCCGTTCGCGTTGAAGAGTAACTTAGTGGGATTGCATCCCCGCTAACGTCCTTCAGAAAAACGGTATGTTATACCCAAATATATCTCAAGTTGCAGCCAACAAAGCTGCAACTTGAAACTCCAAGAATCAATCCAAGAAAAATATTAAACGTCTAATGATATCGATATTTCTGACAGTAAATTTATCCGGTTTTACCCGCAGGATATGTGACATTGACGATGTCTTGATAAACAATTATGTCAGCAATGTTTTGGTTTTCTAATAAGTTGCTATACTGAGAGGCTTACGTACAACTGAAACGGAGTTAATTATGTTAAGTAATAGAGCTGCAAGAAGGTTGTTGGGTTTGCCTTATAAATTAAGTAATTCTAAACGTCGAGTAAAAATTTCTCTTCTCAATTCTGCTTCCGGTGATAATACACATCAAGTACCAGAGCATCTGAGTAATTCCTCTTTTGTTTCCATGAAACGGGACTCAGCTTCTGGAAAAGTCACCTATTACGCTGTAAATGCTTTTTATCCTGAGTATCTAAACGCTCATCGATAAATCTGCCGATTTTTATTCTGCTCATATATACAACACAGCTAGGTATTTATACAACACAGCTAAGTATTGCAGCTAAAAATATCGTTATGAAAGTGTAAATTCGATAAAAAAACTGAACCGCCCATCTAAGGGGCGGTTCTGGAATAAATTACTTACGGCGCCATATTGTTCCTTGTGGCCCATCTTCCAACTCAATTCCCATTTCACTTAACTGGCCGCGTGCCGCATCAGCCAAAGCCCACTCTTTATTTTTACGAGCATCGTTACGTTGTTTGATTAGCGCTTCGATTTGGGCTACGTCATCGTCTGCCTGTGCTCCACCTTGCAGAAAATGTTCTGGATCTTGTTCCAAAAGACCGAGAATACCCGCTAAATTACGCAGTTCAGCAGCCAGACCATTAGCTGCTGCCATGTCTTCTGCCTTCAGGCGGTTCAGTTCACGCGCTATGTCAAACAGGACTGAATACGCTTCCGGTGTGTTGAAATCATCGTTCATTGCTTCAGTAAAACGGGCTTCAAACGCTTCTCCACCAGCAGGTTGAGCAGATTTATCTGTACCACGCAGGGATGTATACAAGCGCTCAAGGGAAGTACGCGCTTGTTTCAGGTTCTCTTCCGTATAATTCAACTGGCTGCGATAGTGGCCGGACAGCAGGAAATAACGCACGGTTTCAGCATCGTAATATTCCAGCACATCACGGATGGTAAAGAAGTTGTTCAATGATTTGGACATCTTCTCTTTATCTATCATAACCATACCGGAATGCATCCAATAATTGACGTAAGGACCATCATGAGCGCAAGTTGATTGTGCAATCTCATTTTCATGGTGCGGGAACATCAAATCAGAACCACCACCATGAATATCAAAATGGTGACCCAGCGCCTTGCCGTTCATTGCGGAACATTCAATATGCCAGCCCGGACGGCCTGCACCCCACGGAGACTCCCAGCTCGGCTCACCCGGCTTGGACATTTTCCACAACACGAAATCCATTGGGTTACGTTTTACATCTGCCACTTCAACACGGGCACCAGCCTGCAATTGTTCCAAATCCTGACGGGAAAGCAGTCCATAATTAGGATTGGTGTCAATGGAGAACATGACATCACCATTCGCGGCAACATAAGCATGACCACGCTTAATCAGCTCTTCCGTAATTTCAATGATTTCTGGGATATGTTGTGTTGCACGAGGCTCTAAATCCGGACGCAAGAGATTCAATGTATCAAAGTCACTGTGCATTTCTGCCAACATGCGTGTGGTCAAATCGTCACAGCTTTCCTTATTTTCGGTTGCACGTTTGATAATTTTGTCATCAACATCAGTAACGTTACGGACATACGTCAGATCATATCCCAGATAACGCAGGTAACGGGCAATAACATCAAATGCAACGAATGTTCTGCCATGACCGATATGACACAAGTCATAAATGGTAATGCCACACACGTACATGCCCACTTTCCCTTCGTGAATCGGCTTAAATTCTTCTTTTTGACGGCTGAGAGTATTGAAAATTTTTAGCATCAGTGGGTTTTCCGTAAAAATTGATGTACGTGTAATAAAATCAAATGAGTTGATTGATTATAGGCTTCTTTATCAGCGTCATAAATAAACGAGGCATAGAGAAGTCAGGTGAGGTATTTCACCTTGATATGCAATGCTTTGCAAGTACCACAAGCCACCTTATTCTGATGCAGCCCAGAGTACTGACTCAAAATCTGAGATGTGATATAACAACGGTTGTTCCGAATCCCCTAAATACGGGGTTAATCAAAACTATTATTAGGATTTTTATTATGGTGACTTTCCACACCAACTTTGGCGATATCGTAATCAAAACATTCGCTGATAAAGCACCTGTAACTGTTGAAAACTTCCTGAGTTACTGTTCTGAAGGTTTTTATGACAACACAATTTTTCACCGTGTTATCAATGGCTTCATGATTCAAGGCGGTGGCTTTGAGCCAGGCATGAAGCAGAAAATGACTAAGGATACGATTAAGAACGAAGCCAACAATGGCCTGAAAAACAACCGTGGCACTCTCGCAATGGCGCGTACCAATGATCCACACTCTGCAACTGCCCAATTCTTCATTAACGTTGTGGATAACGATTTCCTGAACTTCCGTTCAGAGCGTCCAGATGGATGGGGTTATTGTGTATTTGCTGAAGTCGTTGATGGCATGGATGTGGTTGATAAAATCAAAGGTGTTTCCACTGGCCGCAGCGGTATGCACCAAGATGTACCACGTGAAGATGTGATCATTGAACGTGTGACTGTCAGCGAATAATTACTGTCAGAGAATAGTTACTTCAGAGAATAATTAATCGTTACATGAGTACACTGTTTATTGCAGATTTACATCTTAGTGAACAAGAACCGGCAATCACTGCCGGTTTTCTGCGTTTTTTACGTGAAGATGCAATTCATGCTGAAAGTCTTTATATCCTCGGTGATTTTTTTGATTACTGGATTGGTGATGATGATCCCAACCCACTACACACTAAAATCGCCCAAGCACTTAATGAACTGAAACAAAAAGGTATTCCTTGTTATTTCATTCATGGCAATCGTGATTTTTTGCTTAGTTCCCGTTTTGCCGGAGAGAGCGGCTTGATCCTGCTACCACAGGAAAAGGTGCTGGAATTGTACGGTAAACGTATTCTGATTTTGCATGGCGATACCCTATGCACTGATGATATCGGCTATCAGCAGTATCGTAAGCGAGTACATACTCCGTGGATACAGCGGTTATTCCTGTTTCTCCCTTTATTTATCCGCTTGAAAATTGCGGCCAAAATGCGGGCGGGCAGCCAATACGCCAACAGCCAAAAATCCAAATCTATTATGGATGTCAATCAAGAAGCTGTTATCGAGCATTTCAAAAAGCATCAGGCAGATTGGATAATTCACGGGCATACGCATCGCCCTGCAATACACGATATTCAACTTGGCGATAAAGTTGTACATCGTGGTGTATTAGGAGCATGGCATGACCAAGGTTCAATGTTTAAAGTCACAGAAACGTCCATTGAATTGATATCCTTCCCTTTGTGACTACTCCCCGCCCTATCGGGCGAGGCTTCTCACTTCACAGGCCGCTGCTTGTGCCTAAGCTATTTTGCTTATTTTGGAAAAATCCACAAACCAATCGACGCAAACGTTTTCCTTGTGCAATTAGCGTGATATGATCCGTCATCTGAAATTTCATCTTTGTTCTGGTAGACACCCCATACAGGAGCATCTGATTTATGACGTCCAGTCCTGATCCCACAACAGCTATGACTTCTACAACAGAAATAGAGCACCAGCACCACGCCAAAATTGCCATCGTCATGGGTTCGAAAAGCGACTGGGCAACGATGCAACATGCAGCCGATATTTTGACCTCTCTTGCTATTCCTTTCCATGTTGAAATTGTTTCAGCACACAGAACACCGGATAAACTTTTTCATTTCGCAGAACAGGCGAAAGAAAACGGTTTTGATGTGATTATCGCTGGTGCAGGTGGTGCGGCACATTTACCGGGAATGTTGGCAGCCAAAACTTTAGTGCCTGTGTTTGGCGTTCCGGTACAAAGCGCTGCGCTTAGCGGTGTCGATAGCCTGTACTCTATTGTGCAAATGCCAAAAGGCATTCCTGTTGGCACATTGGCCATTGGTAAAGCAGGAGCAGCAAATGCCGCATTGTTGGCAGCCCAAGTGCTGGCTTTGCATGACAGCGCTCTGTTTCAACGTTTGTCAGATTGGCGCAATGAACAGACACAAACTGTCTTGGATAATCCAGATCCACGGGAGGATGCATGAAGCCCGTTTGTGTACTGGGAAATGGTCAGTTAGGCAGAATGTTGCGTCAAGCAGGTGAACCGCTGGGGATCACTGTTTATCCTGTTGGGTTGGATGCCGAGCCGGAAGCTGTGCCTTATCAAAGCAGCGTAATCACCGCAGAAATTGAGCGCTGGCCAGAAACCGCATTAACCCGGGAGCTGGCGCATCATAAGGCTTTTATCAATCGCGATATTTTTCCACGACTGGCTGATCGTTTGCCACAAAAACAGCTCATGGACACATTGGGCCTGGCAACCGCACCGTGGAAACTGCTTTCCACCCCCGACCAATGGTCCCAGCTATTTACGGAGTTAGGGGATTTCATCATTGTGAAACGCCGGACAGGCGGTTATGACGGACGTGGGCAATGGCGTATCCGGCCGGGTGATGAAACAATTCTTCCGCCAGAAGTTTACGGTGAATGTATTGTAGAACAAGGCATTCCGTTTTCGGGAGAAGTATCTCTGGTTGGTGCCCGTAATGCCAAAGGTGAATCAGTCTTCTATACACTGACTCACAATTTGCATCAAGAAGGTATTTTGCGTACCAGTGTTGCTTTGCCTGATTCTGCCGATCAGCAATTTCAACAACAGTTTCAACAAAAATTTCAACAACAAGCAGAGAAGATGCTGTCCGCCATTATGAATCACCTGGGCTATGTGGGTGTTATGGCGATGGAATGCTTCATTGTTGGCGAGAATTTATTGATCAATGAACTGGCTCCACGGGTTCACAATAGTGGTCACTGGACACAAAACGGGGCTTCTATCAGCCAGTTTGAACTTCACCTACGAGCGATCTTGAATTTACCTATGCCGCAACCAGAAATATTTGCGCCATCCGTCATGATCAACCTGATCGGTACAGGAATAAACCCTGCATGGCTTAGTTTGCCGCTGGTTCGTTTACATTGGTATGAAAAAGAAGTTCGCCCTGTGCGTAAAGTCGGTCACTTAAATGTGACTCATGCGGATAAGGGGATATTGCAATCTACGTTACAAGAATTAGCGCTATTATTGCCCGCTGAATATCAAAGTGGTCTTGAATGGGCACAATCTAAATTAAACTGACCCCATCATGATCAGCGCAAGGAAGTGGTAATGATTGACCACTTCCCTCCCTGTTTCATTGATGATCATGCTGTTCTTGACAGGGTTCTGGACAGTGTATCCACAATTGTTCTTGTCGTTTGATCTATTTCATAATTGAGGAAATTCCCCACCTTAATCTTGCTGAGGTTGGTCATTCTTAACGTTTCCGGGATCAGGTTTAAAGCAATCGTCTTATTTTCTTCATCAATATCATTGATTGTTAAACTACAACCATGCAACCCAATAAAACCTTTAAGGAAAAAATATTTAATATTATCTTGAGGGATTTGGATAACTAATCGGTAAGTCTCACCTATGGCGTTAAACTCTATGACTTCAGCTATTCCTTCTACATGCCCATAAAGACTGTGCCCGCCATTTTCTTTATGCATCTGGTGTGATCGCTCGACATTAACTTCATCGTCAATCGAGAGAAATTTTAACGTTGTGGTCTCTGCTGTAAAATCAGAAATATCAAAATAAACGCTATCCTCACTAAATTGGGTAACGGTCAAGCATGTGCCATCTATTGCGACACTCGCTCCGACTGTAACATCATCTAAAAAACGGTGGTTATTACTGATTTCCAGAGTGCTAAATCCATTATTTTTATTAAGTGATAATACACGCTCTTTACCTTGTACTATGCCTGTATACATGATATTTCCCTTGTTCCAAACAGTATGCTACAAAATTAATTTTGTTACATATTACCTTTTACATTTAAATTTTCCATAATAAATCCAAAAGATATACAAAATTCTTTTTACTTCGTAATTTATATAAAATAAACATCACAAGTATAATTAAATAAACTTTTATAAATAAAAATATTGATAGCCTACGTGATTCATAAAATCACCCAATACATAAACTATAATTTTTACAAATCACTTTTCTTTATATAAATCTTAAGGAAAACATACCCAATACTTCGCAGATAAAAAATAACATGCAATTTAAAATGCATTGAATACAAATAAAAACATCAATAAATAATAACGTTCTCTATATTATCTAAAGAATATTACATCACTAACCTTAAGGTAAGCTAAACCGCCTTCAGGAACTGCCTATTTTCTTTTAAGTAATAGACAATTCGTTCAATTTTTTATATACCCTTCATCTTAAAATCAATGTCGATAAGATAACAAGGAGACACCAAGTGCTATTGCGAAGGAAACAGGAAATCAATAACATCTTGAGGTCGATTACAGCCACAACTGTGGGTTTATCTGCTATTTCACTCTATTTTCTTCTCTCAACACCTGTGCAAGCAGAAGGTTTTGTCAATTTTCAATCCATCGATACCAGCCTTTACTTCCAATTCGAAAATAAGATTGATCCTCAAAAAACCATTTCCCCCATTGTAGAAGCCTTTGGTGATTACAAGATTGGTGATATGTATGTCTACAGCATTTGGCAAAATTCTCTGCAACATGACTACAAAGGCGATAAAAGTACCTATTACTATAAATTTGTACCAAGACTCAGTGCCAGTAAAATCACAGGCTATGATCTTTCCTATGGCCCATTAAAAGATGTGCTGTTTGCTCAGTGGATAGCTAAAACCAAAAATGTAAAATACGACTATTTCCCCGGTATCAGTCTTGATTGGCAAGTGGGTGGGTTCAGTTGGTTGCGTACTATTTTTTATTTTGAAAATAATGCCCAAGGAAATTGGAACGATCAGCGTATCCATATTGATTATGGTATTCCTTTCAGTAATCAACTGGGGGATTTCCGCGTTGTAGGAACTTTCGATTATACACTGGGTTTAGGTGATAACCCCGAAATGATCGATTTCAAACCTGAACTGCATTATGACTTAGGGAAAAAATTAGGGTATCAAGCTGGTCACCTGTGGACAGGTGTTGTCGTAAATCCGGTCAAAAATAAGTACAAAATAAAAGATACATCTGACTTTCGTACGAATCAATTTAGCTATGGGGTGTTTATTCGATACAGCTTTTTCTAATAAACACATAAAATAGTGCCGTTTTTAATGGTTTATATCCTTGATGGGGTCACAATGTCCATTCAACACGACAAATTCGGGCGTACTTATCAGTGGTTTTTGCTGATACTTTTAGGCATGGTCTATTTTTTATCCACAGCAACAACCTTTACGTCATTGGGTGTTGTCCTACCCAGTATGATTAATGAACTGGGCTGGAGTTGGACAAATGCGGGTTTAGGCTTCACGCTGCTTGGCCTGACTTGCGGGCTATCCAGTTTTCTGCCAACGGTATTCATTCGTAAAGTTGGCGTTCGTTTCACTCTGTGCGTCGGTCTGCTGATTTTTCTGGCTGGTTTCTACAATCTCTATCACACACACACTATTTCATCATATTTTATTGGTGCATCTTTAATTGGTGTCGGTTTTACCTTTTTGGCGACTGTGCCGGGTACTTATGTGATTTCACGGCTATATGAGAAACAATCCCTTGCTTTTGGTTTCTACTTCACAATAGGGGGATTGGGGGGCGTGGTCGGCCCGTGGATCTACTTTCTGGCAACCCGGGTTTGGGGAACATGGCGAATGCATTGGATGATTTCCGCTATTGCCCTCTCCATTTTCGTTATCCTGACAGTTATTACTCTTCAGGAGGGAAAACGGGAAGTCGCCCATGCCAAGGCCATAAACCAAAAACATAACAATCAGGATAATCCCAGCATTTATCGTACCAAGCAACGCTGGACGGCACATCAAGCACTGCGGACATGGCAGTTCTATGTAATTGCTGCAACTTACACCGCATTTTTATGGTGTGGTATTACAGTCAATAGTTTTGCGGTTGCCCATATTATTGAAAATGGTTTCAGCGAAGCCATCGCTGCTGGGTTACTAAGCACAATGGCCTTTATCAATGCGTTTTCCCGATTGGCAGGTGGTGCAGTCGGAGAGTGGGTAGATCCGAAAAAATTACTGATTGGTAGTCTGGCTATCATCATTCTTGGTTTAATTGCACTGAGCATTGCCTCTTCATGGCCATTCTTGATTGCGTTCACGGTGTTTGTCGGGATGGGATATGGCATGACTTTCCTCGCTTCCAGTGTATTGCTGGCGAACTATTTTGGCCGCAAGCCTTATCTGGAACTGTTTTCCATCATGAACCTGTTTTCCACGCTGGCGTGTCTGGCTCCTTTTTTTGCTGGTACTATCAAGGATTATTCAGGCAGTTTTACTTCAGCATTCTTAATTATTGCTATCCCCGTATTTGTTGTTCTTGTCGTAACATTGATGATGAAACCACCTGCTCAGAAAATGGGAAAACACTCACTCAAAGATACTCAATTTACTGAATAGGATAAAAATGAACTGAAACAACGTACAAACAAGGAAATAGTGATGTCAAAGAAAGAGTTCGGCGTATTTCTGCCCATCGCCAAAGGTGGATGGATCATCTCCAAAAACACGCCACCGCTGGATGCGTCTTATAAACAAAACCGTGAAGCTGCCATTTTGGCCGATCATATTGGTCTTGATTTCATTATGTCCATGGGAAAATGGCGCGGGTTTGGCGGTGAAACAGATCATTGGGGTTGCTCACTCGAATCTGTCACGATGATGGCTGGCATTGCCGAAGTTACTCACCGCGCAAAATTGATCGCCACTGTTCATGCCGGGCTGCATAATCCGGCTGTTACCGCCAAAATGATCGCTACCTTGGATCACATTAGTCAAGGTCGTGCCGGGCTGAATATTGTTTCAGGTTCATTCCGGGATGAATTTGAACAAATGGGGGAATGGGATGATAGCCTGAACCATGACCAGCGTTATGCCATGACCGAAGAATGGACTCAGTTGATTAAGCGTCTTTGGCGTGAAAAGCAAGTAGACCATGATGGCACTTACTTCCATTTGAAGCAGTGCGTTTCTGAACCTAAGCCTCTTTCCCTTCCTCGTCCTTATCTTGTTTGTGCTGGTCAATCCGAGCAAGGGCTGCGTTTCAGTGTACGCCATACCGATGTATGTTTTATCGGTGGCAAAGATGAGACAGAAACCCGAAATATCAGTTTAACCGCCAAACGCATCGCCGCTGAATACAACACAACAACCAAAACATTCTGCATGTGTACCGTGATTTGCGCTGAAACAGATGCCTATGCTGAAACGCTCGCCCAATTCTACCGCCAAGGTTTGGATATAGAAGCCGTCAAAAATATGATGCACAGTTTTGGGGTCGATATGGATGGAAAAAGCAATGCGATGGTAGAACGTTCGCAAAATGCTTTTATGACCCATACCGCCATTGGTACACCGGATACCTGTTACAGACAATTGACAGATTTAATGCGTCATTGTGATTTGGATGGTGTGATGTTAATTTTCCCCGATTACATCAAAGGATTAACAATTTTTGGGGATCAGATCCTACCCAGATTAAGAGCGGAATTTGCCTGATAATATCCAGTTTTTCAAATGATAAACCTCGTTAAAATAACGAGGTTTATTTTTAATGGGTTTATTTTTAACGGGTTTATTTTTATATAGTGAGAATTATTCAGGCAAACGCCGATATTGTCCTTGTTTCCGCAATAGCCTAACGCCCAACCAACCACCGCATATAGAAAGCAATAAGCTACTGATGATGGGAAGCAGAAGCCACATTAGCCATTGTGGTTGCCATGGGAAATCAAAGACTTGAGTCTGCAACAACCAAAGTGCGATTTCTGCACCAAATGCCGCCGCCAAACCTGCCATAAAACCAAGCAGAGCAAATTCACTCCATAATGTACGACGCAAAAGTTTTTTGCTCGCTCCCAATGTACGGTATACCACCAATTCAAGTTGTCGTTGGTTCATCCCGACCTGAATTTGTGCCAATAAAAGCAATCCGCCACAAGCCATTACCAGAACAACCATAATTTCCAAAGCCTTGCTAACTTGCTGCAAAATGCTTTGTACTTGCTTGATTATCGAACCAATATCCAGTATGCCAATGGTCGGGAAATGACGGTTAATTTCTGTTAACAGCCGTCCATTGCCTTCATAATGAAAGCTGGTCAGCCACGTTCTGGGCTGATTTTCCAACGTTTCTTTAGCAAAGATAAAAATAAAGTTTGGATTTATACTTTCCCAATCCACCTTGCGAATACTGCTTACTGTGGTGTGAAACGTTCGGGTATCGCCCGTGAATGTAAGCCTATCTCCCAGCTTGATTTTCAATCGTTCAGCAACGCCTTGCTCTATGGAAACTTCGTTCGGTTTGGGAGGCCATGTTCCCGTGCTCAGAGTATTAAACGGTGGTAATTCTGTTTTCCATGTTAAGTTCAGTTCACGACTCACGGTCGTACTGTTAGGATGTTTTTTAGCCGCCCATTCAATCGCAGATTGTCCATTCACTTGTGTCAACCGCGCCAATATTACAGGATAAAAATCGGTAGGCTTCACCTGATATTTGGACAGCAAATCGTTAATTTGAGCAATTTGTGGTTGAGTCATGTTAATCAGGAAATAGTTCGGGCTATCCGGCGGCAATTGCTGCTGCCATCGACTCAATAAATCGCCCCTTGCCATAATAAGTAAAGCCAGCAACATAAATGACAGGGAAAATGCCGCTAATTGGGTCATAGTCTGAAATGGCCGACACAACAACCGATTGACCGCCAGACGCAGGCTTAACTGGCGGAATGTCACACGGCGCAGCAACCATAATCCTACCCATCCCAATAGCGCCAAAAACAACGCAACAATCGGCACTCCTGCCAATAATGACCATAACAAAGGCTGAGCACCTGCCAATAATACCAATCCCCCTGTTATCATTAACGCCATCACAGGCAAATAATAACGCAATGGCCAGATAGACGCTGTTACATCACTTCTCAATACCCGTGAAGGCTGAGTAGCCATGAGTTGGCGATACGGGCGAATGCCCACCAATATAGCAATACCAAACAGGGTTCCGATCGCCCATACCCACGGCCACATTCCTGCTGCTGGCAACACCTTAGGTAACATCTCAGCCAAAATTCGAATCAATGCCGATTCAAAAACCAAGCCTAAAGTGGAGCCTACCACTATGGCAGCAAGCAATATTACCAACCATTGTCCAAGTATCCATTGGCGCAAAGCCCAACGTCCTGCCCCCAGTGTTTTCAGGATGGCAATCAGGTTATGCCGACTGCGGCAATAATGGGTCATGGAAACAGCCATCGCAGCGACAGCAAGCAGCAATGTCAACAAAGCTGATAACAGTAAAAATTGCTGGGCGCGTTCAATGGATTGCGCCATTACGACATTATCCTGTTTCAATGTCAGCCAGCGTTGATCCGCTTTTAGTTGTGGTTCAACAAACTGCTGGAATGACTGAGTGGCGGCAGGAGAACCCGCAAACATATAACGGTAAGTCAAGCGGCTGCCGGGTTGAATCGCTCCCGTTGCCTGAGCATCATCAATATTGATTAAAATTCGGGGCGAAATCTGGAAGGGACTGAAACCGCTATCAGGCTCTTGCAGCAATTCTCCGCTAATTTTCAACTTGGCATCTCCCACGTCAAGATTATCCCCAACCTTAATCCCCAACAACGTCAGTAATCTCGGAGCCACCAACACAGAACCCTTCTCTGGCTTTAACCCACGCGGATCGGTTTCCAGTTCTCCATATAGAGGATAACGCTCATCTGCGGCTTTTACCTGAGCCAGTTGTGGAATATCTCCCGCATACGTCATGGTCGAAAAAGAAATTTGGCGACTCAGTGTCAATCCCAGCTCTTGTGCCCTGCTCAACCAAGTTTCATCAACCGGATACGCAGCCTTTAAGACAAGATCCCCTGCCAAAAAATCACTGCTTTGATAATGCACACTCTGATCAATGCGATCACTGATACGCCCTAATGCCAGCACGCAGGCCACCGCCAATGTCAGGGATAACCAAACAATCAGAAGAGATGGTGTTCGCCATTCACGCCAAAACCAGCGCCAGATCATGCTTCCTCCCGCAATTTGCCATCCACCAGACGTAAACGACGCTGACAACGGGCAGCAAGTTGATTGTCATGGGTGACCAAAATCAAAGTAGTCGCGTAATCATGATTGAGAGAAAATAATAAATCAGCAATGCGTTCACCTGTCTGGCGATCAAGGTTGCCGGTTGGTTCATCAGCAAACAAAATTTTGGGGAGGGTACAGAACGCCCGAGCCAAAGCCACCCGCTGCTGCTCACCACCCGAAAGTTGAGCTGGCATATGTTTCAGGCGCTTTCCCAATCCCAACTGTTCGAGTAATTCAATAGCCTGTTCACGACTTTGGTGTTCCGGTTCGCCGCGCAACAGCGCCGGAAGTTGAACATTCTCCAGCGCATTCAAGGTTGGAATCAACATAAACGATTGAAAAACAAAACCCACATTTTCTGCCCTTAACTGCGCCCGTTGTTCTTCATTCATGCGGCTGATATTCTGTCCCAACAGGTGGACTTCTCCCCTGCTGCCATCATCCAATCCAGCAATAATCCCCAGAAGTGTTGACTTCCCTGAACCTGATTCGCCAATGAATGCAATTGTCTGTGCTGGCTCGACAACCAACTCAATACCCTGCAATATATTAATTACCTGTTCCCCTTGGCCTACATGTTTAGTGAGATGATGAACTTCAAGAATACTTTCTACAGCCATGTATTTTTCCTTTTATTGTTGGTGCTATGCAGTGCCAGAGCGACTGCTGCGGATACTTTGCTGATATTGGGAGATAGCCTCAGTGCCGGATACCGTTTGCCGGTTGAGCAGTCGTGGCCTGCGTTGATGGCAAAACAATGGCAACAAGCTGGTAAAAAAACTGTCATCGTTAACGGCAGTATTAGTGGCAATACTGTATCGCAGGGTCTCGAACGTTTGCCTGAATTATTGAAGCAGCACAATCCCAAATGGGTTCTGATAGAACTTGGCGCGAATGATGGACTGCGTGGTTTTCCCATTCAAAAGATAGAACAAGATTTGCAACAGAGTATTATTTTGATCAAACAGGCCAGCGCACAACCGTTGTTAATGCAAATCCGAATTTCCCCTAATTACGGAAAACGTTATACCGAATCCTTTGCAAAAATTTATCCTGCGCTTGCTGAACGCAATCAAATTCCTCTACTACCCTTTTTTATGGAGCACGTTGCTATCAAACCAGAATGGATGCAAGACGACGGGCTGCACCCTAATCAATCTGCACAATCTTTTATTGCTGATTGGATGTCCAACAAATTGTCAGCATACATCAACTATCCTTAAGAAAAGCATTAACTATCCTTAAGAAAATCATTCCTAATAGTAAATCATTTATTTCCATAAATTGATGCAGATAACAGGTAAAGTTATGCAAAAAACAATTCTTATTACAGGATGTTCTAGTGGGATCGGCTTAGCCGCAGCCAAAATACTTCATCAACGTGGTTACCGCGTACTCGCAGCCTGCCGTAAACCCGCTGATTTAGCTCATATGCAAGAGTTGGGGTTCGAACCGATTGAATTGGACTTAGATGATAAAGAAAGTGTAGAGCGTGCAGCCAAAACAGTAATCGAATTAACCAACAGTCGTCTATTCGGGCTATTCAACAATAGTGGATTCGCTGTTTATGGCCCATTAGAAACCGTTTCACGTGAGCAGATGGAAAAACAGTTTTCCACTAATTTCTTTGGCACTCATCAACTTACCTGCTTATTACTGCCAGCCATACGTGCTTATGGTGCGGGACGAATTGTCCAAACCAGCTCTGTTATGGGATTACTTTCAACACCTGGCCGGGGTGCATATGCAGCCAGTAAATATGCCCTAGAAGCATGGTCAGATGCTTTGCGAGGGGAACTGGCAAAAACAGGCATTAAAGTCAGCCTGATAGAGCCGGGACCAATCAATACCCGTTTTACGGAGAATGTGAATCAAACGCAGCAGGATCATCCGGTCGAAAACCCAAGCCTTGCTCGCCGTTTCACACTTATGCCTGAAGATGTGGTTTCGAAACTGATTCACGCTTTGGAAAGTCCCAATCCTAAATTACGTTATTCTGTTACATTGGTAACTTACACCGTAAAAATAATGCGTCGTCTACTCCCGGAAAAATGGCTCGATAGAATCGTACGTTGGCAAAGTTAAAGAGCATTGAAAAACGTACGAACGGACCTTATTTATACATATCATCGCCTAGCAACGAACCAGAGAGAAACGTCCATGGAACCCACAGTGAATATAAACAATAATACTGCTCACATCATTAATATTGATGAATCGAATGTTGCTCAAGTTGTACAAGACTCACTCAATCAACTCGTTGTATTCTACTTCTGGTCGCCACAGGACCTACATTGCCATGAATTAGAAACAACTCTTGACAAAATAGCCCATGAATATGACGGGCAATTTACTTTGGCAAAAGTCAATTGTGGCGAACTTCCCTATCTCGCCGCACAATTTGGTGTACGTGGCTTGCCTACTGTACTGTTTGTAAAAGAAGCCCGCCCTGTTCAAGGCTTTGAAGGCATCCAAACTGATGACACTATCAGAAAAATTTTCTCCACTCTTCTGGTACAAGAAGAAAAGTCACCATTAGAACAAGTGAACGAGTTGCTTAAAGAAGGCAAGAATCTGGAAGCGTTATCTTTACTGAAAGAAGTCCACAAAGAAAATCCGCAAGATATTGAGACTACGTTATTATTGGTCGAAATAAATCTTTCACTCAATCATCTTGAAGACGCTCAAAAAATACTGGATACCATCCCATTAGAAGAACAAGATGAACGTTATCATGCGTTATTTGAACATATTAAGTCTCAGAAAGAAGCCGCAGATTCACCTGAAATTCGCCAACTGCAACAAGAGTTGGCAGCTCAACCAGAAAATGCGGAATTAGCCGTACAATTGGCGTCGGAATTACATAAAGTTGGCCGTAATGAAGAAGCCCTCGAATTGTTGTTTAGTTTTTTGAAGAAAGATCTCGCTGCTGCCGATGGCGCAGTGAAAAAAACGATGATGGATATTTTTACTACACTGGGTACTGGAGATGTACTGGCATCTAAATACCGTCGTCATGTATACTCTTTACTCTATTAGGCAAGTAAGAATTATATATTCCATAGTTAACAAATAAGGAAATTGTTATGGATTTACTCTCTTTTGGTGCTGTGCCGATTTTAATCATTATTGCTGTTGTTATTGTCTTTACCTGTGTAAAGACAATTCCACAAGGTTATCAATGGACTGTTGAGCGCTTTGGGCGCTATACCCGTACATTAACGCCTGGCCTACATATCATCATGCCGTTTGTTGATCGTATCGGCCGTAAAATCAATATGATGGAGCAGGTTCTGGATATCCCATCGCAGGAAGTCATTTCTCGCGATAACGCTAATGTCACCATTGACGCTGTCTGCTTTATTCAGGTTGTCGATCCAGTACGTGCAGCCTATGAAGTCAGTAATCTGGAACTGTCCATCATTAATCTGACAATGACTAACTTCCGTACCGTGTTGGGTTCTATGGAACTGGACGAAATGCTGTCCCAACGCGATTCCATCAACAGCCGACTACTGACAATCGTCGATGAAGCCACTAACCCGTGGGGTGTAAAAATCACGCGTATTGAGATCCGCGATGTACGTCCACCTAAGGAATTGATCTCCGCAATGAACGCTCAGATGAAAGCAGAGCGTACTAAACGGGCAGATATTCTTGAGGCAGAAGGTATTCGCCAGGCAGCTATTCTGAAAGCTGAAGGGGAAAAACAGTCACAAATCCTGAAAGCAGAGGGTGAGCGGCAGTCAGCCTTCCTGCAAGCGGAAGCCCGTGAACGAGCCGCAGAAGCAGAAGCTCGTGCAACCAAAATGGTTTCTGACGCTATTGCTGATGGCGATATGCAGGCAATCAATTACTTTATTGCCCAAAAATATACTGATGCCCTCACCAACATTGGTGCCTCAAATAACAGCAAAGTTATTATGATGCCACTGGAAGCCAGCAATTTGATGGGAGCCATTGGCGGTATTGCTGAATTAATTGGCGAAAGCAAGAAAAGCAAACAGGATAAATAGTCATGATTGAACAGATCGCCACTCAGCCAGCTTGGTTCTGGCTCTGTTTTGGTGGACTGCTTCTGATTGCGGAATTGCTGGGAACGGCAGGATATCTATTGTGGACAGGAACTGCAGCCATCGTTATTGCCCTGATCACATGGATTTTTCCTAACATGGGCTGGGAACTGCAAGGTATTCTGTTTGCTGTTCTGACCTTGCTTTCTGCTATTGCATGGCGTAGCTGGCTACGCCATCGCCCCCGCAAGGCTAATGATAAAATTCTCAATCAGAAAAATCACCAGTTGATTGGACTTCGTACCCATTTAATCACGAATACCGAAAATGGTTTTGGGCGAGTCAAACTGGCCGATGGTAGTTGGCGCGTTCACTGTGACCGAGAACTTCCCGCCAATACGGAAGTTGAGGTCATCGCTGTTGACGGAATCACATTGAAGGTGAGGCCTATTTCCCGTCAAACGTGATGTTTACAGCAGCCAGATAAATGCTCAATGATGGGGCAATCAGCTCCATCATCTCCCGGACATTCAGCCACCAATGCCAGTAGTTTTTTCTTGATTTTTTGCAATTCCAAAATCGTTTTTTCTATTTCTGCCACTTTTTGCTGAGTCGCCGTTTTTACATCCGCACTGTGGCGACTAGGATTGCGAAATAATCGCAATAATTCACGACACTCCTCCAACGTAAATCCGACTTCTTTTGCCTGACGCAAAAGTATCAGCTCATCAATATGCTTTTGCCGATAATAACGATAGCCATTACCTCCCCGCTCCGGCGCAGTAATAAGATCTTTTTCTTCATAAAATCGAATCGCTTTGCTGGTTAAACCTGTCTTACTGGCAATTTCACTGATATTCATAATTCCCCCTTGACCTTCCCCTTGCAGGAAGGTTTAGCCTTAATGATAAGTATATCACTCTGTATCAGGAGATATTGTTATGTCCACAACCACCATTCTGGCACTTCAAGGCTTAACTTGTATGCATTGTGTCAACAGGGTCAAAAAAGCTCTGGAAAAAATTCCCGGCATCGAACTGGCAGATGTAAGTCTGAATTATGCCAAAATTATCAGTAATGTTTCATCTGATGAATTGATTGCCACCATTGTTGCCGAAAATTATAAAGCCACTGTTGCCACTCAACCAGATATTGAATTGCAGTTGTCAGGTTTAAGCTGCATGAAATGTGCAGGTAAGACTCAAAAAGCATTAGAAACTGTGGAAGGTGTTATCGCGACTGAAGTTGATACCCAAACAGCAAAAATCTATGGCAAAGCAGAGAGCAGTGCGTTAATTCATGCGGTTGAACAAGCCGGATACCACGCCGAATTAGCAGCAGAGGTAGATTCCCCAAAAAATAAGCCGCTGACAACACAAGTTCCACAGACTCCGGAGTCCCTGGCAGCGGCAACCCATTCGACTCCGATAGAGACAGTCCCTGTTGGTCACAGCAACAAAAATGATGCAAATGATAATGACAGCAATAATGACAGCATTCAGCTTTTGCTGGATGGCATGAGCTGTGCAAGCTGTGTCAGCAAAGTGCAAAAAGCTCTGCAATCTGTTGATGGCGTGGAACATGCCAGAGTCAATCTCGCGGAAAGAAGCGCATTAGTCACAGGTCATGTATCACCAAACGCCTTAATTGAAGCCGTTATCAAGGCTGGTTATGGTGCGGAAGTCATTCAGGATGAAACTGAACGCCGTGAGCGCCAACAACAAGTGGCACAAGCTAATATGCGGCGCTTTCGCTGGCAATCAGCCCTTGCGTTAGTGGTCGGGATACCTGTCATGGTGTGGGGAATGATAGGTGATAATATGATACTTACACCTTCAAACCACACTATTTGGCTAACTATTGGTTTGTTGACACTGGTTGTAATGGTATTTGCCGGCGGACATTTTTATCGCAATGCGTGGCAAAGCCTAAAAAATGGCAGTGCGACAATGGATACCCTTGTCGCTCTGGGTACTGGTGCAGCATGGCTTTATTCAATTAGTGTGAATTTGTGGCCAGAGATTTTTCCTCCCCAAGCCCGTCATCTTTATTATGAAGCCAGTGCCATGATCATTGGTTTGATCAATCTCGGCCATGCATTAGAACAACGTGCCCGTCAACGCTCTTCCAAAGCTCTTGAGCGATTGTTGGACTTAACGCCGCCAACAGCACGGGTGGTTACCGCTGAAGGCGAAAAAACACTGCCGCTGGCAGGTGTTATGCCCGATATGATATTGCGCCTGACAACAGGAGATCGTGTTCCGGTCGATGGTGACATTATTCAGGGTACAGTTTGGCTGGATGAAGCCATGCTGACAGGTGAACCCATTCCTCAACAAAAATCTATCGACGATACCGTCCATGCTGGCACGGTAGTTCAAGATGGCACGGTACTGTTTAAAGCCAATGCGGTTGGTAGCCAAACGACATTAGCGCGCATCATCAAATTAGTTCGTCAGGCACAAAGCAGTAAACCTGAGATTGGTCAATTGGCAGACAAAATATCATCAATATTTGTGCCTATCGTCGTTGCTATCGCCCTGATTGCTGGCGCTCTCTGGTATTTTATCGGCCCTGCCCCACAAATCATGTACGCGCTGGTCATCATGACTACAGTCTTAATTATCGCCTGTCCTTGCGCTCTTGGGCTGGCAACCCCCATGTCCATTATCTCAGGAGTGGGACGAGCCGCCGAATTAGGTGTATTAGTGCGTGATGCTGATGCCCTGCAACATGCCAGCCAACTGGATACCATTGTCTTTGATAAAACCGGCACCTTAACTGAAGGTATGCCACAAGTAACTGAGATCCATATTTTCAATGGTTTCACCGAAGAACAAGTATTGATATGGGCGGGTGCATTGGAAAGCGGCTCGAATCATCCTCTGGCAAAAGCCATTTTGATGAAAGTTGAAGGACAACAATTACCAGAAGTGCAAACATTCCGTACACTCGCAGGACTCGGTGTTAAGGGGGAAATTGGGGATATCACCCTGTTATTGGGTAATCAAAAATTACTTGAGCAACATCAGATTGATATAGCGGAATTAAAGCCATTAGTGGTGGCACAGGCAGAAAAAGGCATAACTCCTGTCATTCTGTCAGCCAATGGGAAAATCGCCGCCCTGTTTTCTATCCGCGATCCCTTGCGTCAAGATACTGTTTCTGCCTTGCAGCGCTTACATCACCAAGGCTATCGTTTGGTCATGCTGACAGGGGATAACCCCACCACAGCAAATGCTATCGCTAAAGAAGCTGGCATTGACCACGTCATAGCTGGTGTTTTACCTGATGGCAAAGCAACAGCCATTCAATCCCTTCAATCAGAAGGCAGGAAAGTGGCGATGATCGGTGATGGCATTAATGATGCACCTGCATTGGCACAAGCGGATGTTGGCATCGCAATGGGAAGTGGCAGTGATATCGCCATAGAAACCGCAACCATTACCCTTATGCGCCATAGCCTGCACGGAGTTGCTGATGCAGTTGAATTATCCCGAGGCACATTGCGCAATATGAAACAGAACCTATTTGGAGCATTTGTCTACAATACCTTGGGCATCCCAATTGCAGCCGGTATTTTGTACCCTCTTACTGGGACTTTATTAAACCCTGTAGTTGCCGGTGCAGCCATGGCATTGTCTTCAATTACTGTCGTGAGTAACGCCAATCGCTTATTGCGCTTCAAGCCTAAATCCTGACATAACATTCGGGCAGTTATATTGCATCCATGAAAAGCTAAATATATTCCGTTTAGCTTTTCATCCCGCACTTTTCCCCCTTTCTTGTTAACCATTAACAGGTTAGCATACCGCTCAATGCCAACTATTAGAGTATGCAGCATGGGAAAATTAATGACATATTTCAGTAAGATATTGGGACTCAACTCCCAAAGGCATTATCCCTATCCTGCCGTCGACATCACGTTAAATAAAAACAAACAATTGCATATTGTTGGCAGTATTCATATGGGTACAAAAAACATGTACCCGCTTTCTGAAGTATTGTTGGAACAACTAGAGCTAGTGGACGCTCTTATTGTCGAGGCAGATATCACTCAAGCGGTTTCCCCTTTCCAGGAAACGTTTTCGGAGCAGATTGAGCTATCACAACGTTTATCTCCCGAACATTTTGTCTGTTTACAGCGTTATTGCCGAGAAATCCAACATCCTGTCACACTGCTGGATCCATTGCCATCATGGCAAGTTGCATTGATATTACAGGCTGCCCAAGCCCAGTATTTGGGATTGCGCCCTCAATATGGTATCGATTGCCAATTACTGAACAGTGCAAAAACCATCAATAAACCCATCATTGAGTTGGAAGGAACCGATGCACAAGTCGGTCTTCTCATCAATCTGCCAAATGGAGGGCTTTCTTTGTTGGAAGATACTATCACCCATTGGCACACCAATGCGCGCGCGTTACAGACTATGATTAGTTGGTGGATGAATTACAGACCTGAGAAACAGAATCAGGTACTACCGATGACATTCTGCGAAGAAATTTACCAAACCTTAATGACTGAAAGAAACCGCCAATGGAGTGAGCAATTACATCGCTTACCAGCAGGGAAATATTTGGTTGCTGTAGGCGCATTGCATCTTCATGGGGAAAACAATTTAGGGCAAATGCTGGCAAGGTCGCAGGAATAACAACCTATTCATCTGCTTCATTTTGAAAAAATCATTACCGATAAATAGTTACAAATAAACAGGTACAAATATGACTCCCGCTATCGTTTTACTGGAAAAACAAAAAATAAATTTCAAACTCCACTCTTATGAACATGATGTGAATGAACATAATTTCGGTGATGAAGTGGTTAACAAACTCGGTTTAGATGCCAGACAGGTTTTTAAGACGCTATTAATTTCATTGAACGGCGATCCTAAAAACCTTGCTGTCGCCGTTACACCTGTTTCTGGGCAACTCGATTTGAAAAAAGTAGCCAAAGTTTTCAAGGCAAAAAAAGCAGATATGGCCGATCCTCAGCAGGCACAAAAGGTAACAGGTTATTTAGTCGGGGGAATTAGCCCGTTGGGACAGAAAAAACGTCTACCTACCGTTATTGATAGCCAAGCTCAACATTTACTGACTTTATTTATTTCTGGTGGCAAACGTGGATTAGATATTGAATTGTCCCCCACAGATTTATGCCAACTGCTTAACTGTTCATTTGCTGACATTGCTAAATTTTGAAACTAAATTGCAACCCTTACTAATTTTTTCGAGCCGACTCTGTTTTCTTTAAAGCAGCGCTTTGTGATAAATAATAATACCGATATACTTTTATCACAGAGATAAAATTATTAATTACCATTTCAATTAACTTATTTAATAATTAAATTATTATTCAGTTTCAACCGACCCGATTTAGATTATGTATAACACGCCTTACAGCTAATAAATAAAAGACCATCTGAAAATAAGATGGTCTTTTTATGTGGGTAACTAGTTATGTGAGTAACTAGCAGCAATCCATTAATTAGTTGTTATTGCTTATATGAAATTTCACCCTTCGGCTCATAATCAGAGGTTTTCAATGGAGAATGTTTCTCAATATACCCTTTCAATACCTCAGCATCAATGAAACCCGTATCAACGTAACCAGGCAAATTATCAATCCGTGGATAACCATCTCCTCCAATCGCATTGAAATTCAACGTTGCCATACGATAAGTTTTATTTGGATCTAATGGGTTACCGCCAATTTTTACATCACGGATATTCTTACCATCCATTACAAAACTAACATTATAAAACTGTCCATAAGCACCAGAATCCTTTTCCATATTTGCAACAGCTTTCAAATATGGTAGAACTTCGCTACCTTTGAAATCCACATAAACCAGCTGGTTAGCAAATGGATGAACTTTCAGGACATCTTTGTAAGTAATATTACCCGGTTCAATTGAATCACGAATTCCGCCACCACTCATCACTGCAAAGTCAGCATTTGTTCGTTCCATCTGAGCAGCCAATACAAGATGTGCCATATTTGTTTGAACGAAACGTACTTTACTGCGATCACCTTCCAATTTGTTATCTACAAAACCCACTTTCACACTAAGTTTCCGGCTGCCCTTATCTTGATAAGGTGTCAACAATTTGAGCATTTCAGGGCTTTGCTGAATTTCATGCGTATAGTAAACACGTTCCGTGCTGCCATCTTCTTTTGTCACTTTTTTCTTTAGGTTAATGGGGATCAACTGGTAATGAACCAGCTTGAATTCACCATTACGGAATTGAAAATCAGCACGACCCACATATTTCCCCCATTCGTGGGCTTGAACAATCCAAGTACCATTTTGGCGATCTGGGGAACAAGGTGTGCCCGGAACATAATCCACTTGTTTATAGTTTTTATTTTCTGCCGACATACATACCGGATCTTGTGAGTGACCACCCACAATCATATCCAGATAACCCGCTGGCAAACTGCGCGCCATTTCAACATCTCCCGGTGCATTAGTGCCATGATAACCATCGTTATAATGCCCCATATGGGTTGCCGCAATAATCACATCCGGTTTTTCATTCTTTTTCAGCTCTTCAATAACTTTTTTGGCTTCTTTTGCAGGAACGCGGAATTCAACATCTGGAAAATTAGCGGGATTGCCTATTTTCACTGTATCATCAGTAGTCAGGCCAAGAACTGCAATTTTCACACCTTGCTTATCAAACATGACATATGGCTTAAATAAACGCTTGCCTGTGCTGGTTTGATAAATATTGGCAGATAAAAATGGGAAATTTACCCATTTTTGTTGCTGTTTCAATATATTCAATGGCTTATCAAATTCGTGATTCCCCAATGCCATTGCGTCATACCCTACAAGATTCATGCCCTTGAAATCTGGCTCAGCATCTTGCATATCTGATTCCGGTACGCCTGTGTTAATGTCACCACCAGACAATAACAATACGCTGCCTCCTTTCTTAGCAACCTCCTGCCTAATGGAATCTACTACCGTTTTTTGGGCCGCCAAACCATATTCACCATGATCGTTATGCCAGAAATGACCGTGATGATCGTTAGTATGCAAAATTGTAATGTCATAAGTTTTATCTTTTTCCCAAGCGTTTGCAATTAATGGTACTAATGACAAAGAAACAGCAAAAGCACATACTGATGCTTTAAACGATAGTTTCATGGGGTATCTCCATGTTATTTAAAATTCTATTGGTTATAGTCCCCAAATAGGGTGTGAAAAATGGCATACATACCACATTTTTCTAATCAGGATTACATAATTGTGTCATTAAATAATGCCTTCTTTCACCTTTTTGAGATAGCAGTCAAATTATACCGATATGAATAAAATTTTTGTTAGCTATCGAAAATTTATTATGGTGTAAAAAATTCATCAGAAATCAAACTGATCGATTAAATTTTCCCCTATAAAAAATATTGAGAAGCGAATAAATATGAGTGAAAAAAGTAAAACAGCGCCTTTACCAACCTCATCAACAAAAACACATCGGACAGTTTTTTCAATTCTCGGTGCCATCAGCTTATCCCATATGCTGAATGATATGATTCAATCGTTGATTCTGGCAATTTATCCACTTCTGCAATCTGAATTTACGCTCAGTTTCATTCAGATTGGTATGATAACTTTGACTTATCAGATAACAGCATCTTTATTGCAACCCCTCATCGGTTGGTACACGGATAAATATCCGCAGCCCTATTCATTGCCTATCGGTATGGGATTTACTTTATCTGGTTTACTCCTACTCGCTTATGCTGAAAGTTTTTCAATTATATTAATGGCTGCCGCCCTAGTCGGTACAGGTTCATCTGTTTTTCATCCAGAATCGTCACGAGTCGCACGCATGGCTTCAGGTGGGCGCCATGGACTGGCGCAATCATTATTTCAAGTCGGAGGAAATTTAGGAAGTTCACTGGGACCACTACTGGCAGCTATTTTCATTGCGCCTTACGGCAAGGGAAATGTCGGTTGGTTTTCTCTGGCAGCACTATTGGCTATCGTAATTCTTTTGCAAATCAGCCAGTGGTATAAGATGCAACATCAAGCCATAACTCCCTTGTCTTCTCGAGCCACTTCCCTACCAAGCCTGCCTAGAAAAACTGTCATAAATTCTTTTGCTATACTTTTATTACTGATTTTCTCCAAATACTTTTACCTAACCAGTATCAGTAGCTACTATACATTTTACTTAATACAGAAATTTGGCGTGTCAGTGCAAAACGCCCAAATCCACCTATTTGTCTTCTTGTTTTCTGTAGCGGCAGGTACTCTAATTGGGGGACCTATTGGGGATAGGATAGGCAGGAAATATGTCATTTGGGGTTCAATTCTTGGCGTTGCGCCTTTCACCCTGATGTTACCTTATGCATCCTTATTTTGGACAAGCATACTAACGGTTATTATCGGCATAATATTGGCATCCGCATTTTCTGCTATTTTAGTTTATGCTCAGGAACTCATTCCCGGTAAAACAGGCATGATTGCAGGTTTATTCTTTGGTCTGGCCTTTGGTATGGGGGGGATTGGGGCTGCTGTGCTTGGCTATGTCGCGGATAAGACCAGTATAGAATGGGTTTACAAAATCTGTGCTTTTTTACCACTTATTGGCTTTTTTACTCTATTACTGCCAAATATAGAAAATAAAAACCAAAAAAAATAATAAAATCAACATATAGTAATCACTATTCTTACATCATATACCTTTTGTAAACAAGCGTAAATAATGATAATATCCACATAAAATTACATTAAAATACCATTTATATAGATCATTCTCATTTTCATCGATCAAGATGTTTTTTAGCAGCCTTATCGCTGATTACTTATAAAACATATTATTACCTCATATAACTATATAATTTATTATATTCGCTACCCAGAAGGAGCCTTGATGGAGCATTCGACACCTCTTATCACGACCATTGTTGGCGGCTTTGTTCTCGCCTATCTGCTTGGCATGCTTGCACAGCGCCTGAAAATCTCACCTCTGGTAGGATACCTTGTAGCAGGTGTACTAGCGGGTCCCTTTACACCAGGTTTCATTGCCGATACGTCTTTGGCTCCAGAACTTTCAGAGATTGGCGTGATTTTATTGATGTTTGGTGTCGGTCTACATTTTTCACTTAAAGATTTGTTAGCCGTTAAATCCATTGCCATTCCTGGTGCAATCGCCCAAATTGCAGTTGCAACTTTATTAGGTGCAGGTTTATCGGCACTACTTGGCTGGGGATTATTAAGCGGCATTGTTTTTGGCCTTTGTCTGTCCACCGCCAGCACAGTAGTATTGCTCCGGTCATTAGAAGAACGGCAACTCATTGATAGCCAAAGAGGACAAATTGCCATTGGTTGGTTAATTGTTGAAGATCTGGCAATGGTGCTGGCGTTGGTGTTACTCCCAGCAGTAGCGGGTATTCTGGATAACCAGAATGCAAACCTTGGTCAATTACTATTAAAGCTATCGATCACAATTGGAAAAGTCATTGCTTTTATTTTATTGATGATTTTCGTCGGACGGCGTGTCATTCCTTGGTTACTGGCGAAAACAGCAGGAACAGGCTCCCGTGAATTATTCACGCTGGCTGTACTTGCCATTGCATTAGGTGTTGCTTATGGTGCTGTGACACTATTTGATGCTTCATTTGCTCTCGGTGCATTCTTCGCGGGGATGGTTCTGAATGAATCAGAATTGAGCCACCGGGCAGCTCAAGATACTTTGCCTTTACGAGACGCTTTCGCGGTTCTTTTCTTTGTTTCCGTTGGAATGCTATTTGATCCTATGGTTCTGCTCCAGCAGCCTCTGGCTATTTTAGGAACTCTTACCATTATTATTATTGGCAAATCGTTGGCTGCCATGATACTGGTCAAAATGTTTGGGCATTCACGCCGTACAGCTCTCACTATCTCTGTCAGCCTTGCCCAAATTGGTGAGTTTGCCTTCATTCTCGCAGGACTCGGTGTCACACTGGGGTTCTTGAATGGAGAAGCCCGTAATCTTGTATTGGCTAGTGCTATCATTTCAATTATGTTGAATCCTCTTCTATTCAGTTTACTGGATCGTTACTTGGAAAAAACAGAAACCATTGAAGAACAATTACTCGAAGAAACACTGGAAGAAGAAACCCAAATCCCTGTCAATATTTGTGGTCATGCTATTGTGGTAGGCTATGGTCGAGTGGGCCGCCAGCTTTGCCAACGTTTACAAGAAAGAAACTTCCCAGTTGTGGTCATTGAAGATACACGTGCCCGATTTGAAGAAATAGGCGAAATGGGTATCAGCGCAATAATAGGTAACGCTGCCAATAAAGAGATCATGGCTCTGGCACGGCTTGATTGTGCTTGTACGTTATTCCTGACAATCCCCAACGGTTACGAAGCGGGTGAAATTGTCGCGAATGCCAGAGAAATCAGGCCAGATATCAATATCATTGTTCGAGCCCATTATGATGACGAAGTCACCTACATTAAAGAGCGTGGCACTAGCCATATCATCATTGGTGAACATGAGATAGCACGAGCAATGGCTGATGTACTGCCTGAATATGAGGAAGGTTGCCCGATAGAACCGCCATCATTACCTTCACCAACAGCTCCAGCATAAATGTAACTTGTAACTAAGGAATATCCCCATAATTTGGGGATATTCCAATAAAACAGTTAAGGCGATATTTCAGATTACCATAATTTCAGGCTACCAAAATCAACGCTCCCAGTAAGACTCTTCCAGGCTATCCTCTTTCTCCGGCAACCCTCGAGTCAGGCGCGGAGAATGCTGACTCAATACCTGATAACTCACTCTGTTGGCGTATTTGCATACCTGAGCCAAAGAAGAATAGGTTAAGTAAGAACGCATATGCTTACTGGAGTTCGGCACATTCATGCGATGATAGCTATTAGCAGTAATATCATGCAGTAATGCAGATAATGCGCCATCTCCAGCACCATTGGTATTCATGATTTTTTCAGGCCCTCCCATATAAGGTTCAATATGGGAATAGACCCGCATTGAATTCTGACAATCCACTTTACGCATTGCACGACTGAACTCATAACGGTTAAACTCCGCAATCGCACCAGGCAACAATGGATGCGTCGTTTGGCGCTTGTATTCCTCCTCAGTGTAACCCGCCATATACAATCCAGCAGGCCCAGCGGTACACAACACCAAATCCACCCAATCTAGCGCCTTGTCAGCCGCTAACAAAGGATCACTGAAACCTGTCAATTCATGAGCTTCATCTTCATTCATTGCAACAACAGAAATATTTTCAGCCAGAAAATCACGCCACCATTGTGGATCATCAGCAATGACGTATTTTGTTCCTAACGTCAATACAACAGGTACGTTATATTTCTTCGCATACTCAATCGCTTTCATCGTCGCTTCCGGCATTGGCTCACCCGGTTTACAGCGCACGAGATAAGCGGTGATGACCAAAGCTGATGCTTCCGCAATAATGTGTTCGGGAATACTTTCTGGATGAAGCTGATTCATTAAACCAGGGCTGATAGCAAACGTTCTTTCACCATTTTCCGTCACTAAGGTAAAACAGCGACCGATTGAACCATCAACACCCTGAAGGTGATTTAAATCCATACGGCTGGATGTATTACAAAGATAGCAATACGCATAACTTCCTATTTGGATGTTATTACACATGGTGCCAAGCAATACGGATTTATCGTCAGCCAGAACAGAATAATTGTGCAAGGTGTTACCGATAGTTCCCCCTGCAAATTCGTGGCTGATTAGATTCTTGTCTGTCAGTTCCTTGTAGAGTGCCTCAGCCACATCATCTTCAATGACTAAAGAATGTCCCTGGCTCAAGTTATAACGTTGGATAAAATCTTCATCAACTTTGGCTTCAATATCAACCAGTGTCTGATCAATGCCAACAATATAGGCTCGATTATTTTCAGTATCCATCATCTCTTTGATAGGTTGAAGCAGAGGATCTCTTAAACTGACAGGAAAATAGTGTTTAGATTTACGTTTACCAGGGAATTTCATAATTAATTGCTGATATAGAGCCAAAATATGCAGCATATTAGCATAATACAGTGTGTCACAATACAATGTGTCACAATACAGTGTGTCGCAATACTGGAGCAAAACAAAAACACGGCGACAAAAATAAAGACAGCCAATGCTATTACAACATTGGCTGTCGAAACATCAGCTATCAGAACATTATCTATGACGAATCATTTCATTGGCTTTAAATAATATTAAGCCTCTTGTTTCTGGCGACTACGTACCATGTAGCGCAGAAGAACATACATAATGGATAAAATAAATCCAATGAAACCTGCTCCAATCAAAATCAACAAACGCTTAGGTGAGTCTTTTGAAGTTGGTTCGTAAGGTTCCTGCATATACTTGAATGGTACGAAATCAACCTTATCAATATTCACTTTTTCCAAACTTTTGATATATAGCTGACGGTTACGCATATCTGCATCAATTTTAGCTGGATCAGTGATTTCTTCAGTAATCTGTAACTTACGTTGCAATGCATCAGAACCCAATGCGATCGAATAATCCGGATCATCCTTGATCATAGCTCCACCATTCGATACAGGTTTTTTGACGCCGGCAGAATTAGCAATAGAAATCGCATACTTCAATCGCTCAATATCCACATTGCGCAAATTGTCGGCACGAAACAAATCGAGAGCATAAAGCTTTTGCGAGTAGACCAACTTCTGATGAACCATATCATTCAGCTCATCTTTCACTTGATCACGAACCACTGAAGAGACAAATTTGATATAGCCATTTAATAGATTGTAAGCATCTTTTGCATTATCAGCACTGGAAGAGAGAATCGCTTCATCAATATCGTTATCTTTATCTTTCTTAGGTAAAGATATGGTAATGTTTTTATTGACTATTTGCTCGATCAATTTTCTTTGCTCTAGGCCGGACCCCTCATGATTCTTAGCTGGCAAGGCCTTAAAGTAATCTGTACTAACCAAATATTCTTCACGCAATACACGTGAGTTATAGTTTTCGATAAATCGTTTATACAACGACTCTTCGCTCAATTTTGGCTCAAGATTCAGAACCTGCAAATCTGTTAACACATTTTTTAATGGCTGAAACTCTTCCAGCCCTGGTTGCACCACGGCAGCTGTACTGGTCCATTTTTGGGGTAAAAATGATGCAATACCGAAACCAATAATTGCAAAAACGAAAGAGATCGCAATGATCAAATATTTTGATTGGAAGAGCACAGAGAATAGTTCAAACAAATCAATTTCATCTTCCTTTGCTGGATGATAATAATTTGAATGCTCTTCGTAAAAATCGGGGTGCTTAATAGGTTTATTACTCATTATCTATATGTCCAATCCAAATAATTTTGATTTTCATTGATACGCAAGCCCTTTCTCCCGCTTACCGTACTCATTGGTTTAAAAACCGTACCCTTAAAAACCACATCCTTAAAAATCATATAACTATCAATGCCTGCCACTCACTATGTGTGATTATGTCCCATAACAAGCAGTTGCAAGTTATTTCATAACATTAGTTACCAATTGTGCAAGCAACGAAATGTGGGCTTCATTATCATTAAGTGCGGAGATATATTCAAACTTTTTCCCACCAGCACCCAAAAAGATAATTTTATTCTGTTGCTCAATCTCTTCCAATGTTTCCAAGCAATCTGATGCAAACCCCGGACACACTACTTGAACATGTTCCACACCCTGGCTTGGCAATGATGCCATTGTTTTATCCGTATAAGGAGATAACCACGGTAAGCGACCAAAACGTGACTGATATGTCATCATAATTTTATCTGTTGGATAATCCAGTGCCTGGCTCAACAGTTCAGTCGTAGCCTGACAATCTTGTGGATAAATATCCCCCATCTTTGCCAAACGTTCAGGAATACCATGATAGGAAATAATTAAACGATCAGGCTGACCATGTTTTTCAAAACTCTGCTCAATGGTTTCCTTTAATGCTGCAATATAGGCAGGATGTGTGGCATAACTACGGACAAAATATAAGGTAGGAATTGTCCGGTATCTCCGCAATATTTTACTGATACTGTCAAAAACCGCTGCCGAAGTAGTACTGGAGTATTGAGGATAAAGTGGCAATATAATGAGATCATCAATGCCTTGTTGCAGTAAAGCATCTACTGCCTGAGGCAAAGAGGGAGAGCCGTAAGTCATTCCCAAAACAACAGGGATATCCACCAATTTTTCGTTCAATAGCTTTTCCCCCAGCAATTTCTGCTGACGGCGGCTATAAATTAATAAAGGGGAACCTTCTTCCATCCAAATTTCTTGATAAAGCTTAGCAACACGAGAAGAACGGAAAGGAAGAATAAAACCATTCAATATAGGTTTCCAAATAAATGGAGGGATATCAACGACTCTTCTGTCACTCAGAAACTTTGCCAGATAACATCTTATTGCTGCTGGTGTTGGTGCATCAGGTGTACCAAGGTTCACCAATAGGACACCATACTTCTTGCTACTCATTCCTCATAGCTCCATTAAAATGACTGACAATCCAGTATAAAACATGAATGATAGTCACATGTAACATTTCATGGAGCGAATTTCTCATACAGATGTACAAACTACAAAAAGCCAGACGGTAGCAGACCACCTGTTTCTAACAATTCGAGATGTATCCCCTTCATATTTCAGGCAAAGACCTGAAACAATTTGGGGGATAATCATTCAAGGATACACTAAATCATTCGCCCAGAATGTTAGCCAGTTCTGCGCTAACTTCCGCTACTTGACGAGTACCATCAAGTTTGAAGTATTCTGTGTTACTAGCCTGTGCTTCTTTCTGGTAGTAAGAAACTAAAGGTGCAGTTTGTGTGTGGTATTCGACCAGACGTTTACGAACCGTATCTTCCTGATCATCTTTACGAGTAGTCAGTTCTTCGCCAGTGGCATCATCTTTGTTTTCCACTTTCGGTGGATTGAATTTGATGTGATAAACACGACCGGATGGTGCATGTACACGACGACCAATAATACGTTCAACGATGATTTCATCAGGAACATCAAATTCCAGGACATAATCGACTTTGATACCCGCTTCTTTCATGGCATCAGCCTGAGGAATGGTACGCGGGAACCCATCCAACAAGAAGCCATTGTGGCAGTCATCTTGTTTGATGCGCTCTTTCACCAAAGCAATGACCAACTCATCAGTCACCAGCTGGCCATTATCCATCAACTCTTTTGCTTGTAAACCCAATTCGCTGCCAGCTTTTACTGCGGCACGCAGCATGTCACCAGTCGAAATTTGGGGGATCCCATATTTCTCCATGATAAATTGTGCCTGAGTCCCCTTACCGGCGCCTGGTGCGCCCAGCAGAATAATACGCATTGCGTAAATCCCCTTGCTATTTGCTTTTCGTATTTTAAAAAAAACGTACCACCATACCATTTGAATAGGGGTGGCTCAAGAAAACAGGTAAACGTTTTCGCATTCACCAAAAAATAAACCACGCTCTATTTTTCGTTAAAGCGTGGTTTTTTTATCTTTATTTCAATAAGCTTAAGCTTTTTCAGCTAATAATAATTGATTCATTCGACGAATAAATTGGTTTGGATCATCCAATGTGCCGCGTTCAGCAAACAATGCTTGATCCAGTAACAATTCTACCCAATCAGCAAATTGAACATCATCATCAATACCAGCTGCTTTCTTAACCAGAACGTGTTCAGGATTCAGCTCAAAGTTATAACTTACTTCTGGTGCAGACTGACCCGCAGCCGCAAACAACTTCGCCATTTGAGTACTCATTGCATTGGCATCGGTTGTTACGATAGCCGGAGTATCTGTCAGACGATGAGTTAGCTTAACTTCTTTCACTCGCTCACCCAGTAGAGTCTTCACGCGCTCAACAAATGGCTCCAGTTTTTTGTCTGCTTCTTCCTGCTCGGCTTTGTTCTCATCCGCCAATTTGTCAAGAGATTCATCAGCTTTGCTGACAGATTGGAGTGATTTGCCATCAAATTCTGTCAAGTAGCTCATCATCCACTCATCAATACGGTCGGACAGCAACAGAACCTCAATGCCTTTCTTGCGGAACAGCTCCAAGTGTGGACTATTCTTCGCCGCAGCATAACTATCCGCAGTAATGAAATAAATCTTTTCCTGCCCTTCTGCCATGCGGCCAACATAATCTTCCAGAGAAACTGTTTGAGCGGAGTCATCATTGTGAGTCGTAGCAAAGCGCAGTAATTTAGCAATGGCTTCTTTATTTGCGTTATCTTCGGCAGGTCCTTCTTTCATCACCAAGCCGAACTGCTGCCAGAAGGTCTGATATTTTTCTGCGTCGTCTTTTGCCAGTTTATCCAACATTTGCAATACACGTTTAGTCAGCGCACTGCGCAGGTTACGTGTGATTGTACTATCTTGCAAAATTTCACGGGAAACGTTCAATGGCAGGTCGTTGGAATCAATCAGACCACGGACGAAGCGCAGGTAATTTGGCATGAACTGCTCAGCTTCATCCATGATGAACACACGCTGTACATATAGTTTCAGGCCGTGCTTATGTTCACGGTTCCACATATCCCATGGTGCTTGGGAAGGGATATACAGCAGGCTAGTGTACTCTTGCTTACCTTCAACACGGTTATGACTCCAAATCAGAGAGTCTGTAAAGTCATGGGAGATATGTTTATAAAACTCTTGATACTCTTCATCACTGATTTCAGCTTTACCACGAGTCCACAAGGCTTGGGCCTTGTTGATTTTTTCCCATGTGACGGTAACCGAGTCGTCTTCTTCGTTTTTAGTCTGGGTTTCAATTTCAACCGGCAAAGCAATATGATCAGAATATTTGCCAATGATAGAACGCAGACGCCAGTCATTGAGGAATTCGCTTTCTTCATCACGCAAATGTAAGGTGATTTCTGTGCCACGCTCTGATTTTTCAATATCAGCAACGGTGTAATCACCTTCTCCTGTTGATTCCCAGAACACACCTTGTTCAGCTGGTGTTCCTGCTGCACGAGTACGCACAGTAACTTTGTCCGCAACGATAAATGCAGAGTAGAAGCCGACACCGAATTGACCAATCAATTGGCTGTCTTTTACCTGATCAGAACCAATGGATTCAAGAAATGCTTTAGTACCAGATTTTGCAATCGTCCCCAGATTATCAATCACCTCATCACGGGACATGCCGATACCATTATCGCTGATAGTGATGGTTTTCTGTTCGCTATCAATAGCCAAACGCACGCGCAATTCACCATCATTTTCATACAGTTCAGGCGCGGACAATGCACGGAAACGCAATTTGTCAGCAGCATCAGATGCGTTTGAAATCAGTTCACGGAGAAAAATTTCTTTGTTGGAATAGAGAGAATGGATCATCAATTGCAACAGTTGTTTGACTTCAGACTGAAATCCACGGGTTTCCTGACCTTTCATGCTCATTTATTACCTCAATCTAAATCCAGTTCAGATATGTAAAATCGGACGATGGTAATCAAATGGGGATAGATACGGAGAGTTTCAAGTTAAGATAACAAGAAGAATGTAAAATTAGTTTGATGGGCGAGTAAATCAACTATGGATGGCGGTATAGTCAGCACCATCCATCGGTGCTACTTATCTTAATTTGGGAGATAAATCACAAATCAGTAATTCTTTGACGACCAGCCAGCGAATGAGACAGCGTTGTTCCATCCACCATTTCAAGCTCCCCCCCCACAGGGACACCATGAGCAATTCGACTGGCTGTCACACCATATTGAAAGCATATTTCTGCAATATAGTTTGCCGTTGCCTCTCCTTCGACAGTTGGGTTGGTTGCTAGGATGATTTCTGACAAGGTTTCAGAAGATAGGCGGTCTTCTAAACGATCCAAACCAATATCCATTGGCCCAATGCCATCCAACGGCGATAAATGCCCCATCAGGACAAAATAACGCCCCGCAAACTGACCAGTTTGTTCGATGGCATGAATATCCGCAGGGCTTTCTACTACACAGATCTGACCATTCTGCTGACGACGGGGATTAGCGCAAATCGTGCATTGTTCCTGTTCCGTGAATGTCCGGCAATCCCGACAGTGACCAATTTCAGACATGGCTCGCGTTAGTGCCTGCGCCAATCGCACTCCACCACTGCGATCTCTCTGCAATAGATGGAATGCCATCCGCTGCGCAGATTTGGGGCCTACGCCGGGCAAACAGCGCAGGGATTCCATCAGAGATTCAAGAAGAGGACTGGTTTGCATTAGAATGGCATCTTAAATCCAGGCGGTAATTGCATTCCGCTGGAAACACTGGCCATTTTTTCTTTCTGGGTTTCTTCAATGCGGCGAGCTGCATCATTGAATGCCGCAGCGATCAGATCTTCCAGCATATCTTTGTCGTCGTCCATCAAACTTGGATCGATTTCAACACGACGGCAGTTATGTGCGCCATTAATAGTGATTTTTACCAGTCCTGCCCCGGATTCACCTGTCACTTCCAGACTTGCAATTTCTTCCTGCATTTTCTGCATCTTGTCTTGCATCTGCTGGGCCTGTTTCATCAAATTACCCAAACCACCTTTACCAAACATAATTCTCTCTCTTTGCTATAACCACAGCATAAAAATACACTATGGTAGTTAAACAGGCCGGATACTTTCTTCATCCAATTCTGCATCGAATAGTTGCTGAAGTGTTTGAATCGTTCTATCCGAAATAATGGATTGACGCGCTTGTGCCAATTTTTCTTCATAAATGGCTTGTCGCCACTCCAGCGGCGTTTTTACCGCAGGATTATCATCTTCAATGATATTGAGTTCAATAGGTTTTCCATACAACTCGCTTAATGCTTCAGTCAATGCTTTCTGAGCCGATGCTGAATTAAGATGGCGTTGCTTTGAACGTAAATGCAGACAAAGACGATTTTCATCAATCTGTTCTTTAAACGCATTCAGTGCTATCTGCTGAATCAATTTTGGAATATGCAGTTTATCAATTTCCGCAGCCCATGAATCCCTTTGTTTCGATTCAATGATCAGCTTTTCTACCAATTCTGTTGTCTTCTCATCCTCCAGCGCCGCTTTGATCGCTTTTGGTGTCGCAGTCGAGCGTGGCTTTTCCTCCCCAACATTCGTTGCCCGCCAGCGATAAGCTTCTTTCTTTACTGGTTTAGGTTCCTGTGTTTTAGGGATATAAGATTGAGGCCGTTGCTCTGCCACCGCCACCAGTCGCTCTAGCGCCGAACTTGCCAGCTTAGCCTTCGCAGACTCTGCCGGCTCAGGCTTTTTTGGTGGGGTATTTCCTTGGCGAGTCAGCGAATTTCTCGCTTGCAATAGTTTCGCTGTTGGGCTGCTTGCTGTGGGCTCATTGTCCATTAGCTGAGGCATTTTTTGCTCAGGACGTACATTTCCTACATTATCTGAGGACAGATGACCTGGGGAAAGCTGAGCCGAAGGTTGTGCTACAACATGTGCTACAACAGGTGCTACTTCAATTGGCGGTACGAGATTTTCCACAGTAGGTGAAGATGGTGGCGTTTCCTCAATGACAGTTTTTGGATGGAAGGCTAAGGCTCGCAATAATGCCATTTCCACTCCCATCCTCCGTTCTGGTGCATAAGGAAGCTCTTTGCGCCCTACCAGCAATGCTTGATAATAAAGCTGCAAATCAGTCGGAGAGATTGATCTTGCCAACAAACGCAGTCGCCCTTCCGTTGAAGAAGGCTCGCTTTCAGGTTGCTGAGGCAATAACTGGAGCATGGCAATTCGATGCAACAGCGATAATGTTTCAACCAGCAGATTTTCCCAGTCCACACCGCGAGAGGCCACTTGTTCCACCAGGGCCATCATTTGTTGACCATCTGCACGCACCAACGATTCAATCATCGCCAATGGTTGATCATCATCCAACGTTCCCAACATCTGGCTAACAATATCCGATGTTAGTTTCCCTCCACCAAGAGCAATAGCTTGATCCGTTAAACTCAAGGCATCACGCATGCTACCGTCCGCAGCACGGGCAAGAAGTTGACGAGCGCGAACATCGCTCTCTATTTGCTCTGCATTAAGGACATGCTCCAATTGACTACTGATTTGATTCACATCAAGTGCTTTCAAATGAAATTGCAAACAGCGTGAAAGAATAGTCACTGGCAGTTTCTGTGGATCTGTCGTTGCCAAAAGGAATTTCACATGCTCTGGAGGCTCTTCCAATGTCTTCAATAATGCATTGAAGCTATGGCGAGAAAGCATGTGAACTTCATCAATAAGGTAAACTTTAAAACGCCCTCGAGCGGGCGCATACTGGACATTGTCCAATAATTCACGAGTATCTTCTACTTTTGTGCGGGAAGCCGCATCGATTTCAATCAGATCAACAAACCGACCCTGTTCAATTTCAAGACAGTTCGCACACTGACCACACGGAGTCTTTGTTATACCTATTTCGCAATTAAGTCCTTTTGCCAACAGACGTGCAATAGTAGTTTTCCCAACACCACGAGTGCCGGAAAAAAGATAAGCGTGATGGAGGCGTTGGTGTGCAAGACCATTAGCCAACGCAGTCAGCACATGTTGCTGACCAATCACATCAGAAAATATTTGTGGGCGCCACTTACGGGCGAGTACCTGATAGCTCATGAATACCGAAGAAATTGAACATGACTGCCTATCATGCTAGCACAGCCTCACCATTAACGGCGAGGCTGATGTATCATTAATGCAAAAAAACAGAATAATCAGTGGCCGGGAAATTCAACGATCGTGTAGCAATCAACGCCTTGTTTTTTCAAGCGCTCAGCACCACCTAAATCCGGTAATCCAATGATAAATGCAGCTTCGGAAACTTGACCACTCAAACGACGAATCAAGCGCACCGTCGCGTCAATGGTGCCACCAGTTGCAAGCAGATCATCAATGACCAGAACCTTATCCCCTTCGTTAATGCTGCTTTTATGAATTTCCAGGGTATCTGTGCCATATTCCAGATCATAAGTTTCGCTTAGTGTCTCACGCGGTAATTTACCTTTTTTACGAACAGGGACAAAACCAACCCCCAGACGCAATGCAACAGGAGCTCCGAATAAGAAACCACGTGCTTCAGTACCAACAATTTTCGTAATACCCTTATCCTGATAATGAGCCACCAATAAATCTATTGTAGCTTGGTAGGCTGCTGGATTATCAAGCAATGTGGTAATGTCACGAAAAAGTATTCCCGCCTTTGGATAATCAGGGATTGTTTCGATACTATCTTTAATTAATTGCAGTATTTGTGCGTTAGCGGTCATAATTGATGCCAGCCAAGTTATAAAAAGAAAACGGTAAAATCTATTCAAACTACCGAAAAAAAGCAACTGCAAGACAAGTTATTGCTTATATTTTATTGAATTAAGTCAAGATTCACACCTACCACACTCGGTGTCATTACAACCGAACATGCTAAGCCAATTAAAATAGGCTTTAACAAACAGATTATTAATGATAACGAGATACTGATGGGCATACAAAATTTATTAACTGCGCTTGAAAAACAAGTCAGTATTCTGGAAAAAGATCTCGCTTTACTGTCTGACATCCCTTTTTCCACCGCTCGTTTTGATCAAGCATTATTCCACCACAACAGCAATAAACTCGGTGGATATATGCAAGAAATCAGACAAAATATGGAACAATTGAAAGTCTGTGTAAGCGATTATCGTATTGAGCCAGTGAAATTCCTTGCCGAGCGTTTAGTGACACAAATCGAGGCACTTAAACGCGAAATATCAACTCAATCGTTGCGGAAACAGGAAGATAAATTTGAGCGCCGCTCACAAGAACGGGATCTTTACCAACGTCTGGCAGAACATCAGGATTATGAGCGTCGATTAATTGCAATGATCGATGACAGAGAATTACAGTTAAGCAAACAGATGACACTTACCAATCAGCATAAACTGCAAAGAGAAATCGCAGCTTTAGCTGGCAGACTCGCCCGTTGTCGTCAGGCATTAATGCGGATCGAGAAATCGATAGAAAAGCAAGAAAATTCAGATTAATCACAAGGGGAATAACCAACTATGACTCTGGAACAAGCGCCGCCTGAAGTGCAACTCGCCGTAGATCTTATTTATCTGCTTGAATGTAACAAAGTTTCTCCTGCTATCGCATTGGCAGCATTAGACATCGTCAAACATGATCTTCGAGAAAAATTGGAAAAACAGCCCCAACAGTCCGAGGAATAAGCAGGAGAAATAATAAACCTACTATCAAAATAAGGCGAAAAAAACATAACACAAAAAATAGCATCGCGGAGAATTTGGTACATACACTCCCTCTATTGAGTAAAGTACCCACATATCGGTTAACTGAAACCATGAACTTATCTACCCATCATTTGCAGAAAATGGAATAGTTCACTAACTCCCGATCGTCAGTACAAGTTTTACACAATTTAACGTCGATATCTTGCACCGTCAAAATTTCTAACATCTGTTTTAAATTATAGTCTTCTTTGGGCGTCTGCCCGGCCAAGCCAGCAACCACAACATCAGACATTAAGAACAATTCAGTTCACTGTGGACTTCTGCTCTTTAAAGGCAATGGATAATCTCAACGCGTTAAATACCATATGCTGCTCCATTAGCAACCATCAGAACAGATTCCATGACTTTTGCTCCTGTATTCAAGACTCACTTTCTTTGTTATTCCGCAAATGGTGGCTATATTTTAGTGTATCGATGAAACTATCCACCAAATGAGCAGACTGTTCTTGAAGATTAAAACTGTCCGGTGAGAATGACCAGTTATCCAGTAATCCTGTCATCAATGCTCTCAACATAATGGCAGAACGTCTAAGGTCAAGGTCATAAGGCAGTTCTCCTGATTGAATGCAATCAGCCAACATTTTTTCAATTTTCTTATAATCGGAAATACATATTTCCCTAATTTCCTCTACTAACGAAGACATTTCTCCAACGAATTCACATTTATGGAAAAAAATTTCCATTAATTGGCGGATTTGAGAATCATCAATCACCATTCGTAACATAGAAATCAATAAAGATCTCAAAGCAATAAGTGGATTATCCGGATATTTTGATTGATACTCTTTCTCTAGCTCGTCTATTTTATGCTCTGGCATTCTGCAAACAACAGAAAGTAGATCCGTTTTATTTTTAAAATGCCAGTAAATTGCTCCGCGCGTTACACCTGCGGCAATTGCGATATCGGATAGTGAAGTCGCTGAAATACCTCTCTTAGAGAAAGTCTTTATCGCAGCGTCTATGATTTTCTGACGAGTTTGATTTGCTTGCTGTTTAGTTTTTCGTGCCATTTTAGTGCCATAAACTTTGTTTTTTACTGAGGCTGATTTACATACATTCATGTATGTTTGTACTATAGCACCCTTAATCAATGAAGTAATGATTTCACTTGTTGGATTAGAGAATCAATATTGAAAAATTGAGGTTTACTTATGCGAAAGAACAGGGGAGTTTTGCCTCTGGCCACATTACTGGTAATTTCAGGCAATTTCATTCTTTCAGGATGTAATGACAATAAAAATACACAGCAAGGGGCCGCTGGTCAGCATGTTCCTGAAGTTGGTATCGTAACGCTGAAGGCAGAACCTCTAACGGTTATCACAGAATTACCGGGCCGTACATCGGCTTCTCGTGTTGCTGAGGTTCGTCCCCAAGTCGGCGGTATTATACTGAAACGTAACTATAAAGAAGGGAGTGATGTTGCTGCTGGGGAGTCATTATACCAAATAGATTCAGCAACTTATCAAACAGAGTATAGTAAAGCCAAAGCAAGTCTGGCCAGATCACAAGCCAATGAGAACGTTTCCCGCTTAACTGTTGAACGTTATCAATCCTTGCTTGGCACACAATATGTGAGTAAGCAGGAATTTGATAAAGCAAATTCAGATTATGCTCAGGCAAAAGCAGATGTTGAGTCTTCTAAGGCAGCGTTGGAGAGTTCCAGAATCAACCTGGCATACACCAAAGTGACATCTCCTATTTCTGGGCGTGCGGGTAAGTCCACCGTCACAGAAGGAGCACTGGTTTCCGCGGGTCAGCCAACAGCCCTAACGATTGTTCAGCAGTTAGACCCTATCTATGTTGACATCACTCAATCCAGTGACGACTACCTGCGATTCAAAAATGAAATTGCAAAAGGAACTGTCCAAAAGGAGAGTAAGAAAAACAAAATCCGCCTAATAACTGACTCAGGGCAAGAGTACAGTCAAGAAGGTTACCTTGAGTTTTCTGACGTGACGGTTGACGAAACAACAGGCTCTATCACTATGCGAGCCGTGTTCCCAAATCCGAATGAAGAATTACTCCCGGGTATGTTTGTCCGCACCAAGTTAGAAGAAGGTGTGCGCAAAAATGCGATTTTAGTTCCTCAGCAAGCTATTACCAGAACACCTCGTGGTCAGGCAATCACCATGATTGTGGATAAAGATAACAAAGTAGAATTGCGCAATATCAATGCTACTCAGGCAATCGGTGACAAATGGCTGGTAGTAGATGGTCTGAAAACTGGGGATAGAGTAATCGTCACAGGATTGCAGAAAATAGCGCCAGGAATAACGGTTGAGCCAACGGAAACAGATCTGAACGCCAAACCTACGGCTAATCAAGATGAGTCTGCAAAAAAGCCTCAATAAGGAGTCGGTGATTCATGCCTAAGTTTTTTATCGAACGGCCAATTTTTGCATGGGTAATCGCGATCATCACCATGCTATCTGGCCTGCTGGCAATCATGAAATTACCCGTGGAGCAATACCCCGCAATTGCCCCACCCGCCATTTCTATTTCAGCAGTTTACCCTGGAGCTGACGCGACAACAGTACAAAATACTGTAACACAGATTATTGAACAGAATATGAACGGCATCGATAATCTAGTGTATATGTCTTCTAGTAGCGATTCTGCGGGACACATGAATATCACGCTGACCTTTGAAGCGAACACAAATCCAGATGTCGCGCAAGTTCAGGTTCAAAATAAACTGCAATTGGCGATGCCACTGTTGCCTCAAGAAGTTCAGCAACAAGGTGTCAGTGTTGATAAAACCACCAGCTCATTTTTGATGGTGGCCGGTTTCATCTCTCAAGACGGTTCCATGACTCAAGATGACATTGCCGATTATGTCGGGGCCAGTGTCAAAGATAACTTGAGCCGTGTCACTGGCGTAGGTGAAACAACACTCTTCGGCACACAGTATGCCATGCGCATTTGGCTCGATCCTGACAAATTGCTTAACTATAAAATATCTACTCAGGATATTATTAGTGCAATCAAGGCACAAAACAATCAGGTTGCAGCCGGGCAATTAGGAGGAACGCCACCTGTTCCAGGGCAGCGTTTAAATGCGTCGATAATCGCACAAACTCGTCTGAATTCAACACAAGAATTCGGCAATATTTTGCTGCGCATGAATCCTGATGGTTCACAAATTCGCTTGCATGATGTTGCTACCATTGAATTGGGCGCAGAAAATTATAGTATCATTGGTCGCTTTAACGGAAACCCCTCAGCGGGAGTTGGTATCAAACTGGCAACTGGTGCCAATGCATTGAATACCTCCAAGGCAGTCAAAGAAGCACTGACTGAAATGGAACCTTTCTTCCCTCGAGGGTTGACAGTTGTTTATCCATATGACACCACGCCATTCGTCAAAATTTCTATTTTTGAAGTGGTAAAAACATTGACGGAAGCCATCCTGTTGGTGTTTATCGTCATGTACCTGTTCCTGCAAAACTTCCGGGCCACCTTGATCCCAACAATTGCGGTTCCGGTTGTACTGCTTGGTACATTTGCCATCCTTGCTGCATTTGGCTACTCCATCAATACATTAACCATGTTTGCCATGGTACTTGCCATAGGTCTGCTCGTGGATGATGCCATTGTTGTGGTGGAAAACGTCGAACGAGTCATGCAGGAAGAGGGGCTATCACCGAAAGAAGCCACCAAAAAATCAATGGGGCAGATACAAAGTGCTCTGGTCGGTATCGCCCTAGTGCTTTCCGCTGTATTTGTACCAATGGCATTCTTCGGAGGTGCAACAGGAGCGATTTACCGCCAGTTCTCAATCACCATCGTTTCAGCAATGATACTGTCTGTTCTGGTGGCCTTAATCCTGACTCCTGCACTGTGCGCTACGATGCTAAAACCAGTTGCCAAAGGCAGCCATGGAACTCATACAGGATTCTTTGGCTGGTTTAACCGCCTGTTTGAAAAGAGCACACTCCATTACACTGATAGTATCGGTCGGATGTTACGTGGCACAGGGCGCTACTTGGTGATCTATGTCATATTGATCGCGGGCATGGGCTGGATATTTAAAAATCTGCCCTCCTCCTTCCTGCCAGAAGAAGATCAGGGTGTTTTATTAGCAATGGTTCAATTACCCTCTGGCTCAACTCAAGAGCAAACACAAAAGGTATTGGATCAAATAAATGACTACTTCTATACCAAAGAAAAAGATGTTGTTAAATCTGTGTTTACAGTTAATGGCTTTGGTTTTGGTGGTCAAGGGCAAAATACTGGCCTGGCATTTATCAGCTTAAAAGATTGGGAGCAACGTAAGGATCAGAAAGACAAGGTGCCAGCCATTGTTGGTCGAGCAAATGCTAATTTTGCTCAAATCAAGGAAGGCATCGTCTTTGCGTTTAATATTCCTTCAATTGTAGAGTTGGGTTCTGCCACCGGTTTTGATTTCCAATTGATTGATAAAGGAAATCTGGGACATGAAGCACTGACAGCAGCACGCAACCAATTGCTTGGTATGATTGCACAACATCCAGACATGCTGACGAGTGTTCGCCCCAATGGGCAAAATGACACACAGCAATATCGCATTAATATCGATAAGGAAAAAGCAGAAGCACTGGGTGTATCTATGACCAATATCAACTCAACTTTGAGTACGATGTTTGGTGGTGCTTACATCAATGACTTTATCGACCGAGGTCGTGTCAAAAAAGTCTATATTCAAGCGGATGCTCCTTTCCGTATGTTGCCAAGCGATATCAGCAAATTGTATGTCCGTAACTACCGTGGTCAAATGGTGCCGTTTTCTGCGTTCATAGATGCATCAAAGGAGCCGTGGGTTTACGGTTCACCGCGCCTGGAACGCTATAATGGTCTCCCTTCTATGGAAATTGTGGGTGAAGCAGCTCATGGACAAAGTACTGGTGATGCAATGGCTCTTATGGAGCAACTAGCATCACAGTTACCTTCTGGGATTGGCTATGACTGGACTGGAATGTCTTATCAAGAACGCCTGTCCGGTAATCAGGCTCCAGCTCTGTATGCACTGTCATTGATTGTTGTATTCCTTTGTCTGGCAGCATTATATGAAAGCTGGTCTGTTCCGTTCTCAGTCATGCTAGTCGTCCCTCTGGGGATTATCGGTGCATTACTGGCAACATCAATACGTGGACTGGATAATGATGTTTACTTTAAGGTTGGTTTATTGACTACCATCGGGTTATCAGCGAAAAATGCCATCCTTATCGTAGAGTTCGCCAAAGATTTGATAGAGAAAGAAGGAAAGGGATTAATAGAAGCAACACTCGATGCTGCCAGAATGCGTTTGCGCCCAATCCTGATGACTTCTTTAGCCTTTATGCTTGGAGTTATGCCTCTGGTACTGAGCAATGGCGCAGGTTCAGGTGCACAAAATGCCGTGGGAACAGGAGTATTGGGCGGTATGATTGCTGCTACATCATTAGCAATTTATTTTGTCCCTGTGTTTTTCGTTGTCATTAAGCGGCGGTTTTCGAAGAAAAATGAGGAGATTGAACCTATCTCAACCCCTCACTAAATTTAACTACAAAAGGCCACTCATGTGGCCTTTTAAAATAGGTAAAAAACTCTCCAAACAACAAATTACAATATCTGCGTTAAAATTCATCCATAGTCTAATTAAAATAAATACTTATGAAAGACAGGTTACGTTTAAAAAAGTAACATCTTTCTGATTTTTATAATAAACAGAAGGTAAGTTAGCAACTTTCCTTGTTTTTATCTTGATCACACCGCTAATGGTAAAAAATTTTCCATCTTGATGGTGACATATGTAATAATGGCACTATATTGATTTTGAAAGTCGTAATATAATCGCCTATAATGACACTTGTGCTATTGCTACAACATCTACTGTCTTAGTATAATTCTATATATTTAGCAAAATATGTAGATATGGTTATCCTACGTAGTGGAGTGCTAGCACTTGGCAGAAACGCAAAACAGAGCTTCAATATTAATAAATAATAATCATGTTTTGATAGGCTCTATTCTAAAAGAATGACTATAATAATTAACATGTATAAGCTCATTTATAAACCTTAGGGCAAATAAGCCATATGTCATTTGTGGAGGTGATTATGGGCGAATATCCACCAAGAAGACATGATGTTGCTGAATTAAAATACTTATGTAAAATTTAATTCATGAGGTGTTTTCTGTCCTGAATCACACTGATAATCATTGGATTCACGAGCTGGCCTCTGAAAAAAGCTTAAAACTAAAACGAGTTGATTGGACACTTTGCAGCTTTTGTCTAGAGCTTTAAAATTAAATACTCAGACAACTACAGCCTAAGTGTCTTAATTGATGACTATCTAGATGAAACATATAATTTGTTTGAAAGTAATAATATAAGTTTTATTGAACTTACAAAGTGGCAAAAAACAAAAGAAATGAACAGTTAACTAAGATTCTGTTACATGATTTGAATGCTACTTTAAGCAAAACCCAATAAATATATTTCTAACTATTTTTTATTCCCAAGAAGATAAAGCGACTATGACTAAAACTGACTATCTGATGCGTTTGAGAAAATGCACTTCTATTGAAACACTGGAACGTGTAATTGAAAAAAATAAATATGAGCTTTCGGATGATGAACTTGAGTTGTTCTACTCCGCGGCCGACCACCGTTTAGCTGAACTTACTATGAATAAACTTTATGATAAAATCCCATCATCTGTTTGGAAGTTTGTCCGCTAAGCTGTAGTGTTCAGATAGAAAGTGACTAAGCCGGTAACTATTATCGGCTAAGAGTATAATTTGATGATGATTTTGAAACTGGTGAGGGCTCTGCCAGCGACATCCCGGCACACACATCCCTTGCTATGGCTGCTTCTTTCCAGACCTGACCAAGTTAACAAGTTAGCGTTGCGGGAGAACCAACAGAGCCCCCATTGACGTTAGCTTCAAATTTCGAAGCGGTGGTCATTATCTTTCAAACATTATGAAATAGCAAGGAAACATCAGCTGAATGCTGATTTATTGCTCGCAACGTTGTAAAAACCATCAACCCAAAAATTTTGACACTAAAAATTTCTGCGTCTACTGCCTAATTTTTAATCATTCCACTATTTAATGATTTTACTTAATGAAATATAGCATTTTTTTAACCTGAAATTCTCTCCAACTTTTTCAAATTAATAACCTATAGTAGACAAGAAGACATAACATACAGACAGCAAACAGATGTAATAATAAATACATTTAATAATATTAATGGATCATTGTTTTATCATATAAAAATTACATAATTTCAGTTCCACAACCTACATCAAATACCAACCTCCTTATCCTCTATTACTTAAAATAAAAAATAACCATATAAATCAACACACAAACAACCAAAACAATACATTCGCATTATTTGATAATCATTGATAAAATTAACAGTAATAGTTCGCATCTAAAATAAAAACACAAGGATAATTTCATTTACAATGCCCCCTATTTACTATCGATCAAATAAAAAACTTATTATCCATAATCTTTCGTTTATACTTTTCAAACGCTTTTAAACACTAAAGGCATGTTATGAGCCAAGCATTACAATACTTAATTAACTTGATACACCTAGAAAAAATAGAAGAAGGAATTTACCGAGGACAAAGTGAAGACTTAGGATTTCCTCAGGTTTTCGGCGGACAAGTAATAGGTCAAGCTCTATATGCAGCAAAACAAACCGTCGCGAATGATAGAATGATTCACTCTTTCCATAGCTATTTTCTACGCCCAGGTGATAGCCATAAACCCATTGTGTATGATGTTGAAATATTACGTGATGGAAAAAGTTTCAGTGCCCGCCGTGTCAGCGCAATACAAAATGGGCATCCTATTTTTTACATGACGGCTTCTTTTCAAGGGCATGAAGAAAGTTTTGAACACCAAAATACCATGCCTCTGATCCCCCCTCCCGAAGAGTTAGAGTCCCAAGAAGAAATTGTGAAAAAAATGGCTAACTCACTCTCTGCTCAATTAAAAAAAACTTTTTCCGTAGCACCATTGGAAATGAAGCTCGTTCCCCTTCAAAAGCTACCTAATCATTCATCCCAAGTCCCTGTGCGTTATGTTTGGTTCCGTAGCAATGGAAAAATGCCAGAAGATCCATTCATTCATCATTGCTTGCTGGGCTATGCATCAGATTTCAATTTCCTACCCACAGCATTACAGCCTCATGGTGTAGAATTTATGGGAAAAAATATGCAAATAGCCACAATTGACCACTCAATGTGGTATCACCGCCCTTTTAGTATGGATGATTGGTTACTTTATTCAATCGAAAGTCCATCTGCATCAGGTGCCCGTGGTTTTGTTCGTGGGCATATCTATAACCGTTCAGGTGTGCTTATCGCTTCTGCTGTTCAGGAGGGAGTAATCCGAAAGTTATAATGAATTGAATCATGAATTGAATCAATGCCGTATGCCGTATGCCGTATGCCGTAATAACAGAAATCAGCACTATTCTTTTACTGTTATCCCATTACTGATTTTTGTTACTAGAATTTTTATTACTGACCTTTCTGTTAATACGGCACGGCGCGCCTATTTTCAAACAAGTAAAAATGCTTAGTTATAAGCACTTTCACCATGTGAAGTAATATCAAGTCCTTCCCTTTCTGCTTCAATACTAATACGTAGCCCAACCAATTTATCTGCGATCTTAAATGAGATATAAGCCGCTATTGATGACCAAACTATACAGACTAATATACTAATAATCTGAATGCCAAACTGTCTTAGCATTGTCATTCCTTCGGGAAATCCTGTTCCACCTAAAGTGGATGAAGTAAAAATACTAGTCAACACACAACCAACGATGCCGCATACTCCATGTATCCCGAAAACATCACAAACATCATCAACACGCAACCATCTCTTCAATATGACCACACCCCATAAGCCTGTAATGCCTGCAATCAGTCCCATTACCAATGCTCCACCAATTCCAACTGTTGCGGCAGCAGGCGTAATGACCACTAAACCAGAAATACATCCAGAACATGCTCCTAAAAGCGAAGGTTTCTGGCGAAACAACCACTCAGAGAAAACCCATGACAATACCGCTCCTGCCGTTGCTACCACCGTATTCACTAGAGCTAATGCTGAGATACCATTCACTGCTCCCGCAGATCCCACATTAAAGCCAAACCAACCAATGTAAAGGATCGCTGTTCCAATAAAAGTCATTGATAAGTCATGAGGTTTAAATGATTCTCGCCCAAAGCCTGAACGCTTACCAAGTAAGTAAGCACCAACTAGCCCTGCTACTGCCGCATTGATGTGAACAACAGTCCCACCAGCAAAATCCAAAGCTCCATCCTTAGCAAGCCAACCACCTCCCCACATCATATGGGCCATGGGAATATAAGATGTTGTCAACCACAACACACTAAAAATCAGCAAAGCTGAAAAACGAACTCTTTCACATAAAGCCCCTACAACCAAAGCAACGGTAATACATGCAAATGCACCTTGGAAAACAACATGAATCAACTGATAAAAACTGCCATTTAGATCAGTTATAGATATATTTTTCAACATGACCTGATCAAAGCCACCCCAAAAAGAATTACCTATTCCAAAAGTCATGCTATACCCGTAAATAACCCAGAGCACACAAACCAATGAAAAACTGACAATAACCTGTGACATCAGTGACAAAACATTTTTACGGCGTAGTAAGCCCCCATAAAACAATGCAATACCGGGTATAGTCATAAAAAGTACAAGTACCGTATTTATCAACATGAATACCGTGTCTGCTTTATCGAGCTTGTTTTCCGCAGCAAAAGCAAATGAAGGAAAACTGGCCGCAATAAACGCCATAGATAAAAATTTTTTATTCATTTTTTATTCCTCCATTTATAGTGCTGAATCATTTATTTCGCCCGTCCTGATCCGGACAACATGCTGTAATTCAAAGATAAATATTTTTCCATCCCCCATCTTCCCTGTGAAAGCAGTCTGTTGAACAATATGGATAATTTCTTCAACCCGCTCATCACTAATAGCAATATCAATCTTAACTTTGGGCAAAAAATTAACGTTGTATTCAGCACCCCGATAAAGTTCAGAATGGCCTTTTTGACGTCCAAAGCCCTTTACTTCTGTTATAGTCATACCTTGTATACCTATATCAGCAAGAGCCTCCCGCACTTCTTCCAGCTTAAATGGTTTTATGATGATAGTGATTAACTTCATATTTCCCCCGCTTGTTTGCCACGTTGGCACAAGGGAATAAATGCAAGGGATATGCCAGAAGTTAAAAATGAAATGTAATCAATTTATTATCGAAAAATATTTCTAAAGAAGGGATAAAAAAGGAGCAGAAAACACATCTGCCCCCTATATACATACTAAAATGCACACTAAATGTGCACTGGTTCATTCAAAGTTTCGCCAACTTGCTGGAGTTGGTACATTTGATAATAGCGCCCACGCTTTTCCAGTAGTTGTTGATGCTGCCCTTGTTCAATAATTGCACCACGATGCAGCACTAATATCGAATCAGCTTCAATAATGGTTGAAAGACGATGGGCAATCACCACCAATGTCGTCTGTTTACGGATCATTCCCAGCGCTTTCTGTACTGATTGTTCTGTCCCTGAATCAATATTCGCGGTTGCCTCATCCAAGATAAGAATCTGTGGCGTTTGCACTAAAACCCTAGCCATTGCCAAAAGCTGTTTTTGACCTGCGGAAAGCGTATTTCCTTGTTCTCCTAAGACGGAATTCAAACCATCGGGTAAAAAACGGACAAAGTCAGCTAATTGAACCAATTCCAGCACTTCCCATATTTTCTCTTCACTGATATCCCGCCCTAGCGTGATATTGTTGAGGAATGAAGCAGCCAGAACAACAGGGTCTTGCTGCACCATTGCCACTCCATTACGCAGCACTGTATGAGAAAGCGAAGACACTGGGCGTCCATCAAGATAAATCTCACCGTCTTGCCACAGATAGTATCCCATAATCAAATTGGCCAGAGTGCTTTTTCCACTCCCTGTATGCCCAACCAAAGCCACAAACCCATGTGGAGGAACATGCAGATTGATATCATTCAAGACGAGTTTGTCACTGCGGTAGGCAAAATTTAAGTTTTCAATGTCAATTCTGCCACTCTCTAGCGCTCGCAAATCATCACCATATTGCTGCTGCGGGCTATCCATAAGTTCAAAAACTCGTTCCCCTGAAACCACTGCTTGCTGCAACACTGATTGCTGTGCGGTCAATTCAATCAGTGGTTCATTCAACCGCCCAAGATAATTAATAAAGGCATACAATACACCAACACCAATAACCCCAGTGCCTTTGATCCCAAATAATAAAAGTAAACCACACAATATTGCGGCGGAGAAAAAGCTCAATAATGGTCTCAACAAGATGCCATCTAACCTTAAAGCCTGCATACGAGCCTGATAATGTGCTCGGTTGGTAGCCAACATTTTCTCACCAAAACGAGCTTGCTGACGAAACTGCTGAATCACAGTCATTCCATTAATGACTTCATTAAAGCCATCATTAATGTCAGCCAGATAGCCACGAACCCGTCTGACTATTGGGATGCTGAGACGCTGATAAATCACCATTACAAACAAGACCGCAGGAAATATCACGATCGCAACACATGCCATACGCCAATTCAAAACAAACATGGCTATCAGCATAGCTCCAATCAGCGCAATACAACGAAACACTGTAGGGATCACATTAACAAACAGATCTTTAATTACCTCAGTATCATTTGTCACACGGGATATCAGTTGCCCAACTGGTTGATTATCAAAAGCACTTAATGGCTGACGTAATGCTGAATTCATAACATCAGTACGAAGCATCTGCACCACCCCTACAGATGCCTGATTAAAAAATAACGTTTGATAATAGTGTAAAGCAGCAGAAATAAGCTGCAAAATCAAGAAGGTTGCGGCAAGCCCAGCGACAACATCAAGCGGTAAGTTCCCCTTTGCTACCATATTGTCGATAAAATAACTCACAAGCAGAGGTCCACTCACTTCTGCCAGTGCCGCAATCCATAACATCAATACAGCAATTAGCATCGGCTTACGGTAATTTTGACTGTAAGAGAGCAGACGCTTTAATGATGGCCATAACTTACGCATATGAATTTTAGTCATTGTCACCATCCAATGCAGCTTCTAGTTGTTGGTAATGATACATGTCGGAATACCAACCAGACTGAGCGATAAGCTGCTTATGCTGGCCCTGCTGTGCAATCGTACCATGCTGCATAACCAAAATATTATCTGCTTCCGTTAATGCCGACAGTCGGTGTGCACTGATAATAATGGTACGCTGTTGCCGCCATTGGCTGAGATTTTTCATAATTTGGTGTTCTGTGTGCCCATCAACGGCTGACAGAGCATCATCAAGTATTAAAATTTCCGTATCTAACAGCAAAGCCCTGGCAATGGATATACGCTGTTTTTGCCCACCAGAAAGCATCACTCCACGCTCTCCCACTTCCGTTTGATATCCCTGAGGCAGTTGCAAAATATCGTCATGTACACTTGCTAGGCGAGCGACCTCTTCTATTTGCTCTTGAGTTGCATCAGGTCGTCCTAACGCAATATTACCTACAACCGTATCCGAAAACAGAAAAGGTGTTTGGTTGACGATAGCTAATCGGGCACGCCATTCTTCCATTCGGAGAGTAGAAATATTTTTTGACTGGAAAAGAATATCTCCATCGGTTACATCAAACTGACGTTGCAACAAAGCCAATAAAGTACTTTTTCCTGTACCTGTAGGCCCACAAAGTCCCAATAACTGCCCTGGTTCCAACTGAAAATGGATAGCTTGCAAAATAGGCTTATCATTTCTGGGATAGTTAAATCTGTTGATATTTGCCTGCAAGCTCCCCCGAGCTGAAGACAAGGACAACGCACCGTCTTCGGTTACCAGTGGTTCCTGCAATAAACTACGGATACGTGTATAAGCGGCACTTCCTCTTTCAACAATGTTGAACATCCATGCCAATGCCAACATTGGCCAGATCATCAATCCCAGATACATTACAAAACTGGTCAGTTCACCCAGAGTCATGGAGCCATTCACCACCATCCAACTGCCTCCTCCGACCGCCAAGAGGTTTGCAACAGCGATAGTAACGAAAATGGTGGGATCAAAACGTGCATCTACACGTGCAACATGCATATTTTTACGCCCAGCATCAATGGCAACTTCTTCAAACTGATTGGATTGCAGCTTCTCCAGTCCAAATGCTTTTATCATACGGATACTAGTCAAACTTTCCTGTGCATGGTTATTCAGGACAGAAAATGCACCTTGCGCAGATTTAAAACGGTGATGAAGCTGATTACCATAATGCTTAATTGCTAAGGCCATAATCGGCATAGGCAACAGTGATAACAATGTTAATTGCCAACTGATCTGCACACTCATTACAATTAGAACAGCACACCCCATGACTAAAGCATCAACTAGAGTAAGTACTCCCTCACCAGCAGCAAAAACAACTCTGTCAACATCATTTGTTGCGCGAGCCATAAGATCGCCTGTTCTATGGCGCAAATAAAACTCAGGATTTTGACTACTCAGACGCAAATAGAAGTCACTACGCAACTTAACAGCCAGCCGATAAGAAGCACCGAACAACCATACACGCCAAACATACCGCAGACCATATATTGCCAAAGCAATAAGCAGCATTACCCCTAGCCACATTAATAGCTGACGGGATGTCATCGTTTTTGAGCTAATGCCATCAACAATAACTCCAACCAAGCGGGGAGGAATGAGTTGCAGCACCGCAATCATGACGAGAAAAATAACAGCTCCCAAATAGCGCCGCCATTCACTAAGAAAATACCAGCTTAATTGTGAAAATAATCTCACACGCCTATTCCCGAGGTAAAAAATGAAAGAGTTAGCGCCTACCGATCAAAAGGATCTTTATATTATTGAATCTGGTATTGGCAGCGCCGTTGTATATTTTATCTTTTCCATTGCAAAGTTAGAGGTGACATCAATCAAACCAGAAACCCCATTAACCATGCGTTTATAGAAACGATCATAACTTTTCATATCAATAACTTCTACATGCAATAGGTAATCATATTCACCAGCCATTCGATAAAATGTTAAGACTTCGGGCATCTCTTTTATAAAGGTGACAAACTGTTCATACCATTCACTGCTGTGTTGCTGAGTTTTAATCATTACTATCACTGTCAGCCCCAAGCCGAGTTTTACCCCATTTAACAATGCAACTTTTCCGACAATATAACCTTCATCCTCAAGTCGTCTGAGACGTTTCCAGCAAGGTGTCGAAGTCAAATTAACCGCTTCAGCCAGTGCATTCAGTGATAGACTACAGTCCTGTTGAAGCAGTTCCAGTAGCTTACGGTCTATTTTGTCTAGCATATCTAAATCCTATAGAAATATTTCCCAAATATAACGGATAAACGCAGAAAAATAACAATCTATTTCTCTTAATGTAAGAGTAATCTATACGCCATTACAGTATTATTATTCAGGGTCAATTTATGTCATCTTTATGGGCTACAAACGCCATAAAAGCTATTCAAGCTGATTATCAACGCAGTGCTGATACACACCTAATTCGCCTTAATCTCCCAATGTTTCCGGGCATTCATCTCTACCTTAAAGATGAGAGCACTCATCCCACAGGCAGCCTCAAACATCGGCTCGCACGTTCCCTATTCCTTTACGCACTCACTAATGGTTGGATTAAGGAAGGAACCCCTATTATTGAAGCTTCATCCGGAAGTACTGCTGTTTCGGAGGCTTATTTTGCTCGCTTACTTGGTTTACCTTTTATTGCAGTAATGCCCTCCTGCACAGCTAAGCGCAAAATTCAAGAAATTAAGTTCTATGGCGGTAAATGCCATTTTGTAGAGCATTCCGCCTTGATTTATCAAGAGTCAGAACGTCTGGCAAAAGAGCTCAATGGCCATTATATGGATCAGTTTACCTATGCCGAACGAGCGACTGACTGGCGAGGAAACAATAATATTGCAGAAAGCATTTTCCGTCAGATGCAACTAGAACCCTTTCCTGAGCCAACTTACATTGTAATGAGTGCAGGAACCGGTGGTACATCTGCAACTCTTGGTCGCTATATTCGCTATCAGGGATATAACACCAAACTCATTGTTGTCGATCCTGAAAACTCCGTCTTCTACGATTGCTATCATCAGAACCGCCGCGATATTTGTGGAAGTACAGGCAGCAAAATAGAAGGCATTGGCCGTCCACGCGCAGAACCTTCTTTTATTCCTACAGTTATCAATGAAATGATCCAAGTTCCCGATCCTGCCACTATTGCTACCATTTATTGGCTTGAAAAATTAATTGGCAGAAAAACCGGAGCATCAACCGGAACTAACGTTTGGGGAGCGTTACAACTCGCCAAGAAAATGCACGATAACAACCAACAAGGGGCAATCGTGACATTACTCTGTGATAGCGGAGAGCGTTACCTTGATACTTATTACAACCCAGAGTGGGTTCGCAATAATATCGGTGATGTCACACAGTATCTAACACAACTACCCAAGTTAAACGGTTATGAGTAACATATCTCCTTCAATTTACAGAGGTAGGTATCATGAAACGAGCCGTTGTTGTATTCAGTGGTGGGCAGGACTCCACCACTTGTTTAATTCAGGCACTCCGTCAATATGATGAAGTTCACTGTGTCACCTTTGATTATGGACAGCGTCACCGTGCTGAAATTGATGTAGCTTGTCATATAAGCAAAGAATTGGGAGCCGCTGCCCACAAAGTACTTGATGTTACTCTATTGAATGCGCTCGCAATCAGCAGCCTGACAAGAGACAATATTCCTGTACCCGATTTCAGCGAAAGTGAAAAAAGTGGCCTCCCAAGTACATTTGTGCCTGGCCGTAATATTTTATTTTTAACTCTGGCGGCAATTTATGCCTATCAGGTTGAAGCTGAAGCCGTCATTACTGGCGTTTGTGAAACTGATTTTTCGGGATACCCTGATTGCCGTGATGAGTTTGTCAAAGCCCTCAACAAAGCAGTCAGCCTTGGTATTGCTCGCGATATTCGTTTCGAAACTCCTCTAATGTGGTTAAACAAAGCGGAAACTTGGGCATTGGCAGATTATTACCAAAAATTGGATTTTGTCCGCAATCAAACCCTCACTTGCTATAATGGCATTCAGGGTGATGGATGTAGCGAATGTGCTGCCTGCCACCTCAGGGCTAAAGGATTAAATCATTATTTAAGCGATGCCCAGACCGTTATGTTAGAAATGAAATCCAAAACACATCTAAGTTAGTCACACCGTTTTATCTAATTACATTGTCTGTGAGAGGTTCGTCGAACCTCTCACTTCATCGCTATTATTTCACTTATTACTTACTTCACTGCTTGCTGTCTAAATTCGTTCCTTTGCCATTGCACGACAACTTCAATACTATTTTGTTAAAAAACACCATTCTGTTAAAAAACGACTTAAAGAATATCCAGTATGATTATTCGGTGTAGCTCTTAATAAGCTTCCATTCTTTTACGCAACTCACCTTCTAAAACCAGTGCCTTTTGAGTTTTCAAATCAATACAGACAAATGTAGTTAAAGCATCAGCAATAACTTGATTATCACTCCTACGTACAATTTCCTGAAAAAATGTGCCGCTTTTATTACGCAATTCCTGCATAGAAGATTTCACTTCTAGCTCATCTGTAATTACAGCAGGATGACGATAATTAATATTGATATTCACCACAACAAAACCAATATTTTTATGATTTAACCATTCCAGCGTGTCATCTTCAGTAAGTAAGTCCCAGCGGGCAGCTTCCAGAAACTCTAAATAGCGGGCATTGTTCACATGCTGGAAAAGATCAATATGATAACCCCTAACTTTGATAATCGTACTCATTGCTATTTTTTCCTTTAAACTCATCCGACCAGATAAGATGTAACAATAGCAAAACAATTTAATTACAATAGTGTTTGATGAATTATTCTTGATCAATGTCACAGCCCTCTTGATCAAATCCCTTTGAATACACAAGAGGGCCTAACACTTAATAAGTTAATTTATCTCGATTTTTTTCTATAAAAATAGGACCAATACCTTGAACTTCCTGCAATTGTTCTATTGCTGTAAAAGGACCATATTTTTCACGATATTCAATAATCGCCTGCGCTTTTTTAGCACCAATGCCATTGAGTTCTTTAGCCAACTCTTCTGCATTTGCAGTATTGATATTAAGAACTCCCTTTCCCTGTATGCGCTGACTTGAAACTTGTTCTCCTCCCTCTTTCGTCTCACTGCTCTCAATAGTGGTTTTATGTTGACCAATAGGTTGTTTCACCATTTTATCAGTAGATTCATTTACTGTAGCGGCATGAGATAATGGCGTGCTAATACACAATGCCATAATGAGTGAATTGAATAATATCCTTAAATATTTCATGTAAATCCCTCTATATTTTGTTGGTGAGCGAAAGATTGCCACAACAATATTTTTGGGCAACAGGCAGGTTTCAAATATGCGAAAGGCCACGAAAGTGGCCTTTTTCTATTACGATTTTACACAAATAGATGCGAGTAACTTCGCAATTTTATTCAATTTGACCGAACTTAATATCCGCATCACTACGTAAATTCATTATTAGTGACTCCAGCATGCTTGCACCAGTCTGATACTGATAACCTATCATATATTGTTTGAGTTGCTCATCTGTAACAGAACCCGGAACCACTTTATCCAATTGGATAAGCACAGCGTTACCAAGCTCGTCTTGAGCTAACCCATATACAGGCTTACCTTCTTTAGGATGCGGTAAAGTGAATGCCACATCAGTAGCTTGGTTGGTTTGTGACATATTTTTTATCACAGTAGGTTGTGCGAACTGAATTCCTGCGGTTTTCAATGCTTGCTCGCCTTTACCTTCTTTCAGAGCAGCCAGTAGTTTTTCACTTTCAACCTGAAGTTGTTTTTCCGCTTTCTGGCGCTTCACCAATTCAGCTACCTCAGATTTAGCCTGTTCAAACGGCTGGACTGTTTCAGCTTTAAAATCATCAACACGCACTATAAAGGCTCTGTCGCCTTCCACTGAAATAACATCAGAGTTAATTCCTGTCGCGCCTTTATCATCAACCAAATTGCCTGAGAAAATGGCCTGAACAACTTGGCTGAAATTAATGTCAGCAGGAACATTATCACGATCAAACCAGTCAGTGGTCACGGCCTGATAACCTGCCGCTTTTTCTGCTACTGCCAAAGATTCATTATTATTAGCCGCTGCATCACTCACTTTTCTCTGTAATGCATAGAACGCATCAACCGCTTTTTCCTGTTTGACAATTTTTTCTATTTCAGGGCGTATATCCGCCAATGGTTTAACTTCCTGAGGTTTAAGATCATCCAAACGGAAGATTGCATATCCATTAGATAATTTGATCACATCCGAAAGCTGCCCTTTCTGTGTCAAATTTGCTGATTTAAGCTCATTAGGTAGGGAGTTTTCTTCCATCCAACCAAGATCACCACCTTTTTGAGCAGAAAATTTGTCTGTCGATTTTTCTGATGCCAATTGACTGAAATCAGCCCCTTTCTTTAATTCATCCAAAACCGATTTAGCAGCAGAATCTGAAGCCAGTTGAATAAAGCTATACTTCTTCTGTTCAAGCTTCGTGTATTGCGACAAATTGTCTTTATAGTACTTTTCAATATCAGTATCAGATACAGTTACGTTCTTCAGCTCATTGGCAGCATCCATTTTGATGTAACTGACTTTAACTTTTTCTGGCACAGTGAAATGCTTACTATTCACATCATAATAATTTTTCAGCTCTTCATCCGTCACAGTTTGCTTTGCTTCAATTGATTTCAACTCAAGGGTAGCAAAATGTACTGTTCTTTCTTGAAAAAGTAGTGCTGCTTCCTGTTTTATTTCTGTCGGTAATGCAATTTCTGCACCGATAAGGACTTGCTCCATTTGACGATTAATCAGATCCTGACGAATCTGTTCCGCAAAACTATCAGGGCTGATGTTTGAGCGGGCAAGCAAGTTTAAATAATCCTGATATTTGTTGTTGTCAAATTTACCATCAATTTGGAGAAACGGTAGATTACGTATCTCCTGTGCAACCTGCTCATCACTTGCTGATAAACCCAGCTTATGGACATATTGCTCAATCAAAGTAGCATTAATGAGTTTCTCCAATGACTGGCGACGAAGCTGCTGTAGCCTCTGTTCATCGCTTAACAAAGTTGAGAACTTATCTCCCAGCTTCTCCTGCTGAGCATTTTTTTCTTGTAAAAATGCCTGCTCCAGCTGAGCACGACTAATGGTTTGGCCATTCACTTTGGCAGCATAACTACCACTTTCACTTGACAGGTAACCTGTTACACCAGTCAACAAAAAAGTCAGGATAATTAGAGCCAACACAATTTTGAGCACAGGACCGTTCGCCGCCGTGCGTAGGTTGTCCATCATAAAGACGTAAAACTCCGCTTTAGTGAAAAAGAAACTGTCATATTACGCTAATTCAAACGCTAAGAGAAAAAAAGCGCACCAATCAATTGATGCGCTTATATTCTAGACTATCAACACGGCCTAGTCAGTTGAAGTTTACCGCGATAACAAAAAACCAGAGCCTGTTTTCTGTTCATTAACTATTACATTAACTATTAACAGCATCTTTTAAACTCTTTCCAGATCGGAAAGAAGGTACTTTTGCTGCTGCAATTTTGATTTCCTTGCCTGTCTGGGGGTTGCGTCCTGTACGTGCAGCGCGTTCACGCACAGTAAACGTACCGAACCCCACTAAAGCGACATCATCACCGTCTTTCAATGCACCAGATACTGAAGAAATGAATGCATCTACTACACGTCCGGCTGCTACTTTAGAAATGTTTACATCAGCAGCAATTTTGTCGATCAGTTGTGATTTATTCACTCTTATCATCCCCATTTTAGTTTTACTATAGTAACGAAACCGATATTAACGAAACCAATAGTAACGAAAACCAATTTATAACGGATAACACGGCTGTTATGCCGTCATATTAATCCTTTCCAGTATTAGCAAGAAATCATGGAACAGCAAAATATTTAATCAGATAATTAGACTAACCTAATTTAGTGGCACAAAAAAAGCTGGCAAGTCTGAATTTACTCGCCAACCTATATTTTATACATAGTTCTTGAGTTAGCTCACTATTTTTGTACTACTTTAGTGATACTACTTCTGCACCAAATACTGGTTCCTGCAAAGCGATAGATAAAACATCTTCTATACGCTTAACTGGATGGATCTCCAAATCTTGGATCACATTCTGAGGGATCTCTTCCAGATCTCGCTTATTGTCATCTGGGATCACAACCGTCTTAATTCCCCCACGGTGCGCCGCCAGTAGTTTCTCTTTTAGGCCACCGATTGGCAGAACTAAACCACGCAGAGTAATTTCTCCCGTCATGGCTACGTCAGCACGAACTGGATTACCCGTCAGGCAAGAAACCAACGCCGTGCACATTCCAATCCCCGCACTTGGGCCATCTTTTGGTGTTGCACCTTCCGGTACGTGAACATGAATATCACGTTTTTCATGGAAATCAGAACTGATCCCCAGCTTATCAGCCCGTGCCCGAACAACAGTCAATGCCGCTTGGATAGATTCCTGCATCACTTCACCCAATGAACCGGTATAAGTCAACTTACCTTTACCCGGTACACTGGCTGTTTCAATCGTCAGCAAATCACCACCGACTTCTGTCCACGCCAGACCTGTTACCTGACCAACTCGATTTTCTGTATCAGCACGACCATAATCCACTCGCTGCACACCCAGATAATCTTTCAAATTTTCTGCGTTGATTTCGATATGCTTAAGTTTCTTATCCATCAATAATGTTTTGACTGCTTTACGACACAATTTAGAGATTTCACGTTCCAAACTACGAACGCCAGCCTCACGAGTGTAGTAACGAATAATGCCAAGAATTGCGCCATCATCTATAGTCAGTTCGCCTTTCTTCAAAGCGTTACGCTCAATCTGTTTTGGCAGTAAATGACGTTTAGCAATATTTAATTTCTCATCTTCGGTATAACCCGATAGACGAATAACTTCCATACGATCCAGCAATGGAGCCGGGATATTCATAGAATTAGAAGTTGCCACGAACATGACGTCGGAGAGATCATAATCAACTTCAAGATAATGATCGTTAAATGCTACGTTTTGTTCAGGATCAAGCACTTCCAACAACGCTGAAGCTGGGTCACCACGCATGTCGGATGACATTTTGTCAATTTCATCCAATAAGAACAGTGGGTTTTTAACCCCTATTTTGGACATTTTCTGGATTAATTTGCCCGGCATTGAGCCAATATAGGTGCGGCGATGCCCACGGATTTCGGCTTCATCACGTACTCCACCTAATGCCATACGCACATATTTACGCCCAGTTGCGCGTGCGATAGAACGACCCAATGAGGTTTTACCCACACCAGGAGGCCCTACCAGACAAAGTATTGGCCCCTTGATTTTGCTAACACGGCTTTGTACCGCGAGATATTCAAGAATACGCTCTTTGACGCGTTCCAAACCATAATGGTCTGTATCCAGCACTTCCTGAGCTTTTACTAAATCTTTTTTTACCTTGCTACGTGAAACCCAAGGAACTTGCACCATCCAATCAATATAACTACGAACAACCGTTGCTTCAGCTGACATAGGGGACATCATTTTTAATTTCTGCAACTCAGCTTCGGCTTTTTCACGTGCCTCTTTAGGCATTTTCGCGTCTTCGATCTTGCGTCTTAGCGTCTCATGTTCATCAGGTGCATCATCCATCTCACCCAATTCTTTCTGGATCGCTTTCATTTGCTCATTCAGGTAATACTCGCGCTGGCTTTTTTCCATCTGTTTTTTAACGCGATTACGGATACGTTTTTCTACCTGTAGCAGATCGATTTCTGATTCCATCATTGCAATCAGATACTCAATGCGCTCAATAACGTCAGACATTTCTAAAACTGCCTGCTTGTCATTGATTTTCAAAGGCATATGTGCAGCGATGGTATCTGCCAACTTTGCCGCATCTTCAATACTGTGCAACGATGTCAATACTTCTGGTGGGATCTTTTTATTCAGTTTGACATAGCCTTCAAACTGATTAATAGCTGTTCTTACCAGAACTTCTTGCTCACGCTCATCAACTTCAGGGGATTCAAGATATTCAACTTGCGCATAAAAATATTCGCCATTATCCGTCAACGTGGTAATGCGGGCACGCTGCAAACCTTCAACCAGAACTTTTACTGTGCCATCTGGCAATTTTAGCATCTGTAAAACAGAAGCCACTGTACCTACGGAGAAAAGATCATTGACTCCCGGCTCATCAGTAGATGCTTCTTTTTGCGCGACCAACATGACTTGTTTGTCATGCTCCATTGCTGCTTCTAGGCAATGAATCGACTTCTCACGCCCAACAAACAGAGGGATCACCATATGTGGGTAAACCACTACATCGCGCAAAGGCAATACAGGGATTTCTATGCGTTCGGAACGCTCAGGATTCATAGAGCTCTCTCTTCGTTTAGCTTTCGCCAGTTTTTAGGAATCTCTTGAAACACGGTTTTCACGAGTTTCACTTCAAAGAATACAAAATATATGGGGACAGGAATCTGACATTCAATAGCCTATACCTGTAAAAAACAAAATGAGGGAGAATCCCTCATTTTGTTTTTTCAATGCATATTGATAATCAGCACTTCCTACCCTATTTTCCTCACTCACCAGAAACTTGGGCATCCGGCTTACTATATATCAATAATGGTGCGGAACTATCTTCAACAACCGTCTTATCAACGACAACTTTCTCTACGTGTTCCATTGATGGCAGGTCGTACATTGTATCCAGCAGGACTCCTTCAACAATTGAACGAAGACCACGGGCACCAGTTTTACGCGCCATTGCTTTTTTCGCTATAGCAGTCAATGCTTCTTTTCTGAACTCCAGTTCAACACCCTCAAGATTAAACAGGGCCTGATACTGTTTGGTCAGTGCATTTTTCGGTTCCTGTAGGATTTGAATCAGTGCTTCTTCACTGAGTTCAGTCAGAGATGCCACGACTGGAAGACGACCAATGAATTCAGGAATTAACCCAAATTTGATCAAATCTTCCGGTTCAACCTGAGCCAGCAATTCACCTTCTGTTGCTTTCTCCGATTCGCCTTTAACTGTAGCACTAAAACCAATACCTGAACTGACATTCAAACGCTGGCTGACAACTTTGTCCAAACCTGCGAACGCTCCCCCACAAATAAACAGGATCTTGGAAGTATCAACTTGCAAAAATTCCTGTTGTGGATGTTTACGACCACCTTGAGGTGGAACTGCCGCCACAGTACCTTCAACCAGTTTCAACAGAGCCTGCTGAACACCTTCTCCCGATACATCGCGAGTAATTGAAGGGTTATCAGACTTACGGGAAATTTTATCTATTTCATCAATATATACGATACCACGTTGTGCTTTCTGCACATCATAGTCACATTTTTGCAGAAGTTTCTGAATAATATTTTCTACATCTTCCCCAACATAACCGGCTTCGGTCAATGTCGTGGCATCAGCCATAGTAAACGGAACATCTAAATAGCGAGCCAATGTCTCTGCTAACAACGTCTTACCGCTACCTGTCGGGCCAACCAACAGAATATTACTTTTACCAAGTTCCACACCGTTACTGGAGTCACCATTACGTAGTCTCTTGTAATGGTTATAGACAGCAACTGCTAACACCTTTTTCGCTGCTTCCTGACCAATGACGTAATCATCCAGATGCTGGCGAATTTCATGAGGAGTAGGCAATGCGCTACGCTCACGATGTGGTACTACCTCTTTAATTTCTTCGCGAATGATATCATTACAGTAACCGATACAATCATCGCAGATATACACTGACGGGCCGGCTATTAATTTCCGTACTTCATGTTGGCTTTTCCCGCAGAAAGAGCAATACAGCAGCTTTCCTGAACCGTCTTTGCGCTTATCTGTCATCAGTCAACCTCACTTTATGAGCTGTTATCCCGTTTATCCGGCATAACAGAAAAAACGCTGTTATTACTCCGTCTAGTTTTTGGCGTCAACGTCAAGAAACACTAGTATAGGAGTAATAAAGTAATTATTAATAATTAGTTGCGCTGGGTGAATATACTATCAACCAGTCCGTATCCCACGGCCTCCTCGGCTGATAAGAAACGATCACGTTCTGTATCCTCAACAATCTTCTCAAGTGATTGCCCGGTATGCTTCGCCATCAATTCGTTCATACGAGCTTTAACTTTGAGTATTTCCTGCGCATGGATTTCAATGTCAGTCGCCTGCCCTTGGAAACCACCTAATGGCTGGTGAATCATAACTCTGGAATTTGGCAGACAGAAACGCTTACCTTTTGCTCCAGCGGTCAACAGGAATGCCCCCATTGAACAAGCCTGCCCCATACAAATAGTACTCACATCTGGTTTGATAAACTGCATTGTGTCATAAATAGACATACCTGCCGTAATAACCCCACCCGGTGAGTTGATATATAAATGAATATCTTTTTCTGGATTTTCTGCTTCCAAGAATAACATTTGGGCAACGATCAAGTTCGCCATATGATCTTCAACAGGCCCAGTCATAAAAATAATACGATCTTTTAATAAGCGGGAATAGATATCAAATGCACGTTCTCCACGCGCCGTTTGTTCAACCACCATCGGCACCAAAGACATGTTAGGTGCATATTGATCTTGCTTGCCACTGTATGACATTTCCGTCTCCTAATAGAACTCACGCTGGTGCCATTCATAACTGATTCTACTCGAGATAAGCGATGATGACCATGATCCAAAGTTAACTAACAAGGGGATTTTCCCCCTCTAAAAAGTAGTAAGCTCTTACATAATAGTAAGAAAGGATATGAGGTTAAATCTGTTTTTTTCAAGGACAATAAAAAACCCGCAAGCATCGCCTGCGGGTTTACTTTATTGAGAGCGAGATTTCATCATCTCAGGCAATCAATAAATGAAACTTATGCCATTTGATTTTGGTTCATAAGATCATTGAAGCCAGTTTCTTTTTCAGAAACTTTCGCTTTACTCAAAACAAGTTCAACAGCCTGCTCTTCTAAAGCAATGTTGCGAATATTGTTCATCATTTCTTTGTTTTTGCTGTAGTAATCAACAACTTCTTTCGGATCTTCGTAAGCTGCTGCCATCTCTTCGATCAACGCGGTAACGCGCTCTTCTTCGACTTTCAGCTCATTGCTGCTGATAACTTCGCCTAACAGCAAACCAACAACAACGCGACGTTTAGCCTGCTCTTCAAACAGTTCACGTGGCAGTTCCAGAGCTTGTTGTTCGTTGCCGCCAAAACGCTGAGCAGCCTGACGACGCAGCACATCGATTTCACCATCAACAACTGCCGCAGGAACTTCAACTTCGTTAGCCTTAACCAGACCATCAAGAACCTGAGTTTTGATGTTATTACGAACAGTATTTTTCAGTTCACGTTCCATGTTCTTGCGAACTTCAGCACGCAGACCTTCAACAGTACCGTCAGCAATACCAAAACGCTTAATGAACTCTTCAGTCAACTCTGGCAGTTCACGCTGTTCAACTTTTTTCAGGTTGATCACGAACTTCGCAGCTTTACCTTTCAGATTTTCTGCATGGTAATCTTCAGGGAATGTCACATCAATGGTAAACTCTTCACCAGCTTTGTGACCAACGACACCATCTTCAAAACCTGGGATCATACGACCCTGACCCATTGCCAGAACGAAATCAGTTGATTTACCGCCTTCGAACTCTTCACCATCAATAGAACCAGTGAAATCAACAGTTACACGATCTTCCGCAGTGGCTGCTTCATCGGTTTCTTTCCAATTTGCCTGCTGCTTACGCAAAGTGTCCAGCATGTTGTCAACGTCTGCATCTTTAACTTCAACAACAGGTTTTTCAACTTCGATTTCTTCCAGACCTTTCAGTTCAATTTCTGGATAAACTTCAAATTCAACTGCATAAGTGAAGTCTTCACCTTCTTTAAATTGCTCAGGTTTGTAGCTTGGTGCGCCTGCCGGGTTGATTTTCTGCTCAATGATCGCATTGATGAAATTGCGCTGCATCAGATCACCCAGAACATCCTGAAGAACAGAAGCGCCATAACGCTGCTGAACGATCTTCATTGGCACTTTGCCCTTACGGAAGCCATCAATACGGGCTTTCTTTGCTACATTAACCAGTTCACTGTTAACTGCTTTTTCGATATCGGCAGCAGGAACGGTGATTGACACACGACGCCCAAGGCCTTGAGTGGTTTCAACAGAAACTTGCATCTTGTTACCTCAAAAAAATCATAGTGCTCGGTCAACTTCAGAATGGCTGCAATGCTTAAAAAAAAGCTAATTGCAGCATTCTTTAAGAACCGGGGCGGTCGCATTTAAAAACCGAGAATCCCTGTGATCAGAAGCGTCCCGAAACCATTCTAAAAATTTAGACGGAACATTATAGCGACGCAGACAGTATGAGTCGAGAATTGCAGACAAAAGCATGCATGATTCGTTGACTTATGTGATAAACGTTGCTCAATGGTTACATCACTTTATTGTTTATACCCTTCGTCTTTCAAGTTGCTTCTTTGTTGGCTGCGCTCACTCACCTCGGTCACATCGTTATCTATGCTCCCGGGGATTCGCTCCCTGACCGCCGCGACGCACCGTGAAATCCATTAGGTATATACACTTGCTGCATAAACAAAAATACAGCCCGAAGGCTGTTTTCAAAATTAAATCTAGATTAATAAAATAAAGACAAACAATCTATTAGATTATCCCGAAAAATCATGAGATTGACGTCGTTGTACTTCCACCGCGACACTCAGGAGAAGCCAGAACGGCATCTCCCAGTTCTGCCCATTCCTTTTCCGTATAAGTATGAAGCGCCAATGCATGCACTCCTTCTTCCAGTTCTTTAGCCAAGACACTATATATTGAGCGGTGGCGATTAAGCATTCTTTGTTCAACAAAATCATTGCTTACCACAATGATTTTAAAATGGCTTTCAGAACCTGCTGGCACATTGTGGCGGTAACTTTCATCGATCACTTCCAGATGAGAAGACTTAAATGCCGCCTGTAATTTTGCTTCTATTTCTTGACGAACCATCTCATTCTCCTAAATCACCAAAGGTTACTTATCAATCAAATAATTGATTCTATTTTATTTCCCATGATTTATAACATCGGGATAACTAAATCTCTTTAACCGAATTTACGTAAAGCATTTCTCTCTGTGTTTCAATCATCAGGGATATGCCGCTACCAATGGCGATGCTATGATTACGGCGGTTTATACTATCAGTATTTATATATCCAAGTATTAATATATCGAATATCCGAATCTTGAATTGAGAAAACCTAAATGCTAAAGAAAATATTTATTCCATTGATTACGCTTTTCTTTTTAGCTGGATTATCTGGCTGCGCAGACTCAGGCAATACTTTAGCCATTCAGCCAAAAATCACTCTGCCCCCAACAGATCCAACCATGAAAGCGATTACAATTAGTATTAGTGGGGCCGATCATCGTCAAACTCAAGCCCTAGCCCAAATTAACCGTGATGCGCGATTAGTCACATTAGTTCCTTCCCGCGACTTGCGTTTTTTATTGCAAGAAGCGCTGGAAAAGCAAATGGTAGCTCGCGGCTATATGATTGGCTCTCCCGCCAATGCCAATTTGCAAGTCATTGTAAATCAACTCTATGCCAACGTGAAAGAAGGTAGCCTTCGTCACGATATTTCAGCAAAAGCTGAAATATCCATCATTGCATATGCACAAGACGGTAGTAAACAAATCAAAAATTATCGTACCAGCTACAATGTTCAAGGGCCATTAGCAGCGACAAACGCAAAAATTTCTGATGCAGTTAACACAGTCTTATCTGACGTGATCGCAGATATGGCTCAAGATGCCTCTATCAGTACCTTCATCAAACAAAACGTCCACTAACAGGATAATAAATAAACTTTCTGTCTGATTCTGACAAAACTAGATGATATGCAGAAAGTTTTGGGAGGCCCATGATTAACCATCATTATTTCAACCTATCTGCATTACGAAATTATCGTACCCTTCTATTGCTGGGCTTTGCCTCAGGTCTACCTCTTGCGCTCACGGCTGGAACGTTACAAGCATGGATGACTGTCGAAAATATCGATATCCAAACTATCGGTTTTTTCACTTTGGTTGGTCAAGCCTATGTTTTTAAGTTTCTCTGGGCACCCACAATGGACCGATATTCCCCCTCCTTTTTAGGGCGTCGGCGGGGGTGGATGCTTGTTATTCAACTTTTCCTGATCGTCAGTATTGCGGCCATGGGGTTCCTTCAACCTTCCCAGCATTTATGGTGGCTCGCTGCACTGGCTGTTTCTGTAGCATTTTTCTCAGCTTCCCAAGATATTATTTTTGACGCCTATAAAACCGACTTGCTGTCACAGGAAGAACGAGGATCAGGTGCCGCGATTTCCGTACTGGGCTATCGGCTGGCTATGCTAGTCTCTGGTGGATTAGCCCTATTGCTGGCCACCTATATTGGCTGGCAAAATATGTATTGGGTCATGGCCGGCATGATGTTGATTGGTATTTATGCCACACTGACAGCCAAAGAACCGGAGCTTAATACAGTACCGCCAAAAACATTGAGTCAAGCGGTGTTCGAGCCATTATCTGATTTTTTCAACCGAAACAATGCTTGGCTTATCCTGCTGTTGATTATACTGTACAAACTGACTGATGCTTTTGCTATCTCACTCAGTACTCCTTTCCTTATTCGTGGTATTGGTTTCAATCCAGCCGAAGTCGGTATGATCAATAAAACCCTCGGACTCGCTGCAACCATTGTTGGGGCATTGTACGGCGGTTATTTGATGCATAAGATGAGCCTGTTCCGCGCCCTGATGATCTTTGGCATTCTCCAAACCGTATCGAACTTCGGTTATTGGATACTTGCTATCACCCCTAAAGACATCTATTCAATGGGAGCCGTGATTTTTCTGGAAAATATCTGTGGTGGCATGGGAACAGCAGCTTTTGTCGCCCTTCTGATGACCTTATGTAATAAATCATTTTCAGCAACACAGTTTGCTTTGCTTTCTGCATTATCAGCAGTTGGTCGAGTTTATGTTGGCCCGGTAGCAGGATGGTTTGCGGAAGCATATGGTTGGCCACTGTTTTATTTATTTTCTATTGTTATTGGATTACCGGGACTTGTATTATTGTTAGCCTGCCGTAAAACACTGGCTTATACTCAAAAAAATGATAGCTTTATCCCCCGGACATTATTCAAGAACGCTTATAAGTCTGCCTTCATTATCATGATATTGGCCGCGCTGATGTTCATGGTTTGGTTAGTTATCAGCAGCATAGTGTTTGTCATAATTCATTTAGTTTCCCTGATATACGCCATATCTCCAGAATATATTCTATATCTCCATAAAGTCAGTGACTGGATATCCCCACTATTATCCTTAAGTATAATCATTGGAACCCTAGGCCTTCTTTTAGGAGGAACGTTGGATTATTTGGCTTTAAAGAAAAGCAAACTCACTTAACCTATTTTTCTATTCAATACCTTTTTCACTTCTGCACTACAACAAAAGACTGACAAAGTTCAGTCTTTTGTTGCTATTTTATAGTGATGGATATCACAAAAAGAATAAAAATCACAATTATGTGACTTGAAAAACATCTTTTTCAAGACGGTATTATTTATATTCATACGAACAAATATTATTATTTGAAGATATTTTATTTCGAACTATTCGAAATATCGTTAACCACTTTAAAACCATATAAAGGGAATTTATGAAAAGACATATTTTGACACTTACCGCAGTGGCTGCGGCCTTAGTTTCTGCTTCAGCTAGCGCGGAATACCAGTCAGGGTTTGGCAATGTCAGCATGAACTACCTTGACTGGAATAAACATACCACTCATAAAACCGGACAAACTTCCCATAAGGACGATTTTGCTTACTTAGAACTGGAAGGGGGAGCAGGATTTAGCTGGGGTGAATTATATGGTTTCGCTGATTTAGAGAATACTTTTAACAGTAAAACAGCCCAACCTGGTGATAACCAACGTTACACTTTCAAGACAACAGGCCGTTTCTATCTGGGTGATACTGGTTTCAACCTTTATGGTCATGTTTATGGAACCTATTCATTACCAGGCAAAGCAAACGGTGGAAACTTCCATGAAGTTAATACACTCTATGGATTAGGTTACAATACTAATATTGCTGGCCTGTGGTTTAAACCTTTCGTCGCACTTCATTATGTTGACCAAACTTTCTATTCAGGAAACAACGGTTATGTCGTAGGCTGGGTTGCAGGATACGATTTCAACCTTTGGGAACAAAAATTCAGTGTCACAAACTGGAATGAAATTGAATTAAATCGCAATAAACGTTACGGCAACGGCGGACGCGAAGGCATTAATGGAGCCATCGGATTATGGTGGACTCCGCATACTTCATTTACAACTGGTGTTCAATACCGCTATGCAGATAACAAACTGGGAGAAGATTTCTTGCAGGATGGTATTGTTTACAGTATAAAATATAATTTCTAACAACTAGTTTAGTGGGTGAGCAGTCTTAGACTGCTCACTAGAACCAATAAATAATAGTTACTCCACTGATAACAAAGCGTATTTCAGCGTTTTTTCTTTGTTTTTTATCAAAGTTTTTCTTTTTAAAATAGGGAGTTATTTGAAATTAATTGTCTATTTTGATTTTTTGGTTAAGATAACTATCCGAAATTAACGTTTTGTTAAATTTAGAATCACATGTGATCCCTCTAGCATAAAAAGCCTACAAGCCAACCTGCTTCTATTACAATTGTTTACACTCCGGTAACCATACCGTAGAATGCCCCCACTGATGAAACGACAATAAAGCTTTTGTTATCTGGGGTCGCTCAATGAGACTTATGAAATACAAAAAAACTATTGGGTTATCATCACTATTCGCAGCCACTTTAATGCTAAGTGGTTGCGATATGGTATTGATGAATCCCAAAGGGGCGATCGGCGTTGAACAAAAAACGCTGATACTAACAGCGTTTGGCTTGATGCTGATCGTTGTTATTCCGGCTATTGTAATGGCAATCATTTTTGCCTTACGTTACCGGGAAGCCAATAAATCTGCAACTTATCGTCCAAACTGGGCACACTCAAATAAAATTGAGCTTGTCGTTTGGACAGTGCCTATCCTGATTATCATCACTTTGGCAACTATTACATGGAAAACGACGCATCAGCTCGATCCATATAAGCCATTGGACAGTGATGTAAAACCGGTGACGATTGAAGTTATTTCCCTTGACTGGAAATGGCTGTTCATCTATCCGGAACAGGGCATCGCAACTGTAAATGAAATCGTATTCCCTAAAGATGTTCCAATTAACTTCAAAATCACCTCAGACTCTGTGATGAACTCTTTCTTCATCCCACAGTTGGGTGGTCAGATTTATGCAATGGCAGGTATGCAGACAAAACTGCACCTGATTGCTAACTCAGCGGGTAAATACGATGGATTCTCAGCAAGTTACAGTGGTCATGGCTTCTCAGGCATGAAATTCACTGCAACAGCAACTGATGATCGCGCAGGTTTTGAAGAGTGGGTGCAGAAAGTGAAAGCATCACCTAAAACCCTGGATACCGTGCAAGCATTCAATAAATTGGCTGAACAAAGCCAAAACAACCCTGTTGAATACTTCTCAAGCGTGAAACCAAAACTGTTCCAAGAAACTATCACCAAATTCATGGGTGATATGGGCCATGCCGGTATGTTTGGTATGTCTGGTCACGGCAAAACAGAACATGGTAAAGCTGCGGATCATAATATGAATATGAGTCAGCCGGCTCATTCAGGTGTTGAGGAATAAAGGCATGTGGGGAAAATTAACACTGGATGCGATCCCATTACATGAACCCATTATTGTGGTGACATTGTTGGGGATTCTGCTCGGGGGACTGGTAGTTGTTGGTTCCTTGACTTATTTCCGTAAATGGAAATGGCTCTGGACTGAATGGTTAACCAGCGTTGACCATAAAAAAATTGGTGTCATGTACATCGTCGTTGCCATGGTAATGATGCTCCGTGGTTTTGCTGACGCCATCATGATGCGTGGACAGCAAGCCTTGGCCTCCGCTGGCGAAGCTGGCTTCCTGCCCCCGCACCATTATGATCAGATCTTCACCGCTCACGGCGTTATCATGATCTTCTTTATGGCGATGCCTTTCGTTGTCGGCCTGATGAACATTGTTGTTCCTCTGCAAATTGGCGCACGCGACGTTGCATTCCCATTCCTGAACTCTTTGAGCTTCTGGTTATTTGTTGTCGGTGTTGCGCTGATTAATATCTCTCTGGGGGTTGGTGAGTTTGCTCAAACTGGTTGGTTGGCATACCCGCCTCTATCTGGTCTGGAGTACAACCCGGGAGTCGGTGTCGATTACTGGATATGGAGTCTCCAGCTCTCCGGTGTGGGTACATTGTTGACAGGTGTTAACTTCTTCGTGACTATCCTGCGCATGCGTGCACCAGGTATGTCCATGATGAAACTCCCTGTATTTACATGGGCTTCACTGTGTACCAACGTTCTTATCATTGCCGCTTTCCCAATCCTGACAGTTACTATTGCGTTGTTAACTCTGGATCGTTATCTGGGCACCCATTTCTTTACCAACGATATGGGCGGCAACATGATGATGTACATCAACCTGATCTGGGCTTGGGGCCATCCTGAAGTTTACATTCTGGTTCTGCCTGTCTTTGGTATCTTCTCTGAAGTTACCGCAACCTTCTCGAAAAAACGCCTGTTTGGTTATACCTCTCTGGTGTGGGCGACAATCGTTATTACCATCCTGTCGTTCATCGTATGGTTGCACCACTTCTTTACCATGGGCTCTGGCGCGAACGTCAACGCCTTCTTTGGTATCGCCACAATGATTATCTCTATCCCAACCGGGGTTAAGATCTTCAACTGGCTGTTCACCATGTACCGTGGTCGTATTGAATTCAAAACCCCAATGCTGTGGACTGTTGGCTTCTTGGTCACCTTCTCCATTGGTGGTATGACTGGTGTTCTGTTAGCTGTACCTGGCGCAAACTTCGTTCTGCATAACAGTCTGTTCCTGATTGCCCACTTCCATAACGTCATCATCGGCGGTGTGGTATTTGGCTGCTTCGCAGGTACAACTTACTGGTTCCCGAAAGCATTCGGTTTCACTCTGAATGAAAAATGGGGTGTCCGTGCATTCTGGTTCTGGATCACTGGTTTCTTCGTTGCCTTTATGCCGCTGTACGCACTGGGCTTCATGGGTATGACCCGTCGTCTGAGCCAGGATATCAATCCAGAATTCCACCCATTGCTGGTTGTTGCAACTGGTGGCGTTGTCTTAATTGCTCTGGGTATTCTGTGTCAGGTTATCCAGTTCTACGTCAGTATCCGCGACCGCGACCAAAACCGCGATTTGACTGGTGACCCGTGGGGTGGCCGTACTCTGGAATGGGCAACTTCATCTCCACCTCCATTCTATAACTTCGCTGAAGTTCCACACATCCAGACTCGTGATGCGTGGTGGGATATGAAAGAAAAAGGTACTGAATATAAGCGCCCAGCAAAATATGAAGAAATTCATATGCCTAAAAATACCAGTGCAGGTGTGATTATCAGTGCTTTCTGTCTGACCTTAGGCTTTGCTTTGATATGGCATATCTGGTGGATGGCTATCGCAAGCTTCGCTGGCATCATCATCAGTTGCATCGTGAAAAGCTTTGACGAAGACGTTGATTATTACGTTCCTGTAGCTGAAGTCGAGAAAGTTGAAAATCAGCGTTACGAAGAACTGAGAAAGGCAGGTGTGAAATAATGTCGACTCAAACCCTTAATAACACAGCCGCCCATGACGCTCATGGGCACCACGATACAGGAGCCAACAAGGTATTTGGCTTCTGGGTCTACCTGATGAGTGACTTGATCCTGTTTGCAAGTTTGTTCGCTACCTATGCAGTGCTGGTCAATGGCACTGCTGGTGGCCCGACAGGTAAAGAAATTTTTGAACTGCCATTTGTACTGGTAGAAACCTTCCTGCTGCTGTTCAGTAGTATCACCTATGGTTTCGCCATGTTAGGCATGAACAAGGGTAAAGTTGCACAGGTTAACCTGTGGCTGTTCATTACCTTCCTGCTCGGCCTTGGCTTCGTTTCAATGGAAGTTTATGAATTCCATAAACTAATTTCAGAAGGCCTTGGTCCTGATCGTAGTGCATTCCTGTCTGCTTTCTTCGCACTGGTAGCTACTCACGGTCTGCACGTTACCTTCGGTTTAATTTGGATCATCATCCTGATGATTCAAGTTTCACGCCGTGGCATAACTGATGTGAGCCGTATGCGTCTGAACTGTTTGAGCCTGTTCTGGCACTTCCTTGACGTTGTATGGATCTGTGTATTTACTGTCGTTTATCTGATGGGAGCGATGTAATGAGTCATCCAAATACTTCTCATTCCGGCGCCAGCCACGGTAGTTTCAAAACCTATATGATTGGTTTTGTTCTGTCAGTCATACTGACCGTGATCCCATTCTGGATGGTGATGGAAGGTACTGCTTCACACAGTACAATCCTGATAACAGTAGTCGTTATGGCTGTTATTCAGATCTTTGTCCATTTCATTTGCTTCCTGCATATGAATACATCATCTGAAGAGCGTTGGAACCTAGTTGCCTTAATATTCACATTATTGGTCATCGCTATCGTTGTTGTTGGCTCCCTGTGGATTATGTACAACCTGAACATCAATATGATGGTTGATTAAGGGTTGATTTGAATGATTAAGCAATACCTGCAAGTGACCAAACCAGGAATTATTTTCGGAAATCTAATTTCTGTGATTGGTGGTTTTCTACTCGCTTCCAAGGGCGTAATAGATTACCCCTTGTTCTTTGCAACGATGGTTGGGGTATCGCTGGTAGTCGCATCAGGTTGTGTATTCAACAACTATATCGACCGCGATATCGACCGTATCATGGAAAGAACGAAAGAAAGGGTCCTTGTAAAAGGGCTTATCAATCCGAAAATCAGCCTGATTTACGCCTCAGTGTTAGGTATTGCCGGCATAGTGCTGCTCTATGTAGCAGCCAATGCCTTAGCAATGCAGTTAGCTCTCATCGGGTTTATCATTTATGTTGGGGTCTATAGCCTCTACATGAAAAGAAAATCTGTTTATGGCACGCTGGTTGGTAGCTTGTCAGGTGCAGCACCTCCCGTGATTGGTTACTGTGCAGTAACGGGACATTTTGATACAGGCGCGCTGATCTTGTTGTTGATCTTCAGCTTGTGGCAAATGCCCCACTCTTATGCCATTGCTATTTTTCGGTTCAAAGATTACCAAGCGGCTAACATTCCAGTATTACCAGTGATTAAAGGTATTTCCGTCGCGAAAAACCACATCACTCTATATATTCTGGCCTTTATGGTTGCCACTTTGATGCTGGCTATCAGTGGTTATGCGGGTTATAAATACCTCATCGTAGCTACTGCAGTAAGTATCTGGTGGCTAGGTATGGCATTATCAGGTTATAAAACCTCTAATGACCGTATCTGGGCCCGTAGGTTATTTCTGTTTTCTATCGTCGCTATCATGTCATTAAGCGTCATGATGTCTGTAGATTCATCAGCATCTCCAGAAAACCTACTGACTTACGTCTGGTAATATTTAGATGACAGGGTTTACCCTGTCATCTTTTTCCTTTCCTTTATCTCCTTATTCAATGACAACTTATTCGGTTACAAATACTGCTTGTTCGTTTGCTCTCACCTAAATGAAATGTCATATCAGATTTTTTGAGGTATCCATGAACGATAATAAAATGACTCCGCTTGAACTTCGAGCGACATGGGGCTTAGGTTCCGTTTTCTCTCTGCGCATGTTAGGCATGTTCATGGTCTTACCTGTTCTGACAACCTATGGCCTAGAATTACGTGATGCCACTGAAGCTCTTATCGGAATTGCCATTGGCATCTATGGTTTAACCCAAGCAATATTCCAGATCCCACTTGGGCTTCTTTCAGACAAAATTGGCAGAAAACCTTTAATCATCGGTGGACTTCTCATTTTTGTCTTAGGCAGTATTATTGCCGCCTTAAGCGACTCTATTTGGGGGATTATTATCGGACGGGCCTTACAAGGCACAGGGGCCATATCCGCCGCTATCATGGCATTGCTTTCAGATTTGACTCGTGAGCAAAATCGAACAAAAGCAATGGCATTTATCGGCATTAGCTTCGGCATTACATTCGCCTTTGCAATTGTTGTCGGGCCGATTATCACCCACCAAATCGGTTTGAATGGCCTATTTGGGGCAATTGCAATCCTTGCTGTCTGCGGAATATTTATCACACTGCTGGCTGTACCAAACACACACAAGCATTCGCTAAACCGCGAATCAGGAATCGCACGCGACAGCTTCAAACGAGTACTTTCAGATCCTCAACTACTAAAACTCAATTTTGGTATTCTCTGCTTGCATACCTTATTGATGTCAAGTTTTGTTGCTCTCCCCCTTGTTATGGAAAAAGTAGGCTTTCCTCCACAGCAACACTGGAAAGTGTATTTAATTACCACACTCATCTCTTTTGTCGCCGTTCTGCCTTTCATTATCTATGCAGAAACAAAACGTCGCATGAAGCAGGTCTTTTTACTGTGTATAGGCATGCTGTTCATTGCTGAAGCCGTTTTATGGTCTCAGGGATCGCATCTTTGGGGGATCTTTGCAGGCATTCAAATTTTCTTCCTTGCATTTAACATCATGGAAGCTATTTTACCTTCACTCATCAGCAAAGAAGCACCTGCGGGTTATAAAGGCACTGCCATGGGTGTTTACTCTACCAGCCAATTCCTTGGCGTTGCTTTAGGAGGCATTCTTGGGGGAATGCTTTACGAATTACAAGGTGCATCACTCGTCTTTATGGGAGGCATTGCACTGACCGCACTCTGGTTTATTATCAGCCTAACATTACGGCAGCCTCCATACGTCAGCAGCATCAGACTCATTTTGCCAGAGCAACTAAGTAACCCAGAGGTTTTGGAGAAAAAAATATTGGCGCAAGCTGGCGTAAAAGATGTTGTCATCGCACCAGAAGAGTTCAGTGCATATATTAAAGTTGATACCAAACTGACCAATCGCGAACAATTAGAACAACTGGTATTATCCCATGAATAATATGCTGTATTTGTAACAATTCGAAACTTATAACAGAAAAGTACGGTGTATGATAAGTATGACCAAACACCGTACTATTTTCATATCAACGTGCCATTTACTTACGCATCAAAGTACTAGGCGGATTCGACTAATATTTATTATTAACAAGTATACCTATTATTCCCGAAGTATAGCTATATTTTGTTATTTCTGTCGCTGGAACGAAATGATCTATTTTGTAGAAATCTTTAATGAGTTTATCTACCTGAGTTATTTTGACATAAACTCTATTTTTTAAAATTAGAATTATATTATGAAACTCATTCTGTAAAATAAAACCATATATTATTCCCAATATAAATAATCAAGTTTATTTCATGGTTATAATTAAGGGAAGCATTAGTCATTATTGAAATTACTCAGCTTCCCTTTTATTATTTAATTAGTTCAAAATAACATATTTATCTTATTCAAGACGTAAATTAATCACGGAAATTAGTAAACTGGAAAGGCTGTCCCAATTCTGCACCGCGAACCAATGCAATGACACTTTGCAGATCATCACGCGCCTTGCCTGTTACCCGTACTTGCTCACCCTGAATCTGAGCCTGTACTTTCAGTTTATTGTCCTTAATCAGCTTCACAATCTTTTTCGCCAACGGCGTATCAATACCTTGCAAAAAAGTCGCTTCTACACTGTATGTTTTACCGCTATGAACCATGTTTTCAGGAACGTTGAGTACGGAACCATCAATTCCGCGTTTAGCAAATTTTTCACGCAGAATATCGACTAATTGATTCACCTGAAAATCAGATTCACTAGCAATTTTGACCGATTCATTCTTTTCGTTTAATTCAAAGCTCGCGTTGACGTTGCGGAAATCCCAACGACTGGTTAATTCCCTTTGTGCGTTTTCTACTGCATTACGCACTTCCTGCATATCAACTTCAGAAACAATATCAAATGATGGCATGACCCGTCACCTCCTGCTAATCAATAAGACGGCATGATAACCGCTTTCCATTATTGGCAAAAGCTCTATACTCGGGAAGCTCAACGATCTTTTTGAAATTATCCTATTTTGAAACCAAGTAGCGTTAAATAACGAGCCGAGGTTCCCCATGAAAGCGTCCCTCAAGGAAGAAATATGAAAATCACCGTTCTTGGCTGTGGCGCTATAGGTAAACTGTGGTTTGCTGCTTTATCCCAACAAAATCATCACGTTCAGGGATGGCTAAGAGTTCCACAGCCAGTTATTTCTGTCCAGATCGAAAAATTTAATGGCCAGACCTTTAATCAGCAATTTCCTGCCAATGACGAAAAACACCTCGCTGAAAGCGAGTTACTCCTTGTTTGTTTAAAAGCATGGCAAGTTTCTGACGCGATTAACCACCTTGCCGACAAACTGTCCCCTCACTGCCCAATTCTGTTATTACATAATGGAATGGGGACCCAAGAAGAATTTGCTCCTTTGCCCAACCCCATTTTACTTGGCGTCACCACTCATGGAGCCTATCGAAAAAATGGCATTGTTTACCACAAGTCACAAGGTATAACCCATATTGGGGCCATAACAGCCAGTGCTGCCAAACTCAGTGATCTGGCAGATACTTTACACCTCGCCCTGCCCGATGTGGCATGGCACAATGAAATACATGCTATCAGTTGGATGAAACTTGCCGTCAATTGTGTCATTAATCCACTTACCGTCATCCATGAGTGCAAAAATGGTGATTTACGGCATCACTATACACAAATCCAGATATTATGTGATGAAATTCATGAAGTTATGGAACATGATAGTATCCATACAACCAAACAAACCCTGATTGATTATGTCATGAACGTGATTGAGCAAACCTCTGAAAATTACTCATCCATGCTACAAGATATATGGGCACAGCGACATACAGAGATAGACTACATTACCGGTTTTTTAATGCGTCGAGCCCGTACCCACGGTTTACCAATCACAGAAAATACCGCTATTTATCATTATATTAAACGTAAGGAGGAAGAATATGAGCGCCTCAGCCCTTATTTGCCTGGCTCACGGCAGTGAAGAAATCGAGGCTGTCACTACTATTGATTTACTTGTCCGGGCAGGAGTGGATGTCACTGTAGCCAGTACAGAAGCTGATGGCTCCCTAACATTAACCTGCTCACGCGGCGTCAAAATCGTTGCAGATGTTCCTTTGATTGATGTCGTTGACGAAGATTTTGATGCCATTATTCTACCGGGCGGGATAAAAGGTGCAGAATGTTTTCGTGACAGTTTATTAGTCGTAGAAAAAATTCGAATCGCACAAAGTCAGGGGAAAATCATTGCGGCAATCTGTGCATCTCCTGCAATCGTATTGGAATACCATCAACTTTTCCCCGTCGGAAATATGACTGGCTACCCCAGCATGCAGGATGAAATTTCGCCAGAAAAATGGATTGATAAACGCGTTTATTTTGACGAAAGAGTTAACTTACTGACCAGCCAAGGGCCTGCCACTGCTTTTGACTTCGCCTTGAAACTGATTGAATTATTGAAGGGAAAAGAGAAAGCAGCAGAAATTGCCGCTCAACTTGTTTTGCCGCCCGGTATTAATAATTACCAAAATTTCCAGTAATTATCTCACTGCATAATATATCTAATAGCTTTATATCTAACAGCTTTATACTTAATAGCTTTCAAGTTACAACCAATAAAGGAACAACTTGAAAGCTAAAGACGGAATACATAGGCTGCCTATCAGACCAATTTCCATAAGCAGCCCTGTTTCCTATTTACAAATTAATTGACTGCAAATTAAGGCCGATACACCTTCACATTGTCAAAGCCTTGTTCACGCAGATAAAGTGCCTGTAAACGACTCATCACGCCACGCTCACAATACAGCAGATAAGTTTTTTCTTTCGGCAGATCACCAAACTGAGTGCCCAGTTTATAAAAAGGTAATGAGTGAATTTCAATGCCATCCATATTTAACGGACGATCATCCTGCTCATCTGGGGAACGGATATCCAATAACACATCATTAGAGGAAAATGCTGATACCATTTCCACCTCCACCACTTGCTCACTGGTCTGTTCTGCAATTTGGCGGATATCCATATTCTGGGCTTCACTAATTACTCGTTCCAAAATCTCGAAGTCAAAATTATTTTCTTCTTCTTCAATTTTGGCTTTAACGGCTTTCACTGTTGGACTTTTTGATATAACACCACAAAATTCTGGCATAGTGCGGGCAAAATCTTCGGTGCCAATTTCACGAGCCAACTTGATAATGTGCTCTTTATCATGAGAAATCAGGGGACGGAGGATCAACGTATCTGATGCATTGTCGATCAATCTTAAGTTAGTCAACGTCTGGCTGGATACCTGACCCAAGGCCTCACCAGTTACGATCGCCTGCACACCGTAGCGTTCTGCAATCTTGGAAGATGCCCTGACCATCATTCTTTTCAGCACAACGCCCATCTGGCCGTCATCAACTTTTTCCAGAATTTCAGCCACGACAGGTTCAAAATCGACAGCAACAAAGCGGACTTTATGCGAACTACCAAACCGATTCCACAAATAATGGGCAACCTGCTTCACGCCAATTTCATGGGCAGAGCCACCAAGATTAAAGAAACAGTAGTGCACACGACAGCCACGACGCATCAACATATAACTGGAAACGCCGGAGTCAAATCCACCAGAAATCAGCGACAGCACATCCTCCTGCGTACCGATAGGGAAACCGCCAATTCCTTCATGACGAGCTTTAACCAGAATCAATTTATCCTGATCAACTTCCAGATTCACGGTTACATCAGGCTGAGTCAGTTTCACTTTAGCTGATTCAATATGTTGGTTGAGTCCGCCACCAACATAGCGTTCGGCTTCATTGGAAGTAAAATTATGTTTACCACGGCGCTTTACACGGACACAAAATGTTTTCCCATGCAATAAATGGCCATATGTTTCGTAGGTTTGCTCAAAGATATGATGCAGATCACAAAAATCTCGCTCTTCTACTTGCAGGATATGGTGAATACCCGGAATACGTGTCAGTGCGTCACAAATTTCTGGGCTGAGGTTATCATTCTTAACCCGAACTTCGATATTATCCCAATGGCGAACAACAGCAATGCCCTCTCCGAATTTTTTCAGCACATTGCGGATATTGCTGGCAAGGATTTTAATAAAACGTAACCGGACTGTCTGGCTCTTGATCGTAATTTCTGGGAATAATTTAATGATAAACTTCATAGTAAGATATAGTAGTCATTTAATGTTGAACTATCACAAACAATATCAATGATTGTTCTTAAAATGATTGTTCTTAAGTGTTCAGTTGGATAGGGTGCAGAGTATAACACCATCTGGCTATATCACCTGTAAAAAAACAGTGGTATTACATGATTTATTTTTCTTGGTGTAGTAGGGTACTCTGCAATTCTGTAACGAACTTGTTTAGCTATAATTCGTTAAATAACCATACGTTAAGTCATTATGTCTAAAGCAAATCACACATCAGAAACCGAACAAATGCCAGCATTCGAGACATCTCTCAAAGAGCTGGAGCAAATTGTTATCCGGCTGGAATCCGGGGAACTCCCGTTAGAAGATGCGTTGAATGAATTTGAACGCGGTATTCAACTTGCAAGACAGGGCCAGAAAACTCTTCAGCAGGCAGAGCAACGAGTGCAAATTCTATTGAATCATGATGCACTATCGCCACTTGATGAATTTCCGTCCGATGCTGAGTAAATTTATGTCTGAACAACATGATGCTCCTTTTGAAGAGCAGTCTTTTGAAGAACAGTCTTTTGAAAAAAAACTGCGGGCTTGTCAGCAACATGTGAATGACAAGTTAATGGCAACATTTGCTTCATTGCCTTTTTTAAACAGCCCATTAGGCACCGCAATACAGTATGGTGCCGTGCTGGGCGGAAAACGGCTGCGCCCATTTTTAGTTTACAGCGTGGGAGAAATGTTTGGTCTTTCCAAAAAGAGTCTAGATGCCGCCGCCCTCGCATTAGAGTGCATCCATGCTTATTCTTTGATCCATGACGATTTACCCGCAATGGATAACGACGATTTACGTCGTGGGCAACCCACCTGCCACATCAAATTTGGTGAAAGTCAGGCTATTTTAGCCGGTGATGCATTACAATCGCTGGCCTTTGAGATTCTGGCAAAATACGACATGCCAAATGTTGCCTTATCCGATCGCCTTGCCATGATCGCTGAATTGGCAAGCGCCAGTGGTTTTGCCGGTATGTGTGGTGGGCAGTCACTGGATTTGGAGGCAGAAGGTAAACAAATTGATCTTGCCTCGTTGGAACAAATTCATCGCCATAAAACAGGTGCATTAATACGAGCAGCTGTCCGATTGGGAGCTTACAGCGCAGGACAGCGGGGCCGAGACGCACTCCCTTTACTGGAACAATATGCCCAAGCTATTGGCCTGGCGTTTCAGGTACACGATGATATTTTGGATGTTATCGGTAATACTGAAGTTATCGGTAAGCGTCAGGGCAATGATCAGCAACTTGGAAAAAGTACTTATCCAGCATTATTAGGTTTGGAACAAGCTAAGAAAAAAGCCCAGACTCTGTATGAAGAAGCGCTCACAGCCCTCACTGAACTGGAAAAACAGTCTTATAACACCACAACCTTAAAAAAACTGGCTGGTTTTATCATTGAGAGAAGCAGCTAAAACATAGACCATATTAATCATCGATTAATATGGTCATTAATTATATAACAGCCCAATAATCAATAAAAAACGCCTCATGGGGTGAACCCGAAAATTACACACGGATAATCACAGGGTTCTTAATATTCAACTTCTAACGGGTATAGCATTTTATACAGGCATAGCATGAGCATTGATATAGCGAAATATCCAACATTGGCATTGGCGGAAACTCCAGAAGAACTTCGCCTGCTACCCAAAGACACTTTGCCAAAGTTATGCGATGAACTGCGCCAATTTTTACTGAACAGTGTCAGCCGCTCCAGTGGTCACTTCGCTTCCGGCCTTGGCACTATAGAATTAACCGTCGCACTCCACTATGTTTATAAAACCCCTTTTGACAATTTAGTCTGGGATGTTGGTCATCAGGCCTACCCACACAAAATTTTGACTGGACGTCGTGATCGCATTGATACCATTCGCCAAAAAAATGGCCTTCATCCATTCCCCTGGCGAGAGGAAAGTGAATATGACACCTTATGTGTTGGTCACTCATCCACTTCAATCAGTGCAGGATTGGGGATGGCAATTGCGGCCAAACACGAAGGCAAAGGCCGTAAGACGGTGTGTGTCATTGGAGACGGTGCCATTACTGCGGGTATGGCTTTCGAAGCCATGAACCATGCCGGGGATATCGATCCTGATATGTTGGTTATTCTCAATGACAATGAAATGTCTATCTCTGAAAACGTAGGAGCGTTGAATAACCATCTGGCACAATTACTGTCAGGTAAACTGTATACAACCTTACGTGAAGGGGGCAAAAAAGTTTTTTCCAATCTGCCACCTATCAAAGAATTATTGAAAAAGACAGAAGAACACCTCAAAGGCATGGTTGTTCCCGGAACGCTGTTCGAAGAGCTTGGGTTCAACTACATCGGGCCTATTGATGGTCATGACATACTGGCGCTGACCCAAACCTTAAAAAATATGCGTGAGCTGAAAGGGCCACAGTTCCTGCATATTATGACTAAAAAGGGTCGTGGTTATGCGCCAGCGGAAAAAGATCCCATTAGTTGGCACGCCGTTCCTAAATTTGATCCTGCAACAGGTTCCTTGCCAAAAAACGCAGATACTCGCCCGACATTTTCCAAGATTTTCGGTGATTGGCTATGTGAAGCAGCAGTCAGTGACAAAAAACTGATGGCAATCACCCCAGCCATGCGGGAAGGTTCAGGTATGGTGCGTTTCTCTCGCGAGTACCCTGAGCAATATTTTGATGTCGCAATTGCCGAGCAGCATTCCGTCACGTTTGCGGCCGGTCTGGCTATCGGTGGTTACAAGCCTATCGTCGCCATTTACTCCACCTTCCTGCAACGCGCTTATGATCAGTTGATCCACGATGTTGCCATCCAAAAACTGCCAGTCCTGTTTGCTATCGACCGTGGTGGCATCGTTGGTGCAGATGGTCAGACCCATCAAGGAGCATTCGATCTTTCCTTCCTGCGTTGCATCCCGAATATGGTGATTATGGCTCCCAGTGATGAAAATGAATGCCGCCAGATGTTGCATACTGGGCATCACTATCAGGAAGGCCCTACTGCTGTCCGTTACCCTCGAGGTACAGGAACGGGGGCTGAACTCCAACCATTGGAAACATTGCCAATCGGCAAGGGTATAATCCGCCGCCAAGGTGAACGCATTGCGATCCTTAACTTTGGTACGTTGTTATCCTATGCACAAGAAGTGGCTGAAATCCTGAATGCAACCGTTGTAGATATGCGCTTTGTCAAACCATTGGACAAAGAACTCGTACTGAAAATGGCCGCCAGCCATGAGCTACTGGTGACTTTGGAAGAAAATGCCATTATGGGCGGTGCAGGCAGTGGTGTTAACGAACTACTGATGCAGGAAAAATTATCAGTTCCCGTATTGAATCTTGGTTTACCAGATTACTTTATACCGCAAGGAACCCAAAAAGAGCTTCATGCCGATTTAGGACTCGATGCAGTTGGGATTCAAAATAGTATCGAGAAATATCTGGCTAAATAATTCCTAATAAAATAATGGATAAATGTTTTTATTAAACATTTATCCATTTTTCCTCCAATTTCATTTCTTAACTTCCTCTAATATTTTCCATAACAGATATATTATTTGTTATAGATCTAATTCTTATAATTTTAAAAAATAATTATAAATAACAATAGGGTTGCATATTCAATCCGTTGATTGGTATTAAATGATGCTGGCTTTTTGGTAATAGGTTGTAGGCCTTGAAATTATCGGCACACAAAGAAAACAGTGATATTTGATGTTGAAAATCGACTGAACTGACAGATTATTTTTCCTAGATTAGATATTTCGCCATAAAAGTAAACAAATAGGTATGCTATACATGATTCAGTAAATTGATATCACAACCATTATCTTTATTTACGCACAATCGAACTGGTAACTGCTATGGTTCTGTCTTTGCTTATTCGATAATAAGCAAGATCAAAAATCGTTACCTAAGTCACATTTTTACACCCCATGAAACCGGTTACATGGATAGCAAACTCTTCTCACATTTCTTCTGAAATAAATTCGTTATTTTTCCTATAACAATGCCTATAACAACCGACTAGAAACTGGAGTTCACAATATATGATGAAGACTTTTAATGGAAGGCCAACCATGCGGTTAAAATCATAGCAAAGGGAGCTAGTACAAAAGCACATAGATAATATAGATAATTATGTGGCTAGCGTGGGTGAAGCCAACAAAACTGGGTTTGCAGTTTAATGGATATATTATACTCAATATTTATTGAAGGTTATGCATGAGTAAAATCACTCCTCAGTTAACAAATATGTGGGATAAAAGTCATGATCCATGGTTTGTAAAAGATAAGGAACTCCGTTTTATATATGCAAATAAGGTGTTTATTAGGTTAAGTAATTTACCTGAAGACTTTGATGTTACAGGATATACTGAGAAAGAATTACCGACACCTTTTAATCATCTTGTTCATCTTTTTGAAGGAAATGACCGTAAGGTCTTACAATCCATGCAACGAACATCATCTATTGGTGCTTATTTTCAACGCAACTCTCAACAACTAAAGTCCTATTTTTGTGAAAAGTATCCATTAATGAGCGAAAAGAACCAATGTATCGGAATAATCTGTCACGCTAAAGAAATAAATCATTTTTCAGTACATCATTACATTAAAAATGATGCCTCCATAGCTATTAATCTTAACCCTCCCAACAGCATTCTTACGGAGAAAGAATGGTTGGTTATTTTTTTATTCTGCCGTGGCATCAGCAATAAAAAAATTTCTAATGAGCTAAAACTATCATGCCGTACCTTAGAAAGGTATTTTCAAATCATCTATGAGAAGCTATCAATAAACTCAATCATTGAATTAAAATCTCTTTGTGAAAAAAACAATTATGACCAATACATTCCACCAAAATATTTAAAATTTACAGACCATGCCTTGCTATATTAAATATAGTATTGGCTCTACACACACTCTGTCGTTTAATCAAAGAAAAATACGTTACTTAATTGAAAAATATATAAAAATACCTTATGACTATCTGAATGAATTTATATATGATTCCATTTCACATTTATTTTGTATAAATAACTATCGGAGATAGCATGGCCACGATGAAAGATGTAGCACATCAAGCTGGAGTGTCCGTAGCCACTGTTAGCCGTGTCATTAATAATACCGCTTATGTCGAGCCTGGCACCCGTGAACGGGTAGAAAAAGCCATGCGTAAGTTCAACTACCACCGTAATTCCACCGCGCTTGCATTGGCAAAAAGGAGTGGGAATATGTTGGGCTTATTGACTGGTAATTTGGCTGATCCCTTTTTTTCCCTTTTGGCTCGCGGAGTTGAAAAAATTGCCCGGAAACAAGAAGCTAAACTCATGGTTTGTAGTGGCGGGCATCGAGCTGAACTGGAGAAATCTGCCTTGGATTTTTTAATCAACCAAGGGTGTGAGGCAATAGTCGCCCATATCAGCAGAATGAGTGATGCAGATATATTACGTTATGCAGCTCATACTCCAGGATTAGTGATTATCAATCGATATTTTCCTGTTATCGCTAACCGATGCATCTGGCTGGATAATGTCAGTGCCTCTCAAACTGCTACCAACTATCTTCTCCAAAATGGCCATAGAAAAATTGCTTATATAACGGCAGATCTACCGATCGATGATAGAAGGCTCCGTTTGGAGGGATATCATGCCGCAATGAGTAATGCAGGTATAACAGTACCTAGTGATTGGGTTATTAGTGTTCCATTTAACGAAAAAGGCGGGGAGCAAGCAGCAGGAAAGCTCTTAGACAGCGGCATCAACTTTACTGCTGCCATAACATTCAATGATGTTATGGCAGCTGGTATGATGCGAGCCCTACATCAACGGAAAATCAATTTACCGGAACAACTGTCAATCGTTGGCTTTGATGATATTGTCACCGCCCGATATCTCTACCCTCCCTTAACTACCGTACATAACCCAATCGAACAAATGGCTCAACGGGCAGCTAATCTGGCATTACAGCTCAGCGCCAAAAAAGAATTGCCTCCACAAATGAATATGTTTTCAGCGGAATTAATCATCAGAGATTCCGTTTTTTTGATAGAGTAACTTTTTATTTCAATAACCTATCTGAAATTGGAATTTTCATATGGATGGCAAGAAAACACTTAATCTAAAGCTAGCTATACTACCTATTGCAGCAATGCTTTTACTGCTAATTATTGGCTATGGTCAATTAAGTCTGCGCATCGAATCCTTGTTGCTCGTATCAGCGGCAATAGCAGCAGCCTTGGCATATTGGCAAGGCTATCGCTGGAATGACATTATTGATGCCATTGTGGCAAAGCTAACCAAAGCAATGCCAGTGATCATGATACTGATTTGTGTCGGGGGCTTAATTGGCACCTGGATGTTCAGCGGAACCATACCTTACATGGTTTATTGGGGATTAAAGCTAATTAGCCCTCAATATATACTCATTGCCGCCTTCTTTATCACGAGCGCTATTTCAATTTGTACTGGTACATCATGGGGAGCAGCCGGAACAGTAGGCGTAGCCCTAATGGGAGTAGCCGCAGGACTTGACGTATCTTTGGCTGCGGCAGCGGGTGCGGTTGTTTCGGGCGCCTATTTCGGTGATAAAATCTCACCGTTATCCGACTCAACGAATTTCGCGGCAATAGTTGCTGACACCGATCTTTATAGCCATATTCAACATTTGATGTATACCACTATCCCAAGCTTTGTTTTAGCCGCTGTTGTTTATTTCATAGCAGGCCATACAAACTTAACAGGTAGTATGGCAACACCCGAAAAAATTACAGAAATCATACAATCCCTTGAAAACCTGTATCACTTCAATTTATTTCTGATTTTGCCCCCGATGCTGGTTTTATGGGGAGCCATGACAAAACGTCCGGTGATACCCGTCATGCTGGCTGCCTGTACATTGGCTATTGCTATCGGTATGGCTCTTCAGGGGTTCACGCTTAAACAAGGTCTTAATGCGTTAATTGATGGTTTCAATCTCTCAATGCTCTCTGACCAAGGATACAACATCACTAGTGTCGTTAGCGATGTCCCCCGTTTGCTCAATCGCGGTGGTATGTTCTCAATGATGAGTACTATATTGCTTGTGTTTTGTGCATTTGCGTTTGCCGGCACGTTAACACTCACTGGTGCCCTGACCATCATCATTAACCAGCTTCTGAAAGCTGTTCATACAACAGGACAACTCATCGCTGCAACCCTGGCCACAACCATTATGCTAACTGGTGCAACCTGTGATGGAAAGCTGGCCCTTCTCATCCCGGCAGAATTGTTCAAAGGAGCTTATCGCAGGATGGGGCTGGATAATAAAAACCTATCACGAACAATAGAAGATGGCTGTACTGTCATTGAACCTCTGATCCCTTGGACCTCTGCTGGTATCTACATGGCCACAACATTGGGTGTCAGTACGCTTGATCTACTACCTTGGGCAATCCAGTGCTATGCTGCTGCGTTTTTGGCTCTTATTTATGGCTTTACTGGTTTTGGTATTGCAAGAGTCACACCGGAAAACTCCCTGAAGAAAAAGGAAATTCAACGTGAAATCTCCTGATTTCAACCAGATCATCGATCGCCACAATACAGGCTCTGTTAAGTGGGATTTTTTAGATCGCTACCTGCACTTAAACACAACAGACCTTCTACCAATGTGGGTGTCTGATTTCGATTTTGAAAGTCCAAAAGAAGTCCTGCAAGCCCTATCTTCCCGAATTGATCATGGTATTTTCGGTTATAGTGAACGTGACGAACTCTACTACCAAACAGCAATAGATTGGTTTTCAAGACGTCATAAATTGACCTTGCACAGGGATTGGTTCACATCAATAGAAGGTGTCATACCTGGATTAGCGCTGCTAATACAAATGCTGAGTAAAACAGGCGAAGGAGTCATTGTACAAGGCCCCTATTACGCTTCATTTGCCAACATTATTACTATGAACGCCAGAGTGATTATTGAAAATCCTCTTCTTGAAAGCCCAGAGGGTTACAAAATTGACTACAACCACCTAGAACATATATTAAAGCAACACCGACCACCTCTATTATTATTATGTAACCCACATAATCCTACAGGCCGATGCTGGAATCGTGATGAACTGCTACAACTATTAATACTCTGCAAAAGATACGGTACGACGGTAATTTCCGATGAAATTTGGGCTGATTTAACGTTGCCTTGGGGAGAATTTACCTCAATCTTGCATCTTGGGAGTGAATGGCATAGCAATATTATTGTTGCCACCTCTGCAAGTAAGACGTTTGGGCTTTCATCACTACGTATATCAAACTTTCTTATTCCAGATCTGACCCTCCGACAAGCCTTTAATAGTCGGTTAAATGCTCACGGATTAGATGTATTCAATTCATTATCGATGACTGCAGCTACAGCAGCTTACCAATATGGGGATATATGGCTTGATAAGTTACAGGATTATTTGGCTGAAAATCGTCGCTGGTTCGAACAGGCTTTAGCGTCTTCCGTCCCTTGGTGTCGAATGACTAAAGCAGAAGGAACATATCTGGCCTGGCTGGACTGTCGAGATTTAGGCTTGGATGATAACACTTTGCAACAGGTATTAATCCAAAAAGCTAAAATAGCTGTTTCAATGGGGTGCAATTTCGGCAATAAAGGAAAAGGATTTATCCGAATAAACTTGGGTTGTCCTCGTCAATACCTTGAAAAAGCAATCACCGGTTTAGCTCAGTTAACACTATGAAATAAAAAGGCATCCGAGAAACCAGAAAAAGTACAATGACAAGGCTGTGATCATACCTGAAACTTTTTACAAGAAAAGTTTCAGGTAATTAATTCTTTCCTACTGATTTCTGAGTGAAACATTTGTGTTAAATTTGAAAATGGCAATTCATTTAAAATATCTGCTTTGTGCTAGTCGATTGCTATAATCTTTCCTTTTTCTTCCTCCCTGTTTGGTTATGCAAAGTGCGATGTTTCAAGGTGCAATGTTTCAAAGTGCTATATTTTTAATCAATTCAGATTAATTTTTTATATTATTATAGCTTTTCCCTGGAGTTGACACTGGTAAAACACTAAAAATACCTGAACTAAACGTTAATCTCCGCTAAGAACAGTCAAATACTTTCCGAATGAAAAATGTTACATCTAGTTACCCAAAGATCACTCATTAATTCAATCAGCAAAAATCAAAAGAAAAACACCCAAACGGATTATTTTATGACTGATAATATATTTAAAAAGTTTAATTGTTTTTGAAAATGTTGGAAGCGTATAAAATACTTAAATTAACATCTATGACCTTATAACAAATAAATAGCATTAAATATTTAATTACCATAAGTGAATATTATAATGTTAATATTATGTAAATTAAAAATAAAGATAGGTTACCTATTTCAGGTAACTGACTGACAAGATAAATTCAAGATGAAACAATATTATTTATATTAATAATGCTATATTAAAATTTAATAAATATACTATCTTTGACTGACCAATTATTTTTGTCATATTATATGATTAAGTTATTCCTATCGTAAATAAGTTAAGCCAATGATTAAAAAGTCAACATATAAAATATGAAAAAATCAAATAATATCACTCCGCAATTAGTTCATATGTGGGAAAAAAGCATTGATCCTTGGGGAGCCAAAGATCACCAATCCAGATTTATCTATGCCAACCCTGCTTTTTACCAACTTCTCAATCTACCTGAAAATTTCGATATTATAGGATGTAATATAGGTCAATTACCTTCACCTATTACAGAATATGAAGAAAAATTCCACCATCAGGAACAAAAAGTTATTCAGACTATGCAACGAGTAACTTCAATGGAAACTCATCTATTTGGAAAAAATAAAATTAAACAGGCTTATCTATGTGATAAATATCCACTTTTGGATGATAACGGCGATTGTATTGGCATCACTTTTCATATGTATAAAATGCCAAATTTCTCCACCTCTTACTACTATGAAAAAGCAAATTCTGCAACGCTGGAATTTACTCCTCCTGACAATATTCTGACACAAATTGAGCGGGAGATTCTTTTTCTGATTTTGTGCTCATTGGATGAAAAAAATATCGGAAAGGAATTAATGGTAAGCACAGAAGATGTTGTTAATCATATACAATCAATTTATCAAAAATTTAATATTTTAAGAGATACAGATCTTAAATGTTTTTGCAGAAAACAAAAACTTGATAGCTATATCCCAGAACGGTTTATCACTGTTGGCAGTAGAGAAATAAATTAATTATATTATTTAAAAAATAACAAAGGAATAATGACATGAGCAACAAAAAGAGCATCATTTCACCTCAAATAATCAACACATTATCAGTAAGTAATGATCCTTGGGGAATAAAGGACAAAAACTCATGTTTTATTTATGGTAACAAAGCATTAAATGCCATTAAAGGATTTTCTGATTCATTTGATTTTGAAGGGTTTTATGATAATGAGCTTCCTTGGGAAGGTGCAGAGTTTGCAAAAGAATATATTCATCATGACCAAAAAGTAATGAAAGAAGAAAAGTCATATGTTTCACTCGAAACACATATTTGGGGAGAAGATAAAATATTATCATCCTATTTTTGTGAAAAATCACCTCTTTATCATGAAAATGGTGATTGTATAGGGATTATATATCATTTGTGGAAAGCTCAAGATTATTCATTAACCCGCCTATATCATGGAAAACTCCCTGCTTCTATTATGTTTCAACCACCTACTCATTTATTTACCCAACGAGAATGGGATATCATTTTTCTCTCTCTACACAAATATACCAGTAAACAAATTGGTAGAATATTAAATATTTCCTATCGTACCGTCGAAAATTATACAGCACAAATATATAAAAAGACGGGTGTTAGTTCTGCTCAACAATTAGAAGAATACTGCCGATTTAATAATTTTGATCTCTATGTACCAGAAAGATTTTTGCGTCCTGAAAGCCGTATTCTTCTTTGAGTCTGAACTTTTGGTAATCTCCACAATAAAAAGTGGTCAATCTCAGTTATCGTTATACATCACAGTGAATTTTTAAAATAACAAATAACGCTAATGACCACCTTTATCTGTACTTGTTAAGATACCTTAAAAAGCCAGAATATAATAATTCAAATAACGCTGGAATCGCATTACTGTTCTTCAGATTTTTATCCCCCTTATCTTCCAAGTAGCTGGCAAAACATTTTCGTCCAATAAACGCGTTTTCATTCAAGAAGTGATCTATATTCCATTTTTACAATCCAATGCGAATTTTATTTGCCTATTTGTTAAGCACAATCTATTTATTGTTCAACAATAAAAAACAATTAATCAACAATAACCACAATTCAAACCAACAATAAAACAACACAAAGTTTATTCATGAGGAAGTCGAATATGCAGCAAGCCATCAATTTTTGGCCTCTAATCGGGATCGCCGTCATTATCATCGGTTTTGTCATCAGGTTTAATCCTGTTCTGGTCGTCACCATTGCCGGCCTTGTCACGGGATTGGCTGCTCACATGCTTATCGCCGATATTCTGGAAAAGCTAGGTTCTGGGTTTGTTAACACACTGAATTTAACACTGACCATCCTATTTCCTTTAGTTATCATTGGGCTACTGGAAAGGCATGGCTTAAAAGAAAGAGCCCAGCAATCCATTGCTCATATCAAAACTGCTACCACCGGGCGTTTATTGATTGTCTATCTGTTTATACGAGAAACCGCTGCCGCCTTAGGGTTAACCAGTTTAGGTGGGCATCCACAAATGGTTCGCCCCCTGCTGGCTCCTATGGCAGAAGGCGCTGCTGAAAACCAATATGGTGAGTTACCGGATTCCGTTCGTCATCGTATTCGCGCCATGTCGGCAGCAACGGATAATATCGGTCTGTTTTTCGGGGAAGATATTTTTGTCGCTTTTGGGGCAATTATCTTTATGCACAATTTCATGTTGGAATCAGGGGGGATTCAAACCGAACCACTACATATTGCTCTTTGGGGGATCCCTACCGCCATTTGCGCTTTTCTGATCCATTCGGTTCGGTTATATCGCCTTGATTACCATCTTGCTAATGAAATGAGTGCCTTGAATCACACCAGACTGCATAGCAAGGGGAAGAAATAATGTTTCAGTTACAATATCTCTATATGTTGGCTGGACTGCTCTTGATCGCTGTCGCTATTATGTCATGGCGTGATAAAGCTAACCCTCGCCGTTTAACTACAGGCTTATTTTGGGCGCTTTACGGTTTGATTTTCCTGATGGGGAAATCGAGTCATCATCTAGTGAATATCTGGATCAGCAATGAAGTCGATGCCCAACGGATTGCCCATATTAGTATCGGTGTACTGGTCGTTCTTATGGCAATATTGGCAGGATTCGGTGGGGTGAGACAGGGAAATTATCATCAACGTACCCCAGAACAACGGCAGGAAAGTGCTGATCGTCTTGGAAATCGGTTATTTCTTCCCGCCTTGCTGATCCCCGTTGTCACAGTGATCAGTGTGTTGATGTTTAACCATATTCCCAGCTTACAACAAGCCGTCTTCGGAGAGGGAAATCATGCAACACTGGTGACTCTTTTTTCAGTGACTCTCGGCTGTCTGATAGGGTTAATTATCGCATTAAGTATGGGTCGTGAAGCCATGACACAACCAATACAGGAGACTCGTCGTCTGCTCGACTCCATTGGTTGTGTATTTATCCTGCCACAACTTCTGGCTACGCTCGGATTGCTGTTTACCATCGCCGGTATAGGTACTGTGATTGCCCACTTAACTGAAAATCATGTCGCCGTCGATAATCGCTTTATTGCCGTAGTATCGTATGTATTTGGGATGGCGCTGCTGACCATGATTATGGGAAATGCTTTCGCAGCCTTCCCTATTGTTACCGCTGGTATTGGTATCCCTATTTTGGTCTTACATCATGGTGGCAATCCAGCCGTTATGGCAGCCATTGGTATGTTTTCTGGCTATTGCGGTACATTGATGACTCCCATGGCTGCAAATTTCAATATCGTTCCTGCTGCTCTGTTAGAGTTGCCCGACCGCAATGCCGTCATCAAGGTACAAATCCCTACGGGATGCGTTTTGCTGATTACCAATGTCTTTCTACTCTATTTTCTCATGTTCTTATAAAACAATAATTTCTTATAAACCAATAATTTCTTATAAATCAATAATGAGGAACCGTCATGAAAAATGTTTTAGTCACTGGTTTTGAACCTTTCGGTGGTGAGACGATAAATTCATCATGGGAAGCTGTTCGTCCATTGCAGGGATGTCAAATCGCAGGTGCTAATATTGAAGTTTGCCTGCTCCCTTGTGTTTTCGATACTTCTCTGGAACATCTTTATGCCGCAATTGAACGCCTTAAACCAGAATTGGTCATTTCAGTAGGGGAAGCTGGAGGCCGATCAAATATCAGCGTAGAACGCGTCGCAATCAATATTAACGATGCCCGTATTCCTGATAATGCAGGTAAACAGCCCATTGATATCCCTGTTATTACAGATAGCCCTATGGCTTATTTTTCTACTCTGCCCATCAAAAAAATCGTTAATGAATTAAATAAGGCAAGAATACCTGCAACCGTATCCCAAACTGCGGGAACCTTCGTTTGCAACCATGTTATGTATGGTTTGCTGCATTATCTGAGCCAGCATTTTCCCGCTGTACGTGGCGGCTTTATCCATGTTCCTTATTTACCAGAACAGACCACAATTCATTCGAATATGCCAAGTATGGCGGTAGAGACAATAATAGCAGCCTTGAAAATAGTTATCGAATCAGCATTGCTGAATGGAAAAGACATTGCCGTTGCAGGAGGAGCAACAAACTGAAAAAATAGCCACTGAATTCCAGTGGCTATTTACTTTAGAAAGGTAACACTTGGTAGAAATTCAGCAACCAGATGACCGCTACCGCAAAGATGGCTGCGATAATGTCATCCAGCATGATGCCAATTCCACCTTTTACATAACGGTCGAACCAGCGAATCGGCCACGGTTTCCACATATCGAAAATGCGGAATACCACAAAACCAACCAAAACCCATTGCCAGTTGAGCACAGGAATCGCCATCAGTGTGATCCACATACCAATGAATTCATCCCAGACTACACAGCCTGGATCTTCCACGTTCATGGCATCAGCAGCTTTCTGGCAAATCACACAACCAATGATGGTTCCCAACACAATAGCCAACCAAATTCCCCATGCCGGTAACTGCACCAACAGTAACCAGAAAGGGATCGCCGCTACTGAACCCATCGTGCCCGGCATAATCGGCGATAAACCACTACCGAATCCCGTAGCCAGTAAATGCCACGGGTTACTCATTTTTAAGTGGCGTTTTGCGTCATCCATGGGTTCCCTCCGTTTGATCTTTTTCTTCCTGATGTGTTGCCAGACAGGGAGCCACGGGTTTCTTATCCGCTTTAAAGTGATCAAAGCCGCTCAGATCCAGCTCAATTTCTTCGTTATTGTTAAAATAGCGGATGCCTTCTGATTCTGGCCTGATTTGCCCAATACAGCAAAAACTCGCCCCCGTATGGGCCAAAGCCATATTTAACGCACCACGGTTAAGCTCAGGTACGGTGAAGCACAACTCATAATCTTCCCCACCACTCAGCGCCCATTTCAATGCCTGTTCAGAGGAGACATATTGCTGCATCGCTTCTGAATAAGGCAACGTGTCCAGATTAATACGCGCGCCACATTGGCTGGCTGTCAGAATATGGTTGAGGTCAGAAATCAATCCATCGGATAGATCAATCGCGGAAGAAGCCAGATCACGCAGTGCCTGTCCTTGTAAAACGCGTGGTTGCGGGCGAAGATGACGTTTAGCCAGCCAATTGTGGATCGCTGTATCTTCCACTGTCAGACGCTCTTGTAACAAAGCAAGCCCTGCGGCACTATCACCCAATGTTCCGGTGACATAAATCCAGTCACCGTTCTTCGCTCCAGCACGACGCAACGCCCTGCCAGCCGGTACTAACCCATGTACGGTTAGCGTTAAGCTCATGGGGCCTTTTGTAGTATCCCCACCAATCAATTGCATACCGTAATAGTTCAATTGTTCAAACAGGCTATCACTGAACCGTTTTAACCAATCCTCATTGACGTCGGGCAACGTTAACGCCAGAGATGCCCATGCGGGATCTGCCCCAACGGCAGCCAGATCACTGATATTGACAGCCAGTGCCTTATAAGCCAAATCTTCCGGTGAGATATCAGGAAGAAAATGGACACCAGCAACCAACGTATCCGTTGTTACTGCTAATTCTTGCTTATCTGCAACGGTCATCAGTGCACAATCATCGCCGATCCCTAGGCTTACATCACGTCGGCGGGTGAGACGGCGATTGAAGTAACGTGCAATGAGGTCAAATTCACCACATGCCATAATAGAATTCCAGAAAGTGACTAATGATGAGCACATGAGGCCGGATTTCCGGCCTCATGTGTAAAATCATCGAGTTATAATGGGGAACTCCTGGCAAGCAATCACTTTTTCTTGCGTGCTGCTGGGCCAGCTTTATCCAGCACCCCATTCACGAATTTATGGCTATCTTCAGCGCCAAACACTTTTGCCAGTTCGATGCCTTCATTAATAACCACTTTGTAGGGAACATCATCACGAAAGCTTAGTTCAAACATCGCAACGCGCAAGATGGCTTTTTCTACCTGACCTAACTCTTCGAGCTGGCGGGAAAGATAAGGCACCATCAAGGCATCCAATTTTGGAGCATTGACCGCTACCCCGGACAGCAATTCACGGAAATAGGTGATATCAACACCGGTTACGTCCTGCTCTGACAAAAACTGCAATTCAACATCAGCAATGCTGTTTTTAGATAATTGCCATGAATAAATTGCCTGAACAGCACACTCACGAGCACGACGACGAGCAGCAGGTTTCACAAAATTCCCCTTAATTAAAACTAAAAAATTCAGCCTTTAATGGCTTTGATTACATTAATCATTTCCAATGCGGTCAAGGCAGCTTCCGTACCTTTATTGCCCGCTTTAGTACCAGCGCGTTCAATCGCCTGTTCGATATTTTCAGTTGTCAGAACACCAAATGTAACAGGAATGTCGCTGGACATTGCCACACTGGACAAGCCAGAACTGCACTCGCCGGCAACATATTCGAAGTGGGCTGTGCCGCCACGGATAACTGTCCCCAAAGCGATAACCGCATCATATTTTTGGGATTCAGCCAGCGCCTTGACCGTCAATGGCAGTTCATAGGCACCCGGTACCCATGCTACGGTGATATTGTCTGAAGAAACCTGACCGATGCGTTCCAACGCATCAATGGCTCCTTCCAGCAGGCTGTCATTAATGAAGTTGTTAAAGCGGGCAATTGCAATTGCAATGTGGGCTTCAGGAGCTGCAACAACACCTTTGATTACGTTCATAGCCTTCCTTTACCTTATTCATATCCGCAGGGGCGCGGATCTTATCACATTATTTTTCTCTGCGTCTTGGTTTATGTCCAAACTTAAATCAGGGCACTAAAGCGGTCGCAAGCGAAGGCGCACATCAGGCCCAATCTGTTGTACATCAAACAGAGAAAATTCAGGAGCATTCGATAATTTTTGCAATTCAGGGATATCGAACAACCCACGGGCATTGTTTCCCAATACCTTAGGCGCGATATAAAGGATTAATTCATCTACCAATCCCAATGATAATAAAGCCCCGGCTAAAGCAGGACCACATTCTGCCCAAACAGAATTTATCTGGCGCTTACCAAGCTGCATCATCAACAATACTAAATCAACACCGTTACCGTGTTTTGGCAATAAAATCTGTTCGACATTATCAGGCCATTCTTGATCAGACCATTCTTGCTGATCTTGGTTAGTACGCGCTAACCAACATTCTCCTGTTTGCTGCACGACTTGATGCTGTGGAGTTATACGATTTTGACTATCCGTAATAATACGAATTGGTTGGCGGAGCAGCTCTTGAGGATAAATTGCTTGTGTTTCAGCATCCAATTCATTCCAACGGACAGTCAGAGCAGGATCATCCGCCAGAACTGTTGCGCTGGAACTCAAAATGGCACTGCACTGCGCCCGTAGTTTCTGCACATCCTGACGAGATTCTGGTGAGGTAATCCACTTGCTTTCACCCGATGCCAACGCAGTTCGTCCATCCAATGATGCTCCCAGTTTCAATTGCAGGTAAGGGAATCCTGTACGCATTCGTTTGAGAAACCCCTTATTCAAGGATTCCGCTTGTCCCATCATCAAACCATGTTCAACTGCAATACCTGCCTGCTGCAATTTATACAAACCACGCCCAGCAACTTGAGGATTAGGATCTTGCATTGCTACCACAACACGGCTTAAGCCTGCGGCAATCAAAGAATCAGCACAAGGAGGAGTTTTGCCGTGATGGCTGCACGGTTCAAGGGTAACGTAAGCTGTAGCACCTTTAGCTTTTTCGCCTGCCATACGAAGGGCATGAACTTCTGCATGAGGTTCGCCAGCCCGTAAATGAAAACCTTTCCCTACTATTTGCTCATCCTTAACGATGACACAACCTACATTTGGATTCGGGGATGTTGTAAAACGTCCCTGATGCGCCAGTTCCAGTGCTCGGGACATATATATTTCATCAAGTGTCATAGTATTTATTAATTAGTGAGTATCTAGTGTTTAGTCTTGTAGTTTGGCAATCTCTTCACCAAATTCACGGATATCTTCAAAGCTGCGGTAAACAGATGCAAAACGGATATAGGCCACTTTATCAAGTTTTTTCAGCGCATCCATGACAAAGTTTCCGATCATTTTTGACGGAATTTCACGCTCTCCCGTTGCCCGTACCTGTGACTTAATGTGGCTGATTGCCGTTTCTACATCATCAGAGCTGACAGGACGCTTTTCCAGCGCCTTCTGCATTCCACGACGCAATTTCTCTTCGTCGAAAGACTCCCGAATATCATCACTTTTAATGACGCGCGGCATCACCAGTTCTGCAACTTCAAACGTAGTAAAACGTTCATGACATTCTAGGCACTGCCGGCGACGGCGCACTTGTGAGCCATCCCCAACCAGACGGGAATCAATAACTTTAGTATCAACGGCTGCGCAAAATGGGCAATGCATATCGTTTCCTGACAGTTAACCGAAGGGATCACAGTGTACCTTGAAGTGATGATGAAAAACACCCTGTCAGTAAGTACTCACAGGGCGTTTAAGTGATATCAACACTCGATCATGCAAAATAATCAAGGAAGTATGGAAGGTTGATCTGCCCCTTCTTTCTCAACTTTCTGCTGAATCATATGTTCGCGCTTCATACCCAACTTCAACGCCAGTGCAGAAGCAACATAAATGGAAGACACTGTACCGATAGAAACACCGATTAACATTGCCAGTGAGAAGCCCTTCAGCATTTCACCACCGAAAATGTACAGCATCAGTACAACCAACAAAGTAGTTGCGGAAGTCATGATCGTGCGGCTCAGAGTCTGAGTCAGAGAAACGTTGGTAATTTCATATGACGTACCACGGCGTATCTTGCGGAAGTTCTCACGGATACGATCTGACACAACGATACTATCGTTCAATGAATAGCCAATAACGGACATCAACGACGCAATGATAGTCAGGTCAATTTCGATGTGGAACAACGACAGAATACCCAGCGTAATAACCACATCATGCGCAAGCGCAATAACCGCCCCCAATGCCAGACGCCACTCAAAGCGGAAACCGACATAAATCAGGATACAGACCAGTGCAGCCAATAACGCCATCGCTCCGGTTTGTGCCAGTTCGCTTCCCACACTTGGGCCAACGAACTCCACACGCTTGACTTTGGCATCTTTATCGATGTTTTGGTTAATAACCGAAATAATCTTGTTGCCAAGTTCTTGCCCTGCTTTACCTTCCACAGGTGGCATACGAACCATCACATCACGGCTGCTGCCAAAATTTTGCAAAAGTGGATCAGCAAAACCATTCTGGGCCAGACTTTGACGCATCTTGTCCAGATCAGCGGGTTTACTCAGCTTCACCTCAATGACCGTACCACCGGTAAAATCAAGCCCCCAGTTAAACCCACGAGTTCCCATCATAATGATGGAAGCAACCAACAGCAGGAACGAAATCCCAAAGGCAACGTTGTCCCAGCGCATAAAGTCGATAACTTTACGCCCGTAGTTTAATTGTTCAACAGTATAATCCTGTGCCACAACGTGCTCCTTAAATTGACAACTTATTGACGCGCTTGCCACCGTACAGCAAGTTCACGATTGCACGTGTTCCCACAATAGCAGTGAACATCGAAGTCGCCACACCAATGCTGGTAGTGATCGCAAAGCCCTTGATAGAGCCAGTACCCACTGCATACAAGATGATGGCAGTAATCAGCGTGGTCAAGTTTGCGTCGATGATACTGGAGAACGCCCCTTTATAACCTTCATGAATTGCCTGCTGTACCGTACGGCCATTGCGCAATTCTTCTTTGATACGTTCGTTTATCAATACGTTCGCATCCACAGCCACGGCAAGTGTCAAGACGATACCGGCAATTCCCGGCATGGTCAGCGTCGCTCCTGGCAACAAGGACATAATACCAACGATCAGCACTAAGTTAGCCAACAACGCACTGCTCGCAATCAGGCCAAACTTGCGGTAGTAAATCACCATAAAGACGATGGAAGCAATCAAGCCCCACAAACAAGCATCAAGACCCTGCTTAATATTCTGCAAGCCCAAAGTTGGCCCAATGGTACGCTCTTCCACAATCTGGATTGGCGCAATCAACGCTCCCGCACGCAGTAACAGAGATAACTGACGGGCTTCAGCCGGATTGTTAATGCCGGTAATGCGAAAACTATTACCCAAGCGTGACTGAATAGTGGCTATGTTGATAACTTCTTCTTGCTTAGCCAGAATCGCACGACCATTGGCATCTTTCTTACCGCTGTCCTTGTATTCCACAAACAGCGTTGCCATTGGTTTATGCAGATTATCTTTGGTGAAGTTAGACATTGCTGTGCCACCAGCATTATCCAGAGAAATATTTACCTGAGGATAACCATTCTCGTCAGTACTGGAAGTCGAATCGGTGATATGGTCGCCTGTCAGAATAACGCGCTTATACAACACAACAGGAGTGCCATCACGGGTATCTTTCACTTCTGAATCAGCCGGAATACGACCATATTGCACTACGTTTTGGTCAACATTGCTATTTACCAGACGGAATTCCAGTGTTGCAGTAGCTCCGAGGATTTCTTTCGCACGGGCAGTATCCTGAATACCGGGTAGTTCAACAACAATACGGTCTGCACCTTGACGTTGAACCAACGGTTCCGCAACACCCAATTGGTTGACACGGTTACGCAAGATAGTGATGTTCTGCTGCACTGCATAAGAACGGGCTTCACGCAAGCGCTCATCACTCATAACAACTTTCAGCGTGCTGTTTGCACCAGCGGAGAAGACTAAATCACGGTGGCGAGGTTCAAGATAGCTTTCTGCTTTAGAACGTGCATCGTTATCACGGAAACGAACTTCGACGCCATAATTATCAATTTTGCGGATAGTAGAATAAGAAATGCTTTGAGTGCGCAGTTCTGATCGCAGGCTATCGATATTCTGTTCCTGCAATTTGCTCAGAGCAGTTTCCATATCCACTTCCATCAAGAAGTGAACACCACCACGCAGGTCAAGCCCCAGTTTCATTGGTTCAGCACTGATTGCTCTCAACCAGACAGGCGTTGCCGGCGCGAGGTTCAATGCCACGACATACTGTTCACCCAATGCAGAAACCAACGCTTCACGCGCACGGAGCTGCACATCAGTGTCACTGAAACGAGCAAGGATTGCCCCATTTTCCAATGCAATGGACTTGCTCTTGATTTGATCTTTTTCTAAAACATTACGGACTTGGTCCAGCGTTTTTTCACTGGCGGCGATGCCTCGCGCACCAGTGATTTGTACAGCCGGATCCTCACCATAAAGGTTGGGAAGTGCATAAAGCAAACCGATGAGGATCGCAGCGATCAGCATCAGATACTTCCACAAAGGATAACGGTTCAACACGGCAGTTCCCTTCGGGAAAATCGGAAAATTAAATAGCCTTCATTGTACCTTTCGGCAAAATGGCAGCGACGAAATCACGCTTGATAGTTATTTCTGTGGTGTCATTCAAAGCAACAACAACGTAGCCTGTATCAGACACTTTAGAGACACGACCAACCAAACCACCAGAAGTCAGCACTTCATCTCCTTTGGAGATGGAATCCATCAATTTTTTATGTTCTTTGGTACGTTTTTGTTGTGGACGCAGGATCATGAAATAGAAAATCAAACCGAAAACAACCAGCATGATAATCAGAGAATATGGGCTTCCTTGCGCTGGCGCGCCAGCAGTTGCCGCAGCTTCAGAAATAAAAAAACTCATCAAATTTCCCTCATTGTTATCGAATACATTGTTATCGAATACATTACTATTGAAAATATTATTGTCGAAAATGCTGCTGTCGAAAATATTGCTATTGAAAATCGGCAGCGGCTCGATCAAAAACCAGCCCAATATGCTACACATATTGAGACTGATTAGTCACGATAAATTATATATTTAACGGCGGAACGGGTTTACCAATCTGCTGATAAAACTCTTCAACAAACTGTTCCAGTTTGCCTTCTTCAATGGCTTTGCGAATTCCAGCCATCAAACGCTGATAATACCTTAAATTATGTATCGTATTCAGCCTTGCACCAAGGATTTCGTTACAACGATCTAAGTGATGGAGATATGCACGGCTATAATTGCGACAAGTATAGCAATCACAAAGCTCATCCAATGAAGAAGTATCTTCTTTATGTTTGGCATTGCGGATTTTGATAACCCCTTCAGTCACAAACAAATGACCATTGCGGGCATTACGGGTTGGCATCACACAGTCAAACATATCGATACCACGACGAACACCTTCAACCAAATCTTCTGGCTTGCCGACCCCCATTAAATAGCGAGGCTTATCCTGTGGGATCTGAGGACAAACATGCTCCAGAATACGGTGCATATCTTCTTTAGGTTCACCGACAGCCAAACCACCTACAGCGTAGCCATCAAAGCCGATTTCCACCAGCCCTTTTATAGAAACATCACGCAAATCTTCGTAGACACTGCCCTGAATAATGCCAAACAAGGCATTTTTATTATCCAACTCATCAAAACGTTGGCGACTACGGGCAGCCCAGCGCAATGACATTTCCATGGAACGTTTCGCATAATCCCAATCAGCAGGATATGGCGTACATTCATCAAAAATCATGACAATATCAGAACCCAAATCATATTGGATTTCCATTGATTTTTCTGGGCTGAGGAATACTGGCGTTCCATTGATTGGGTTACGGAAGTGAACGCCTTCTTCCTTAATTTTACGCATAGCACCGAGGCTAAAAACCTGAAAACCACCAGAGTCAGTCAGAATCGGGCCTTGCCACTGCATAAAATCATGCAGGTCACCATGTAATTTCATGATTTCCTGCCCCGGGCGCAACCAAAGGTGGAAAGTATTTCCCAATAGGATCTGCGCTCCCGTTTCTTTTACTTCTTCGGGGGTCATGCCTTTTACCGTACCGTAAGTACCTACAGGCATAAATGCCGGGGTTTCCACAACGCCACGATCAAAAATCAATCGACCACGACGGGCATTTCCATCCGTCTTTTGTAACTCAAATTTCACTTAACCTCCAGACAACAGAAAAACAGTCTGATGTTTGTTTATACGCCATTCAAACCAGCGAAGCTGAAATGAAGAACAATTTTGATTTTAGAATCTTTTATTCCAAACTATTTATTTCGATACCGCTGCTTCCGATGCTACCAATTCTTCCGATGCGACTAATTCTTTTGAAGCTACCAATTCTTTTGAAGCCACAGTATTGCGATTGATAAACATCGCATCACCATAACTGAAAAAGCGATATTTTTCTGTTACCGCTTCTTTATAGGCATTCATGGTGTTTTTATAGCCCGCAAACGCCGAAACCAGCATGATAAGTGTGGATTCTGGCAAATGGAAATTCGTAATCAGTGCATCTACAACCTGATATTCAAATCCAGGGTAGATAAAGATCTGGGTATCATCAAAAAATGGCGCGATAACCCCATCCTGGCAAGCTCTCGCGGCACTTTCCAGTGAACGGACGGATGTTGTTCCTACAGCAATAATTCTATTGCCACGCGCTTTACATGCCAGTACCGCATCCACAACATTCTGTGGCACTTCAGCATATTCGGCATGCATCACATGATCTTCGATAGTTTCTACCCGCACCGGCTGAAAAGTACCCGCACCAACGTGCAAAGTGACAAAGGCCATTTCAATGCCTTTTTCACGCAGGGCAGCCAGAAGAGGCTCGTCAAAATGCAATCCGGCAGTCGGTGCAGCCACCGCGCCCGGGCGTTCGCTATAGACTGTCTGATACAACTCGCGATCCGCATCTTCATCAGGACGATCAATATAAGGAGGCAGAGGCATGTGACCAATTTGATCCAAAATGGTCAACACATCACGCTCATCATCAAAACGGATTTCAAACAAAGTATCGTGGCGCGCCAGCATCGTTGCCTTAACGCTCTGAGTTTCACCGAGAATAAGTTCAGCGCCTTCTTTCGGTGCCTTGGAAGCCCGAACGTGAGCAAGCACTCGCTTATTATCCAGTATCCTTTCGACTAAAACTTCCAATTTTCCGCCCGTTGCTTTATGGCCAAACAGGCGCGCAGGAATGACGCGGGTATTATTGAAAACCAACAGATCACCGGCTTCCAGCTTATCCAGCACATCAGTAAAAATACCGTGCGTCAGCTTTCCTGTTTCACCATCAAGGGAAAGCAGGCGACAAGCACTTCGCTGCGGCTGGGGATAGTGAGCAATTAGCTCTTCTGGCAGTTCAAATGTAAAATCAGCGACACGCATTTTATCTGTATCATTCAAAAAAACAGGCGGACTAGTCTAGTGCTGCAAACGCAAGGGTGCAACAAAGAAGCACCTAGTTTAACTATTTACGGTATACTCCCACTATGAATTTTCTCGCACACCTTCATTTAGCTGCATTATCAGAAAGTTCTTTATTGGGGAATTTGATGGCGGATTTCGTCCGAGGTTCTCCAGAAGGCGCATTCAGTTCTGACGTTGTAGCGGGTATCCGTATGCACCGTCGGGTAGATAGCTTGACGGACAAGCATCCGCTTGTCACAGAAGCACGCAAATTATTCCGCTACGAATATCGACGCGTTGCACCAATTACGCTTGATATCATCTGGGATCACTTTCTTTCCCGACATTGGAACAAATTTGAAAAAAATTACTCTCTGCCAGAGTTTGTCAATTTTGCCCGCAACAATATAGAACCTCATCTCGCTTCAACACCTGAAACATTTCAAGAACTGAACAATTATCTCTGGTCACAGAACTTGCTCATCCGTTATGCCGATATGTCATGCATCGCCAATGTTTTGCAGAGCATGGCACGCAGGCGCCCGAAATTATCCGCACTGGCGGGATCATATCAGGATATAGAAAATCATTACCTTGATTTTGAGGCACTATTTTGCCGATTCTATCCAGAAATGATGACACTGGCATCAAATAAGCGTTTACTTGAGTAGGAGGTTTTCCAGACCTCATATTTTGCATATCTTGTATTTTTCACAACTTGCACTTTTCATAAATAGCTTTATCTTATGTAGGCTAAAAGGAATTAAAAACAAATTATTGATAGGTAAAATCTATTACATTGATTGGTATTTTATCCTTTATTGCTATACCCTAATTCCTTATGCTGTAACCCGTTTTTACATAACACCTTTTAAAATCACAGGAGTCAATTATGGTTTTAGTAACCCGCCAAGCCCCTGACTTTACAGCTGCTGCAGTTCTCGGTAACGGTGAAATCGTTAATAACTTCAATCTGAAAAAACACCTGAATGGCCGCCCTGCTGTTATTTTCTTCTGGCCAATGGATTTCACTTTTGTCTGCCCTTCTGAGCTGATCGCTTTCGATCATCGCTATGAAGAATTCCAGAAACGTGGCGTTGAAGTTATCGGTGTATCCTTCGACTCTGAGTTCGTTCACAACGCATGGCGTAAAACCCCAATCGACAACGGCGGTATTGGCGAAGTCAAATACCCAATGGTCGCTGACATCAAACGTGACATCATGAAAGCTTACGGCATTGAGCACCCAGAAGCTGGCGTTGCTCTGCGTGGTTCTTTCCTGGTTGACAAAAATGGTGTTGTTCGTCATCAAGTGGTTAACGATCTGCCGCTGGGCCGTAACATTGATGAAATGCTGCGTATGGTTGACGCTCTGCAATTCCACGAAGAACACGGCGAAGTTTGTCCTGCACAATGGGCGAAAGGTCAGGAAGGTATGGGCGCTTCACCTGAAGGCGTAGCAAAATACCTGACCAAAAACGCTGACAAGCTGTAATATCCGTCAAGCTTAAATAGTTCATAACATTTGAACTACCATAAACCAGCCGCTCAGTCGGCTGGTTTTTTATACTTAATTCAATCTCCTTTCCTTTCTGCTCATCTAGCTGAAATTTCTTATTTTATTGACTACCCCATAGAAAATTACCTTCCAAAAATCCTGAGCTTTAGATAAGGTAAATTACACATTCACAACACAAACACTACAACCTTTCAAATCTATTAACAGTAATCTTACCCTCAGGAGAACAACACATGTTCAAAACATGGAAAATTCCACTTATAGCTGTATCCCTACTCATTTCCACCCCACTTTATTCTGCTACTGAACCTGCTGTTGAGGCCAAACAGGGTATGGTTGTCAGCTCACAACACCTTGCTTCACAAGCTGGCATCGATATTCTCAAAATGGGCGGAAACGCCATTGATGCCGCTGTTGCTGTTGGATATGCCCAAGCAGTGGTTAATCCTTGCTGCGGCAATATTGGCGGTGGCGGCTTTATGACCATTCATCTCGCCAATGGCAAAGATACTTTCATTAATTTCCGTGAAACAGCCCCTGCCGCAGCCAGCGCTGACATGTATCTGGACAAAGACGGAAATGTTATCAAAGGTGCCAGCCTGTATGGTTATAAAGCGATTGGTGTACCGGGCACAGTTATGGGACTTGAAGAGGCATTGAAAAAGTACGGTACATTGACCCGCGAACAAGTCATGGCACCGGCCATCAAACTGGCACGCGAAGGCTATATTCTTACTCGTGGCGATACTGATGTTCTGGACACCACAGTTAAGCGTTTCGCTCAAGATCCGGAAGCTGCCCGTATTTTCCTGCGCAAAGATGGTACGCCATTCGAACCCGGTGACAAACTCATCCAAACAGATTTGGCTAATACACTGGAAATGATTGCCAAACAAGGGCCTGATGCTTTTTATCACGGCAAAATCCCCCAGTTAGTTGAAGCAGCATCAAAAAAATCAGGAGGAATTATTACCGCAGCAGATTTTGCCAATTACCACATCACAGAAACAGCTCCCGTCACTTGCAGTTACCGTGGCTATAAATTCATTTCTTCTCCACCTCCCAGCTCTGGTGGTGTTACGTTATGTGAGATATTGAACATAGTTGAAGGCTATGATCTTAAATCCATGGGATTCAACTCTGCTGCCTATATTCATACATTGACCGAGTCCATGCGCCACGCCTATATGGATAGAAATACCTATCTGGGCGATCCAGCATTTATCAACAACCCCCTTGATCGGCTGTTGAGTAAAAGCTATGCAGAATCGATCAGAAAAGAAATCCAGCCCAACAAAGCCACTCCATCAGTGAATATTCAGCCGGGCATCAGCCCTCATGAAAAACCAGAAACCACACATTATTCCGTAGTGGATAAAGAAGGAAACGCAGTATCAACAACTTATACCATTAATGGACGCTTTGGGGCTGTCGTTATTGCACCAGGGACAGGCTTTTTCCTAAACGATGAAATGGACGACTTTACAACTAAAGTTGGCGAGAAAAACCTGTATGGGCTAGTACAAGGTGCAACCAATTCAATCGCCCCTGGTAAGCGCCCACTATCATCCATGAGTCCAACACTCGTGACCAAAGATAATAAAATCTTTCTGGTCTTAGGTTCACCGGGAGGCTCACGCATTATCTCCATCACGCTACAAAGTGCCCTGAATATCATCGACTTCAACATGCCACCACAAGAAGCCGTCAATAGTCCACGAATCCACCATCAATGGCTACCTGATGAAGTTTATTATGAGCAACGTGGTCTGTCGAAAGACACTCTGAATTTACTGGAAAAAATGGGTTACAAAATGGTGGAACAGACACCATGGGGAGCGACAGAATTAATCATGATCGGATTACCGGGCGCAGCCGGTGTGACCCCGGATTCATCAGGCAATGATTCAGCTGTATCCGGTATTGTCCGTGAAGGTTATATCTACGGTTCCAATGATGTACGGCGACCTGCCGGTGCCGCCATTGGTTATTAATTCAGCATAAATAAACAAGGGTGAGTTGTTTTTAACAACTCACCCTTCTCATCTCTATATCACCACTTATATCATGAACAGAACCTTGTATCATGAGCGGGCTTATGGCGTTAGCAGGTAACCGTTTGTAATGAGCAAACCTTACTTCCTACTTTTCGTCATGCTGCACTTCATACTTTGGGAGTTTTACTCCTCCTATGATGCGGTCATAAATAGCACATACAGCAATAGTCAGCGCAGTAGGCAGTAACCAAGCCAGACCTTGATCTGCCAGTGGCAGATGCTTCGCCCACTCAGGCAGTAAATGAGACAGATACTCAGAAGATTTTACTGCATCCAAAAGCCCGAACAGCAAGCTAATAGACATTGCAGGTGCCAAAATGCGTGTGGAGTTATGCCACCAGCGAATTGTAAAACTCAGCAATATCAGCACGATACATGGTGGATAAATTGCCGTCAGTACTGGAATTGAGAACTTAATCAAATGGCTTAAACCCAGATTAGAAACCAGCATCGAGAACGTACCCAAAATCAGCACCAGAGTACGATAGGACAACGGCAAATAACGGCTGAAAAATTCAGAGCAAGCACAAGTCAAACCAACAGCGGTAACCATACAAGCAATGAAAATCAGCACCGCGAGGAAGAAACTACCATAGTTACCAAAAACATTTTGGACATAGGCATGCAAAATCACCGCACCATTTTCTGCTGTAGGCACTAATGTACCGCTGCTTTCCCCTAGTTTGAATAAGGAAAGATACACCAGCGCCAAACCAAGACCTGCAATCAGACCAGCCCACATGGCATAACGAGTCAATAGGGAAGAAGCCTCAACCCCTCTGGAACGTGCTGCATTGACAATCACAATACCGAATACCATTGCGCCCAGCGTATCCATTGTCAAATAGCCATTGACAAAACCATTTGAAAACGGAATTTCCTGATAGGTTTCAGTGGCAGGAATAGGCCCCCCAGCTGGCCATAGCACAGCCGCAATACCCAAAATTGCCAATGCCAGAATTTTGATTGGAGCCAATATATGACCGACGCTATCCAGCAGCTTGCCCGGATACAATGAAATCAGCATCACTAGCGCAAAATAGATCACGCTATAGATGAATAGAGGAAGCTCACCCGTTCCGGTAAGAGGTGCAATACCCACTTCAAAAGAAACCGTTGCGGTTCTTGGGGTTGCAAACAGAGGGCCAACAGCCATATAGCAGACAGTTGCCAGAATCAAACCTGCAACTTTTCCAATGGGTGAACTGAGTGCCTCAATTCCTCCACCCACTTTCGCCAAAGCGATTACAGTAATGACTGGCAAGCCAACAGCAGTTAGCAAAAAGCCTACTGCAGAAATCCAAACATTCTCTCCTGCCTGCAAACCAACCATAGGCGGAAAAATAATATTTCCCGCTCCAACAAACAAGGCAAAGGTCATAAAACCTAATGCCCAAATATCCTTAGATGATAAACGGTGTGTCATAATGATTGTCAATGTATTATTGCCAAAAGAAATGCATGTGCGATAGTCATATCGCAAACACTTGAATTTTCACTGGCGAGACTGAATTCTGATTTAACAGTGAGTGATAAACATAATATTCACTGATAGACGCAAGATACAGAATGATAGTGGTGATACAGCTAGAATCGCCAACAACAGCCCACAAGTAAAACTTTTATAGCGTCAAAAGGCAAGGGTCAAACCAAAAACCAGAACAATATTCCAAACTAATTTTTAAAATTAGTGATTATTGTTATCTATCATTGAATACACACTATATGATTTGCATACTTCTTGTTCACATTGATTAATAAATCATTTTTTTGTCCGTATTGTTATCATTTAGTTATATTAAGCTTGTCATTTTCTTATGAAATTTTTTTTAGCAGAAACGATAAGCCGAGACGCCAATAGAAAACTAAAAACAGATCCTTTCCCTAAGGCACTCGAAATATCAAGATGAGTATTGTAGTGATGCAATGCATGTTTCACTATCGCCAAACCTAACCCACTGCCCCCAGTCTGACGCGAACGGGAACGATCTACACGATAAAAGCGCTCTGTCAGGCGCGGTAAATGTTCAGCGCTAATTCCATCACCATTGTCTTTCACTTTGAACAGGGCACCCTGAGAAACATGTTGCCAACTAACCTCAATTCTTGTTCCCGGAGGAGTATGTTTAATAGAGTTGTAGACAAGATTGGACATTGCACTGCGCAATTGTTCTTCATTACCGAAAACTTTCAGCTTTTCATCAATGCTAAACACAATATCGTACTGCTCATTACCCAAGGCCAGAGCCTCCTGCTGCAATATTTTCAAAATATTAGGAACATCAACAACTTCATTCATATCCACTTGTGGCCCCACTTCAATTTTGGAAAGATGCAACAGTTGCTGAACCAGATTATCCATTCTCCGTATTTGTTCCTGCATCGTACCAACGGCTTTTTGATTTAATTTATTGCCGGACGCCTGATCCTCCATCATCTCCAAATAACCTTGCAGTACAGTAAGCGGTGTTTTCAGTTCATGACTCACATTGGCAAAAAAATCCCGTCTGGCATTTTCCAGCTGTCGTTTTTGGGTAATATCGCGTGCGACCATCAATAATTGTGTCTCGGAATAAGGCATGATGCGGAATTCCATCATATTTCCATTATTCAATTCGATGGATAGAGGGCGGGAAAAATCATTCGCCGTGATATAACGGCTGAAATCAGGGTAACGAAGTAGATTGAAGATATGCTGACCATTATCCTCAGGCCAGCGAAACCCAAGTAAATGTTGTGCCAGACGATTACACCAAAAAATATTGCCTTCCGTGGTCATCATCACAATGGCATCCGGCAGTGATTCAGCCCCACTGCGAAATCGCTTGATTAATAATGCCAGTTCACGGCGCCGTTTGCGATTGCGTTGCTGCATCTGGTAAATACCATAAAAGATAGGTTCCCAGCCGCCATGACCGACTGGCGGTAACGTACTGCGGTCCAGCCATAACCAATCGGATAACTTCAACAAATTATAGCCATGCCATACCAGAGCTAAAAATAGCGCGATAACCAGCAACCCTGCCAAGTGACCAATAAAAAGAGACAAAATGACAGCAGGTAAGCAAAAAAGCACAAGGCCCAATACCAACTTTTTCCAAAACAAACGCTCAAGCACGCTACTTTACTCCGGAATCAAAACACTAAGACTGAATTATTATCCACTACCCCAATGCCAACATCATCAATCAACACTAACGAAACTCATCGCTCTCAACAGTGGACATCAATAACGGTCAATAACGGACAGAAAAGCGGTATCCTGTACCACGCACAGTCTGTACCATCTTATCGTGATCTCCTATCTCCAACGCTTTGCGTAAGCGTCGAATATGGACATCAACCGTGCGATCTTCCACATAAACATTTGTTCCCCACACATAATTGAGTAACTGTTCGCGGCTATAAACACGCTCAGGGTGAGTCATAAAAAAGTGGAGAAGTTTGAATTCAGTTGGCCCCATTTCCAAATCCTGTCCCTGACTGGAAACGCGGTGGGATGACGGATCCAGAATCAATCCATCCATATCTATAATATCTTCTGCCTCCATAGGTGAAAGACGACGCAAAACGGCCTTGACGCGGGCAATCAATTCCTTGGGTGAAAAAGGTTTCGTTATATAGTCATCAGCACCGACATCTAAACCACGTACCCGATCTTCTTCTTCTGCCCGGGCAGTTACCATAATGACAGGGATCGTCTTGGTATTATTATCCCGTTTCATTTGCCTGATAAGTTGTGTTCCCGATCCCCCAGGAAGCATCCAGTCCAATAATACCAAATCTGGATAAGGCTCAGACAAACGTCTTATTGCCATATCGTAATCTTCGGCTTCAATGGCCTGATAACCGTTTTGCTCCAGTATAAAACAAACCATTTCACGAATCGGTACTTCATCTTCAACTACCAAAATACGTTTCACCATGGTTAACCCTGCTAATATCATTAAGGTCAGCAACATTTACTTTGAAATAGTATGGGTCAATTTTATGACAATTTTATGAAAACTATTATTTCTTAATCATCAAGAAACAAACCGACTCTCAAAAAAATCTTGTACCTTTGTCATATTTCATTATGGATGCGAACCCGCTCGAAAATTCAGTAAAAGAAGCTGAATTGCACAGGACATCCCTCACACTACCATTATAATTAGCGCCTGTAACAGGTAAGAAAAACACACAGGCAACGGCGGGAAATCATGCGAATCATTCATACATCGGACTGGCATCTTGGCCAATATTTCTTTACCAAAAGCCGCTCCGCAGAGCATAAACACTTTTTACAGTGGCTGATTGAAAAAATAGTGCAGCATCAGGTTGATGCACTGATTATTGCCGGCGATATCTTTGATACAGGCTCTCCTCCCAGCTATGCACGCGAACTTTATAACCAATTCATTGTGACACTACAGCCCACAGGCTGCCAGCTTGTCATTCTTGGAGGAAACCACGATTCCGTTGCCACACTCAACGAATCAAAATCCCTCCTTTCGTACATGAATACTACTGTGATTGCCAATACTGAATCCGAAGATATAACGCAACAGATAAAAATTCTGAATAACAGAGATGGTAATACAGGAGCGATTCTCTGCGCCATTCCCTATCTGCGTCCACGGGATATCATGACTAGTCAGGCGGGGCAATCTGGCGTACAAAAACAACAAGCATTACAAGATGCCATCACCGAACATTACCACAAGCTCTACCAACACGCTTGTGCATTACGTGAACAACTCGGCCAGTTATTACCGATCATTGCCACAGGTCACCTCACTACAGTGGGGGCTTCCACTACGGATTCCGTTCGCGATATCTATATTGGTACATTAGATGCCTTCCCTGCACAGGCATTTCCACCCGCTGACTATATTGCATTGGGGCATATCCATCGCCCGCAAGTCATCGGTAAATCAGAGCATATCCGCTACAGTGGTTCCCCTATTCCGCTCAGTTTTGATGAAGTGGGACAAGAAAAAAGTGTCTGCTTGGTAGACTTTCAATCAGATAAGCTCAATAGCATCACACTCCTGCCAATACCCCATTATCAACCGATGCAGCTTATTCGTGGGAATCTGAAACACATCGAAGAGCAATTACAGGCTTTCAAGGAATATCAGGGAGAACGGCCTGTTTGGCTGGATATTGAAGTCGCAACTCAAGATTACCTGCCCGATATCCAAAAACGCATCCAGACCTTGAGTGAAGGTCTGCCGGTTGAGATCATCCTGCTACGCCGCAGCAAAAGCGCCCGTCAATTTTCACTGTCTGAACAAAATAAAGAAACACTCACCGAACTGAGCGTAAATGAAGTCTTCGAGCGTCGTTTGGCGCTGGCAGAAATAGACGATCTTTCCCAGAAACAACGCCTGACCACCCTGTTTAAACAAACGCTGGATGATATTTCTCAGCAATAACATGAAGAGAACATGCCATGAAAATTCTTAGCTTACGGCTGAAAAATATCAACTCCCTGCAAGGTGAATGGAAAATTGACTTTACGGCAGAACCATTTTACAGCAATGGGTTATTTGCCATTACCGGCTCAACTGGCGCAGGAAAAACCTCCTTGTTGGATGCCATTTGCCTCGCCCTTTACCATGAAACCCCAAGACTCGGCACCATTTCTGCCTCTCAGAATGAATTAATGACCCGCCATGCCGCAGAGTGTCTTGCTGAGGTGGAATTTGAAGTCAAGGGCGTCGCTTATCGAGCCTTTTGGAGCCAGCGCCGTGCCCGCAATCAGGCAAATGGGAAGCTCCAGCCACCAAAAGGAGAATTAGCCCTCAAAAAAGAGGGAAAAATCTTGGCTGATAAGCTCCCAGAGAAAAAAGAAAAAATTGCCGAAATAACCGGACTGGATTTTAGTCGTTTTACTAAATCCATGCTTTTATCACAGGGGGATTTTGCCGCATTTTTAAATGCGCAGGATAAAGACCGGGCAGATTTATTGGAAGAGCTAACCGGAACAGAAATTTACGGTATTTTGTCCCAAGAAATTTATCAACGCCATAAGGAAGCACAATCTGCGCTGAACATCCAACAAGCTAAAGCCTCCTCCATTGAATTACTTACACCAGAACAACAACAAACATATCAAAATCAACAACGACAACTTATTGCAGAAGAAGCCCAACTCAGTCAACAAATGAAAGCGTTGCAAACTGCCGAGCAGTGGCTATTTCGACGTAATGAACTACAACAATCACTAGTAAGCAATGCTTCCCTTTTGCAACAAACCGAGCAAGCCATTCAAGAAGCTCAGCCTCAATTGCAGCAACTTGCCGTCAGCGAACCAGCAGAGAAAATCCGCCCGTTGTGGGATGCACAAAACCGGGGCACTCATGAGAAACAGCGGCTTACTGAACAACGTACAAAAATAGAGAATGAACGCCAGCAACAACTGGAAATGCAGCAACCTGCGGAACAACAACTGATACAGTTGGAAAAAATTCGGGCAGAGCACCAACATCATCAAAATCAGCAAGAAAAGCTCATCTCAGAGCAAATTATGCCGCTCGATCATAAAATTGATATTCAATCCAAAGATCTGCTAAAACTTGAAAAAGAGATCGCAGGGCAAGACCGCGATTTCACTGACATATTATCCCAACACCAAATCGCCCAAAATCAAACAACTATCTTGAATAATGAGCAAAAGGCGTTGGAATCCTATTATGAGCAGCACCCTTATTACGGCAATTTAGATAGCAAACTGCCTGAATGGAAACAGTTATTCACTCGCCAGAAAGAGCGACAAGACAAAATAACCCAACTCACCCAAAGTACCCAACAAATCGCGTCTGAGCTTACCCGCACAACCGATCATTTAAATACATTGAATGCGGAATTAGCTAAACAACAAGAACAGCACCAAACACTAGACAACCGCGTTGCCTCTGCTGAAAAGCAACTCATAGTTTTACAGCACAAGCACCCTTTGGAACAGTTACAGAAAAACTCAGAAGATTATCAGAAACAATTGGCATCACAGAACCAACTGGAGATCTTGCTTCCCCAGATCCAACAGTTTCAAACTGTGATCACGGCTGATCAGAATCAATTGATACAATCTCAAGCATTGATAAAAGCTTTACCGGATCAGATCGCAACCCTCAACCAACAATTAGCAGACAAACAGCAACATTATGATGATCTCACTAACCGAATTCGTTTAGAGCAGCGGATCGTCAGTTTGGAAAAAGAACGAGCACAATTAAAAGAAGGTGAATCTTGTCCGCTTTGCGGCTCAACTCATCATCCTTTAATCAGCGAATACCAGAATATTGCGCTACCACACTCAGAAGAGCGTTTGAAAACTCTGCGCCAACAGATTGATCAACTTCAAGAAAATCGCACAGCTCTACAGCAAAAACAACAAATTCAGCAGCAACACAGCGAACAATTCCAACAAAATATTGCACAATGCAACGCTAAATTGACCGAATTGGTCAAACAGTGGAATCATCATTGCCAGCAGCTACAAGCAATAGAATTACCGATGGATGAAAAGTCGGTTAATCACTTTATCAGTCAGCGGCAATCTGCTTATCACCAGCATCAGGCGCAGCAGGAAGCGCTCTTGCAGGCAGAAAAAAACTATCAAACGGCCGAAAAAGCACTTACCGCCAACCGAGAACAATACCAAGCATGTGAAAAGACCATCGAGCTGGAAAAGTACAAACTGGATTCAGCCCAGAAACAATTGACAGAGAAGACGACAGAAACCCAACAAATAGAAGCCGATTACGCAGCTACATCACAGCAATTAACTACAGAGTTACAGCCAACACCTTTCTCACTTCCCTCCCATCAGGAAACAGAAAACTGGCTGCAACAACGTGAGCAAGAATCAAAAAACTACCATGATTCACGTAAAAAATGGCAGCAACTACAAAATGAACAAGCAGCCTTGCAAAGCAAAGTGAGTGAATTAGACAAGCAAAAAAATAAGCTAACTACCCATATTCATACTTTAAATGAGCAACAGCAGCAGCAAAAGTTGTTATTGGAACAAACATGTCAGGAACGTCAGCGTTTATTTGGCGAACAATCCATAATTGCTGTTCGTCAGGCTTTGCAGCAAAAAACCAATGAACTGGAAGTGGCCTGCAAGCAGGCTGCCATCCACCTGCAAAAACTGCAAAACAAAATGAGTCAATTAACCGGCGCTGCCAGTGAAATTGAAAAAAGCCACACCGCAGCCGAAGCAAACTGCAAACTTGCTGCCAGTCAATTCCAAACAGGCTTGGAGAAGCAAGGTTTTCCTGATCAATTATCTTTTGAACGGGCTTTATTGGAACCGGAACAACGGGAAAAATTACAACAGTTACAGGAAAAGCTTGAACAGCAACAATTGCAAGCCAAAACACGGCATCAAGAATCTCAAATAGCTTTACAGCGGCATACAGAAATGCAGCCTCAGTTACCTGAACAATACGCACTTGAACAATATGCACTTGAACAATATGAAGACCAGCAATTATCCGCCGTGTTGGCGGACGTTACGGCTAAGTTGAAATACAACAATCAACAACAAGGTGAAGTCAGAACCCTATTGAACAGCGATGCAACTCGCCGTCAGCAACAGCAGGAATTGCTAGCACAAATCACTCTTTCACTACAAAACTATGATGACTGGAGTTATCTCAATAATCTCATTGGCTCTGCGGATGGTGCTAAATTCCGCCGTTTTGCTCAAGGACTGACATTGGATCACCTTGTACATCTGGCTAATATCCGGTTGGAAAAATTACATGGACGTTACTACTTGCAACGCAAAGATGACGGCAGTCTGGAATTACAAGTCGTTGATACTTGGCAAGCAGATGCCATTAGGGATACCAAAACTCTTTCCGGAGGGGAAAGTTTCCTTGTCAGTCTAGCCCTTGCTCTCGCCTTATCTGATCTAGTCAGTAACAAGACCCAGATAGAGTCCCTATTCCTTGATGAAGGCTTTGGCACACTTGATCCTGAAACCCTGGATATTGCTCTGGATGCATTGGATCACCTTAATGCCTCAGGAAGAACCATCGGAATAATCAGTCATGTCGAAGCCTTAAAAGAACGTATCCCTGTTCAGATCAAAGTGGAAAAAAAGAATGGATTGGGATTCAGTCAGTTAGCGCCAGAATTTCGGGTTTAAACACAGAGATTAGCTATTAAATTTGCTGTCGTGATAACAGTGCCGCATCCGCGTAAAGATCTTAAACAAGGAACTCTCAACAAGATTAGAAAAGATGCAAAACTCAAATAATCCAGTTAACAAATAACGAATTATCCTGACAAAGCACACAAGTAAAAATGGAATGAAATTATGTTATATCCAGCATTTATCGTAATAGATCAAGATGGTAGCGCCAGTGGTTGGTTCCCTGATGTTGCTGGGTGCATCTTTGCTGGTGACACACTTGAAGAAGCACATGCTGCGATCAATGCACATTTCGAGTTAATGAAAGAGCAAAACCTGGAATTCCCATTTCCAAAAACCATGCAAGAGCACCTCATAGAAAATGATAATGAGTACCAAAATGGGCAATCGCTTTTAATCCCTGTAGACATGAGTCAGTTCGAAGATAAAACAGAGCGTATTAATATCACACTACCATTGCGTTTGATTAATCGTATTGATGCCAAAGTTAAACAGCATCCTGAGTATGGCAGCCGCAGTGCATTCTTAGCTCTGGCTGCGCGTAAAGCATTGCAATAAATCATGGAGAGCCTGCTAAAGCAGGCTCTTGCTCTGATTCTAATGCTTAATAACATAAAGATCTTTCGTTGCTGTTATACCAATAAGATTAGAATAGTAGCCTCCAATATAAGGTTTCACTAATTGATCTGTCACATAATAATAAACGGGAACGATAGGAGTATCTTTTGTCATAATATCTATAGCCTGTTGAAAATCTTTTTGATTATTAGTTTCTCCAGCTTTACGAACCCAATTATCGAAATCTTTATTAGAATAGAATGAGACATTATTGGTTTGATGTGTTGTAAAAATATTTAAAAAAGACATCGGACTATTATAGTCGCTAATCCACCCAGCTCTAACGACATCAAACTTTCCCTGATGCTCGTTATCCAACAAAACTTTCCACTCTTTAGTTTGAATATTAGCAATGACTCCGAGATTTTTTTTCCACATTGAAGTTGCAGCAATGGCAATTTTCTTATGCATTTCTGATGAGTTATAAACCAAATTAAACTCAAGGGGTTTATTTTTATTAAAACCTGCTTCATTCAATAATTGTTTGGCTTTTTTAATGCGTTGAGCTTGTGTCCATTTTTCATACTCAGGCTGTTTAAATTTAAATCCACCGATCCCCGGAGGTAGAATGGTATACGCAGGTATTTGACCTTGGGCAACAACCTTATTTGCAATAATATTTCTATCCAAAGCAAGACTCAGTGCTTGTCTAACTCTGATATCATTGAACGGCGGTTTTTTATTGTTAAACGAATAGTAATATGTGCTAAGTATTGGTGAAATATGAATTTGTGAACCTATACTTTCCTTTAAGGATGAAAAAGATCCCAATGGGATCGTAAATGTAATATCTATCTCTCCGGCAAGATAACGGTTTAAATCTGAAATATCTGATGAAAGTGGAAGATAAGTTACTTTATTAATAACAGTATTTTTATTATCCCAATAATAAGGATTTTTAACACCAACAATTTTTTCGTTTACTTTCCATTCTGATAATTTAAACGCACCACTAGAAACAAAAAATTCAGGTTGAGTCCATTTATCACCATATTTTTCAACTACTTTTTTACTAATCGGAACCGTTATAGGGAAAGCCAGCATCTGTAAAAAATATCCAACGGGTTTTTCCAGTCTGACCTCCAATGTCGAATCATCCAAGGCCTTGACACCAAGCTCCTCCACTTTTTTCTTCCCGGCCAAAATCTCCTTGGCATTCACCACGGAAGCATCAACAAAATAGCTACCGTAAGGAGACATCGTTTTGGGGTTTGTCAGCCGTCGCCAGCTAAAAACAACATCATGAGCGGTAATTGGCGTTCCATCAGACCATTTGATCCCTTTTCTCAAATGGAAAATCCAGGTTTTATTATCTTTTGTATCCCAACTTACAGCCAGTTTGGGTAGGATATTGCCCTTTTTATCCGTGCCCACTAATGTATCAAAAAAATCATTAATAATATTAAGTGCTATATTACCCTCAACTTTATTGACATCCAGTGAAGCTGGTTCAGCACCATTATTACGAACAATCTCTTGTTTTTCCGCTAATTTAGTACCAGATGGAATAACTGCGGCGTAGGATAGCGTGATACTGCCCAACATAATACTCATAGAATAAGTTAATATTTTAATTACCTTTGCATTGATTTTATTTAACATGTTATGTTCCTCTATAGCTGTCTGTATTTAATGTGTAATCCCCATTTTATTTTTAATTCAAGTTTCAGGTTACAGCATGCAGCTCTATTTATGACTCAATAAATAATTGAGCGCAACAACAATAAACAACAAAAAATTAATTTCTCTCATATAATTTATGGAAAGTTGTATTTTTTAATTTTAAATCAATTTGATAATAAAAACACATTCACTAAATTATAAAAAAACAGTGCTGCAAATACAAAACTGTATTTATAAGCATGATTTTATAATCATGTGTTTATGATCACGATATTATAGCCATAGGCGAATTCGACTTATAAGCAATGACTTTGAAATAACAATAATCTTGTTCTTGTTTATCTACCAGTTTTATTCCTACACGTATTATTTCCTGCAAGTACTACTGCCTAATGGGATAAAGTGATATCTCTCCAAACGATAACAATAGAACAGAATAATAGTTTGATAACTTTATTTATTGTTTATTAGAGCCTGTTAATACAGACTCTAAACTTCCTTTTTATTTAGTGTTCAATAACATAAAGATCTTTTGTTGAAACATACCCTGTTGGACTGACATAAAAACCTCCGATATAGGGTTTTACCAATCTTGAATTAACATAATAATAAATAGGTACTACTGGAGAATCTCTGGTGATAACATCCAGTCCCTGTTGCTGATACAATTTATTATTAGTTTCTCCTGCTTTATTTATCAAAGTATCATAATCACTACTTTCGTATGATGCCGTATTTTTAACTTGCCCCGATTGATACATATCTAAAAATGTCATCGGGCTATTATAATCAGCAATCCAGGCTCTTCTGATAACTTCAAACTTACCTTGATGCATATTATCCAGCATCACTTTCCACTCTTGATTTTGTAAAGTGACATCAACCCCCAGATTCTTTTTCCACATTGAGCTGACGGCAATGGCAAGTTTTTTATGCGATTCATGAGTATTATAGAGCAGGTTAAATTTTAGAGGGTTATCTTGACCAAACCCAGCCTCATTCAATAACGCTTTAGCTTTTTCAACACGCTGAGCTTGTGTCCATGAAGCATAATCTGGCTCTGTAAAATTAACACCTCCAATATTGGGCGGCATAATAGTATAAGCTGGTTTTTGCCCCTGCCTTAATACTTTATATGCAATGACATCTCTATCCACAGCTAAATTTAATGCTTGCCTTACTTTAATATTATCAAATGGAGGTGTCTTATTGTTAAATTCGTAAAAATAGCTTCCAAGCTTAGGTGATATATGCACTTGATCATTTATTGTTTTTTTCAACGATTCAAAAGATTCCAATGGAATTGTTTTAGTAAAATCGATTTCTCCTGATAAATAACGATTTAAAGCCCCCTTTTCCGAACCAGTAACAAGATAAATGACTTTATTTATTACCGTATTTTTATCATTCCAATAATTAGAATTCCTTATACCAATAACTTGTTCATTCACCTTCCAATCAGATAATTTAAAAGGCCCACTGCCAACAAAACTTCCCGGTCTTGTCCATTTATCGCCATGTTTCTTTATTACTTTTTCATTAAGAGGAACCATAACAGAGTGAGTCAATATCTGTAGAAAATCACCCATTGGTCTTTCTAACCTGATTTCTATCCTCATATCATCCAGTGCTTTTACCCCCAACTCTTCCCCTTTCTTTTTACCAATAAGTACATCATTAGCATTCATGATCGCTGCATTTTCCAGATAACTTCCATAAGGTGATACAGTATTGGGGTCAACCAGACGCCGCCAACTAAATACCACATCATGCGCCGTGATTGGTGAGCCATCTGACCATTTAAGCCCTTTTCTTAGATGGAAAATCCATGTTTTATTATCTTCCGTTTCCCAACGTTCCGCCAATCTTGGTTCAATATTGCCTTTCCTGTCGGTATAAACTAATCCATCAAAAAAGTCATGAATAATATCGAATTCAACATCGCTGGAAACTTTATGAGCATCCAATGAGGCAGGTTCTGACATATTATCACGCACGATTTCTTGTTTATCTGCCAACCGTGTTCCTTCTGGGACAATCGCCGCATAAGATAGTGATATATTTCCAAAAATTAAAGCAATGGCACAGGGTAATAATTTTATTTTTTTACTGCTCGTTATTTTCCTCATATTTTAACTCTCCATAATTGTCTTTATTTTTCGAATCCAAGTTAGATTAATAATTACTATAACAATCAGAGCCTGTTAACAGGCCCTGATCTAATTTAATGTTTAATGATATAGAGGTCTTTTGTAGAAATATAATCCATCGGGCTTACATAGAACCCGCCAACATACGGTTTTACCATTCGATTACTGACATAACTATAAATCGGAATTACAGGCATATCATTGTTGAAAATATCCATCGCCTTTTGGTAATAAGCGATATCATTGGTTTCACCGGCTTTAATCACCATCTGGTCGAAAGCACTATTTTCATAGAGCGGAATATTATGGCTGCTTCCTGTCAGGAAAGTATCCAAGAAAGACATAGGACTATTGTAATCGGCTGTCCATGCATATCTGACGACATCAAACTTGTTCTGATGCATATTATCCAACATCACTTTCCACTCTTGGTTTTGTAAGTTGGCTTGCACTCCTAAGTTCTGTTTCCACATTGAAGTGACAGCAATAGCAATCTTTTTATGCGATTCTCTTGTGTTATAAAGTAAGTTAAATTTGAGTGGATTACTTTGATTAAAACCTGCTTCATTTAACAATTTTTTGGCTTCTTTAATCCTTTGTTCCTGTGTCCATGAGGCATATTCTGGTGGATTTAATACAATGCCTCCAATATTAGGAGGAAGAATATTGTAAGCGGGAAGTTGCCCCATTCCCAATACCTTTTCAGCGATCACATCTCTGTCTATAGCTAAGTTTAATGCCTTCCTGACTCTGACATCATTAAATGGCGGTTTTTGAGTATTGAAGACGTAATAGTAGGTACTGAGCATCGGATTAATATGAACTTGATCACCCAATGTTTTCTTTAATGATGCAAAAGAGTCCAAGGGAATGGTCATGGTCATGTCAATTTCACCAGCAAGATAACGATTTAAATCCGACTTTTCTGATGTAAGAGCAAGATAAGTGACTTTATTAATTATCGTGTTTTTATCATCCCAATAATGGTGATTCCTGACCCCAATAACATTTTCATTCACTTTCCATTCAGACAATTTAAACGCACCACTGCCTACAAAAGTATCTGGATGTGTCCATTGATCTCCCTGCTTTTTGACCACTTTTTCACTGATAGGAACTAAAATTGGATGAGTTAGCATCTGCAAGAAATAAGCCACTGGCTTATCAAGTTTTACTTCCAGTGTGAAATCATCCAGAGCTTTAACACCAAGCTCTTCCACTTTTTTCTTACCTAACAATACGTCGTTTGCATTAATGACATGGGCTGTTCCAAGATAACTGCCATAAGGAGAACCCATTGTCGGATCAAGTAAACGCCGCCAGCTAAATACCACATCATGCGCGGTGATTGGCGAACCATCAGACCATTTCGCTCCTTTTCTTAAATGAAAAACCCATGTTTGATTGTCATCGGTTTCCCAACGTTCTACCAATCTCGGTTCGATATTGCCTTTTCTATCGGTGTAAACTAAACCATCAAAAAAATCATGGATAATATTCAGTTCGACATTACTTTCTACTTTATGCACATCCAATGAAGCGGGGAAAGAGCCATTATTACGCACAATCTCTTGTTTCTCAGCCAATTGAGTGCCCGGTGGAATAACTGCGGCGTGGGATGGTGTGATATTTGCTACGATATTTGCTAATAGTATTCCCATTGAGAAAGTAAGGATTTTAGTCATCTTGTTTTTACGTATCTTCGCCATGATTTTTTTCATGTTTTTATTCTCCATTAATTTCAGGCTTTATTATTACATTACGCTACCATGTTTGTTTTAATTATAATTTCAATTAATTTAATCAAGTAATAAGAGCCTGATTTAATCAGCTCTTATTATTTAATATTTAGTTTTTTATAATATAAAGATCTTTTGTTGGAATATTTCCCAATGAATCAATATGAACGCCACCAACATGAGGCTTAATTAATTTCACACGGACATAATAATAAACTGGAATAGCAGGAATCTCTTTATTGAGAATATCAATGGCCTGTTGGTAATCGGCTGGATCGTTAGTTTCGTCTGCTTTTAAAACCCATTTATCAAATTCCTTATTTTGATATCTCATGTGGTTATTGGTATTTCCTGATGTGAAAATATCTAAAAAGCTGGTCGGGCTACTATAATCAGCATTCCACGCGTATCTCGTCAGCTCGAAGTTGCCTTGGGTCATACTATCATTCTGTGTTTTAGTTTCCTGATTTTGTAAAATAACCTCTACACCGAGATGCTTTTTCCATGCCGAGCTGGCAGCAATAGCAATTTTTTTATGAGCTTCGGAGGTGTTATATAGCAAGGTAAACTTAAGTGGGTTCTTTTCATCAAAACCCGCTTCACTCAGTAACGCTTTGGCCTTTGCAACACGTTGTTCTTGTGTCCATGAAGCATGTTCAGGATGTTTTAAATATATGCCCCCACTGCCTGGCGCCATCACGTCATAAGCGGGTTTTTGTCCATTACCCAATACTTTGTCGGTGATAATGTTTCTATCCAATGCTAAAGTCAGCGCCTGTCTGACCCGAACATCATTAAACAACGGTTTTTGCATATTAAACAGATAATAATAAACACTCATTACGGGTTTGACATGCAATTGATCACCAAACTTTTTCTTAACCATTGGCAAGAATTCTGATGGCCCACCATTGGATATATCAATCTCTCCGGTCATATAACGGTTAAGGTCAGCTTTATAATCTGATAATGGCAGGTAATTGACTTTATTTATTACGGTATTTTTATCGTTCCAATAATAAGGGTTTCTGACACCAACAATTTTTTCATTCACCACCCATTCAGAGAGTTTAAAAGGCCCATTACTGACAAAATTTTGTGGCAGAGTCCATTTACTGCCATGTTTTTTGATAACCTTCCCACTAACAGGAGATACTGCGGGATGTGCCATCATATGCAGAAAACCCGCTTTTGGCCTTTCCAGTGTAATTTCTACCGTTTCATCATCCAGTGCGTTGACACCCAGCTCTTCTGGTTTTTTCTTGCCAGACAACACATCACGGGCATTTACAATCTTAGCTTGGATCAAGTAACTACCGTAAGGAGAAATGGTGTCGGGCGTAACCAGACGCCGGAAAGAAAAAACCACATCATGGGCTGTAATTGGTGTTCCGTCAGACCATTTAACCCCTTTCCTTAAATAGAAGATCCAGGTTTTATTATCTTTGTCTTCCCAGCGTTCAGCCAAAGCGGGGATAATATTCTCTTCTTTATCCTTATCAACCAAGCGTTCAAAAAAATCCTGCAAGATATCAAATTCACTACTACCCTCAGATTTATGCGGATCTAAAGAACTTGGCTCAGAGAAATTATTACGGGTGATTTCTTGCTTATCCGCCAATTGAACATTGGGAGGAACAACAGCAGCATAAGAGAGAGTAACGCTTCCTAAAATGAGACTGATAAAATAGGTTGATATTCTGGCTATTTTATTTTTTATTATCCTTACTAGGATGTTCTGCATATTAGAGATCTCCATAACTGTTTTTATTATTAAATAATCATTACATATATCACTATTACCTTATAGCTATTACCTTATAGCTATTACCTTATAACCATTACCTTATAACCATTACTGATATATAAATTACTACATTCAGTTATACCTTAGAGTAATTAGAATTCGCTTTAAAATTAAATTTTTTCCAATACATGTTCCAATACAGAAGTGCAACGCATAATAATTAGCGTTGCACTTCTAATTTGGATCAAACAACCGTTACAGTATCTTTGATCTATCTGTTTTATCTACCGCAAGTTGCGTTATCTTTTACCGCTGTCACATTATTTTGCCCCAAGATCAATGATTCGATCTTGTTTCGGGTAATGGATTGGGGATTTTTCCGAGAAGTATTTCACTACCGCATCGATATCCGGCACGTTATATACTGGATCGGTTCCCTCTTTGAATACGGAGAAGCTACTTCCGCCCGTCGCCAGATATTCATTGGCTGCTACACGGTATTTTGCTTTCAGATCAATTGGCTTCCCATTGATTTTGATCGAATTGACAATCACGCGATCGCCCACGGGTTTAGTGCTGTCCCAAGAATATTGGAGACTATGGGATACCGCCAGAACCTGCGGACGTGAACGATCCCACTGCTGCTCCAGCAATTGTTTGATCTGCTCACCAGTCAATGTCTTGGTCACCATCACATTGGAGAATGGCTGAACGGTATAAATTGCGTTATAAGTCACATCTCCCGCATCCATAGGCGCCCGGATACCGCCGTTGTTTACGAACGCGATCTGTGCCCCGCCATTTTCTTTGGCGGTTGTTGCGTATAAATGGGCATCCGCGATGACTTTACCCAATGCAGATTCCCCACCAGCGCTGGTTTCCTTGGTCAGATTGCTTTCCAACTTGCCAATAACGCGATTCGCCAGTGGTGTGGCTATTTTTTCGTAGGATGACAGTAGTTCGGTGATTTTTGGATCTTTGCCGTATTTACGGTTATCAACCCAGATATTTTTAGCCTTGAAGTCCACCACATCTTTGGTGGTTTTATCCAATTTCAGATCTAATTGAGTAAGCAGTGCTCCATTGGATTGAGCAGACGTGACGGATTTACCATTAATCACGCAGTTATAAGCCTGATGGGTATGACCGCTGATCACAAAATCCACTTCTTTATCCAGATGATTGACGATCTCCAATACTTTGCCCGTCACATCATTACAGGCGTTGACGTCAATGCGCCCTCCGTCACGTTTTTGTGCAGCACCTTCGTGGATCAAAACCCCTATCGCTTTCACCCCTTTTTTCTGCAATTCCGGCACTAAGGCGTTAATGGTTTTGACTTCATTGGAAAACGTCAGTCCTTCTGTGCCTTGCGGAGTCACAATAGCCGGGGTTCCTTCCAGCGTCAGACCGATAAAGGCAACCGGAATACCATCAAATTCTTTGATGACATACTCAGGGAACAGCGTTTTCCCCGTTTCATTAACCGTAACGTTGGCAGACAGATATTGGAACTCCGCACCTTTAAACGGTTTTGGCCCCTGACACCCCGTCACCGGATGGCAACCGCCATTTTGCTTGCGCAGCAATTCACTTTTACCTTTGTCGAATTCATGGTTGCCGACCGAAGTCGCTTCCAATCCAGCCAGAGACAGCGCTTCGATGCTCGGTTCATCATGGAACATGGAGGAAAGCAGTGGGCTGGCGCCGATCATATCCCCTGCGGCAACGACGATATTATTCGGATTCTCTTGTTTCAGCGCCTTAATCAAGGTCGCCATATGTTCGATGCCGCCCGGCTGGTTAGGGCCTGGGGCTTTTAGTGCGCCATGAAAATCATTCAGGCCCAGAACCCGCACATCCACGATATTTTCAGGATCATAAGCTGGCTTAGTTACACACCCTGCCAATAATGCAACACCAATCGCAATCGGAATTAATTTATATTTATAATTCATTTTGTTATCTCTCAAGGTTCAGGTTTCAGACAATCAATTACTTCAAAATGTTTGCTATCACAGATAAATAATTTGCCTGCCCTCCAGCTATGCAGAAGGGCAGGTATCTCTATCATTAAGTTCAGTAAGGTTTATTTCTTCTCTGTCAGATCAATTTGATAGATCGCAAAACCGATATCATCATTTTTCAAGAACTTCACTGGATATTGGGCATGTTCTTTAATGAATTGCGCCGCTTTTTCTGATGGTGAAGTTTCAAAGCGAATATCTAACTTTTTATCTGTTTTAATTGGCAAGAATGACCAATTTTTCTCAGCCTGTGTGGATACTACGCCCTTCTCCTTGGTGATTCTGGAAATGTAAGAAGCCAGAATGGTGCGGTTTTCATCCGGTGATGCAAACGCAATGTGATCTTCTCCGGTTCCTGCGAATTTGCCGCCATAACCACGGTAATTATTGGTAGTGATCAGGAAAGTAGCTTTCGGATCAATCGGCTTGCCCTGATAGGTCACATTTTTGATGCGGTTCGCCCCTTTATTGATAAGCTGGCAATCTGTGTCGTATTTTGCAGGTTGGGTTAAGTCTATCTTATAGTTAACTCCCGCGATGGTATCGAAGTTATAAGTGCGGAAACCATCCCAGTTCAACAACTCTTGAGGTTTCGCAGAATCTGGATCGATCTGGTTAAACATGCCCGCAGAGCATTCCAGCCATTCAACCACATCCACCCCGGTTGCCTTCACTACTACCAGTGTATTTGGATAGAGGTACAAATCAGCCGCGTTACGGAAAGTCAAATCACCTTTTTCCACTTCGACAAAGTCAGCCGGTGCATTTTTACGTCCACCCGCTTTGAAAGGTGCGGCTGCCCCCAGAACAGGCAGCCCATCCAGATTTGGATCGCCTTGAACAAAACGTTTAGTGTAATCCACCTGCGCATCATTGACGATCTGCACGGTTGGATCACTCTGGATCAGCGCCAGATAGCTGTACATATTGGCAGAGGCTTTACCGATGAATTTACCAACGAAATCGCGGGTTCCCTGATGATCTTTTGCGATGATGGAGGCCAGTTTACTATCACGTTCAACCAGTGCTTTTTTATGCACTTTGTCATAGATAGGGCGGGCTTCTGCTTTGGCTGATGCGACTTTCCACTCGCCACTGTCATTATTGATCACCATATCAACAACGCCCAGATGATCGCCCCACTGTCCCGGCATCACAGCAGGAATGCCGTTAACTGTTCCATTGGCAACATCAACGCCCTTGATACCGGCATATTCCTTGCTTGGGAACACGCCATGGGCATGACCAAACATGATGGCATTAATACCCGGAACTTTGCTCAGATAATAAACGGAGTTTTCTGCCATCGCTTTATAAGGTTCCTGAGAAAATCCTGAGTGCGGAATGGCAATAATCAGGTCTGCACCCTCTTTTTTCATTTGAGGAACGAATTTTTTCGCGGTTTCAGTGATGTCATTAACAACAACTTTGCCATCCAAATTTGCTTTGTCCCAAATGCTGATTTGTGGTGGAACAAAACCGATATAACCGACTTTAATGGTATGTGCTTTGCCTTCGCGATCTTTAACTGGGGTATTAACGATAATATAAGGTGTGAAGTAATTTTTGCCGGTTTTGGCATCCATTATATTGGCGTTGATATAAGGGAATTTAGCACCAGCAATGGCCTGTTTCAGATAATCCAATCCGAAGTTGAATTCATGGTTCCCAAAGTTACCCACGGTATAGCCCATGGTATTCATCAATTTGTGGGCTGGGTGAACATCCTTTTTCTCCAACCCTTTTGCCGCCATGTAATCCGCCAGCGGGCTGCCTTGAATCAAATCACCGTTATCGACCAAGATTGCATTGGTTGCTTCAGCTTTGGCTGCCTTAATTAAGTTCGCTGTACGAACTAACCCAAACTGCTCAGTGGATTTATCTTTAAAGTAATCGAAATCGATCAGATTGCTGTGAATATCTGAAGTTTCCATTACCCGTAAATCCACGGTTGCCGCGTTTACATTGAATGCCACCAACATTGCCAATGTTGACACTTTCAACACATTCTTCATCATGCTATGCCCCTTTATAGAATGATACGGGAGAATCTGGGTCAGATTCTCCCTATGAAATTTTGCTTAAAAAGACAAACGTGCTCCTGTTCCCAGAATGGTTTGTTTTTTATTTTTATAAGCCGGATTATCGCTACGGACATCATCGTATGCCGTTTCGACAAATAGGATCAGGTTATTGTACTTAGAAACCGCAAAACATTTATCTAAACCGATCGTGTAAGTCTGTTTTTTATAGTTGAATGTATTGGCATCCCCGTCACGCAGGTAATATCCTGCATACATGCCGCTTTCACTCTTATCCCAGTGCCATTTCATGCCCACGCCATACAAGTTTGCTTTCCAATCTCCTTTGACAGATTTTCTCTGTAGGCTTGTGCCTGCACCCTCCTTGTACACTAACCCTGAGTTTTTGGAACGCGCTATCCCATAATCCAAACCAATGGAGAATTCACGTCCAGGGAAATAATATTCCACGCCAAAAGCCAGCAAGCTATCTTGTGGAGAAGCCAGACCAGCATCAACGGTACTTTCCCTTTTATTTTCGGTTCCTATCGTTACCGGTTTTTTCCTCTCTCCCGTTGCTTGAGAATAACCGGCACTGGCTTCCAGACCAAAGTCCGATTTATAGAAACCAACTATTGAATAAGCGTGACGAATATCACCATGATGGCGTTCGTTATCCGAACCGGATTTACCACTGTAAGTTGCTGCAAGGTTGAAACCTTTATAATTATTAGTTTGAACGAAAATAGTCTGAGGCAAGCGGGTAAGGAAGTTATTGTTACCAACTCCCTTGCTGTCATAACCCGTTGCCCGGCCCAGTACGTCGCTGAAATAAAACACTCCCGTGTTACCGTAGCCGTAACTGGATTTTTTCACCCAATCGATGGGAATATAAGTGCGGCCAATTCGCATTTCGCCAATATCACGATGAGAGGCCCCGATATAACCAACGCGGTTATACATATCGAAGCCCGTTTTGACGTTATCGCTGTTAGTTCTTTGGGTATCAGAACCCCACTCCATTTTACCGAATACGTTAATGTCTTTAGTCAATTCATGACTGGCGTTAACCCCGATGCGGCTACCGTCATCTTTAATTTGAATATCCCGATCATCACTGGTCACTGTCGTTTTCATACGAACTTGACCAGTCAAATCTACCTTGCTTCCTTTGTCGTTATATACTGTAACCGCATTGGCACTACCAGACATAGCCAATAAACCAATTAAAGCAGCTAATGGTTTCATGCTTCTCATAAATAAGACACCCACAAAATATTAAATTTAATAATTTGATTTTCTTTCAGGCAAAAGCTCGCTCTATCGCAGAACAAACTGCAATAAATTTAGGGCAATATATTTAAGACAATAAATACCCGTCACAATTTTTTATCAAAAGAAAATCGCTCAAAAAATGACAAAATTGAATGCTATTTAAAATTATCTAATCTCTATTACATCTTCCCGTTGAGAGTTTTATAAACATCAATATGAAGTAAGTAATCAAAATGAGGTGTAACAAAGTTTCGTTTTATTTTTAAGCAAGAACAGAGATTGGAGAATTAAATAAAATACGCCCAAAAGCCTAGGTTCTCATTTATTACACATGATAATAATAACCTAAAAAAACAGTGTATTTCGTGAAGAAAGCCACATTAACACAAATATATAAACAAATTATTGCAACATTATGTGATACATATCACATAATATCGTCAATTATGGCTTTCATCTTGAATCCGAACTCATGAGAATATTAAAAATATTTTTATTTATCATTGCCTTGACAAAAATCTCATCAGGTATCTCTCTTTTCATCGGCACTCTTTATTTATTTAATATCTCGGATTTTTTATCGCCTAAGAGTTAATAAAATTAAAGTTATACATATTATTTTATTCATTAGAAAATAAATGTATTTTTATTTACATTTAAATATTCATCATAAATATAATGAATGAATTGATTTATTATCCCCATTATTACGGGTAACATGAAAATAGAATTAACTGTTCAAGTTAAAAATTTCACTTAAGCCAACCTTTAATAAATTATCCCTTTTTACAAATAATAAAGGAGAACCCGAATCAGATTCTCCCCACAAATTTTGCTTAAAAAGACAAACGTGCACCCATTCCCAGAATGGTTTCTTTTTTATTTTTGGCCGGATTATCGCTACAAATAGAATTATATTTTACCTCAACAAATATAAGCAGGTCATTACTCCCAAAAGACCTAAATTTTTTATTTAAACCGACCATATAAGCCTGCCTTTGATAGCTTAATCCGTTGTCATTCCTATCACTCAGGTAATATCCCGCATACGGACCACTGCCCAGTTTGTCCCGATACCATTTTACGCCCACTCCGTATAGATTTTCTTTCCCTTCACCTTCGCCCCATTTTTTCTGCAAACCTCTATCATTGCCTTTCTGGTTTACTAACTTTAGATTTTTAGAACGTTTTTGCTCAAAATCCAAACCAATAGAGAATTCACGTCCTGGGAAATAATACTCCGCACTAATAGCTATCAAGCTATCCTGTGAATAAGGCAGATCGGCATCTCTGATGCTCATTTTTTTCCCCTCTACTATTGCTTGAATATAACCCGCACTGGCTTCTAAACCAAAGTCTGATTTATAAAAACCGACGACTGAGTGAGCATGGTGAATATCTCCATAACGGGGTTTGTTATCTGGGTCAGATTTATCACTGTAGGTTGCTGCGAGATAGAAACCTTTATAAGGTTTGGTTCGAACGAAAATAGTCATAGGTTTAATCAAGCGATTCAAGAGATCACCTTTTTTTACTTTTTTTCCATTATTAGTGGTTATACCCATATCGTTAAAAAAAGATGCTCCCATGCCGTAATAGCCATAGTTAGATTTTTTCTTCCACGCGATAGGTATATTAGTACGACCAATTCGCATTTCACCAATGCCGAGGTAAGAAGCACCTACATAACCAATACGTTTATATGTAGTCAAGCCGCGAACTCTTTGAGTACCAGCAGAACCCCATTCCATTCTACCGAATACTTGAATGTCTTTGGTCAGTGTATGGCTGATGTTAACCCCGATACTGCTAGCTCTTTTGTTGCCATTAGCTCTCCACCCCACTTTGCCGAACACTCGAATGTCTTTGGTCAGTTTATGACTCGCGTTAACCCCGATACTGTTATTCATCTCTTTAATTTTGGTCTTACGATTATCGCTGACCATTGTCGCGTTTATACCAAGTTGACCGGTCACATCCACCTTACTTCCTTTATCGTTGTATACTGTAACCGCATTGGCACTGCCAGATATTACCGATAATCCAATTAAAATAAATAACGGATTCATGATGATTTTGATCATAAAATGCCTACCAAAAATCAAGTATAATTATTTAATTTTCTTTCAGATAAAATAAAAACAAATAAGACAGCATATTAGTCAATGAAAAACCAACAAATTTAAAGTAGCATTCCACATTCCATTAATTAGTAATAATTATATTTTTTGTCAATCTGAAAGCATTCATCTAAAATATTATAAATAAGTTTATTACATACTATATAGAATGATACGGGAGAACCCGAATCAGATTCTCCCGATAAAGTTTTGCTTAAAAAGATAAACGAGCCCCCATTTCCAGAATGGATTCTTTTTTATTTTCGGCCTGAACATAACTATGAATAGAATTATATTTCGTTTCAACAAACAAGGTCAGTTTACTGTACTCAGAAGCCATTAAATTTTTATCTAAACCGACTATGTAAGTCTGCTCTTGATGTCTTATTCCCTGCTCATTATTCGCATCACGCAGGTAATATCCTGCATACAAGCCGCTGTCCAGTTCGTCCTGATACCATTTTACCCCCACTCCATATAGATTTTCTTTCCCTTTACCTATCAGTTTTGCCTGCGAACCTTCATCACTACCTTTCTGCACCTCCTCTCTTTTTGAATTTTGGGAACGTCTTTGCTGATAGTCCAAGCCAATGGAAAATTTACGTCCGGGGAAATAATACTCCGCACTAATAGCCATTAGGCTATTTTTCGGGAAAGACGGCCTGATATTCTCACCACCCAATTTTTTATCTTTTTCCTGCCCTGTTACTTGAGCATAGCCCGCATTGGCTTCCAAACCAAAGTCTGATTTATAAAAACCGACGACTGAGTAAGCACTGTGAATATCTCCATGATGACGTTCGTTACCCGAGTTGAATTTATCACTGTAGGTTGCTGCGAGACTAAGACCTTTATAACTATCGGTCTGAGCAAAAATAGTCATAGTTTCCGGCAATTTGTCAAAAAGATTTATTGTTTTATGTTTTTTATTATTGAATTCATATACGTAGTTGAAGTAAGACAGATCGTCGTTAAAATAATCGAATCTGGATTTTGGCCCCCATTTGATGGGCATATCAGTATGACCAATTCTCATTTCACCAATACCGCGATAATGAGCGCCGACATAACCTATTTGTTTATACACACCAAAATTCGTATTAGAATCGTAATTGTATGTTCTTTGAGTTTCAGAACCCCACTCCATTCTGCCGAATACTTGAATGTCGTTGGTCAATTCATGTCTGACATCAGCTCCAACGCTGCTAGCTCCTTGGCTATTAGCATCCCATAATACGTTACCGAATACTTGTATGCCTTTGCTCAATTTATGACTGGCACTAACTCCGATATAGTCATTTTGACCTAAAATTCTGCCCTTAGGATTATCGTTGGTTAGTTTCATTTCTATACCTAGTTGACCGGTCACATCCACCTTACTTCCTTTGTCGTTGTATACGGTAACCGCATTGACGCTGCCAGATATTGCCGATAATCCAATTAAAATAGCCAACGGTTTCATGATAGTTTTCATAAAAAAGCACCTATCAAATATCAAGTCTAATAATTAGATTTTCTTTCAGACAAAAGCTCGCGCTATCGCAGAATAATCGACAAAATATTTATGGCAATAAATGCCCGTCACGAATTTTTCACCAAAGAAAATCGCACAAGAAAAAAGATGATAAACTTTAAATAATATTTAAAGTTATCTAATCTCTATTAGATTTTTACATTACCCACTTAATAAATAAAAAAATGCGAGGTAAATAATTAAAACTATGAGTATAAATGTTTACATTTTCTTTTAAACAAGAATTGAAACGGAACATACCAACAATACGATACTAACAGTCTAAAGTCCAATTGATTGCCAAGCTAACAACAATATAAATAAGACTGTGTTTTCGCGAAAAAAACAGTAAATGAATTTAAAACAACATACTATATTTTATTGATTAATAATGAATCTATTTTTATTAACTAAAAAAATCATTACAAATATTAAAAAACATATTAAATTATTATCAACATAATTACACACAACTTATAATGATAATTAATTGATTAGATTAAAAATCTTTATTAAGTAAACTTTTAATCAACTATTTTTCTTTTTCCAAATAAGAAAAATAAGACAACCCCAAATAGAATTAACTTATCATGATTATTCATCTTTCAAGTTGCGGTTTTTTAGTCACTTTCTTTACCATGACACGCAACTTGAAATTTTCTGGATAGATTAAAGTGAAATGTATTCTAAGGTATGCCGTTATCGTTGGCAGGAATACGGTTTATTGCTGAGGAGGCCATAACCAAGCCGCACCACGTACACCACTGGAGTCACCATGTACTGCTTTTCTGATTGGCGTGGCACACTCTCCACCAAAAACCCATTCTTTGACTAAATCCGGCAATGTTTGGTAAAGACGATCGACATTGCTCATTCCACCGCCGAGTACAATCACATCCGGATCCAGTAAATTAATCACCTGCGCCAGTGCCCGCGCCAAACGCCTTTCATAGCGACACATTGCCAATTCGGCGAACTTATCTCCCTGAGCCAAAGCCTCTATGATTTCATAACCTTTTTTCTGAGTTCCGCTTAAACGAAAATAATCCGTCATAAATCCAGTGCCCGACACAAAAGTCTCCGTACATCCCGGTTTGCCACAAAAACAGCGAATTTCATCCTGATATGCCCGATCTTCTTCATCCATCCATGGTAATGGATTATGTCCCCATTCCCCTGCCAATCCATTGCCGCCGGCGTGAACCCGCCCCTCAAATGCAATTCCTGAACCACAACCCGTTCCAATGATAACGGCAAATACCATTGGCATTCTTTCACCAGCACCATCAGTGGCTTCTGATACCGCCAGACAATTTGCATCGTTGGCGATACGTACTTCACGCCCCAACAAAGCGGCTATATCCTTATCCAAAATTTGTCCATTCATCCAAACTGAGTTAGCATTTTTTACTTTTCCGGTAAAAGGCGAAATGGCGCCAGGAATGCCAATTCCCACAGTTCCTTGCTGTCCGGTTGCCTGTTCCGCATCGATAATCAGCCCAACAATGGCTTCCAGTGTTTTCTGATAGTGATTACGGGGGGTATCCACCCGCTTGCGAAATAACTCTTTCCCCTGATCACCTAATGCAATCACTTCAATCTTGGTTCCACCGAGATCAATTCCTATACGCATAGCTTACCTTTCCTATTTAGCTGGACGACGCTTTTTATTATATGAAACTGAGGAAGTTATTATATGAAACTGATGAAGTTCTAGGGCTTCGTCACATGATTCGTTATCATGCCCCCTTATGTTTTAAGATAACCTTTGTCACGATGCGCAACAATATGGGGTAACCGCATGTTATGGTTCAAAAATTTAATGATTTACCGTCTAAACCGAGAGATTTCCCTTTCGGCAGATGAACTGGAAAAACAATTAAGCCCATTGGCATTCACCCCATGTGGTAGCCAAGATATGATGAAAACTGGCTGGATTTCTCCAATGGGTTCCCACGGTGAAGCATTAACCCATGCTTCCGGCAATCAAATCCTTATTTGCGCACGCAAGGAAGAAAAAATGCTGCCTTCTCCTGTCATTAAGCAGGAATTACAGGCCAAAATAGCCCGTCTGGAAGGTGAACAGCACCGCAAGCTGAAAAAAACTGAAAAAGACTCACTGAAAGATGAAGTGATCCACACTCTGCTGCCGAGAGCGTTCAGCCGTTTTAGCCAAACCTATATTTGGATCGATACCGTCAACCATTTGATCATCGTTGATGCTGCCAGCGCAAAACGCGCTGAAGATAATCTGGCATTGCTGAGAAAAACATTGGGTTCCTTGCCCGTTGTTCCCCTTACTTTCACCGATCCCATTGAGCTGACCTTAACCGAGTGGGTACGTTCAGGTGATCTCCCTACAGGCTATGCCCTGATGGATGAAGCTGAGCTGAAAGCCATTCTGGAAGAAGGTGGAGTTATCCGCTGTAAGAAACAGGATTTGGTCTCAGACGAAATTGCGGCACACATTGAATCCGGTAAATATGTCACTAAGCTGGCTTTGGATTGGGAAGAACGCATTCAGTTTATGCTGTCAGATGATGGCGCTTTCAAACGTATCAAATTCAGCGAAACCTTACGTGAACAAAACGATGATATCGATCGTGAAGATGTTGCCCAACGATTCGATGCTGATTTTACCTTAATGACGGGTGAATTAAGTGCGCTGATCAAAAATACGATTGATGCACTGGGCGGAGAGGCCGAAAGATAATAGCCGCTAACAGCAAATAACGTCATAACAAGCGAACTGCCTCAACAGTTAACCCATTGAGGCAGTTCGATAAAAAATAAACGTTATCTCAATTAGAAGCGATAAACCAAACCGACACCAAAGACGTCGTCAGTACCGATCTGTGCTTTCTTGGTGAAATCATTATCTTTCAATAAGTTGAATTGATATTCAGCATACGTGCCCATATTTTTATTGAAATTATAGAAGGCACCGACTGAGACATATTTCACTAAATCTTCAGATCCCTTGTCTGTCAGTATGCTCTTGTTAGCCAAGTCATTACCCAGATCTTTACCTTTGGAATAAACCAAAGCAACAGATGGACGCAAGCCAAAATCAAACTGATACTGAGCCGTCAGCTCAATGTTTTGGGTTTTATTGGCAAACATCGTGTGGCTATCTACAGAACGGCCAAATCGGGTTAAGTTACGGGTTTCCCCATACATGGCCGCCAGATAAACGTTATTTTTGTCATACTTGGCAGAGACGATCCATGCTTCTGCTTTATTCCCTTGTGCCAGAACCTTGGCGGCACCAGTACCCAATTTCTGTGCCGAAGTACGGTTAGAGTTGCCGTATGAAGCTCCAATGTTGATACCATTACCAAAATCATAAGTACTGGAAAGGCCAAAACCATCGCCATTCTGTCTTGCAACATCGTTACGGCTATTTTTAGTACCATCGTCATTTTTAGCTTGATATTGCAAAGCAAAATTCAGGCCATTGACCAAACCAAAAAAGTCAGTGTTACGGTAGGTTAATAACCCTGTTGACCGTCCCATCATGAAGTTATCGGTGGCTGCCATGGAATCCCCACCAAAGACTGGCAAGGCATCTGTCCATGAGTTGGCATCATAAACGACACCATAATTACGTCCATAATCCAGCGAACCGTATTTGTCAAATTTTAACCCTGCGAAAGCCAAACGTGTTCTGGTGTTTGCCCCGCTCTCCACTTCTGTTCCATTGGCGCCCATATTGAATTCCCAGCGCCCAAAGCCAGTCAGTTTATCCGTAACTTGGGTTGAACCTCTAATACCTATACGACCAACAGAGCTGTCACCAGCCTCGCTATTTGATTTAGAGAATGTTCTCTGAACATCAGCCTTTCCGTATAAATCGATTTTATTGCCTTCTTTATTATAAATCTCAGCGGCATTTACAGCCCCTGCCATAAGAAGTACCGGAATTGCCATTGCTATTGTGTTGCGTTTTATCATTATCGTGATCCTCATTGGTCTTGTTATTATTTCGCCACCGCCAAAAAATCCATATCCCAAGAAATGTTTTTTCTGGAATAAGGAATCAGGTGAGCGGAATGTTTTACACACTTTCGTTACTTAAATGTTAAATTTGTAACAAATCAATGACGATACTAAGATCTAAATAAACCTTTTGCTAACAAAAATTAGCAAAAAATGCCATCCTGTGAAGAGGGTCACATCATAGGCATAAATCCCATAACTAAACAGCATTAATTATGACAATAACTTATTTAAAACAGTAAGTTATAAATAATAAGTGAATTGATAAAAAATGAGTTTTTCCATAGCAGAAGACTGCTTGATTATTTTGAATCTGTATTTTTCACGAATATTTATAATAGCTTATGTGATAGTCATTATTCGATACTGTTGACAAGCACCTAAGAGTTCTGTATTTGGTGAAATGTGATTTATTTCTTCCATTTAAACTTAAATCAGTATGTTCTGTTTATTAATGGGATCACGCCAGTGCGGTACAAATATTCACAACTTATAAGGTGCTAAAATGGCAGAAAATCATTCACGTCCACGAGGCCGACCCACAATTCCAGAGCAAGAAATACGCCAAAAAATTCACGAAGTCACCTTACTACTTCTTATTAATCAAGGTTATAGCAAAACGACCATGGATATGGTTGCCAAAAAAGCGGGTATTGCCAAAAAAACTCTCTACCGTTTTGTCAAAAATCGAGAAGATTTACTCGAACAGATTGTTACGCGTTGGAAAGATAGTTCTATTCCTGCTTTTGAGAAAGAGGCCAATAATTACCAGAAATTCATAAAATTATTGAAAATATATTTAACTGAACTGGCAGAGAAATCATTATCTATGGAAGCCGTAGGGTTATTTAGATTATTACAGTCTGATTTCCCTTATCGTGAAGCATTATTGGATAAATATCAAAAAAGTAGTATTGAAATAAGCAGAAATGTTTTGGCCCATCGGCTTGAACGCCAATATCAGCAAGGATTACTGAAAAAAATGGATTTTAATATCACCAGTGAACTCATAATCTCAATGGTCATTGCCGAACCGTTAAGACAAATGGCACTGGGGCTGCTTCCGCCACTACCAGAAACAGACATTACGCCTCGCATTACCGCAGCAGTGACTTTGCTTAAGCATGGGATTGTCGAGAAATAGCCATTATTGATTGATTAATAAGTGACTTACTGGCTATCTCAGTTTCACAAAAATATAATCGGCGCTGAAACAGCTATTTCATCAGCGCCCTTTCTAATCAAAAAAATCATGTTATAAAAAATTTCTTACTGATTCATAAAAATAAGATACGAGAAGAAATACCATGAAATTTCCCTTTCGCCCTTTATTATTAGCTGCTGCCTTAAGTTGTAGTTTTTCATCCATTGCAGATCCTGCCAATCACCTGCCCCTTATGCCGTGGCCACAGCAAGTTTCAGTGCAACAGGGACGCCTTTATCATATTGACCGGAAATTAAATATCATCGTCACAGGGGATGATATGCAGGATGCGATATCCCGCTGGCGAAAACGCATTGAAGCGCAAACTGGCTGGATATTACCATCACCCGAAGCGGCTGTTTCCCCTGTCTCGACGATCAGAATTAATATCGCCAGAAAAACAGCACCGATTCCCCAGCCCAATAGCGATGAAAGTTATCAGTTGGCCATTAACCCAAACGGTGCCACATTGAAAGCTGCAACTCGCTTTGGTGCCATGCGTGGCATGGAAACCCTACTACAGTTACTCCAAAATGATGCCAAGGGGACTTATTTTCCACTGGTCAATATCAGCGATAATCCACGATTTTCATGGCGCGGTGTAATGCTTGATTCAGCCCGTCATTTCCTGCCCGTTGAGGCGATAAAACGCCAACTGGAGGGTATGGCGGCTGCCAAGATGAATGTCTTTCACTGGCACTTGACTGATGATCAAGGCTGGCGCTTTGCTTCCGGGCATTACCCCAAACTGCAACAACTTGCCAGCGACGGACAGTTTTACAGCAAGGAACAAATGAGGGATGTCGTTGCCTATGCGAGTAGTTTAGGTATCCGTGTTGTACCTGAAATTGATTTACCGGGTCATTCCTCCGCCATTGCCGTTGCTTACCCTGAACTGATCAGCGCACGTGAAACTTACGCAATGCAGCGCACATGGGGAGTTCATAAACCAACACTTGATCCGAGCAATCCTCAAGTGCATCAATTTGCTGATACCTTGATTGGGGAAGTCGCTGAAATTTTTCCTGATCCCTATATTCACATTGGTGGTGACGAAGTCGATGCTTCCCAATGGCTGGCTTCCAAAAAAATACAGGCATTTATGCAGGAAAAAAGTTTAAAAGATACACATGCCCTGCACGCTTGGTTCAATCAGGAACTGGAAAAACTCCTTGAAAAGCATGGGCGCAAAATGGTGGGTTGGGATGAGATCTACCATCCTTCATTGCCTCGCTCAATCGTCATTCAATCATGGCAAGGGCAAGATTCATTGGGCAAAACAGCCAACGATGGCTATCAAGGGATTTTGTCCACGGGATTTTACCTCGATCAACCCCAAAGTACCGCCTATCACTATCGCAATGAAGTATTACCACAACCACTCAATATTGATGGCAACGTGAAAGCGGATGAGACAGTACAGAGCTGGTCGTTTACGATGCCACGTTTAAAGGGCAGCCCCGTGACGGGCAGTTTTACCCTGATTCAAGACAACAAAAATAATTCGCGTGGTTTTATTGATTTCGCAGGAAAATCACGTCGCGCCATTGATAAAATTGTTTGGCGAGGAGATACAGTCAGGTTTACGGTGGATAGCTGGATGGGAGAAACCACGCCTGTTGTGACGCTCGATCAGAAACGGAAAACGGCTGGCGGTTATATTTTACTGGGCAATGTACGCTATCCGATCACCGGAGAAAAACTGGCAGAGGCTCCCGCTGGTAAACAACCTGTCGTGCCAGCGAACGATCATCAACAAAATATTCTTGGGGCTGAAGCCGCGTTATGGTCAGAGAATGTCACCACAGAAATGCTGGATATTAAACTCTGGCCACGCACCTTCGCCATCGCTGAACGGCTCTGGTCTGCCAAAGATGTGACAAACGAGAAGCACATGTATCAGCGTCTGCAAGTCATGGATGCATGGACAACGGTATCTGTCGGCTTACAGCAGCAGGCCAATAGCCAGCGTTTGATGACCCGTCTGGCAAACAGCACGAATATTGAGCCATTGCAGATTTTAGCTGAAGCTGTGGAACCGGCTCAATATTACTCCCGCCATCATGCCAAATTTCAAGCCGGTAATTACCATCAATATGAACCGCTTTACCGTTTTGCTGACGCGATAGGGCCAGAAAGTCATGTTGTCAGGGAAATGGAGACTTTAGTTAATCGATTATTGAAGAACAAACGGGATTGGCAAGCGGAACAGGTACTACGTGATCGGCTGATACGCTGGCGGGATAATCATGATTCCCTGATGAAAATCGTCAATGCGAATTATATGATGCGTGACCTTGTGCCCGTTGCCAATGATGTTGGTGAGATTGCTGAACTCGGTTTAGTCATGCTGGATCACCTCAAAGCCGGAAGAACGTTTTCCCCACAACAACGGCAAGATGCCCAGAAGCTACTGTCACGGGGAGCGCAAATGCGTGATGAAGTGGTGATACGAGCAATATATCCATTGGAACGGATGCTTGATTATTTGAATAATCAGGCTGATTAAAAATAAAAGTATTTCATCATAATAAGGTTGTGAATAATAAATCCGCGAATAATAAAACTACAAATAATAAGGCTGAGAGTATTCTTCTCAGCCTTTTCATTATCAATATATTTATTTCAACATATTATATTGCGATACCAAATCATCCAAGAAATCTAATTGGTCGTTTATCAGAACCGTTATATTGGCCTGATTAATTTCCTTGCCTGATAATTTGTGTAATTGATTGGCGAATGAACTCCACGTTTGCTCCAGTTTAACCGCCTCGGAAAGCATAGTGGTGCGTTCTGTATCGATTTGCATCACATCTTTTAAACCAGAAAGCCGCTGCTCTGTTTCCCATAATGTGGTTTTCAGTGCATCAGTTTCTTGCATCAACTGCTCAATTTGATCACTGAGTTTCATTCTGGCATTTGCCAAATCGATATATTTCAACCCTTCAGAAACTTTACCCAATATTTTTCTGGCGATCTCCGCACCTTGTTTAATCGCTTGTTTAATGGCTTCTTTTTTAGGTTGCGTCAGATCCAAACTGTCGATATCACTGGCGCTTGGGATAAAGTCCTTAAACATGTCTGCGATATTATTTGCGCGAATGACATCTTGGCTTTCGATAATTTTATCCCGTTCTGCATCCAACTTATTTCTTTTTTCGGCTTTCTTTTCGATATCACTCTGTAATTCTGCTTTTCGTGCTTCCGTTTGCACTAAAATATCTTCCAAACGTTCTGCAATCACGATATTACCAATATCTCTAATTTTTTCAGTCAGTTGACTGGCTCTACCGCTGAAATTAACAATCACATGATCGATATCTTTCGATAATTTCAGGATCAATTGCTCGCGTTCTTCCAGTAAAGCTTTGCGATCATCATCGCTCAGATCAGCGTCTGCCAAAGCTTCATCGATTTGGCGAATAGCATCGAAAGTACTTCCCGCAGTGAGCTGGCTTAGGATTGGTGTTAATTGCGCTAGAGAATCACGTATCATTTCATCGAGGTCGCGGCTATAAATACCAACTTGTTTAGCTTTCCCACCAATAATTTCAATACCTGATGTTTGTCGTTGCGCCAAAAGCCAAATATTATTTACCGCATGATTAAAATCTTTAATATTGATTTCTGGATACAGGATTTTTTGTTGTGAGATAATATTTTCAGACATTTTAATATTCCTTTTTATTTTATAAATTATTATAAGCAGAGGTTAGCTATAGAGCTTCCTATATTCTGCCAATGCCTCATCGAAAGTTCTTACTAATTGCGCCGCAGAACCTTTTACTTCTTCCCAAGGACTAATAACTTGCTTAAACGTTGCTACAAAAGAGGTTAATTTCAATGCATTATTAATTTCAGCAAATTTATCTTTTGAAGTCGTAATTTGCGTTAACATTGTGTTCCACATGAAATCCAAGTGGTTTAAAGCAACTTCTGCATCCAGCATACATGTATGAATGCCATAAAAATTCAGGGATAAGTCTTGAATAGCCGTTTGCAAGGCACTTTTATCTTTCACTTGATTTTGCAAACCATTGACTTCGTCGATCAGTTCATTTTTTCGTTTACGGGCTTTTTCTGCTTTGTCACCAAAAATACCACCGGTAATCGCCCAGCCAATGATCCCTCCAGGCATACCAGAAAATGCCAGACTAACGTATTTATCATAGTCTTTCTTGAGTTGTTCTATCTCTTTATTCTTCTCATCAATTTTGTTTTGTAATCCTTTGATAGTAGAAGAAAGATGATTATCATCCATTAATTTTTTCTTATTATTAACCTGTGGCTGCAACCCTTGCACAATATTTTCATCTGATAATTTCCCGCCAATCAGTGTAATTTTAAAATCGGTTACCGCGTTTTTAACTCGCAGAGTATTTTTCTGCTGTTTTATAATATCTTTTTTCATGCTTTCAAGGATATTACCCAACTCGACAGCAATTTCTTTATCATCATTGGTATAAGTTATTTCAGCTAATTGCTCATCAGTTAAATCGCCTAACTTTGTCTTGACGCGTTCAATAATAGGCATTTGGTCAATAACACTGATTATTTCCCCTCCTGTTTCGGTAATTTGTCTACCCGAATTTTCCAGATCGATACTTTGCTGTTGAACTTTACTTTCCACATCACTCCAGCTAATCGCATGGTCGTGAATGTCTTTAAATAAAGTGGTAATATTAGCAGGTTTCAAACCATCGATATCAATATCATTGTAACCGATATATTCCTTTACTCCCTGTAAAGTAATAGGAAGCTCTAAACCATGCTTAACATATAATTTGATACTAATGAGATCTTGTTTAGTAAATATACCTCCAGAACGGGCAACTCCTTCTACCTGACTGGTTAATATTTTTAAGGTAACTGAGGGAACTTCTGATACGTTTATTTTATTTTCTACTAAAGATTGATTTAATCTCATATCGTTCTCCATTAATGTTATCAACTTAATTCATACTAATTAAACTTTGTATTTCTCCATCTGAAAACCCTTTTATCTTAATATGATTAAAATATGCACATTTACATTAAACCTAATGTAAAAAGGTGATATTTTCATCTGGAAATTTATTTTAATTTGTCTGATTTATTTTGTTTATTTTCATTAAGCAAGAGCTTCAATAAAATTGAAATATTATTCATTTACTATTTAATTAACTAAAATAATTAGTTTAATAATTCATTATCAATATTTGTTTATAGCATATCATATAATATATTTTCACTATTCATGAAAAATTAACCCAGAAGATATCTCCATCAGAAAATAAAATGACAGAAGAATAGTACAAGCTAAAGACAAATATAATTATATGCCTACAAATAAATATAGAAAAAACAATCTGGTCATTACTTTTTTTAATACACAAGCCAAACCTGATAGCCGCAAGAATAAACAAAAAAAATAATGCCATTATAAATGGCATTATCCTGAAAAATTTACATTTTGGTGAAACATCGCTACTGGTATCTATATTTAATTAAAATATTGCGAAACTTTTCAAAATCGGTGATTTTATCAAGCATACCACTGACACCATCACGATTGAAGATATCTAACAATGCATCATAACTCTCTGCAAAACATGTTCTGTCTACCCGATTTATCGCGATCAAAAACACCACATGGACCCGTGCATCTTTTCCCCAGCGGATGCCTTTAGGGCTTATTATTACTGCTATACAAGTCTTCACTGCATTCATCTTTATTGAGTGAGGTAATGCTAAAACGCCAAATGCCGTTGATGATGCATTCTCACGTTCATATACATAGTTGATGAAATCAGCTTCAACATATCCCCTTGTGAACATTTTATGACAAACAATTTCGAGTAATTCATCCCGATTGCGAAAATCAGGATTAAACAGAAAAAGCTCAGGATCAAAGAATAAATCCACATTTCGCTTGAGCGTTGCCCATTTCCGATTTGCATTAACTGTGTCAATTTTATCGATCAGCTCAGAGCGTTTATCCCTCAAGTGGAAGGGAGAGATGTAAACTGTTTCATAACAACGTTCTGGAGAAAAATTGATGGTGGTAATCAATAATTCAAACTCTATGCCTTCCAATTCAGAAGGTTGAGAAATTACCTTAATAATATTGATTTCATCACCAAAATCACGCAATAACTGATGATAGATTTTATTTTCAATTCCCCGATAACCCGGGCACAGAAGCACAGTCCCAACTTTAGTGATATTTCTTTTCTGTCGCTCAAATTCCGCCCCGACATGTAATGCAATGAAAGAAATTTCATCTTCATTCAATTTATTGCTGAAAAACCTATTTAATTGCAAGGAAATGAAGATAGCGATATCAAAGATAATCCTGCATTCCTTTTTGATTATGTCCAACATTGGGTTTCTAGTATAAATATTGTGCTTAAGCCTTGTTTGTAACCCTGATAAATGTAAAGCCAGTAAAGAAATAAAATCATCGGAATTTAAATTGATCAGATAATGTTCTTGCACGGATTCAGCTATCTGCCGAGTGAATTGATAAAGTTCAGTGCCAACTAAATCAATAAGTTCATTATCTGTTCTATTAAAGTTAGTGTTGGTTTTCAAAAAAAGGTAGCAAGACCTTCTTTCATTTTCGGGAACAAATATTCCAAAACAGAGTTGAAGATTGTCGCATAATTCATCCGAGATCAATTTTAGGTCGTTATTTTCTATATGCAATGCCTGATTGTCCAAATGCCTGCTCTTTTTCAGTCTTTCAATAAGTATCAGGAAATGTAAAACAAGGTTGATATATGAAAAATCACTAAGATACAGCTCCGATCTATCAAAGACACCTTTAATTATTTCAACGACGTCTTTAACCTGCTTACTTTCAAATATTTTTTCTAGTACTTTTAAATCGATGAAACGATAATTTGTTTGTTCAAAGATTGAGTAAGAAACTAATTTCCTTAAATCATGCTCAGCGCCCAATATTTCAACATGACTGTTTTTACATAAAAATTTCACATTAAAGCGTTGAAATGATGAGTTCATTTTATATATCAATGCTTTTAATGTAGAATCACTTATGCACAAATCATTACTGAGATCATAAAGATTACTGCTTCTCTTAAATAATAAGATCGCTTTTATAACAAAGTGTGCTCTATCTTGATACGTTTTAGGAAAACTATTTTTCTGAGAATGTAATTGCTTTATTCTATTTCGTGACAATAAATTGTGTGATAAAAAGTATCCCTGCCGGCTGGAGATAACAATTTTTTGTTCATAGTCTCCATTAATATCTACGACATAGTTTTTTATAGATCTTATTGATACCTGTAAGATTTGGGATAATTTCAAAGCCGACACCGGAGAATTTTTAGTGAGTAGATAATCTAATAACTCTTTCTGTTTAGCCCTTAGCATAATAACACCTATAAAATTAAAATATAATCAATCCATGTTACTGTTTCTATTTTTATTTAAAAATAGAAACTTGCCCTCTATGAGTGCAAATCGATATTTGAATATTAAATAGACATGATAGAAAGTATGCTCTGCATCCAAAAGTAAAAATCCATCATTAACATGAACAATTAACACAATAAATCAACACAATAACAAGAGGTCTACATGAAGAAAATATTTATTATGTTGTGCTGTGGTGCCGGTATTTCCAGTGGAATGCTGGCGACCAGAACCCGAAATGCGGCAAAAAATAAGGAGATTCCTGTCACTGTTGAAGCCAGAAGTGAAAGTGAGGTTGCAGAATATTTTTCCGTTATCGATATTCTATTCCTTGGGCCACACTATGCTTCACAGCAAAAAGAATTCCAGAAACATGCCGGGCGTTATCATATTCCGGTCATTGTTGTACCACAAGAAATATATGGAAGATTGGATGGTGAAGCATTACTTGAATTAGCCATAAGAACAGTTACCCACGCCCCTGAAAACTAACTTAATCACCTAAATTAACTTCACCGGGGAATTTTAGAGGAAAATAATTAAAGAGAGACGCAGAATGAAAGCATTTATGTCTTGGTTATCTGATTCATTTGCACCCGCTATGCAGAATTTTACTAAACGACCTTGGGTAGCTGCAATTTCTGGGGCAATGCAGAAAAATATTCCTTTTATTTTAGCGGGTTCACTTATCTTTTTTTATAACGTATTTCGTTCTTATTTTTTATTCTTGCCTGATCTTGGCAAAATCGCCAATTATTCCTTCGGAATGCTCGGCTTGATTACTGCTTTTATGATTGCTAACCAAATGATGGAGAAACTACATCATTTTCGTTATACGCTCATTGCCGGACTCACTTCGATTTGTGTCTACATGATGTTCATCAAACCCGAATTTGTCGATGGCAATATGGTCGTGAGTTTTGATCGCTTTGGCCCTGCGGGGATTTTATTGGGGATTGTCACGGGCTTGTTTGTTTCTTACCTCTTTCACTTATATACCAAGACAGGATTTTTGAAAGAGAGTGCTTTACCTGATTTCGTTGTTAGCTGGATACATGCAATTATTCCCATACTGGTTTCCATCAGTTCTGGAACTTTACTGGTCTTCACCTTTGATATTGATATTTTTTCCAAGTTACTGTCATTCTTTTCACCTATTGCCGCGTTCGGGCAAACCCTGCCCGGGTTTATCCTCATGGCGCTAATTCCTGCAATAGCCATGTCCATGGGTATTTCGGTCTGGACATTTACTGGCCTGCAAATGCCAATTTTCATGCTTGGGATTTCTGCCAATATTGCACAGGTTGCTGCCGGACACCCCCCGACCAATATTGTGACTTATGAAACCATGTTCACCGCAGCTTTAATCACGATGGGAGGAACAGGCGCAACTCTTGCCCTCAATATTTTAATGCTATTTTCAAAATCCAGAGAATTGAAAACAACAGGTTATATCTGTATCGGCCCTTCTTGCTTCAATATCAACGAACCATTGGTGTTCGGGGCACCAATTGTCCTTAATCCACTACTCATGCTGCCAATGTGGATCAATGCAATCACCAGCCCCATTATTGTATGGATTTTCATGCGCTCAGATTGGCTGAATATACCCGCGAAAATGATTCAAGTTGGTCAGATACCTGCGCCGTTTTCCAGTGTCATCATTACAGAAGACTGGCGAGCCATCATTTGCTATGTAGTACTCATGGCCGTTTTCCTCATGACTTGGTATCCCTTCTTTAAGGTTTATGAAAAAAAACGTATTGAGGAAGAAAATGCCAATGCAAGTACACAGAATTAGATTGAATTGTATAACTTTATCAGGAAATTTAAAAAATGAACCGTGAGGACAATATCTTAACTCCCATTGCGCTGGAAATTATTCTCAATGCAGGTAATGCCAGAGAAAAAAGTGAAGAAGCCATTAAATATGCCCATATTGGTGATTTTAAAAATGCTCATTTATATCTGGATAAAGCCAGAAAAATGATGTTATCGGCTCATCACGCACAAACTGAAGTTATTCAAAAAGAGGCTCAAGGCGAAAGTTTTTATTTAGGCCTGTTGTTTATTCATGCTCAAGATACATTAATGACAATACGCAGTGAGCTTAATCTGAGAAAAGAAATCATTGGTCTTTATGAATTTATTCACAATATGACCAATAAAAATAAGTAAAGGAAAATATCATGATAAATAATAACGATTTATTCCCAGAGAATTTTCTTTGGGGAGCATCAACCAGCGCTTATCAAGTTGAAGGAGCGGCGGAGAAATACGGTAAGAAACTCTCACAGCAAGATATTCTCAATAACAATCCAGATTTTGCAGATACTCATATAACCAGTGATCATTATCATCGCTATAAAGAAGATGTCGCATTAATGAAAGAGCTTGGTTTGAAATCTTATCGTTTTTCCATTGCATGGTCACGTATTTTTCCAGAAGGTATTGGAAAGGTAAATGATAAAGGAGTCGAGTTTTACCATAATCTTATTGATGAGTTATTGAAAAATGATATAACGCCGATTCCTACTCTTTATCATTATGATATGCCTATGGCGCTAGTCGAAAAATATCATGGCTGGATCAATCGGCAAAGTGTAGAATATTTTGCTTATTACGCAGAGTTTGTGATCAAAGAATATGGCAAGAAAGTTAAATATTGGCTAACGATCAATGAACAAAGCATTATTGTGCAATTCTGGACGAAAAAATGTTTAATTCCAGATCATTATCTTCATGATGAACAGATCAAATATCAGATTAATCATCATATGAATCTCGCCCATGCCACTGCCTGCAAGCTGGTTCATCAATGGGTTCCCAACGGTTTGGTCGGGGCGGCATTAGGTTATTCCGCCATTTATCCGCTGACCAGCAAACCGGAAGATAATGTAGCCGCTCAAAATGCCAATGATCTGCGTAATTACTATTTCACAGATATCTATTTGAAAGGACACTATAATCAATCGGCGTTAACCTACCTAAGAAATCATGGCCTAGCACCACATATTGAAGTAGGTGATATGGAGTTAATTAAAGAAGGTTATTCTGATTTTCTGGCAATTAATTACTATTGCAGCCATGCCGCCGCCGCTGCGCCTAAAAATGCTCAACGGCGGATGGACGGCTTTAATCCAACAGGCGTTAAAGGACAGATAGACGGATATGAAATTCAACCGAATTTCTTTCAAATCCATAAAAATCCACACCTCGATACGACTGACTGGGATTGGGCGATCGATCCTATTGGATTGGAATATCTCTTGCGTGATTTATATAGTCGTTATCAAAAACCTTTAATGATCACGGAAAATGGTTTTGGAGCCGATGATAAACTGGAATCTGATAATTCTATTCATGATGATTATCGTATTCATTATATTCAACAACATCTTAATGCCATTAAACGAGCAATGAATTATGGAGTCGAGGTTATTTCCTATAATCCGTGGAGTTTTATTGATGTACTTTCCACCAGCAATGGATATAAAAAAAGATATGGTTTTGTCTATGTTAATCGAACAGATAAAGATATTAAGGATCTCTCCCGTTATAAGAAAGATTCGTTTTATTGGTATCAGAATGTAATTAAAACTCAGGGTGGATCATTAACAAAACGCTAATCTTATTTTTTATTGGCAGGTAAATTTTATGGTTGAATATTCGGTGATAGTTATTGCTCCTTCAGGGCTGCATACTCGACCTTGCGCCCAACTCTGTAATTTTGTCAAAAATTACAGTGGTAAGATTGAAATTATTAGAGGAGATAAGAGTGCTAATCTGAAAAGTATGTTCAAAGTTATGTCGATGGGAATCAAAAATGGTATGGAAGTAACGATTCGGGTTGAAGGAGATAACGAACAGGAAATGGCACAATCAGTTATTGCATTTATCCGTAATATAAAAGACTGAGCCGTTTGTTTCATTAATCCGTTCAATCATGAGTAAGGAGCTTTTTGTGATTTCTTTTGATGAAATGGAACATATAGCACATCAATTAATATCTCCAACACAATTAAATAAATATATTAAATATGGTCATGTCAGTGCCGTTATTCAGAGTGAATCCGGCCATATTTATACTGGAATTAATATTGATACTGCCTGTTCCATGGGGTTTTGTGCCGAACACGGCGCAATCGCGGAGATGATAAAACAGGGAGAAACACGGATAATCAGGCTTATTGCTGTCAATCGACATGGCGATATCATTCCTCCCTGTGGCCGTTGCCGGGAGTTTATCAGCCAAATAAACCCAGAGAATATTCACGCTAAAGTGAAAATCACCCAAGAAAAGATTTTATCTCTTAATGAACTGTTGCCTTTTGACTGGAAGAAACGGCATTGGTGATTTCTTGATAGGATGTTCACCTCAAGGTGAGGTAACTTTCAGGAATTAAGCGAGATAGAATAATAATATTTCATGATTACCTTAGAAGTTAAAACTGCCCGATTTCACTATTCGGGCAGTTTACTATTTCAATAATTTATCTTCTCAGATAATCAAATCGGATTATTGGGCGGAAACGGATTCCATTCCCACTAATCCGACTTTGAGGTAACCTGCTTTGCGTAGAGAATCCATTACGCTCATCAGGGTTTCATAATCCACAGTTTTATCTGCCTGGAAGAAAATCGTTGTTTCTTTGTTGGATTGCGTAGTTTGATCCAATACTAAAGACAAGTTATCACGATCAACCGCCTTTTCCCCCACATATAACTGTTTATCTGCTTTCACAGTCAAAAATACGGGTTTTTCCGGTCGTGGTTGCGGTTTAGCGGTCGATGCAGGCAAATCAACTTTAATATCTACGGTTGCCAGTGGCGCTGCCACCATAAAAATAATCAGCAGCACCAACATCACGTCAATAAACGGCGTGACGTTAATTTCATGCAGCTCACCGCTATCGTCCAAATCTTCATTAAGACGTATTGCCATAATTTATTACCTTGCTTCTGCTTTTTCTGCTTTACTTTCAGCCAGATCAAGATCACGCCCCAGCAACAGGATTGCCTGAGCGGCCATATCTCCCACCTGACCACGGTATGATGAAATAACACGGGCGAAGACGTTATAAATTACTACCGCAGGGATCGCCGCCACCAGACCCAATGCTGTTGCCAACAGTGCTTCCGCAATACCCGGTGCGACAACGGCCAAGTTAGTGGTTTGTGAGTGGGCGATACCAATAAAGCTGTTCATGATCCCCCAAACAGTACCAAACAGCCCCACAAATGGTGAAATTGCGCCAATGGTCGCCAGATAACCGTTACCACGTCCCATATGGCGGCTGATTGCTGCAACGGTACGTTCCATGCGGAATGAAGTTCGCTCTTTGGTTCCAACCTTGTCAATGCTGTCAGAAGACAGGGCGCGCTCTGATTGTGCTTCACTCAACAGCAAACGGCTGATGCTGCGATTGCCAAAGTCTGCTGCAATTTTCACTGCCGTATCCAGATTGGCAACGTTAACCAAAGCCAATTGCTCTTTACGTAAACGGCGACGAGCCATTAAGAGTTCAACGCCTTTGGAGAAAAACAGCGCCCAGGTAATAACAGAAGCGATCACCAGCCCCACCATGACAGTTTTTACTATCGCATCCGCGTTTTGGTACATGCCCCAAACAGACAGATCGGTTGCGAAGCCACCGGACAAGTTTTCAGCGTTGTCTTGGATTGGTGCCACCACTGTTTCAGTGGCCGGAGTTTCTGTTGTTGTCGGGGTTTCTGCCGTTACCCGATTTTCTGCTGTATCAACCGCCGCAGTTTGCGCTGTTGTGGTTGATGTTACGTCAGTTTTCTGCGTGTTAACTGTTGGCTCAGTCGCTTGGGGAGCTACGGGAGATGCTGGTGTTGCCGGAGCGGCTACCTGAGCAGCAGCCTGATTTTCTGGCGCGGCTGGCACTGTATCAGCCCATGCTGAACTTGTTAATCCGAGTGCCAATAGAATAGAAGCTGTCAAATTACGCATCAGTTAGCCTTACTCTCTTTCTTATAGATTCTGTTACTTAGCAGTGAATCACATTTACTCATCTTGCTAATCCTAATATTTCCTGAATCAAGGCTCTCTTCTTCACCTTGTATCTCCATCATCTTGCAGTTTGCGGCTTGATTACTGCACTGCGAGGTGAATTCAGGGAGATGCAGACCAAATTTGAACCCTGGTTCATGTTCATGCTTCTTACCACGAAAGGGGAAAAAGTCCGCTGCAAATAATATCAGACATTGTGCGATTTGATAGTAATTATCATTACTATTTAATAAAAAAGTACAAATTAAGGATGTTCCTTCGTTAAACTATTCTGATTTACCTTCAACAACTCACCTTGAATTTTCGTCAAGTTGCGCGAATCCTTTTGGCAAAACCGCCCTAAATCTTTTAACTTGCTAATCATTATTTGAACAATTTTATTGAAATCATAAGCAAGAAATTAACTTGGGGAACGCCACCATGACAGAAAAAAAGCTAGAAACTTTATTGGTCAATGCAGGGAGACAAAAAAAATTTACGCAAAGTGCTGTCAATCCCCTTATTCAACGCACTTCATCTGTCATTTTCGATACTGTTGAAGACTTAAAGCAAGCCTCGAAGAACCGTACCAAAGGTGAATTATTCTATGGACGCCGTGGCACATTGACACATTTTGCCTTTCAAGCTGCGATGGCGGAGCTGGAAGGCGGTGCAGGCTGTGCCCTCTACCCTTCCGGTGCGGCAGCGATTACCCATTCGATTCTGGCCTTTGTGGAAACCGGTGATCATGTTCTGATAACAGGTAGTGCTTATGAACCCACGCAGGAATTTTGCGATCACTTTCTGAAAAAAATGGGGATTTCCACCGATTATTTTGATCCAATGATCGGAGAGAATATTGCTTCGCTGATTCAACCCAATACCAAAGTTCTCTTTCTTGAGTCGCCCGGTTCCCTGACGATGGAAGTGCAAGATATTCGCACCATCGTGCGCGCTGTTCGGCAAGTTAATCCTGACATTGTGATTATCATCGATAATACATGGGCGGCAGGAGTACTGTTTAAAGCCCTGGAGTTCGGCATCGATATTTCCGTTCAATCCGCCACAAAATATATCATTGGTCATTCAGACGGAATGCTGGGTACAGCAGTCGCTAATGCACGATGTTGGGATCAGCTCAGAGAAAGATCTTACTTGCTGGGGCAAATTGCCGATCCCGATACGGTATACATGGCAAACCGAGGGCTGCGCACATTAGCAATCCGCTTAAAACAGCACGAAGAAAACAGTATCAAAATTGCAAAATGGCTCGTACAGCGACCGGAAGTCGCTGAGGTCTATCATCCTGCTTTGCCTTCTTGCCCAGGACATCCGTACTTTCAGCGTGATTTCACGGGCTCCAGCGGGCTATTTTCTTTTATCTTGCATACTCAACTAACACCTCAACAATTGGCTGATTATCTCGATAATCTGAGCCATTTTAAGATGGCCTTTTCGTGGGGAGGTTTTGAGTCATTGATTTTGGGAATTCAGCCGGAAATGCTTAAACAACTACGCCAGTACCACTCGCCACAGAAAACCGGCACCTTATTCCGCCTTCATATCGGGCTGGAAAATCCACAGGATTTGATTGATGATTTGGAAGCGGGCTTTGCTCGTCTGGCGATTCGTTAACGTCAAGAGAGCCTTAATAAAGGCTCTCAACATCCCAAAATGGTTAAATCATTGCTCATCGCTTATTGTAAGGGACTGAATCAAATCACCCCCCATCCCATCATTTTGCGGTACACTGGGATATCCCCTTCGTCTTTCAAGTTGCCTCTTTGTTGGCTGCGCTCAATCACCCCGGTCACATAGTTATCTATGCTCCTGAGGATTCGCTCTCTGGCCGCTGCGATGCACCTTGAAATCCATTGGGTATAGATCTGTTTGTTAATTATTTTACTCGCAAAAATCACAGGATAAACAATGGAAACGTTAAGCGGGATCGTACATGCACTCTGGCATCATGATTTTAACCAACTTGCCAATCCGGATGTCATCTGGGTTATTTATGGCGTCCTCTTTATCACGCTCGTGTTGGAAAACGGACTACTGCCAGCCGCCTTTTTACCCGGCGATACTTTGTTGGTGCTTTCCGGTGCCTTAATTGCCAAAGGTGTCATGAGTTTCATCCCCACGGTAGTTCTGCTGACCATCGCAGCAAGTCTGGGTTCTTGGCTGGGTTATTTGCAGGGGCGATGGCTCGGGCACACTCACATTGTCAAAAACTGGCTGGCTCAGCTTCCCCTTCAATATCGTCAACGTGCCAATGTGTTATTTTCCAAACACGGCCTGTCTGCCTTGCTTATCGGGCGATTTTTAGCATTTGTTCGTACTCTCCTGCCAACATTTGCCGGAATTTCTGGCCTAAATAATAAACGCTTTCAATTTTTTAACTGGTTAAGTGGCTTTTTATGGGTCATTATTATTGTGGGTTTTGGCTATATCTTGAACCAAATCCCTTTCATTAAAGCACATCAAGATCTGGTCATGAACATCTTGATGATCTTGCCCGTCATTCTACTGATCAGCGGATTGTCTGCTTCTCTTCTGATGTATTGGCGTCACAAGAAAGGAGCATCAAAGAAGAACAAGTAACATGCTGAACAACGTCCCCTGAATGGGATGGACAATTTCATAAACCAATATCAAAACATAAAAATAGATTCGCTGGTACAGCCAAAAACTTACATGGTTCTGTTAGTAAGGGCAGTTATTATGCATAACTTCACACTACACACACCCACCAAAATCATTTTTGGTAAAGGGCAAATTGCCCAATTGGGTAATGAAATTCCCAAAGATGCCAAGGTATTGTTAATTTATGGCGGCGGCAGCATTAAATATAATGGTGTTCTTGCTCAGGTTTATGCCGCTTTGAAAGATTTTTCAGTTAAGGAGTTCGGTGGTATTGAACCCAATCCCGCCTATGAAATACTCATTGGTGCCGTCGAATACATTCACCATCACGAAATCGATTATTTGCTGGCGATCGGTGGAGGTTCTGTTATTGATGGAACGAAATTCATTGCGACAGCGGTTAATTATCCTCATGAGAATTTGTGGGAAATCCTGTCAACCAACGGTGACCATATCACTTCAGCCCTGCCGTTTTCCTGTGTGCTGACTCTCCCAGCAACAGGCTCCGAAACCAATAATATTTCAGTTATCAGTCGTCGTGAGACGAATGATAAGCAACATTTCACCTCCCCTTTTATTTTTCCAAAAATCGCTATCCTCGATCCCGAAGTAACTTTCTCTCTTCCAGAACATCAGATAGCCAATGGCATTGTTGATGCTTTCATCCATACTTTGGAGCAATACCTGACTTATCCCGTCAATGCCAAAGTGCAGGATCGTTATGCTGAAGGTTTGTTGATGACGTTACTTGAAGAAGGATCAAGGGCACTGAAAGAGCCTGAAAACTATGATGTTCGTGCCAATATTATGTGGGCAGCAACTCAAGCACTGAATGGAATCTTGGGGGCCGGTGTACCTCAGGATTGGGCAACGCACATGCTGGCCCATCAATTAACGGCCTTCCACGGCTTAGACCATGCCCAGACACTGGCAATTATTTTGCCAAACCTTTTGCAGGAAAAACGGAGGGCGAAACAAGACAAACTTCTACAATATGCCCAGCGTGTTTGGGGTTTTACGGAGGGTTCGGAAGAAGAGCAAGTTAATCAGGCTATCCATGCCACACGTCAGTTTTTCGAAAACCTGGGCGTAAAAACCCACCTTTCCGATTATCAACTTGATGGCAGGTCTATTCCAGCCATGATCAAAAAATTGGAACAGCAAGGTTTGGTTGCCCTGGGTGAACACCAAGATATTACGCTTGATGTCAGTAAGCGAATTTATGAAGCGTCCATCTAAAGTTCCAAACCTAAAGGAGGTCAGAATGGGTCAGCAGACAATTATTAAACTCGTTGATGAAAATCGCATGCCACAATTGGGGCTTGGGGTTTGGAAAGCGAGTAATGAGCAGGTTGTTAAGTCTATCCATACCGCGTTAGAAGTCGGTTATCGCTCCATTGATACGGCAGCGATTTTTCATAACGAGGAAGGTGTGGGGAAAGCCTTGACGGAAACTGATATCCCACGCGAAGAAATTTTCATCACCACCAAACTTTGGAATGATCGCCATCTGGATGCGAGTGCGGCATTACAAGAAAGCTTGGACAAACTACAGCTAGATTATGTTGATCTCTATCTCATTCAGTGGCCTGTGCCCGAACAAGATCATTATGTTGCTGCCTGGAGACAACTGATTGAACTGAAAGAAGCTGGTTTGACTCGCAGTATTGGTGTGTGTAATTTTCATATCGAGCACTTGCAAAAAATAATGTTGGAAACTGGCGTGGTTCCCGTAATCAATCAAATTGAATTGCATCCCTTATTCCAACAGCGGCAACTTCACTCATGGAACGCCACCCATCATATTACAACCGAGTCCTGGAGCCCGTTATCACGAGGTGGAAAAGGTGTTTTTAATTCTCCACTGGTTGAACGCCTGGCACTTAAATACGGTAAAACCCCAGCACAAATTGTGATTCGCTGGCATCTTGAATGTGGAATGATTGTCATTCCTAAATCTGTTACTCCTTCCCGTATTAAAGAAAATTTCGATGTATTTGATTTCAGACTGGAAAAAGAAGACCTGACAGCGATGGCTGAGTTGGATATTGGCAAGCGGATAGGGCCAGATCCCGATACTTACAATCAGTTTTAGTATAAAACGTTAAAAAATAATAAATCGCCATGCAACACATCCACCCACTTAATTCCATCCATTCCTGTAGACCTGAATTCTGTTTTTCAACAGGGTTCAGGTCATGTACCTCATCATGCGCCTAAGCAAAACCTTCTTCTTAAAACACTATAATTCATAGATCAAATCAAAAATATTAATAATAACTATGTTTACTATTTATGTATGATTGATGATATAAACTTATTTCACGACACCAAATAATATTAATATTAAATGGATAATTGAAATGTTCAGTGTGTCCATGACAACCATCAATCCATCTATTCACATTAACACCTCAAACAAAACTTAAGGAAATGATAATGATTTACATAGTTATTTCTTTATTAATGCTTGTCCCTTTTTTCTTCACCTTAAAATGGCTCCTACTGTCGCACCAGATCCACTACAATGCGGCAGGAATCATGCTTGCAATAGCAGCTATGGCCTTTCATATGTATATCTTTCGTTTTGACAATATTCCAATTGTGAATATTGATGTTTCTCATCAGCCAGTTGTGTTTTATGCCGCTGTAGTGATTGCGCTTTTACACGGCATGCTCTATTCCATTTGTTACAAACGGTATTATGAGGCAGACATTTATGATGAGGATTGATGAGGAACGTTACCGTCTGGACTCATCATCTTTATTCTTATCTTCTGCATCTTCATCGGAAGGTTTAGTATTGGCGGTCAGCAGATAGGGGGATTGTTGCCAGCGGCTGGGAGATAGTTTCAGTAAGGTGTGAGCCAGAATAAACCCAATCGCCAAAGATAGCAGGAGCATTATCCTAAGTAAGTTAGTCGTGTTATCGACCTGCTTGGCCTCAGTTGCCAATTGATGAGTATCCAGAGTCAGACGAAGAAAACCTTTTGGGCGATCTTTTCCCTGTATAGGTACTACGATTTGTTGGTTGAAATAGCCACTGGATTTTTTACCTTTCAACGATAATCGTTCACTAACAGAAATAGGTTCACCACTTTGTGCTATCTGTGTTCCGTTCTCCAGATAAACGGCAGCATCTAAAATACGGCTGTAGCTAGTCAAGTAATCTAAACTAGCTACAATCTTTTTGTTATTAATATCTTGGCTATCATTCCCCATATCATCAGACAAGCTGAATGCGACCTGTTTTGCCAAAGTTTTCGCCAGATCTTCAAACTGATCCATCGGAACCAATTGTTGAGAACGGCTGAAATAGGAAACTCCCTGCAACAGCAGAACTAACAGTGCTATACATATTAATATAATCGCTGTCTTGTGCAGTCTAAGTTTTAGCTTTGCTTTTATCATAATTATCTCATTCCATGCTCATAAAGCACATGTTGCCAGATGTAGTATTGATAGGATAGTTTGAAAATAGAATAGTTTGAAAAGCGTTTTTTGCCTCCACCAAATTATATGGAATTACAGGAGTCTATGTTCATGTCGAATAATCTGGCCTATCGTTACTTACCGGATGAGATCCATAAATGGCCCGGGTTACCTTTGTCCCTCAGCGGCGATGAAGTCATGCCACTGGATTACAGAGCAGGAGATAGTGGCTGGTTGCTGTATGGACGTGGTTTGAATAAACAGCGTATCAGTGATTTTCAGCACCGGCTGGGAGCCGCCATTGTGGTGGTTTCTTCATGGCGGATTGATGATTATCAGGTTGTCCGCATTGCCGGTAGCCTTTCTCCCCGCATTAAACGACTGGCTGATGAGTGCCGTTTGGATGTCGTTCCATTGGGGCAAATCCCGCGTCTTCGCTCCCCCGGTTTATTGGTAATGGATATGGATTCCACCGCAATACAAATTGAGTGTATTGATGAGATTGCCCGTCTGGCAGGTGTTGGCGATAAGGTAGCGGAAATCACCGAACGAGCTATGCAAGGCGAACTGGATTTTTCAGACAGTCTGCGCGAGCGAGTTGCTCAGTTGGCCGGTGCCGACGCATCCATCTTGCAGCAAGTAATGGAAACCCTTCCCCTTATGCCGGGGCTGACCAGCCTTGTTCGCAAGTTACAATCATTGGATTGGCATGTCGCAATTGCCTCCGGCGGCTTCACTTTCTTTGCCGATAATCTTCGCCAACAACTGCGTCTTTTTGACGCAGTCGCCAATCAGTTGGAGGTAAGAGATGGCAAGCTAACCGGTAAAGTCAAAGGCCCGATTGTCGATGCAAAATATAAGGCAACCACGTTGATAAGATTGGCAAAAACGCTGGATATTCCTCTGGGTCAAACCGTCGCCATTGGAGATGGTGCCAATGATCTGAAAATGATCCGGAAGGCAGGATTGGGAATAGCCTATCACGCCAAGCCAAAAGTGTATGCCCAAGCCAAAGTTGCTATCCGCCATGCAGATTTAATGGGCGTTCTGTGTGTGTTGAGCGGTGGTTTAAAACACGAAGAACGTTAATGCCAACAGGCAAAAATCATTATATTGAGGGAGAACAAAGTGGCAAAAGCAGCAAAGCGGGCATTTGTCTGTAACGAGTGTGGCGCGGATTATCCCCGCTGGCAGGGGCAATGCACCGCATGCCACGCATGGAATACCATTACGGAAGTACGTTTGGCCGCAGCTTCATCATCCCGTAACGAGCGTTTCAGCGGTTATGCGGGAGAGACAGGTATCAGTAAGGTACAAAAACTCTCTGATATCAGTCTGGAAGAACTGCCCCGCTTTTCAACCGGGTTTAAAGAATTTGACCGTGTTCTCGGCGGCGGAGTGGTTCCCGGCAGTGCCATTTTGATTGGTGGTAATCCCGGAGCAGGGAAAAGTACTCTGCTTTTACAAACCATGTGCCAATTATCAGCCCAGATGAAAACCCTGTATGTGACAGGGGAAGAATCATTGCAGCAGGTGGCGATGCGAGCACATCGGCTGGGTTTGCCGACAGATCAACTCAACATGCTGTCGGAAACCAGCATTGAACAAATTTGTCTGATTGCAGAGCAAGAACAACCCAAACTCATGGTGATTGATTCAATTCAGGTCATGCACATGGCTGATATTCAATCGTCACCAGGCAGTGTTGCCCAGGTAAGGGAAACCGCAGCCTACCTGACACGGTTTGCCAAAACCCGTGGTGTAGCCATAATCATGGTTGGGCATGTGACAAAAGATGGCTCTTTGGCTGGCCCCAAAGTGCTCGAACACTGTATAGACTGTTCCGTTATGTTGGATGGTGAAGCTGATTCCCGTTTCCGTACCTTACGCAGTCATAAAAACCGCTTCGGTGCCGTTAATGAGCTGGGCGTGTTCGCGATGACCGAACAGGGATTGAGGGAAGTGAATAACCCTTCCGCCATTTTCCTGAGTCGTGGTGATGAAATTACCTCAGGTAGTTCGGTCATGATTGTCTGGGAAGGTACTCGCCCTTTACTTGTTGAAATCCAGGCATTGGTAGATCACTCCATGATGTCAAACCCACGCCGTGTAGCCGTAGGACTTGAACAAAACAGGCTGGCTATTCTACTCGCGGTTTTGCATCGACACGGCGGTCTGCAAATGGCTGACCAAGATGTTTTTGTGAACGTTGTTGGCGGGGTAAAAGTCACGGAAACAAGTGCTGATCTGGCGTTATTGCTCTCTTTAGTTTCCAGCTTTCGTAATCGACCTCTGCCCCGTGATCTGGTGGTCTTTGGTGAAGTGGGGTTGGCAGGTGAAATACGTCCCGTTCCCAGTGGACAAGAACGCATTTCAGAAGCAGCTAAGCACGGTTTTAAACGAGCTATTGTTCCTCATGCCAACATGCCGAAAAAATCACTGCCTGATATGAAAGTATTTGGCGTCAAAAAATTGGCCGATGCCTTATCTATTCTGGATGATTTAGATTAAGAAAAATTTTTTTATTTCTTTTGGTTCTATACACCCAATAGATTTCAGGTAATAACTTGAAATCTATTGGGTGGAGATTTAGGTGTTTTTCCTAATTATCAAGAATATTATTTGCCTTCCGTCACATAGTAAATGGGGAATTTAATTAAATTAACACTCTCTATTTATCGATTTAAATTTTAAAAAATGTTATTCCAAAATGAAAAATTCAGAATATTCCTAATTTAAGAATGTAATCTAATAAAATTTTAGAAAAGTATTTTTATTCATTCTGCTTAAATAAAAAATCAAGCAGTTAAACATCATATTATTTAAATTTTTTCTATTCTTACTAAACGTCATTATTTATTGGTTACGAATTATTGATTAAATTTAAACCACAAATGGTTGTATAATCATTTACACAACGAGAGAACCAATCAACCTACCTAATAAGCATTCAACAATTCCTATTGCTATTCATTTTTTGAATTAAACTACTAATTTAGTATTTGGTTATTTTATTTTATATATATTCATAATTATACAATTTTAAATACCAAGGGTAGTTAAAATGACAGAATTTAACCCCAAAGCATCAATAAACAACCAATTTTGTTTTTACCTTTCATAATAAGCATGCTACTTTGTTTAGTATACTAAACATAAGGAGGGGGTTTTATGGGACAATTTGACTATTTAAAAGAAGCGATTAAACAGGCAAGTTACACGTTACAGCAGGTTGCTGATGCCAGCGGAATGACAAAAGGCTATCTAAGCCAACTTATTAACGACAAGATAAAGAGTCCTAGCGCTCAGAAGCTGGCTTCTCTTCATCAATACCTAGGATTGGCGTATCCCATGGAAAAGAAAACAACTGGAGTTGTGTTTGGTAAATTTTACCCATTACATACTGGACACATTTATTTGATTCAACGGGCATCCAGTCAAATTGATGAACTACACGTTGTGCTTTGTTATGACGAAGTGCGTGATCGTGAGTTATTCATTAATAGTTCGATGTCTCAGCAACCTACTGTGAGTGACCGCCTGAGATGGTTACTGCAAACATTCAAGTATCAGAAGAATATTCATATTCATGCATTTGATGAACAAGGAATGGAGCCATATCCAAACGGCTGGGAAGCATGGAGTAAAGGCGTTAAGTCGTTTCTGGCAACAAAAGGCATCAATCCTGAATATATCTATTCCAGCGAATCACAGGATGTTTCTCGCTATAAAGAGTACTTCGACATTGAAACCGTACTTATCGATCCACAACGCTCATTCATGAATATTAGCGGTAGCCAAATCCGTCAGGCTCCTTTCCGTTATTGGGAATATATCCCTACAGAAGTGAAGCCATTCTTTGTACGTACAGTAGCTATTCTTGGTGGCGAATCGAGCGGAAAATCGACATTAGTAAATAAACTGGCCAATATGTTTAACACTACCAGCGCATGGGAATATGGGCGTGAATACGTATTTTCCCATCTTGGGGGAGACGAAATGGCCTTGCAATACTCAGATTACGATAAAATTGCATTAGGTCATGCTCAATACATTGATTTTTCCGTTAAATATGCTAATAAAGTTGCGTTTATTGATACTGATTTCGTGACAACACAGGCATTTTGCAAACGCTATGAAGGAAAAGAGCATCCTTTTGTTCAGGCAATGATTGATGAGTATCGCTTTGATTTAGTTATTTTTTTAGAAAACAATACTCCATGGGTTGCGGATGGTTTAAGAAGTTTAGGCAGCGAACGAGACCGCAAAGAATTTCAACATTTACTTGAGAATTTGTTGAAAAAAAATAATATCAATTATGTCTGCGTCAACTCACCGGATTATGATCAACGTTTTCTACGTTGTGTTGAACTCGTTCAAGAAATGTTAATGGAGTAACTAACTTTTATATATAAAATAGATTACACTTATATTATTATCATGATTAATTGATAGTGACTTATTATTCACGGCAATCTTTATCACCTTGTATTCATACTATTTTAACATTGAAACAAATGTTAACTTTAGTTATTTTTACAATGATAATAAAATAAATTGTGATAATAATATTTTTTGATACTTTAATTTTACTGTTTTGACTTGAATTACAGGGAAATAAGTCATTTAATGAACAGACCTATTGATTTATTTATATAAAATTTATTAGTCATTAACAAACCCACAAATATTCTAGGTGTTTTTATCAATAACGGAGGTAATGAGAAGTCGCTTTAAAACATTAACAAAATATAAAATGACTTTTTTCCTTATTATCAAAGTGGAATAAAAATAGAAGAATTTATGCTATTTTTATTTGTTTTAATCATTGTCTTAAGCATAATTTATTAATATTCTTGATTTTTTTATTCTAAGACTAAGAAACATCTCATTTATTAGATAGTCATTGTAAATAATAATTGACATAAGATGAGCATATCCTTGGTGAAGATGTTTCACATATAGACTATTTTTATTCGTACAATACCATAAGGACATTAATGTTATTACGAATGGATTTAGACAGCATATGTTAAGGAAAAAGTTTTAATCTTTTAACCTAATTGTGTTGAGAATATGAACTTAAATCAATTTAAATCGATTGAGGTTATCAATATTTCATATGGTTTAACTGGTGCTACAGTTAATCATGAAATGATTTCAGATATCACATTTTCTATTATACCAGGTGAAATTACTTTGATAACAGGGCCGAAGGCATCGACTAACCGTACAATGTTGTCGATTGCGTCGGGTATGTTACAACCAGATCAAGGAGATGTATTAATTAATAATAACAAGTTGAAACTAATGAATGATGTAGAGTTAGGAAAATTTCATAGTGAAACTAGTGGGTTTATTTTCCAAGATTTCAACTTATTTAGTGAACTCACACTATTAGATAACTTGTTATTATCAACGTCTTATGGATTATCGCTTTCTCGCGAACAAGCAGAAAGAATCGCGCAAAAATCGTTGGATGTTGTGAAATTAGGCGATAAGAGCCGTTATTATCCAGGGGAATTGTCTGAAAACGAGAAACAGCTGGCTGCAATGGCGAAAGCCATAGTCAGAAGACCTGAATATTTATTTGCAGATGACCCGACACGCAATTTAGATCATCAGGCATTTCAGACGTTCATTAATATCTGTAAATTTATTGCACATGAACAAAAAGGCACAGTTGTCATTGCCTCCCAAGATAAGCGCCTGATGCAGCATGCAAGTAGCGTTATCACTTTAGCAAGGGGAAAGGCGGTTAAAACTTATGAGTCCGTTATGGAACAACGAGTTTTAGTGCAGTAATGCAATAATTTAGTGACTATCAATAAAAAACGGCCTGATATCAGGCCGTTTTTTTATCTCACAAATTTACTTGCTGATCTTTTTATATTTGATGCGGTGAGGCTCCAGAGCTTCAGCCCCCATAGTTCGCTTCTTGTAATCTTCGTATTCACTAAAGTTTCCTTCAAAGAAGGAAACTTTGCCTTCATCCTGATAATCAATGATGTGGGTCGCGATACGGTCAAGGAACCAACGGTCATGGGAAATAACCATCGCACAGCCCGGGAATTCCAGCAGGGCATTTTCCAAAGCACGCAGAGTTTCAATGTCTAAATCGTTGGTGGGTTCATCGAGCAGCAGCATGTTGCCGCCAACTTGCAACAGTTTGGATAAATGCAGACGACCACGCTCACCACCAGACAATTCGCCAACACGCTTGCCTTGATCTACCCCTTTGAAGTTAAAGCGGCCAACATAGGCACGGCTTGGAATTTCAAAGTTGCCAATGCGCATGATGTCTTGACCGCCTGAAACTTCTTCCCAAACGGTTTTGCTGTCATCCATGTTATCGCGGAACTGATCAACAGATGCCAATTTAACAGTCTCACCCAGTGTAATCGAACCAGAATCTGGTTGCTCTTGACCGGATAACATACGGAACAGAGTTGATTTACCCGCACCGTTCGGACCGATGATCCCAACAATCGCTCCTTTCGGCAGGGAGAAACTCAAGTTGTCGATCAGAACGCGATCACTGTAAGATTTGGTCAGATTGGTAACTTCCAGTACCTTGTCTCCCAAACGTGGGCCAGGTGGAATAAACAATTCACTGGTTTCATTGCGCTTCTGGTAGTCGACGTTATTAAGTTCTTCAAAGCGAGCCAGACGTGCCTTGCCTTTTGCCTGACGTCCTTTCGGATTTTGGCGAACCCACTCAAGTTCTTTCTCAATGGATTTACGGCGAGCCGCTTCTGACGCTGCTTCCTGTGCCAGACGAGCGTCTTTTTGTTCCAGCCATGAGGAGTAGTTGCCTTCCCATGGAATGCCTTCACCACGGTCAAGCTCCAAGATCCAGCCAGCAACGTTATCAAGGAAGTAACGATCGTGGGTAATCGCAACCACAGTGCCTTCGTAATCATGCAGGAAGCGTTCTAACCATGCGACAGATTCAGCGTCAAGGTGGTTAGTCGGTTCGTCGAGCAACAGCATGTCTGGTTTTTCCAGTAACAGGCGACAAATCGCTACACGACGACGCTCACCACCGGACAGGAGTTCAATCTTGGCATCCCATGCAGGCAGGCGCAGGGCATCAGCCGCTCGCTCAAGCTGGTTTTCCAGATTGTGTCCGTCATGAGATTGGATGATCGCTTCCAGCTCGCCCTGCTCTTTTGCCAGCTTATCAAAATCCGCCTCTGGCTCAGCATAAGCTGCATAGACTTCATCAAGACGAGTCAGGGCATTTTTGACTTCGCTAACAGCTTCTTCCACTGCTTCACGAACGGTATGTTCAGGATTAAGTTTAGGTTCCTGCGGTAGATAGCCGATTTTAATGCCCGGTTGTGGGCGAGCTTCTCCCTCAATATCTTTATCAATACCCGCCATGATGCGCAGTAAGGTAGATTTACCCGCACCATTCAAGCCGAGAACACCGATTTTTGCTCCAGGGAAAAAACTCAGAGAAATATTTTTCAGAATATGCCTTTTCGGGGGCACAATTTTACCCACCCGATGCATACTATAAACATATTGAGCCAATGTATTTTACCTTTTAATTAATCAGGAAATTTTCAAAATTGTTTGCGTTTATAGGACTTGAATGGCGTATTTTTACATATCATGTCGCCACCTAATTAGAGTTAAATTTAGGCATTCCGTGGCCACAAACGGTAAAAATCAATAACACAATTCCAGTCAAATAACACTATATTCAGTCAAATAACACTATATCCAATCAAATAACACTATTCCAATGCGTTCCATTCTGCCTTCGCCAATTGTAATAACTTGTATCAATAATATGATTATAATTACATAGCATTTAGACAATGCACTTGGGTATTGGGCATTAGATATTGGGACACTGATAGTAGTCTTCTGGAGGAGTATGTGGCAATGAATAAGTGGCAGCATTTCGTTATGGCTGTAAGTATGGTTTCTGTTGTTGCTGGAGCGGCACATGCTGATTCTCTGGATGCTCAGCGTCAGCGATATAAAGCAATACAACAGGCATGGGACGCAAAAAATATGGCGGAAGTGGCACGGTTGATGCCAACGCTGAAAAATTACCCGCTGTACCCCTATCTCGAACATCGTCAATTATCTCAAGATTTGGCAATTGCAACTCCTCAGCAAGTACACCACTTTATTAATACTTACCCTACTCTGCCATTGGCGCGTTCACTGACTCCGAAATTTATCAATACACTGGCCAATAATGGTGACTGGAACGGCATTCTGGCATTCAGTTCCAGCCCTCCAAGTACAATTAAAGCACGCTGTAATTATTACTTTGCGCAATGGGCAACAGGACACCAGCAAGTTGCCTGGAAAGGAGCACAAGAAATTTGGCTGAACAGCAACTCACTGACTGATGATTGCAATAAACTATTTAATGTCTGGGAGCAGGCTGGATACCTCTCCACCAATTTAATTTTGCAGCGTATCCAATTGGAAATGAAAGCCAATAATGCCACGCTGGTTACCTCTATTGCCAAGCGTTTGCCATTGGGTTATCAGCGTTTGGGCGCAAGTTTGATAAAATTGCAACATAATCCTGTATTTATTGAACAATTTGCCACAACCACAACTCCAACCGATTTTACCCGCTCGGTTATCATGACAATCTTTCCCCGGTTTGCCCGCATCAATGCTGAACGTGCCATAGAAAGTCTCCCGATACTTGTCCGCTCACAAAAGATGAATGATGCTGAGCGACAGCAATTAAAAGATAGCATCGCATGGCAATTGATGAAAAACGTCACACCAGAATTGGCAAAATGGCGGGACGATACCATTCTCCATTCACACTCAATCGGGTTGCTTGAACGACGTGCTCGCTTGACATTACAGTATACTGGTCATCCTGGGCTTGAAAAATGGATTGCATTGATGCCCCAAAAAACGTTGCAACAAGATGAATGGCAATATTGGAGTGCCATGATTCTGCTCAATCAGGGAAAAACCGCTGAAGGCAAGGCCATCTTACGTAAACTGACCGGGTATCGTGGTTTTTATCCCATGGTGGCAGCCCTGAAATTACCTATGCCCTATTCTCTGATCATCAATAAAATAGAGAAATCCGATAGCTCCCTTGCCAATATGCCGGAAATTAAGCGCATCCGCGAGTTACTGTATTGGAATATGGATGACCGGGCACGCTCAGAATGGATTAACTTGGTTTCTTCGCAAAATCCCGTGAAACAAGAGCAATTGGCTCGTTATGCGTTTGAGCAACACTGGCCTGCATTCAGTGTACAGGCAACCATTACGGGAAAAATGTGGAATCATCTCGAAGAACGTTTTCCGCTGGCGTGGAAAAACGAGTTTGCAAACTTCACGTCAGATAAAAGTATTTCACAAAGCTATGCAATGGCAATTGCCCGTCAGGAAAGTGCATGGAACCCACGAGCCCGTTCTTCCAAAGGAGCCAGCGGGTTAATGCAGATCATGCCAAAAACCGCCGAACATACGGTAAAGAGTAAGAAAATTCCGGGTTATGTCGGCAGCAGTCAATTAATGAACCCTATTACGAATATTAAAATTGGTACGGCTTACCTTGACTCGGTCTACCAGCGTTTTGGTAATAACCGGATTCTTGCCAGTGCTGCTTATAATGCTGGCCCTGCAAATGTCGATCGTTGGTTGGCTAATACCTCAGGAAACATCGATCCAATCGCCTTTATTGAGAGCATTCCTTTTCCTGAAACACGCAATTATGTCAAAAACGTTCTTGCCTACGATATGTTCTACAATCATCTTATGGGGAAAATGACAAACGTGCTGACTGATGACGAATGGAAAAGACGTTATTAATTTAAGAGATATAATGTGATATGCTGCTGTACTAGTTAAATAGTATAGCAGTTACTTAATAGTATGGCAGTTAATTATGACACCAAATCACTTGATTGATCCTGCACTTTCCCCAGAAGATGGTGATGACTGGCTCACTTTTGTCGGGCTGTTACAAACCTCATTTGAACAAAATTTGCAACATTCTATTTTGCAGTTATTATTGTCTCCCGATGAACGTACTGCTTTGTCAACTCGGGTGAAAATCATTCAGGAATTGATACGTGGGCAAATGAGCCAACGTGAACTGAAAAATGAGTTGGGTGTAGGCATTGCAACAATTACGCGTGGTTCCAACAGCTTAAAGAACGCACCAGATCATGTTAAGAAATGGCTGGAAACGCAGTTATTAACTGATTGATAATAGCCACTATAAAATAACGGCTGAAGTCACTCGGTGGGGGCCATCCAATTGTGCCCCCAAACAGCTACTGTATTACATATCGCGTATTTATATACAGTCAGCGATATACAGTCAGCGTTAGGTAGACGTACCGTTAAGATTAGTTATTCAACTCTTTGTAAACTTCATGATGGATAGGTACAAGAGCCAGTATCAGAGCTTGATGATAAACGCTGGTACGCGTCAGAATACCGTTGGTAAAGAAGCCGATCGCACCGCCTTTCTGCTTGATATTATCGACGCCAGCCACGCTTGCCATTTCATGGCCAAGTTCGCGTCCTTCACGAATGCCTTCCAAGACTTTTTCAGGCAACATCAGGCTAGCGGAACGCGATTCTCCCCGAATTTGTTTATGCTCAACGACCATCCAGGCAAATGTCATGTCACCTTCAATTCCTGCTTCAACCCCAACCCAGAAATCAGCTTCTGGCCGGACTTGACGAGCAGCCATAACTCGATGACGAGCACCTGTGCGGGTTTCAGTATTGCCAATAGGTTGCTGAGGTACGCTGCTGTCTACATTGACATCTTCTATATGGTAAGTGCCCGGACCAAAAACATCATCGAATGCAAGGCTAATCGCTTTTATCTTCGCAGGGTTAGTTGTTGCTGCAATAACGTGGTACATATAAATAAATTATCCTTTGAATTATTTCATGATGCAGTATAACGGAAAATAACTATGTTACAGGTCTATCTTGTTCGTCATGGCGAAACCGAATGGAACGTGGCTCGTCGTATTCAGGGGCAATCTGACAGTCCTTTGACTGAAATTGGTCGGCGCCAAGCTCACTTGGTCGCACAAAGAGTTAAATCAGAAAACATTACCCATGTTATCACCAGTGACCTTGGTCGGACACGCCAAACAGCAGAAATCATCGCTAAAGCCTGTGGCTGCGACGTCATACTGGAACCACGCCTGCGAGAGTTACATATGGGCGTTCTGGAAAATCGCGAACTAAGTTCTCTCACACCAGAAGAAGAATCTTGGCGTAAAAGTCTTGTCGATGGTACACCAAATGGACGGATCCCAGAAGGTGAATCGATGCATGAAGTATCTGCCCGTATGCGCGCCGCACTGGAAAACTGCCTCAATCTACCTGTCGGCAGCCGTCCACTGTTGATAAGTCATGGAATAGCGCTCGTCAGTTTGATCTGTACTATTCTGGGCCTTCCTGCCAATTCAGAACGCCGCCTGCGGTTAAGAAACTGCTCTATCTCACGCGTGGATTATCAGGATAGCCCATGGCTGGCTTCAGGTTGGATAGTTGAGACAGCGGGCGATATCACACATCTGGATATGCCCGCCTTGGATGAATTACAAGGTTAACGCTCAATTGGGATGAGATACTCAAATTCAACAACATGATTTTGGGACTCATCCCCAAGATTTTTCCATTCAAGGTTAGTGAGGTAATACCGCTCGACATCGTACCCCTTTCTGCGAGTGATGTTTAGTGTTGGCAGACAGACACCATAAATGGTAAAGAGGAACTCTTGTAATTGTTCTTTATCACCAAAATAACTGAATGAAATATAATCTCCACCCGGCAAGACAACGGGATGACTTTCTTTAGTATCAAAGGTCGCATATTCTGGCTCTATGGCCGTGGTATAGAATACAGTCTGTTCATCTTCATGCTCCATACTGAGAGTAGTATGGTGTAATCCATAAAGTCTCGGTGGTAATACCTCAGCATCCTGTAGGTAGTTAATCCAAAAATCATGACGCATATTCTTGCAAGCTTCTGACCACTGTTCGAGCATATAACTACAAGTGTGCTCAGTACCGATAAGCGGCTTCTCTTCCAATGTGACATATTTGTGCTTTGGCAGGGGTTTGTTATCCAGCGAGATAGGAGGACATATACCCTTTGCGTACCACTCTTCGCTTCGACGATAGGATGCTGGCGTTCGGTCAAATTGTTTCTTGAAAGCTCTAGTGAAAGTTTGCTGAGAATCAAAGCGATATTGCAAGGCAATGTCCAAAATAGGACGGCTGGTTAAACGTAATGCAACAGCGGCTCTGGATAATCTTCTCGCGCGGATATAAGAACCTATTGCCTGACCGGTTACATCCTTGAACATGCGCTGTAAGTGCCATTTGGAGTAACCTGCTTTTGCTGCAACATTATCAAGGGACAATGGACGATCCAGATTATTATCTACCCAATGCAGCAAGTCTCGAATGATGTTGGTTTGATCCATACATCTCCCTAAGTCATTAAGACAAAAAGAAAATCATATAAATATAAAACAACTTATTAGTTTAAAAATAAAAAGTTTTTTCCTAAAAACATATTCTTATGTAGTTTGATCGATAATCAGCACCTATACTTTTCCCAAAAAATAAACATAGATTTAAGGCCGCTGATAGCCTGCCATTCAGGCACACTGCGGGCTTTGCATTCAAAACACGATCTTTAATCAAAACACGATCCTTAATTTCTAGCCATAACACCCATTTTCGTAGCGCAATTTTTACCCTTTAGCATCATTCTTTTTCCTGAGTACTATGTAGCACACTTACTTTGTAGCACACTTACTTTAATCAATTGATTGATAAATCCTACTATCACTAACTGATATTTATTGCATGAGTACCATGAATGCCAAAATTATTTCATTCGGCATGATGACTGTTACATATGTTATAAACAAATCACAATAAATTAACCAAGCTTAGGCTTGGAATAAATTAATAGTAGACTTGTTAATATGTCAAGCATTGTCTTGACGAATAAATCAATAGCATGAAATATAAGAAAAAATCACTATTGACGTGTTGAATGTCGATTTGGCACCAATGCCGCAGCTTTTTGCTTGAAGTACCACCTGTTTTTTAGCGTCTTAAACGGAACAAATCGTCAACGAAATAGATTTAAAAGCCATTGAGCGCTCGTCTTGGGGGCATATTCAGCTATAATGCCACGGTTTTTCACCACAGATGTTCACCATAGATGCATTCACGGTGAAAATGGCTTGATTGAAACTATTAATTTACATTATATGTGAATGATAGATATTTTCACTGTATTTATTTAATTCAAATGGACTAAATATGGTAACAATAAAGAAAGTAGCAGTAGCGGCAGCCTTACTCTTTTCTCCTGTGATTCTGCATGCTGAGGAGATCGGTTCGGTCAACACGGCGTTCAAATTTTTGGGCCCTGATAATAAAATAGTAATAGAAGCCTTTGATGATCCTGACGTTAAAAATGTCACCTGCTATTTGAGCAGAGCTAAAACCGGAGGAATCAAGGGAGGATTAGGATTGGCAGAAGATACATCTGATGCGGCTATATCCTGCCAACAAGTTGGGCCGATTGAGTTAGCCAATAAGATAAAGGAATCTCCCCAGCAAGGACAAGTCGTCTTCCAGAAACGGACTTCTTTGGTATTTAAAAAATTACAGGTTGTACGCTTCTATGATAAAAAACGCAACTCACTAATTTACTTGACCTATTCTGACAAAATAATCAATGGGTCTCCTAAAAATGCGATCAGTGCCGTACCAATTATGCCATGGAAAAAGTGAATAGCTCATTAAAGCAAACACTATCCCCAAAAAAAGCCCTGATGTCATAAGACATACAGGGCTTTTTGACAAACAAGTTGCATCACAATCAAACGATTATGTACCTATAAAAATATCTATCTATAAAGCCATCTATCTATAAAAATAATACCTCTAAAGAAGTATCGAGAAGGTATCAATTAGTCTTCTAACACACCACAGAAACGGTAACCTTCACCGTGGATGGTCACAATGATTTCTGGGGTATCTGGTGTCGACTCAAAGTGTTTACGAATACGGCGAATAGTAACATCAACAGTACGATCGTGAGGCTTCAGTTCACGACCAGTCATTTTTTTCAACAACTCTGCACGGGTCTGGATTTTTCCTGGATTCTCACAGAAATGAAGCATCGCACGGAATTCACTACGCGGCAGTTTGTACTGATCTCCCATTGGGCTAACCAAAGAGCGGCTATTGATATCCAGCTCCCATCCACTGAACTTATAACTTTCAACTTGACGACGTTCTTCACCTGAATGATTCAGATTCATTGTCCGAGAAAGCAAATTCCGCGCACGGATAGTTAACTCACGCGGGTTAAATGGCTTGGTTATATAGTCATCAGCACCGATTTCAAGACCAAGGATTTTGTCCACTTCATTGTCACGGCCTGTTAAGAACATTAAGGCGACATTTGCCTGCTCGCGTAATTCACGGGCAAGTAGTAATCCGTTTTTACCTGGCAGATTGATATCCATAATCACTAAATTGATAGCGTTATCTGACAGAATGTTGTGCATTTCTGAACCGTCAGTGGCTTCATAAACGACATACCCTTCAGCTTCAAAAATGCTTTTAAGAGTATTGCGTGTGACAATTTCGTCTTCAACAATCAAAATGTGCGGGGTTTGCATGGTTGCTACCTAAAATCGCTAAAAAACAGAATCTGTGTGACACAAGCTGTTATTATGAAAAGAAAATATGCTGATTTTGTTCTGAGTCACAAAAAACCAGCTTATGCCCAAAATAAATATTTTGATATGTTTTACGCTAAAAGCCAGCGTCGCTTTGCTGGAGGGTACATACCTGAGAAAACCCGATTTAAACAAGGCACTATATTAATCTATTAACAGCAATATAACAGCTAGTAATGCATTTACCTTCTAAAAAAACTAACTTTTGTTGATGCATATCAAAACCAATTGTAGCACGTTAACATTAATTGTAATTGTTAATTTTAGTTTAGGTTATTTGTTATTAACTTGAATAAAATATGTTAATTAACGTCGAGATCTCGTGAGCGCTTGAAGAGATTGGCTCGACATTAAAATATCCAAACCGCACGTTTTTATCATAAAGATAAAATAATTACAAAATATGTTTTTTACAAAATTAAATGCTAGTAAAAAATCCAATTAGCCAGATAATAATTCGCCCGTTTTGTTATATTTTGAATGATTACGATACAAAAAATGACGATTTTTTCTTCTTTCATCCTAAAAAATATTTGACATTGACCACAATTTAATTTACCCAATATAGGGTCAAACGAATCAAAAGACAGACAGGAAACTATGCACCCTATCAGCCCGAAAAAAATGGCTCTTATAAATGCCACGATAACTACCACCACGATTACCACCGGAACCATGAGTTGCGGTGCGGGCTGACGCATACACATAAAATAACAATAAGCCCGTATCCCACAAGATACGGGCTTTTTTTTGGCAGAAAATCAGGAGAAGAGTATTAATGAGAGTATTGAAATTTGGGGGAACCTCAGTTGCAAATCACCAGCGTGTACTGAGCGTCGCAGATATCGCCGAGAATGAATTATCCCTTGGGCAAGTTGCCTTAGTACTCTCCGCACCGGCAAAGATCACCAACCATCTGGTGGCAATGATTGAAAAAACGATTGCAGGGCAAGACATTGTTTCCAATATGAGCGATGCCACCCAAATCTTTACTGATTTGCTGTCAGGGTTAAAAGAGCAACAAGCAGGGTTTGATTATAAGCGTCTGAAAGGGATAGTAGAGCGTGAACTAGCCAGCCTTAAGCAGATTCTGCACGGCATTTCCTTGTTAAAACAATGCCCAGACAGCATTAATGCCTCCCTGATCTGTCGTGGCGAAAAACTGTCGATTGCCATCATGGAAGCAGTATTACAGGCTCGTGGTCATAAAGTGACGGTCATTGATCCCGTCAAAAATCTTTTGGCACATGGGTATTGTCTCGAATCCACCGTCGATATCCATGAATCTTCCAAACGAATTGCCGAACTTAACATTCCTGCTGACCACATCATCCTGATGGCTGGCTTCACTGCGGGTAATGAAAATGGCGAATTGGTCGTGTTGGGACGCAATGGCTCTGACTATTCAGCCGCAGTACTGGCGGCCTGCCTGCGAGCAGATTGTTGCGAAATCTGGACTGATGTGGATGGGGTTTACACTTGTGATCCAAGAGCGGTTAAAGATGCACGCTTGCTGAGAAGCCTGTCATACCAAGAGGCGATGGAATTATCTTATTTCGGTGCGAAAGTTCTTCATCCCCGAACCATCGCCCCTATTGCCCAATTTCAAATTCCTTGCCTGATAAAAAACACTGCCAATCCCGATGTACCCGGTACTTTTATTGGCAATATTCCCGTTCGTGATGAACAAAAAGATCAGGACATGCCGATTAAGGGTATTACCAATCTGAATCATATGGCGATGATCAACGTTTCCGGCCCCGGAATGAAAGGCATGGTCGGGATGGCGGCACGGATATTTTCCGTCATGTCACGCAAAGGTATTTCTGTTGTGTTGATTACGCAGTCTTCATCGGAATACAGCATCAGTTTCTGTGTGCCACAAAAAGAGCTGTTGAAAGCGCAGAAGGCATTAACAGAAGAGTTTTATCTGGAATTGAAAGATGGCGTACTTGATCCTATTGACGTGATAGATAATCTTGCCATTATCTCTGTTGTTGGGGATGGCATGCGTACCCAACGTGGCATTTCTGCCCACTTTTTCTCAGCACTGACACGGGCCAATATCAATATCATTGCCATCGCGCAGGGTTCTTCTGAGCGTTCCATTTCTGCTGTCATTGAAAATGATGCGGCAACCACCGCTGTTCGGCTTTGCCACCAGATGTTATTCAACACCGCTCAGGTCGTTGAAGTCTTCGTTGTGGGGGTCGGTGGCGTAGGCAGTGCCTTAATTGAACAAATCCGCCGCCAACAAGCATGGCTCAAACAAAAACACATTGAACTGCGCGTCTGTGGTATCGCTAATTCCAGAGCTTTGCTGACGGATATGCAAGGCATCAGTCTGGATAACTGGCAACAAGCGCTCTCAGAAGCAACTGAGCCTTTCAGCCTGAGTCGTCTGATCCGTCTTGAAAAGGAGTACCATCTCCTGAATCCAGTCATTGTGGACTGCACTTCTAATCAGTCGATTGCGGAACAATATACCAGCTTCCTCAGCGATGGCTTTAACATTGTCACACCGAACAAAAAAGCCAATACTTTGTCGATGGCTTATTACCGCCAAATCCGTCAGGCGGCAGAAAAATCAAAACGCAAATTCCTGTATGACACCAACGTAGGGGCGGGGTTGCCTGTTATCGAAAACTTACAGAATCTGCTTAATGCCGGAGATGAATTAGTCCAATTCAGTGGCATCCTGTCTGGTTCTCTGTCCTACATCTTCGGCATGCTGGATGAAGGTATGACGCTTTCACAAGCAACCATGCTGGCAAAAGAGAAAGGCTTTACTGAACCCGATCCACGGGATGATCTCTCAGGCATGGATGTTGCCCGAAAACTGCTGATCTTGGCGCGAGAGGCGGGCTATGAACTGGAACTGGAAGATATCCATGTTGAACCAGTTTTACCAGCATCGTTCGATGCCAGTGGCGATGTTGGCAGTTTCCTGCAACGTTTGCCGCAATTGGATCAGGAATTCAGCCAACGTGCTGAGGATGCCGCTGAACAAGGAAAAGTTTTGCGTTATGTTGGCCTGATTGAACACGGCCGTTGTACAGTGAGAATGATCTCTGTTGATGGCAACGATCCACTTTATAAAGTCAAGAATGGCGAAAATGCGCTGGCTTTCTATACCCGTTATTATCAGCCCATCCCGCTAGTATTGCGTGGTTATGGCGCAGGGAATGATGTAACGGCAGCAGGGGTTTTTGCTGATATATTACGCACTCTATCATGGAAATTGGGGGTTTAATGGTTGTCAGGGTTTATGCGCCCGCCTCTATCGGGAACGTTGGTGTCGGATTTGATGTGCTCGGCGCAGCGGTTTCTCCCGTTGATGGCTCGTTGCTTGGAGATTGTGTCTCCGTAAGTGAAGCTGAAAGTTTCAGTCTGAATAATAAAGGGCGATTTGTCGGTAAGTTACCTACTGATCCCAAAGAAAATATTGTCTATCAATGCTGGCAGCTTTTTTGTCAACGGCTGGGGAAAAAATTGCCCGTTACCATGACATTAGAGAAAAATATGCCAATTGGTTCGGGGTTAGGCTCTAGTGCCTGTTCTGTAGTTGCGGGTCTGGTGGCATTGAATGAGTATGCCGGCCGCCCGTTTAACCAAAACCAGTTGCTGGACATGATGGGGGTATTAGAAGGGCGTATTTCCGGTAGTATCCATTATGATAATGTCGCCCCCTGCTATTTAGGAGGGCTACAATTAATTTTATCCCAGGAAGATACTACCTGCCTGTCGGTTCCTGCGTTTGATGATTGGTTGTGGGTAATGGCTTATCCCGGCATTAAAGTATCGACATCAAAAGCCCGTGCGATTCTGCCAAAACTTTATGTCCGCAATGACATCATTGAGCATGGGCGTCATTTTGCTGGTTTTATTCACGCTTGTCATACCCGACAACCAGAACTGGCTGCCAAATTAATGAAAGATGTTGTCGCGGAGCCTTATCGCATACAACTCTTACCAGGATTTGCCAACGCGCGTGATGCGGTCAAAAAGTTAGGGGCACTGGCGTGCAGCATTTCAGGTTCAGGCCCAACCCTTTTTGCCATTTGTAATGAAATGGCTGTAGCAGAAGAAGTCTCACAATGGCTGCAACAAAATTACGTACAGAATGATGAAGGCTTTGTACATATTTGCCGTCTGGATCTCGCAGGCGCACGACAGGTAAAGTAACCATGAAATTATATAATTTAAAAGACAGTAGTGAGCAGGTCAGTTTTTCACAAGCAGTAAAACAAGGATTGGGTAAGCAACAAGGACTCTTTTTTCCGCAGGATTTGCCAGAATTCAGCCGTGATGAGATTAACGACTTACTGAAATTGGATTTTGTCAGCCGCAGCCAACGCATTCTCTCCGCCTTTATTGGCGATGAAATTTCCGCAGAGCAATTGGCAGATCGTGTGAAGAACGCTTTTACTTTTCCTGCTCCCGTAACCGCTGTCGAAGATGATATCGCTTCACTGGAGCTTTATCACGGCCCAACACTGGCTTTCAAAGACTTTGGCGGTCGTTTCATGGCTCAAATTCTTGCGCAAATCGCAGGAGAAAAACCCGTTACTATTTTGACAGCAACATCCGGTGATACCGGTGCCGCAGTTGCTCATGCTTTCTATGGATTGAATAACGTACAGGTTGTGATCCTCTACCCCGAAGGCAAAATCAGCCCATTACAAGAAAAACTCTTTTGTACTCTGGGTGGCAATATCCATACAGTTGCTATCAAAGGAGATTTCGATGTTTGTCAGGCCTTAGTCAAACAGGCTTTTGATGACGAAGAATTGAAACAAGCTTTGTATCTCAATTCAGCCAACTCAATTAATATCAGCCGCCTGCTTGCACAAATCTGTTATTACTTTGAAGCGGTTGCGCAGATCCCTGTAGAAAAACGTGAGCAGTTGGTTATTTCCGTCCCAAGTGGCAATTTCGGTAATTTGACCGCAGGGCTACTGGCAAAATCGCTGGGACTGCCAGTAAAACGTTTTGTTGCGGCTACCAACGTCAATGACACTGTTCCCCGTTATTTAGCAGAAGGTCGTTGGATGCCGCATCAGACTATCCCGACTCTGTCCAATGCAATGGATGTCAGTCAGCCCAATAACTGGCCACGCATTGAAGAACTGTTCAAACGCAGAGGTTGGGCACTGAGTGAACTGGCTAATGGAGTTGTGGATGATGCGACTACTCAAAGCACCATGCGCGAACTAGCGGCAAAAGGCTATATTTCCGAACCGCATGCTGCCGTCGCTTATCGTATCTTGCGTGATCAATTGCAGGAAGGAGAATATGGCTTATTCTTGGGCACCGCTCATCCAGCCAAATTCAAGGAAAGCGTCGAAGCAACTCTGGGCCAGACATTGCCATTACCTGTAGAGTTGGCAGATCGAGCCGATTTAGCCTTGCTATCTCACTTTTTACCTGCTGATTTCTCAACGTTGCGTGAATTCCTGATGGAAAGAGCACCGAAATAACATAGTATTTATCACTCCACCTATAAATGGGTGGAGTGATTCCATACTGGACTCAATTTGACGCTTTGAAAAAATTACCTCAACCTTTTGCGGCAGCCTCTAAACGACGGGACTTTACCGCGATTTTTGGTAAATAAGTTATGTTGAAAGATTAATGCTGCTCAGGGCGCTTAAATACCAGCTCATTTCCTTTGGAAAGAGACTCATCAAAGACATACCCTTCCAGATTGAACTCCGCCAGCCGTTCTGGATCGGTCAGTCGATTCTGAATGATAAAACGGCTCATCAATCCACGGGCTTTTTTAGCATAGAAACTAATGACTTTGTATTTGCCATTTTTTTCATCAAGGAAAACAGGTTTGATAATCCGGGCGGCCAATTTTTTAGTATTTACCGATTTGAAATACTCATCTGATGCCAGATTAACCAAAACATCATCGCCTTGCTGTTCCAGTGCTGCATTCAAGTTTTCAGTAATACGATCGCCCCAAAACTTATACAGATCTTTACCGCGCGGATTTTCCAGTTTAACTCCCATTTCCAAACGATAAGGCTGCATCAAATCGAGAGGGCGCAAAACCCCATACAGACCAGATAAAACTCTCAAATGCGTTTGAGCAAAATCAAAATCGTTAGCGGAGAAAGTTTCTGCCTGCATACCCGTATAAACATCGCCCTTAAATGCCAAAATCGCCTGACGGGCATTTTCTGGTGTGAAATTTGGCTGCCATTCACCAAAACGAGCAGCATTCAATCCCGCCAACTTATCACTAATACTCATCAAACTGCCGATTTGCGCGGGTGTTAAAGTCTGGCAAACATCAATCAGTTGTTGGGATTCCGCCAATAATAACGGTTGGCTAAATTTTTCTGTCGCGAGTGGACTTTCATAATCGAGTGTTTTTGCAGGTGAAATGGTAATAAGCATTATTTTTTCCTAATAATCCAAATTTTCCCCACTTTAGCAAAAAAGAGCAAAAAGGGGAGAATCTCAGCGATAGGATTTTCCTACCTTACAGCCGCGCTTGACCATGTTATTATCACGGAATGGCGAGGCAACGTTGCCAAAGATTTTACGTATAACGATGAGATATTAAACATGACCGATAAACTGACTTCCCTGCGTAAACTGACAACAGTAGTAGCAGATACCGGGGATATCGCGGCGATGAAACTGTACCAGCCGCAAGATGCGACCACCAACCCTTCCCTGATTTTGAATGCAGCACAAATTCCAGAATATCGCCAACTGATTGATGAAGCCGTTGAATGGGCACGTGGTCAAAGCGATTCCCGTGAACAGCAAATTATTGATGCCGGCGATAAATTGGCTGTCAACATTGGTCTGGAAATTCTGAAACTGATCCCTGGCCGTATTTCCACTGAAGTTGATGCTCGCCTGTCTTATGACACCGAAGCTAGCGTAGCGAAAGCAAAACGTCTGATCAAACTGTACAACGAAGCGGGTATAAGCAATGATCGCATTCTGATCAAACTGGCTTCCACATGGCAGGGCATCCGTGCGGCGGAACAGCTGGAAAAAGAAGGCATCAACTGTAACCTGACCCTGCTGTTCTCCTTCGCCCAAGCCCGTGCTTGTGCCGAAGCTGGTGTCTACCTGATCTCCCCATTTGTTGGCCGTATCCTTGATTGGTACAAAGCAAATGGCGACAAGAAAGAATTCGCACCACATGAAGATCCAGGTGTGACTTCCGTTTCTGAAATTTATCAATACTACAAAGAACACGGTTACAATACTGTTGTTATGGGTGCAAGTTTCCGTAACTCTGGTGAAATTCTGGAACTGGCTGGCTGTGACCGCCTGACTATCTCTCCAGCACTGCTGAAAGAGCTGTCTGAAGCAGAAGGCGAAGTTGAGTGCAAGCTGGGTTATGAAGGCGAAATCAAAGCACGCCCAACCCCAATGACTGAAGCTGAGTTCTATTGGAACCATCACCAAGATGCAATGGCAACTGAAAAACTGGCGGAAGGCATCCGTAAGTTTGCAGTAGACCAAGGTAAACTTGAGAGCATGATCGCTGATCTGCTGTAATCTTAGGCGAAACGCTATTTTTTCTTATATAAAGGCGACATAATAAGTCGCCTTTTGTTTTTCTTTTCACCATCAATAACATTTTTTCTATTTTTGTCGTTAATTGAGGTTTGTATGAACGTATTGCGCATTGGCCTCGTGTCTGTTTCTGATCGGGCTTCCAACGGTATTTATCAGGACAAGGGGCTGCCTGCACTGAATACATGGCTCGCAAAAGCAATTACCACGCCTTTTAGTGTAGAAGCTCGCCTGATTCCTGATGAGCAAATCCTGATTGAGCAAACATTATGTGAATTGGTCGATGAACTCGGATGCCATCTGGTTCTGACCACTGGAGGAACAGGGCCAGCACGCCGCGATGTCACACCGGATGCAACGTTGGCGATTGCTGATCGAGAAATGCCCGGATTTGGTGAACAGATGCGCCAAATCAGCCTTCAATTTGTGCCAACAGCAATCTTGTCCCGACAGGTAGGAGTGATCCGCAATCAAGCGCTGATTCTGAATCTTCCCGGGCAACCTAAAGCCATCGCAGAAACACTGGAAGGACTGAAAGACGAAAACGGCAAAGTGCTGGTAGCGGGAATTTTTGCCAGTATTCCCTACTGTATTCAACTGCTGGACGGCCCTTATGTTGAAACAGATGAAAGCATTGTGGCAGCATTCAGACCGAAAAGCGCACGTCGTTAAAAGCTCGCATTTTGCTTTTTGTCATCAATAATTTTTTGTTATCAATAATTAAATGTCATAAATGAATGACATAAAGGTTCTGAACAAGCTCAGAACCTTATGGATAAGAGACCCAAATAAAACTATTCATTCAAGTCGCTCAAGCTACAGCCATTGGTTTCAATCACCTGCTTATACCAATAAAAACTCTTCTTACGGCGTCGCTCTAACGTTCCTGTCCCTTGGTCATTTTGATCAACATAGATATAACCGTAGCGTTTGGTTATCTCACCTTTTGAAGCACTGACCAAATCAATCGGTCCCCAACTGGTATATCCCATAACATCCACACCATCTTCAATTGCTTCTCTGACTTGGATAAGGTGATCTTTAAGGTATTGAATGCGGTAATCATCCCGAATACTGCCATCCGCTTCTGGTATATCTTTCGCGCCCAAGCCATTTTCAACAATAAATAATGGTTTCTGATAACGATCCCATAGCAAATTCAATATAGTGCGTAAACCAAGAGGATCTATCTGCCAACCCCACTCTGAACTTGGCAAATGAGGATTGGTCACCATATGCAGGATATTACCCCGTTGCTTCTGGTATTCTGCTTCATTTGCTGTCGTACAACCGCTCATGTAATAACTGAATGAGATAAAATCGACGGTATTTTTCAGATCGTGCCTATCCTGCTCTGTAATGGTAAATTCAATGCCATTCTCGCGAAAATAACGCAACATATAGCCAGGATAATTCCCACGGCATTGAACATCACCAAAAAACAGCCACTTTTGATTTTGTTGAAGAGTTGCCAATACATCTTCTGGTTTACAGGTTAATGGGTACATCAAACCGCCAAGCAACATATTGCCAATCTGGGCATCAGGAATGATTTCTCGGCACAATTTCACCACTCGGGCACTGGCAACTAATTGATGGTGAATAGCTTGATAGGTCTCTGATTGATTGCTATTTCTTGACAATCCAACACCTGTCAGAGGCTCATGCAGCGACATATTGATCTCATTAAATGTCAGCCATAATTTCACCTTAGTCTGATAACGGGTAAATACCGTGCGTGCGTAGTGTTCAAAAAATGCGATCAGCTTACGATTTCCCCACCCACCATATTTTTCGACTAACATCCACGGCATTTCATAATGAGAGAGAGTGATCAAAGGTTGAATACCATATTTAGCCATTTCGTCGAACAGCCTGTCATAGAATGCCAATCCCGCTTCATTGGGTTGCTTTTCATCCCCATGAGGAAAAATCCGGCTCCAGGCAATCGAGGTACGTAAACATTTAAAGCCCATTTCTGCAAACAAGGCGATATCTTCGGGGTAACGGTGATAAAAATCGATGGCGACATCTTTGAGATATAGAGTTTCATCCAAAGGATCACGCTCAACCACGGGGCCAGTAATCCCCTGTGGCAAAACATCTGATGTAGAAAGACCTTTTCCATCCGTCAAATAAGCACCTTCAACTTGATTGGCGGCAATCGCGCCTCCCCATAGAAAATGCGGCGGAAACTGTTTCATTCAAATCTCCTTTCATGGACACTTAAGGCTTATGCGGAAAATCAGATTGATGCTTATTGATTTTGTCTTCCGGGGGCTGATCAGTAGTAGCAGACAGCCCGAACATCCATGTCAAAATGGTAGCAATGCTAAATGCCAGCAATGCACCAATAATTGCTCCCCATACTGTGTTATCGATCCCTGTTGGGGGGATCATTTGAGTAAAGACAAAAATATTGGACAGACCTATTGAATAGATGGCACTTTGGTAATAACCGACGACAGCACCACCAATTGAGCCAGCAATACAGCCAAAGAAAAATGGTCGACGATAAGGCAGGGTGACACCATAAACCGCAGGTTCAGTGATACCAAACATACCCGCAGTAACAGCAGAACCAGACAGCATTTTCAATTTAGCATCGCGGGTTCGCAGGAAAACGCCAAATACTGCTCCTGTTTGCCCTATGACAGCAGGCAATAACAAAGGAGCTAACGTATCGTGCCCCAAAACCGTTAAGTTGTTGAATATGATTGGCACTAATCCCCAATGTAAACCGAAGATGACACATACTTGCCAGATTGCTCCCATAATCGCTCCTGCCAAAACCGGAGCAAATCCATATATTGTTTGATAACTGTAAGCCAATAAATTGCTTAGCCATGTAGCTGCTGGCCCAATAACAATAAATACAAGCGGAACGACCAACATCAGGCAAACAAGAGGAGTCACGAAGGTTTTGATGGTAGCGGACAGATATGCATCCAATTTTTTTTCTATTTTACAACTTATCCAAGAAGCAAAAATAATTGGGATCACAGAAGAGCTATAATTCAAAAATGAGAGTGGAACTCCCATAAAATATTCAGTTGCGCTGCCAGCTACAAGTGAGGCATCGAAAGCCGAGATGATCAGAGGATGTACTAGTGCCCCGCCAATACCCATTGTAATAAATGGATTACCCCCGAATTTTTTACCTGCGGTATATCCAAGTAATAAAGGGAAAAAATAAAACAGCGAGTCGCTGGCTGCATACAAAATACGATAAGTACCGCTGTCAGGCGTTGTCCAATCAAATGCAATGGCAACTGCAAGCAAGCCTTTTAAGATCCCGGAAGCCGCCATCACCCCTAAAAATGGGGTAAAAATACCCGAAATAATATCGATAAAATGGTTAAATATATTATCCCTTTTGCCAGTTGGTTGTGACATTGAGGATGTTTCATCAGAAAGTGCCAACATTGATTGAATAGCCTGATATACCTCGTTGACCTCATTACCTATCACAACCTGAAATTGCCCCCCACTTTCGACAACTGTAATGATATTGGGATACGTTTTTAGTTTATTAATATTAGTGAGTGTTCGATCCTGTAGTTTAAAGCGTAGCCGAGTCAGACAATGAACGAGGCTGACAATATTTTCCTTACCACCAACGCCTGCAATAATTTCTTGGGCCAGTATCTGATATTTCATGCCACTTCCCTCGCTTTCCGCATTGCCTATGCTTCAAGAATCTATTGGATATAGAAATTTATTGGGTATAGAAATTTATTGAGTATAGATAGAACAAAACTGACAACACCAGATCAATTTTCGAACGATATAAATGTGATCGCGATCGCTAGATATTTATTAATCCCCTATTAGATGAATAATGCTGAACTGGAATCCCTTTTACCATGAAACGATGATAGTTCCACCTTCAGCTAGAAAAACAGAATCTAATACTTCGAGTAATAGGTGGAGTTGTTAAATAAATTAGTTGAATAATATTTAATGAAATAAAGATACTTTTTTGCTAATACATTTAGGGGCTGTAATGAGATTTCCCGTCGATAAGATAAACAGTGCAAATTTATCAACGGGTTATTTAGAAATGAAATTAAGAAAACAATGTCAAACATAGTGCAGATAAATAGAGAGCGACTCCATAAGAAGCATGTGCCATTAAACTTCTCAGCCTTATCGTATTAGGTGCAGGAGTTTTAGATGCAACCACTCCCATCCCCATACCAGGTTGCATAATGAAAAAAGGCGCCACTACAGTAACAATACCCATGAACAATGCGGGAATAAAAGTCGGATTTTTTGCCCAAGACAGACCCCAAATGAATAGCAAAAAACCAGCGAAGATAATACCAATCAGATAATGGACAAACCAACCAATCCATATTTCACTTTTCACTGGCTCAGCTTGGGCAATGCTTTTATGACAAAACCGACCTTTCGGAATGTGCCCAAGCCAACGACCAACCATAGTATAATTCAATGATGGTATTCCAAAACTGCGTTTCATAAAAAGTGCCCAAAGATCCATCAATACCGTTGCACCAGCTCCGATCAATATCGAACGAACAATAAATTCCAATCCTTCATTCATTTGCTGCATATTCTCCAAATTTAAACTTTCCAGATTGCCTATTAGTTTATTAAATCATTTAGCTGACACTCGAAACACCTTAAAAACTTTGATATCATTACATTCAATTAATTCATTGAATGTAATGATATTGGAAACCAGATGTCAATATTTGATAAACAAATTCTCGTTGAAATCGCAGAAATTGCCAAAGCACTGGGAAATGCCCATCGCCTGACTCTGCTTGAATGTCTGGCTGGTTCTGAGCAATCCGTAGAATGCCTGTCAGAGCTTTCTGGCTTGTCCATTGCCAACACCTCCCAGCATTTGCAACACTTAAAGCGCTCAGGGCTCCTTCAATCCCGTAAGGTCGGTAAGCATGTCCTTTATCGTCAGGGAGACGGTCCTGTAATGGACATCATTACAGCGATCCAAAAATATACTGAATTTAATCGCGGGGAAATGCGCAAACTAATTGATGATATGAACAATCAGGAAGCAATTTCATGGGATGAGTTGTTAGACAGAATCAAGGAAAAGAGCACAACATTACTGGATGTAAGGCCAAAAGAGGAATTCGAACTAGGCCATTTACCGAATGCCATTAATATCCCTATTGATGAACTAGAGAGTAGATTAGATGAGCTTGCTTCCAGCTCAAATCTTATCGCTTATTGCCGAGGACAATACTGTGTTCTTTCTGCCAATGCTCTTGAATTACTGCGTGCTAAAGGTATTCGTGCTCGCCGCTTTAAAAAAGGCTTTTCAGGCTGGAAAGACGCGGGAATGAGTATTGAAGTAAAATCTGGTCATGTATTAAATAGTTAGTTGTTGTGATATGGATAGGCTTTTGGCTTTTTCAGTTGCCTGTGGTGGTGCTTCCAACCGATTAACAACTGTCATTCTGGCTTCCACATTTCCTGTGCTATTTTTTCCTGTAATGGGAAGCGTAATGTGGGGAAAAAACGCAACACGTCATAATGTCAATCAATTACGTGATGATGGCTATCACGTTATCGAACCTGTATGGCACGAAAATTTTGACGCATCACTACAACAAATAGTCGGACATCCTTCATTACCGGATATTGAGACGGTCATTTCACTACTAAAACAGCACTTACCAGAATGATTCCTGAGATTGGCATACTGATGGAAGAACTCTAATCCATTAATTAATAATAAGTTACCTAATATGTGAGCTGGATACTCTTACATTCTAAATTCCCCTGATATACCAATGTAAATTCTCTCTTTGTTCGAATCTAAACTACATATCACCGTAATAGATTCATTTAAAAAATTGCAGAATAAACATCTTTTAATATAGCATAAGTTTTATTTTCATCCATTATGAGTCAGGCAAGATCATTGAAAATAATCACAAAAATCCCATTTTATAACTATAAATCGGTAACTTATGTCACAACACCATAATCGAGCATTAAATAAACAGGACTATAAAACTCTGTCTTTAGCAGCTTTAGGCGGTGCTCTGGAGTTTTACGATTTTATTATCTTTGTCTTTTTTGCCGTTACGCTTGGAGCACTTTTTTTTCCTGTAGATATACCTGAATGGCTTAGACAACTACAAACATTTGGTATTTTTGCCGCAGGTTATCTGGCCCGGCCGTTAGGTGGGATTATCATGGCTCATTTCGGTGATCTCATTGGACGTAAGAAAATGTTTTCACTGAGTATATTGCTGATGGCCGTACCAACACTGACCATCGGAATGTTACCCACCTATGACACCATAGGCATGACTGCGCCTATTCTCCTCTTACTACTGCGGATCATGCAGGGAGCCGCGATTGGTGGAGAAGTGCCCGGTGCATGGGTTTTTGTGGCGGAGCATGTTCCCCATAAACGCATCGGATTTGCCTGTGGTGTTCTGACAGCAGGATTGAGCATGGGGATTTTATTTGGCTCTCTCGTCGCAACCATTATTACTTCCATTTATACCAAGCAAGATGTTCTGGATTGGGCATGGCGTCTGCCATTTTTCTTAGGGGGAATTTTCGGCCTATGTGCCATGTATCTGCGTCGTTGGCTGCATGAAACTCCTATCTTCAAGGAAATGCAAGAACGCAAGGCGTTGGCAGGAGAATTACCACTAAAATCCGTGGTTTTTAATCACAAACGCGCCATCTCTATTTCCATGCTGCTTACTTGGCTGCTTTCCGCGGGGATTGTTGTCATCATCTTGATGACCCCAACCTATATGCAGACAGTATTTCATCTGGAACAATCACTGACGTTGAAAGCAAACAGTCTGGCGATCATCTCATTGGCGGTTGGCTGTATTTCTGTGGGATATTTATGCGATAAATGGGGAGCTGGTATCGTGCTGATTATCGGCTGTATTCTACTGGCCTCCACTACATGGTTTTTCTATCACAATATTAGCCATGAACCACTCAAACTATTTAGTGCTTATTCCCTCGTCGGTCTGGCTGTAGGCGTGATTGGTGCTGCGCCTTTCGTCATGGTTAATAGCTACCCGCCAGAAGTCCGTTTCAGTGGCATTTCATTTTCATATAATGTGGCCTACGCTATTTTTGGTGGACTGACACCGATTCTCGTTACCTTGCTGCTGAGATATACCCCGCTGGCTCCCGCCTATTATATTATTGCCTTATCGGTTATTGGCCTTTTATTGGGATTTTACTTGCGGAAAAAATCTATATGAAATCTATATGAAAAAAACCGATGGGAAATTAAAGAAGCATAATTAATGCGCTTATAATAAAGCACAGGATGAGTATAAATCACTCATCCTGTCTAAGAATGGTTAAGCGTGTTTCACTTCACCAATTGGCAGAACAGTACGGCCATATTGTTCATTCAGAACTTCAGCCATTGCCAGATAGAAAGCACTCGCACCACAGACAATGCCTTCAAAACCCGCGAAGGTCAAAATGCTGGCATTACCTGTGATATTGCCAATTGCCAGCAATGCAAACAGCAGCGTCAGGCTACCAAATACAAATTGCAGGACACGGTTGGCTTTCAACGTACCAAAGAACATGAACAGAGTGAAAATTCCCCATAAGGCGAGATAAACGCCAAGGAACTCATGGCTGGTTTTTTCAGCCAAATCCATCATTGGCAGGAACAGTAAGGCAATCAAGCTCAACCAGAACATACCGTAAGAGGTAAATGCGGTTGCAGCAAAAGTATTCCCTTTTTTGTACTCAAAGATACCGGCCAGTACCTGAGCCAAACCACCATAAAAAATTCCCATGCTCAAAATAACTGATGACAATGGGAAAAAACCTGCGTTGTGCAAATTCAACAAAATGGTTGTCATGCCAAAACCCATTAAACCCAATGGGCCTGGGTTCGCCAACTTATTAGAGTGCATACTTCCCCTAGAAAATACAAATAATACAAAATATTAAAAAGTTATCATGGCGCTTTTCCGCACCAAGAAACCATAAAAGGCGGCGAATCATAATGTGATGGACTCAACTACACAATGGCCTTAGAAAAATTTTTTTATGAAATTTCAATTTTTTTTCAATCAGCCCCTTGATGATGAGATGAATGACCCCATCTAAGTCTCAACTACAGTTACTACTGAATATTTCAGCATTAGCTGAAAAAAATAAAATGAGGAATTTCTGGCAAACAGAGCCATTGAAAAGAAAACATTCGTCCTCATATAGCTTAGTAACTTGACCGAATATATGAATTCTTTGTGGAGGCGTTTAGATGGGTAAAATTATTGGTATCGACTTGGGAACTACCAACTCTTGTGTAGCAATTATGGACGGCACAACTGCTCGTGTGCTTGAAAACAGCGAAGGTGACCGTACCACACCTTCCATCATCGCATATACTCAGGATGGTGAAACTCTGGTTGGTCAACCAGCTAAACGTCAGGCTGTTACTAACCCGCAAAATACTCTGTTCGCCATCAAACGTTTGATCGGCCGTCGTTTTCAGGACGAAGAAGTACAGCGTGACGAATCCATCATGCCATACAAAATCATGGCGGCGGATAATGGCGATGCATGGCTGGAAGTGAAAGGCCAGAAAATAGCACCACCTCAGATCTCCGCTGAAGTTCTGAAAAAAATGAAGAAAACAGCAGAAGACTATCTGGGTGAACCAATAACCGAAGCGGTTATCACTGTTCCTGCATACTTCAACGATGCACAGCGTCAGGCAACTAAAGACGCTGGCCGTATCGCAGGTCTCGAAGTTAAGCGTATCATCAACGAACCAACCGCGGCTGCTCTGGCTTACGGTCTGGACAAAGAAGTGGGCAACCGCACCATCGCGGTTTATGACCTGGGTGGCGGTACTTTCGATATCTCTATCATCGAAATCGATGAAGTTGATGGCGAAAAAACTTATGAAGTTCTGGCAACCAACGGTGATACTCACTTGGGTGGTGAAGACTTCGACAGCCGCATGATCAACTATCTGGTTGATGAGTTCAAAAAAGAACAAGGCATCGATCTGCGCAATGACCCACTGGCAATGCAGCGTCTGAAAGAAGCGGCAGAAAAAGCGAAAATCGAACTTTCTTCTGCACAACAGACTGACGTGAACCTGCCATACATCACAGCAGATGCAACCGGTCCTAAGCACATGAACATTAAAGTGACTCGTGCAAAACTGGAATCTCTGGTTGAAGACTTGGTTAAACGTTCTATCGAGCCGCTGAAAGTTGCACTGAATGACGCAGGTCTGTCTGTATCTGACGTTCAGGACGTTATTCTGGTTGGCGGTCAGACCCGTATGCCAATGGTGCAGAAAGCGGTTGCAGATTTCTTCGGCAAAGAGCCACGTAAAGACGTGAACCCGGACGAAGCAGTTGCAATGGGTGCAGCGGTTCAGGGCGGTGTATTGGCAGGTGACGTGAAAGACGTTCTGCTGCTGGACGTAACGCCACTGTCTCTGGGTATCGAAACCATGGGCGGCGTGATGACTTCCCTGATTACTAAGAACACCACCATCCCAACCAAGCATAGCCAAGTGTTCTCTACAGCGGAAGACAACCAATCTGCGGTAACTATCCACGTACTGCAAGGTGAGCGTAAGCGTGCCAACGATAACAAATCTCTGGGTCAGTTCAACCTGGATGGTATTCAGCCAGCGATGCGTGGAACTCCACAGATTGAAGTGACTTTCGACATCGATGCTGACGGTATCCTGCACGTTTCTGCGAAAGACAAAAACTCTGGTCGTGAGCAAAACATCACCATCAAGGCATCTTCTGGTCTGAACGAAGAAGAAATCCAGCAGATGGTACGCGACGCTGAAGCAAACGCAGAAGCTGACCGTAAGTTTGAAGAGCTGGTTCAGATTCGTAACCAAGCTGACCAACTGGTTCACGGCACTCGCAAGCAAGTTGAAGAAGCCGGTGACAAACTGACTGCTGACGATAAAGCTGCAATCGAGAAAGCAACTTCTGAGCTGGAAACTGCGGCGAAGAGCGAAGACAAAGCTGAAATCGAAGCGAAGATCCAAGCTCTGGTTGAAGCATCCAAGAAATTGCTGGAAATCGCACAGCAGCAAGCACAAGCTGGTGCTACCGATGCTGGTGCAAGCAACGCGAAGAAAGAAGACGACGTTGTAGATGCTGAATTCGAAGAAGTTAAAGACAAAAAATAATAGTAGCCCTTAAGCCCAATAGGTTTCGAGTTGCATCAAGGCGGCAAGCGATTGAAACCCAGTCACACAGATAACATGTGACTGGGTTAAATGAGCAAAACCAGCAAAGAGTCAATTTGAAAGATGAAGGGAATAGCGGGCAAAGTAACAGGCCTCTGTTACTTGTTAACTGCACGGGCGTTGAGGTAACTCTACGCCCGTGCGTGCGTATTAAGGGTAAACAATACGATGGCAAAAAAAGATTATTACGAAGTTTTGGGAGTTTCCAAAACCGCAGACGAAAAAGAGATCAAAAAAGCCTATAAACGGCTGGCCATGAAATATCATCCTGACCGTAATCAGGGCGATAAAGATGCAGAAAGTAAATTCAAAGAAATTAAAGAAGCGTATGAGATCCTGACGGATTCTCAGAAACGTGCCGCTTATGACCAATATGGTCATGCTGCCTTTGAACATGGTGGTATGGGTGGTGGTGCAGGTGGTTTCGGTGGCGGAGCTGACTTTAGCGATATCTTTGGTGACGTTTTCGGAGATATTTTCGGTGGTGGCCGTCGTCAGCAGCGCCCTAGCCGTGGCTCAGACCTGCGTTACAGCATGGAATTAACCCTGGAAGAAGCTGTCCGTGGTGTGACCAAAGAGATCCGTATTCCAACACTGGAATCTTGTGATACCTGTCATGGCAGCGGAGCCAAGGCGGGCACCAGCCCACAAACTTGTCCAACCTGTCACGGTGCAGGCCAAGTACAAATGCGCCAAGGGTTCTTCGCCGTTCAGCAACCTTGCCCTCAGTGTCATGGACGCGGAAGCATCATCAAAGAGCCGTGTGGCAAATGTCATGGACATGGTCGCGTTGAAAAATACAAAACTCTGTCTGTCAAAATTCCGGCTGGTGTCGATACCGGTGATCGCATTCGTTTGAGTGGTGAAGGTGAAGCAGGTGAACAGGGTGCACCAGCGGGGGATTTGTACGTTCAGGTTCAAGTCAAGGCTCACCATATCTTCGAACGCGATGGCAGCAACCTTTACTGTGAAGTGCCAATTAACTTTGCAACAGCAGCATTGGGTGGCGAAATTGAAGTTCCGACCCTTGATGGTCGCGTCAGCCTGAAAATCCCTGCGGAAACCCAGACTGGCAAACTATTCCGCATGAAAGGCAAAGGTGTTAAATCCGTCCGTGGCGGCGTTCAAGGCGACTTGATGTGCCGTGTCGTGGTAGAAACACCGGTTAAGCTAAATGAAGAACAAAAAGAACTGATGCGCAAACTGGGCGAATCTCTGGGTGGAAAAAGTGGGGAAAATAATAGCCCTCGTTCCAAAAGCTTCCTCGATGGCGTGAAAAAATTTTTTGATGATTTGACAAAGTAATTTAACACTTTGCAAAATATCTAATAATAAGTCCTCCTGAACATTTTGTAGTTTATTGATGTTCAGGGGGATTTTTTATTTATTGGATTTTTTTATTTTAAATAAATTAAATTATTTTATTTCTTAATTGTTTTTTAATATTACGTTTTTTTATTAATGTTGCATTTTATTTAAAAAAAGTAGAAAGTATCATCTTAAAATATCCACATACAAATAATATGATTTAAATACAATAATAATGAGGATGTTAAAATGATTCAGCATATATTACATCACGCGATTGAATATTCTCACTCTGCTTTTCCAGGCAAAACTACAAATATCTCTTATTTTAATATTGAGAATCAATCCGAAGATCGAAAAAAAAGATATTCTATAAAAAACACTGGAATCAGACAGCAAAAACTTGGAAAACTTCAAGAAAAATTATATTATCTTAGAACCGATGAGGAAAAATATGATCATATAATGAGCGAAAGAAAAAATGATGCTTTATTGGTTGGAAATTGTAAAGAATTATCTCTTATTGCATTTATGTATTTAGCAAAAGAAAAGGCAAGCAATATATATCATTTATATAAAAATTCTTTTACTGCAAATAAATCGGGGGAAATACACGATATTTACATTGAGGTTCTTGCTGCCGCCCCTCTGTCAAGATATGATCACTGTTTTGTCATGCTTTATTACCCTCCTCATACCTATGATAAAAAATTTCAAAATAAAAAAATAGACGAAGAATACAATATACTCCCGAGTGGAGCATGGATATGCGATCCATGGGCAAATATAGTTTGTTTATCTGAAAATTATGATACACATTGGAAAAGCAAAATGGCTAGCTGGGCAAAAGATGGAAAATATTTGGCTTTAGGAAGTGCTTCTATTTCCTCAAATTATAAAAATACAGAACTGTCGCCATTGGAAAGTCGGGGTCATCCTTTATATGCAAATACATTTAATATGATAGAAAATAGTAAAAAGAAGGTGTTACATAAGGCTATTATAAAACCTGATGGTTCGACTGAAATATTAAAATTTCAATGCGCTATCCGATGAAATTACTCAAAACGAATTGGAATCTCTAAGTTTCTATTTATTACTTAGAGATCCATTACCCTAATTTAGTACTAACAATCCCAATAATAATCACAACACAAGCCAATAATCTCATTTTGCTAAACGGTTCCCGCAAAATAAAAACCGACAACAGCATCGCAAACAGCACGCTGGTTTCACGCAATGCCGCAACCATTACAATTGGGGCATGGCTCATCGCCCAAATGACAATGCCATAACTCAACAATTGCATCAGCCCACCCAATAATCCTTGCTTCCAAAATTGACGAATATTTTGCCCGATCTTGTGGCGATACTTGAAATACATAATGACACCCATTGACCAGCCGTGTATGGCAAATAGCCACAAGATATAGGTTAAGGCGTTATCACTGGCACGAGAGCCAATGCCATCAGATAAGGTATAGCAAGCCGTAAAAACTGAGGTTATTAGCGCAGCAATTAATGCTCGGCTATCCATCTGAAATGATTTTTTCCCTTTGGGAAATGCGATCAAAATAATCCCTGTAATAATTAAGCCAATACCCAACATACCAAGAGGCGGTAATACTTCCTGCAATATAATCCAACTCAAGAAGACAGTAATTAACGGCGCACTTCCTCTGGCAATAGGATATACCTGACTTAAATCCCCTGTAGCATAAGAACGGCTCAGGAACAGGCAGTAACCGATATGCAGGATGGAAGACAATACTAGCCATGGCAAGGAAGAGAGAGTTGGCAATCCTACCCAGGATAATCCGGCTGTTGAAATCAGGCCAGCAAAAAAAACGATGATTGATATACCCAAAAATCTGTCAGCACTGATTTTGACTAAAACGTTCCAACTCGCATGTAGCAGAGCAGCACCGAGAACAGATAATAATAGGAATGTTGTCATGAGATACTTTAATCAATTGTTAATAAATAGCTGATAAAAGCAGCTTTTGATTCTGATTGCAATATACTCATTCCCAAAAAAATGTTAATTTCATCTTGTTATAATTCGTATATGACGAACAATTTCGCACAAATAATCTGCTTTTTCCGATGTCATGACTATCATAACATTATTATTTCGATCAATTTCATAGGTTAATTTATCCATGACTGCAATCATTCGCCAATTTTTGAAATTAGAGGCAGCAGGAGGAATCATTCTCATCATTGCCGCTATTGTTGCGCTGGTTATGGCGAATACGCCATTGCAGGGTATTTATCATCAATTTCTCAATCTTCCTGTTGCAGTACAATTCGCAGCATTGGAAATCAACAAGCCATTATTACTCTGGATAAATGATGGGTTAATGGCGGTATTTTTCCTGATTGTCGGGCTGGAAGTAAAGCGGGAACTCATGGAAGGCTCGCTTGCTGGCCGTGACAAAGCAATTTTTCCAGCCATTGCAGCGCTTGGAGGGATGCTGGCTCCTGCTTTGATCTATCTACTGTTTAATGGCAGTGATGAGATCACACGACAAGGCTGGGCAATTCCCGCAGCAACAGATATTGCTTTTGCACTTGGGATCATGGCCTTGCTGGGGAAACGCGTTCCCACCGCATTGAAAGTATTTTTACTTGCGCTGGCGATCATTGATGATTTAGGTGTGATTATTATTATCGCTTTGTTCTATACCAAAACAGTGTCTCTGGGAGAATTAGGTCTGGCGGCTGCCATGATTGTGCTGCTGGTCTGGATGAATTGGAAAGGAATAACTAAAACATCTGCTTATCTGGTTGTTGGTGTTGTTTTATGGGTATGTATCTTGAAATCGGGTATTCACGCCACGTTAGCTGGCGTTATCGTCGGATTCTTGATACCGCTTCGCGACAAAAAAGGCGAATCACCTTCTGAAACACTGGAACATGAATTGCATCCATGGGTAGCTTATTTAATCCTGCCACTGTTTGCTTTTGCTAATGCTGGCATTTCATTGCAGGGCGTCACACTAAATGGCTTAACAAGTATGCTGCCTATGGGAATTGCATTTGGTCTATTTATTGGCAAGCCATTGGGTATTTTCCTGTTTAGCTGGATTTCCGTAAAACTGGGAATAGCTAAGCTGCCGGAAAAAATCCGCATGGGACACATTTTCGCGGTTTCCGTACTGTGTGGGATCGGTTTTACCATGTCTATCTTTATTTCTGGTCTGGCATTTGAAGGGCTAAATGACGACTTCAGTACCTACTCCCGCTTAGGAATATTGATTGGCTCTACAACCGCAGCTTTCGCTGGTTATGGATTACTAAGGGCATTATTGCCGAAGAAAAACACCCAAGAAAAAACGTAGCCAAAAGCAAATGAATAGACTAATTTAAGCGCAAAAAAATAAGAAAGAATTTCCGAAGTAATTCATCCTCTTTATATTCGCGGCAAAACATTTATAGCTGCTATGCCGTGAATATTTCGTGTATCAATAGAAAAATAGGAAAACGCCATAATCTGGCGACCTGAAATGTATGGTTACGGCTGTTATGCAGGCGTGAGATATACACAAGGATAAATATATGCAGGTTTCACATTTAAATTTTAACCATCTCTATTATTTTTGGCATGTTTGCAAGGAAGGCTCTGTTGTGGGCGCAGCAGAAGCACTATATCTGACACCACAAACCATTACAGGGCAGATAAAAGCGTTAGAAGAGCGTCTGAATGGGAAATTATTCAAGCGTCAAGGAAGAGGCTTAGTGCCCTCAGAGCTGGGGCAATTGATTTTCCGCTATGCAGATAAAATGTTTACACTCAGTCAGGAAATGCTGGACATCGTTACTTATAGCCGAGAATCAAACCTGCTGTTTGATGTAGGAGTCGCTGATGCACTATCCAAGCGTTTGGTCAGCAAGGTACTGGAAACTACCGTTGTGGAGCATGAAAAAATCCACTTGCGTTGTTTTGAATCGACACATGAAATGCTGCTTGAGCAACTTAGCCAGCATAAATTGGATATGATCCTCTCTGATTGTCCAGTGGATTCTTCTCAACAGGAAGGCTTATTTTCCGTGAAATTGGGGGAATGCAATATTAGTTTTTATTGCCGCCAGCCGATCCCAGAAAAGCCCTTTCCTGAATGTTTGGAAGAACGTCGCTTATTGATTCCTGGTCGCCGCTCCATGCTGGGCAGAAAGCTCCTGACATGGATTCGTAATAAAAACCTTCAAGTTGAAGTGTTGGGCGAATTTGATGATGCTGCCTTGATGAAAGCATTTGGTATGTATCACAATGCCATTTTCATTGCGCCTTCTTTCTATGCCAATGATATTTTTGCAGATAGTGATATTATTGAGATAGGTCGATTGGATGCTGTACAGGAAGAATATTATGTCATCTTTGCAGAGCGCATGATTCAGCACCCGGCAGTCCAGCGAGTATGTAACAAAGACTTTTCTGCTTTATTCAGTTCTCCACCAAAAAGTCGCCCTGAAAAAACTTTAAAGCTGTGACATAAAAATCGTGACCTTAAAGTTATTATCTTAAAATCAATACACTAAAACTAACAGATACAAAAAAACCGGCTTAAAGCCGGTTTTTTTAGCACCATCAAAACAAATGATTACATTGCTTTGATTTGTGCTGCCAGAGCAGATTTATGACGTGCTGCTTTATTTTTGTGGATCAGACCCTTACAGGCGTGACGATCAACAATTGGTTGCATGTCATTGAATGCTTTCTGTGCAGCTTCTTTATCGCCAGTAGCGATAGCCGCGTATACTTTCTTGATAAAAGTACGCACCATAGAACGACGGCTTGCGTTGTGCTGACGGCGTTTCTCAGACTGTACGACGCGTTTCTTAGCTGATTTGATATTAGCCAAGGTCCAACTCCCAAATATATTCTATCGAGGACAATTCAAAGGCCGAGGAATATGCCTGTTCAGCCTTCTTTTGTCAATGGATTTGTGCAAATAAACGTCGCTGTACGACGACGCTGCTTACGTTGTGATGGGGCAGGATTTTATCAGCTTACTGAGAGGGAATACAGTCCTTCGCAATAAAAAACTGAGTGAATCACAGAGAAATGCAATAAATTAATTATTTTTCGGGCATCTAGCCTATTTTTATTGTATGAATCAGGTTATTAATTAAAACCCTTTGTGATCGTGGGTTAACCTTGAGCTTTGTACAAGGTATAATCCGACAATTTCCACGGTATTGAGCCAGCTATGGAGCTAATTCGCGGTATACACAATATCCGGGCGCGTCACCATGGTTGCGTGCTGACGATTGGTAATTTTGATGGTGTCCATCGCGGGCACCTGGCTTTACTAAAACACTTGAAGCAAGAAGGGCAGCGTCTCGGATTACCGACAATGGTCATGATTTTCGAACCGCAGCCTCTGGAAGTTTTTGCTACAGATAAAGCGCCAGCCCGCCTGACAAGGCTGAGAGATAAGATAAAGTATTTAGCCCAAAATGGCGTTGATTATCTGTTATGTGTGAAATTTGACAAATATTTTGCTGCTAACTCACCTGAAGCCTTTGTTTCACAGTTGCTCGTTAAAAAACTGGGTGTTAAGTTTCTGGCAATAGGAGATGATTTCCGTTTTGGCAAAAATCGCTTCGGAGATTTCCACTATTTGCAGCAAGCAGGTAAACAATACAATTTTGATGTCGCCAGCACAGACAGTTTTTGTGACAGCGGTCTTAGGATCAGCAGTACAGCCATTCGTCAGGCACTGCAAAATGATGACCTGGCCTTGGCCGAAATATTACTGGGACACCCTTACAGCATCAGTGGCAGAGTCGTTCACGGTAAGCAATTGGGGCGTACCATTGGTTTTCCCACAGCTAACTTACCGTTGAGACGTCTAGTTACGCCTGTTAAGGGTGTTTATGCTGTTGAAGTCCACGGATTGGGCGATAACCCCCTACCGGGCGTTGCAAACATAGGCAATCGCCCTACAGTTGCAGGCCAGGGCCAGCAACTTGAAGTGCATTTGATTGATACCCAAATGGATCTGTATGGGCGTCATATTGATGTAGTATTACGCAAAAAATTACGTAATGAGCAGCGATTTGCTTCGCTTGATGCGCTTAAACAGCAAATCGCAAATGATGTGATTGCTGCGAGGAACTATCTCTTGCAGCTATCCGAGTCATGTATCTGATATCCAATAGATTTCAAGTTATAGCGCGACGGCAAGTGAGTAAATCCCCAAGAACATAACGCATTATGTGACTGGGATGAGAGAACACAGCCAACAAAGTAGCAACTTGAAAGATGAAGGATATAGCGGAAAATTGGAACTGAGAATCTATAATGAGTGACTACAAAGACACCCTGAATTTACCGGAAACAGGGTTCCCTATGCGCGGGGATTTAGCCAAGCGCGAACCAGATATGTTAAAACGTTGGTACAAAGAAGGTTTGTATCAGGCAATTAGAAAAGCAAAATCTGGCAAAAAAACGTTTATCTTGCATGATGGCCCTCCATATGCAAACGGCGATATTCATATTGGTCACTCAGTTAATAAAATTCTCAAAGATATTGTCGTTAAGTCCAAAGGGCTATCAGGCTTCGATTCGCCTTATATTCCAGGTTGGGACTGCCACGGTTTGCCTATTGAGCTCAAGGTTGAGCAAATTATCGGTAAGCCGGGAGAGAAATTTTCCGCCGCTGAATTCCGTGCTGAGTGCCGCAAATATGCCATGACTCAAGTCGAAGCACAAAAAGCGGGCTTCAAGCGTCTGGGCGTACTGGGTGATTGGGATAAACCTTACCTGACCATGGACTTCAAAACTGAAGCAGACATCATTCGGGCACTGGGTCGCATTATCAAAAATGGGCATTTGCTGAAAGGCGTAAAACCCGTTCACTGGTGTACTGACTGTGGTTCCTCCCTCGCTGAGGCAGAAGTTGAATACTACGATAAAACTTCCCCTTCCATTGACGTACGCTTCGCTGCCGTTGGTGCTGATGCCATATACGCCAAATTTGACGCACAGCACCTCAACCTGCCAGTTTCTCTGGTTATCTGGACAACCACACCGTGGACATTACCCGCTAACCGAGCGATTTCACTGAATGCTGAAATTACATATCAGTTGGTTAAAGTTGAAGATGAATGTCTGATTCTGGCGGCGGAATTGGTTGAATCCGTCATGCAACGTGCTGGTATCACTTCATGGGAAGTCGTCAGTGATTGCACAGGTGCAGAGCTGGAACTGCTACGCTTCAAGCATCCATTCATGGGTTATGATGTTCCTGTCATTCTGGGCGATCATGTTACACTTGAAGCAGGTACAGGTGCGGTGCATACCGCTGGTGGTCACGGCCCTGATGACTACAGTATCAGCCTGAAATACAATCTTGAAATCGCCAATCCTGTTGGCCCGAATGGTTGTTATATCTCTGGCACTCATCCTTCACTGGATGGTCAGTTTGTTTTCAAAGCGAACGATATCATCGTTGAACTGCTGAAAGAAAAAGGCGCATTACTGAGTCTGGCAAAAATCCAGCACAGCTACCCTTGCTGTTGGCGCCACAAAAAACCAATCATCTTCCGTGCAACACCTCAATGGTTCATCAGCATGGACAAAAATGGTTTGCGTGAACAGTCGCTGAAAGAGATCAAAGATGTTCAGTGGATCCCAGGCTGGGGACAGGCGCGTATCGAATCCATGGTAGAAAACCGTCCGGACTGGTGTATCTCCCGCCAACGTACATGGGGTGTACCAATGTCTCTGTTTATTCATAAAGAGACACAAGAGCCACATCCACGTACCGTTGAATTGATTGAAGAAGTCGCCAAGCGCGTTGAAGTGGATGGTATTCAGGCATGGTGGGATCTGGACGCAGTAGAATTGTTGGGTGATGAGGCCGCTGATTACACCAAAGCGCCGGATACACTGGACGTCTGGTTTGATTCAGGAAGCACCCACTCTTCTGTTGTCGATACTCGTCCAGAATTCCACGGCAATTCAGCCGATATCTATCTGGAAGGCTCTGACCAGCACCGTGGCTGGTTCATGTCCTCACTGATGCTATCCACTGCGATCAAAGGCAAAGCCCCTTACCGTCAGGTGCTGACTCATGGTTTCACCGTTGATGAGCAAGGACGTAAGATGTCCAAATCCATCGGCAATACCGTCAGCCCACAGGATGTGATGAACAAACTGGGAGCAGATATCCTGCGTTTATGGGTAGCATCCACCGATTACAGCGGTGAAATTGCTGTTTCTGACGAGATCCTGAAACGCTCTGCCGATGCTTACCGCCGTATCCGCAATACCGCCCGCTTCCTGTTGGCAAACCTGAATGGCTTCAACCCAGAAGAGCACATGGTAAAAGCAGAAGATATGGTCGTTCTGGATCGCTGGGCAGTAGGCCGCGCTCAGGCAGCACAGGCAGATATCCTCAAATACTATGACGAGTATGATTTCCACTCCGTAGTTCAACGCTTGATGCAATTTTGTTCCGTGGAAATGGGTTCGTTCTATCTGGATATCATCAAAGATCGCCAGTACACCGCGAAAAATGACAGCCTTGCTCGTCGTAGCTGCCAAACGGCATTGTTCCATATCTCAGAAGCACTGGTTCGCTGGATGACACCGATTCTGTCGTTCACTGCCGATGAAGTTTGGAATGAACTGCCGGGTAAACGTGCCCAATATGTCTTTACCGAAGAGTGGTATGACGGGCTGTTTGGTCTGGCAGATGGCGGAGATATGAACGATACTTTCTGGGCTGATCTGTTGGCAGTACGTGGCGAAGTGAACAAAGTTCTGGAACAGGCTCGTGCTGACAAACATATCCGCAGTTCTCTGGAAGCGGCTGTCACGCTCTATGCAGATGAAGCATTAGCAGAAAAACTCAGCAAACTGTCTGATGAACTGCGTTTTGTTCTGCTGACCTCTCAGACTGAAGTTGCAGATTATGCAACCGCCGACGAGAATGCGCAGCAAAGCGAACTTGCTGGCCTGAAAGTGTCCTTCCGCAAAGCAGACGGAGAAAAATGTCCACGTTGCTGGCACTATGCTAAAAATGTGGGTCTGGTGGCGGAACATGCTGAACTTTGTGGCCGCTGTGTGACTAACGTTGCCGGTAACGGTGAAGAGCGTAAATTTGCCTGATGAATAAGCCCATTTGTTCCACCGGACTGCGCTGGCTTTGGCTGGTTGCTGTGGTATTAATACTGGATTTGGGAAGTAAATACTTAGTATTGCAGCATTTCACGCTGCACGAATCCATTCCACTGATACCTTATTTCAACCTGACTTATGCCCAGAATTTAGGGGCAGCTTTCAGTTTTCTGGCCGATAAGGGCGGCTGGCAGCGCTGGTTCTTTGCATTGGTGGCAATTGCCATTACGGTTGTATTGCTGGTGATAATGTATCGTTCTAACGCTAAGCAGAAACTGAGCAATATTGCCTACGCCTTAGTGATTGGTGGGGCATTGGGGAACTTGTTCGATAGGTTGGTGCATGGCTTTGTTGTCGATTTCATCGATTTTTACGTCGGGGAATGGCACTGGCCTACCTTTAATATTGCAGATTCTGCAATTTGCATCGGGGCTGTTCTCATCATTATAGAGAGCTTTATCACCCCTGATGACAAGGGCAAGAAAGCGGCCTCGAAAGCATAATTCACTAAAAGAAATAGTTACTGAAAAAGTAGTCATTGAAAAATAGTCATTGAAAAAATAGTCATTGAAAGAAATGGCTATTGAAAGAATGATAATAAATCAGCCCCAGTTTTGTGAGCTGGGGCTGAAAACTTCATCTATACCCAATAAATTTCAAGTGGTAACGCAGGCAACAAAACAAAAACTTGGAAGATGAAAGGTATACTTGCAATCGTTTTTAAGTAAAAGGTTTGAGCAACATGTCAATGCAGGTGCAAGCGCACAGTGCAGTTTTGTTACATTTCACATTAAAGCTGGATGATGGCTCTACGGCAGACTCGACTTACAGTCAAGGCAAGCCCGCTTTATTCCGCCTTGGTGATGGAAGTCTCTCTGCCCCACTGGAACAACAACTTCTTGGTTTGAAAGTCGGTGATAAACACCAGTTTACTCTGGCTGGAGAAACCATTTTTGGCAAACACAACCCTGATTTAGTCCAATACTTCACTCCTCGTGATTTTTCCGACGCCGGTATCCCAGAAGTAGGAACCATCATGTTATTTACAGCCATGAACGGCAGTGAAATGCCGGGGCTTGTCAAAGAAGTCGCTGAAGGTTCCATTATTGTTGATTTTAACCATCCACTGGCTGACCAAAACATCACTTTTGAGATTGAAGTGTTGGAAATTGACCCTCAGTTGGAGGAAACCCATGCAAATATTGCTGGCTAACCCTCGTGGTTTCTGTGCTGGTGTTGATCGTGCCATCAGCATCGTAGAACGAGCACTGGAATTATACGGTGCCCCTATTTATGTTCGCCATGAAGTGGTGCATAACCGCTATGTGGTTGACGATCTCAGAAATCGTGGCGCTATTTTCATTGAAGAAATATCAGAAGTCCCTGATGGCGCGATTCTGATCTTCTCCGCACATGGTGTTTCCCAAGCCATTCGTGCCGAAGCTCGCTCCCGTGATTTAACTATGCTGTTTGATGCAACCTGTCCATTGGTCACCAAAGTACATATGGAAGTAGCAAGGGCGAGCCGCAAAGGTAAAGAAGCAATTTTAATCGGACATGCCGGCCATCCTGAAGTAGAAGGTACGATGGGACAATATAACAACCCCAACGGCGGCATGTATCTGGTGGAGTCACCGGAAGATGTGTGGAAACTGCAAGTCAAGGATGAAAATAACCTCAGCTTTATGACACAGACAACACTTTCTGTCGATGACACCTCAGAAGTGATTGATGCACTTAATGCAAGGTTTCCCAATATTGTCGGCCCACGCAAAGATGATATCTGCTATGCCACGACCAACCGTCAGGAAGCGGTTCGTGATCTGGCTTCAGGAGCTGATGTTGTTTTAGTTGTAGGTTCTAAAAATTCATCAAACTCAAATCGTTTGGCCGAACTTGCACAACGCGTAGGGAAACCGGCTTATTTGATTGATTCGGCAGAAGATATCAAAGAGGAATGGATTACTGGCGTAAACGCAGTAGGCGTAACAGCGGGTGCATCTGCGCCTGATATTTTGGTACAGCAGGTTATTGAACGTTTAAAGACTTTTGGTGCAGAAACGGTTAATGAACTGCATGGCCGTGAAGAAAACATTGTTTTCGAAGTACCAAAAGAGCTACGTGTCGCAGTGAAAGAGGTTAATTAACCTCAGGCTTGCGTAAATTCAAACTCGGCTTTTTCGGATTAGGGGATGTAATAAATCTCACCCCGGTACAGCTCTCACAAAAAGCCGAGTACGTTACGGTGTTTTAAGTATACCAGCTGAAATTCAACTGAGTTTATATTTATAACGATCATTTATAAAATGCCATTTAAGACTTTTAGCGGGATTTAAATACAAATAGTTTTTGCTGGTCTTACTGAATGATTCAGTAAATCCCATATTAATATATATCTGTCTAGACGCCGGTATAGGGTTGATTTTTAGATTACCGTTCATACATAATTGTTGTGATTCGTTTACCGCATGTTCTATTAGTAAAACTCCACAATTCCGAATGCCACAATGAGCGGCTATATAACTGACTTCAAGTAATGGAGTGCCAAATTCATCATCGCTAGGGGTAAGCTGTAAAACTCCTATAGGAACACCTTTGAAATAGGCAACAAAAAATAATAACTCTTGTTTTGATTCTCTTCTTTTTTCATCATTTACACCTAATTCTATATTGAGATCCATAGTACGGAAAATACCATGTGACTCTGCATGCCTTTCATTCCATTTTTTTTGCTCATTATCATATACATTATCTTTATTATGATATTGCCATTCATCATATTTCATGGTTTTTATCATTATACTATTAACTACGTTATACATTTCCTCTTCAGTAGATTTCTTTATTTTTATCCATAACCTGATGTCAAACGATGGTGATCCTATATCCGAAGTGGATTTAGAACGGTATAAAGGTTCAAATACCGAAGGACAATTAATATTAAAAGATTTTGATCTAAACCTCATCACCTTTCTCCCATACAAGATTGTAATAAAACTTACTCATTTTTACTATATTAATATCATGACCAAAGACCAGCTGCCATTGATTATTATTGTTTAATTAAAACTAATAAATAAAATAATATAATGAATTAATGACATCTTATAGGGTTAAACTCTATTTTTAAAAGGTCACTATAGATCCTTTTGTTGTAAAAAGAAAGATAACAATGCTACCAAAGTCTAATTTGAATTCAGGCTCAAGTAAAAATACAGTATTTATTATGGAAATGAATAATGAATTACGATGTAAATGCCACATCATATTGCACCGACAGTTTACCTTTCTTTTGCTGTATATCCTGTATCAAGATTCCATTTATTTTCTTTAATGACTCCACGTGTGTTCCACCACAAGGATAAGGTGTAAGCTCGCCAAAACCGACCTCCCTAAATCCATCATCACGCAGAGTAATTTGGCAAGATAAGTTTTCATCAATGAATTGGTCACATTTTTCTTGGAGCTCTTCAATTGAAAAGGCTTGTGCATTAGCTCCTGTTTTAAAAGTAACTCGACTTTCTCCAGGCCAATGGTGTGCCTTAATAGGATACCAACCCAATAATTCGACAATGTGACCAATAAGATGCCCCGCAGAATGCAATTGTGAATGTAATTGGCGACGTTTCTCATCAACACGGGCAAAGGCAATACCTGTACTCACAGGATATGTTGTGTAATGAATTATTCTGTCATTTTCTAACGTGACATGAATAACCTCCACATCATTAAGCCAGCCAGTATCACTGGGTTGGCCTCCCCCTTGAGGATGAAACGGAGTTGCTTTTAATTGAACCGCATAGCGTTGATCATCGCAGAGAGAACAATTCAGGATTTCAACTTCTCCTGTCAATATGGAACTGGATAAATAAAGGCGTTCAAACATAACTCATATTCCCTGGTATCAGCAAACTTTTCCTAATTGTATTAAATAAACTCAATTGCGATAATCCATCAAAAAACCAAATAACTTTTGACTTATGAGCACAAATAACACGATAAATTTAATGCGGGAGATGGCTATTTTCGCGAAAGTGGTTGAGACAGGCAGTTTCTCCGAAACAGCCCGTCAGCTTGCTGCCACTCCTTCTGCCATTAGCCGCTCTGTAGCCAAATTGGAAAAAGCACTGGGAACCCGCCTCTTACAGAGAACAACACGTAAACTACGTTTGAGTGAAAGTGGACAAGAAGTTTACGGGCGTTGTTTGGATATGGTAAATGCAGCTCAGGACATTATGGCCGTATCAGGGAATTTCAGTCATGAGCCACAAGGAATAATACGGGTCAGTGTACCTAAAGCGGTAGGGCGTTTCGTCGTTCATCCTCATATACCTGCTTTCCTTACCCACTATCCCAAAGTAGATGTAAATTTACGACTTGATGATCGGTATGTCGACTTGATAGATGATCAGGTTGATCTCGCGATACGAATTACAGATCAACCTCCTCCGGGTTTAATGGGACGACGTTTATTGCATATTTGGCATATTTTATGTGCAACGCCTGAATACCTTGCAGAACACGGCATTCCACAGCATCCACACGACCTGAAAACTCACAGTTGCATTTATCTTGGAGAAGAACCAGGTGATTCGCGCTGGAAATTCAGTCAGGGTAACAAAATTGCCACCGTCAATATTCATGGACGTTATGCAGCCAATCATACAGGGGTAAGGCTTGATGCCGTACTGCAACACATCGGAATTGGCAGTTTACCTTACTTTACCGCTAAACATGCTTTACAGCAGGGGCGATTAATTCAAGTTCTACCTGATTGGAACTTTAAGGCCAACTATACTGGCGAACTCTGGATACTCTATCCACCAACACGGCATTTGCCACCAAAACTTAGTGTATTCATCGAGTTTCTGACCAAATGCCTTCGTAAAGAATCCACGTCAGATAAAATAGCAGCCAAAGGTCGTAACCTATAACTATGAATTACCAGAGGCAGGAGAGTAACGACATCATATAGGATGATATCCGCTGTTTAGTTTTTTTTATAACTTCCCGTCGGAGTCCTGTTTTTCTTATTATCAGACTATAAGTCTGGCGCAGCCAGTTCTTGGCAGTTAAGCTGTAAAACAATTTCTTTAAAAAATTTCCTTTGTCACCTCAATTAAAAATGATTTACAGAGAGGGCCTTATGGCTGATACAGATATTCGCGTTGCTATCGTAGGCGCTGGCGGGCGTATGGGACGTAATCTTATTCAGGCCATCCAGCTGTTGGATGGTGTTACCCTTGGTGCCGCATTGGAGCGTTCCGGTTCCTCATTGGTGGGAACTGATGCTGGAGAGCTGGCGGGAATTGGTAACAATGGCGTGATTATTAATGATGATCTGCATCAGGTTATTGAACACTTTGATGTATTGGTTGATTTTACTCGTCCTGAAGGCACATTGGCTTACCTCTCCATTTGTCAGCAACATCATAAATCAATGGTTATCGGTACAACAGGTTTTGATGATGCCGGAAAACAAGCCATTGCAGAAGCCTCCCGCGAGATCCCCATTGTTTTTGCCGCGAATTTTAGTGTTGGCGTTAATCTGGTTCTAAAATTGCTGGAAAAAGCCGCCACCATTATGGGGGAATATACAGATATCGAAATTGTTGAAGCACACCATCGCCATAAAGTGGATGCTCCATCAGGAACAGCGCTGGCAATGGGAGAGTCCATCGCTAATGCATTAGGCCGTGATCTCAAAACCAGTGCAGTGTATACCCGTGAAGGCCATACCGGAGAGCGGGTTCCTAAAAGCATTGGATTTGCTACCATACGGGCAGGAGATATCGTTGGAGAGCATACCGCGATCTTTGCAGATATCGGTGAACGTGTCGAGATAAGCCACAAGGCTTCAAGCCGTATGACCTTTGCTAATGGCGCAATTAAGGCAGCACTATGGTTAACTGGAAGAAATAGTGGCCTTTACAATATGAAAGATGTATTAAACCTTGATAATATTTAATTTTAAAAAATATAATCATTTGTAATTACACAGTTATTTATTAAATATCTGTGTAATTATGATATAAAAACAATTTTCAATAAAATACCTGAATTAATCACTATTTTCATGATAACACTGAGTCTTTTTGTTGCCTTTTTCCCATGAATACGAAAAAAAACATACTTTTTTTCTGTTTTTAAGTTTTCTCTCACAGTAATCGATTATCCTCTCCTAGTTTCCTTATGCTTTTCAGCTTCATTTACCCAATACAAGACCAAAAGTTGTAAAAAAGCCAATAAAAATGCCATTTTTTGTAGACAACCCCCCCTCCCATCATTAGAATGCGCGCAATTTGCCAAAATTTTGACAAAAAATCATGATTGGCATTGATTTTAAGGATTAAATCTGAATTAATATGCATTGGATGCGACTTATTATTCATTCTGGAGGGCGTTTTGATTAAGTCAGCTATATTGGTTCTGGAAGATGGAACCCAATTTCACGGTCGCGCCATTGGTGTAGAAGGTGTGGCTGTTGGAGAAGTGGTCTTCAATACCTCAATGACCGGATATCAAGAAATACTTACCGACCCTTCCTATTCCCGCCAAATTGTTACTCTTACTTATCCTCATATTGGTAATGTCGGCATCAATGCCGCTGATGAAGAATCCTCCACCATTCAAGCCCAAGGCTTAGTTATCCGTGACTTGCCCTTAGTGACCAGCAACTTCCGCAGTGAAGAAAATCTGTCTGATTACCTGAAACGTCACAATATTGTCGCCATCGCAGATATCGATACACGTAAACTGACCCGCCTATTAAGAGAAAAAGGGGCACAGAACGGTTGTATCATTGCGGGTAATGAGGCAGACACCCAAGTTGCACTGGAAAAAGCAAAAGCATTCCCTGGCTTGAAAGGCATGGATTTAGCGAAAGAAGTCACGACAGCACAATCTTATCAATGGGTGCAAGGAAGTTGGACATTAGCGGATGGGCTACCAGAAGCGCGCAAAGAACAAGAATTACCTTACCATATTGTAGCCTATGATTTTGGGGTTAAGCGCAATATCCTGCGTATGCTGGTGGATCGCGGCTGCCGCGTTACTGTTGTTCCGGCAAAAACCCCGGCTGATGAAGTGCTGAAAATGGCACCGGATGGCATTTTCCTGTCCAATGGGCCTGGTGACCCAGAACCATGCGACTATGCTATTGAAGCAATCAAAACTTTCCTGAATACCGAAATCCCTGTATTTGGTATCTGTTTGGGACATCAATTACTGGCGCTGGCCAGTGGTGCAAAAACCGTGAAAATGAAATTTGGTCATCACGGTGGCAACCATCCTGTTAAAGACTTAGATCGCGACGTCGTCATGATCACAGCACAAAACCACGGCTTTGCAGTTGATGAAAGTTCACTGCCAGCCAATCTGCGCGTCACGCATAAGTCACTCTTCGATGGCACATTGCAAGGCATTCATCGCACTGACAAACCTGCATTCAGCTTCCAGGGGCATCCTGAAGCCAGCCCCGGCCCACATGAAGCTGCTTCTTTGTTCGATCACTTTATTGAACTTATTGAAGAACACCGCCAGACAAACGCCCAGAACACCAAATAATCAGGAGAAGAAGAAAAATGGCAAAACGTACTGATATTAAAAGTATCCTGATTTTAGGTGCTGGCCCAATTGTTATCGGTCAGGCTTGTGAATTTGACTACTCCGGCGCACAGGCCTGTAAGGCGCTGCGGGAAGAAGGTTATCGCGTCATTCTGGTAAACTCGAATCCAGCAACGATAATGACCGATCCTGAAATGGCAGATGCGACCTATATCGAGCCAATCCATTGGGAAGTTGTACGTAAAATCATTGAAAAAGAACGCCCAGATGCCGTCTTGCCTACAATGGGCGGACAAACAGCCCTAAACTGTGCGCTGGAACTGGAACGCCAAGGTGTACTAAAAGAATTTGGCGTCACCATGATTGGTGCAACGGCTGATGCGATTGATAAAGCCGAAGATCGTCAACGTTTCGACAAAGCGATGAAAAAAATCGGCTTGGATACTGCACGTTCTGGTATCGCCCATACTATGGAAGAAGCGCTGGCAGTAGCAGAAGATGTTGGTTTTCCTTGCATTATTCGCCCTTCTTTTACCATGGGTGGAACCGGTGGTGGTATTGCCTACAACCGTGAAGAATTCGAAGAAATTTGTGAACGCGGCTTAGATCTTTCTCCAACCAATGAATTGCTGATCGATGAATCACTGATTGGCTGGAAAGAATATGAAATGGAAGTGGTGCGGGATAAAAATGATAACTGCATCATCGTCTGCTCCATTGAAAACTTCGATCCAATGGGCATCCATACTGGTGATTCCATCACTGTAGCACCAGCACAAACGCTGACCGACAAAGAATATCAAGTCATGCGTAACGCTTCGATGGCGGTATTGCGTGAAATCGGCGTAGAAACGGGTGGCTCAAACGTTCAGTTTGCTGTGAATCCGAAAAATGGTCGCCTGATTGTCATTGAAATGAACCCACGCGTGTCCCGTTCATCGGCGCTGGCTTCGAAAGCAACAGGTTTCCCGATTGCGAAAATCGCGGCAAAACTAGCCGTCGGTTATACCCTTGATGAATTGATGAATGACATCACGGGCGGACGTACTCCAGCATCTTTCGAGCCTTCCATTGATTATGTTGTGACAAAAATTCCTCGCTTCAACTTCGAAAAATTTGTAGGCAGCAATGACCGTCTGACCACACAGATGAAATCTGTTGGTGAAGTGATGGCAATTGGCCGTACTTTCCAAGAATCCATGCAGAAAGCCCTGCGTGGTCTGGAAGTCGGCGCGATCGGGTTTGATCCTAAAGTCAATTTGGATGATCCACAATCCCTGACCAAAATCCGCAGTGAATTGAAAAATGCAGGTGCTGAGCGTATTTGGTATATCGCTGATGCTTTCCGCGCTGGCATGTCCGTTGATGGGATTTTCAACCTGACTAACATTGATCGCTGGTTCCTGGTACAAATTGAAGAATTGATCCGTCTGGAAGAGCAAGTTGCAGAGCATGGCGTTAACAGCCTGACATCCGATTTTCTGCGTCACCTTAAGCGTAAAGGTTTTGCTGATTCGCGTCTGGCGAAACTGGTGGGAATCTCAGGTAAAGAGATCCGCAAACTACGCCATGATTACAACTTGTATCCGGTTTATAAGCGTGTTGATACCTGTGCAGCAGAATTTGCTACCGATACCGCTTACATGTACTCCACATACGAAGACGAATGTGAAGCCAACCCGAACAATGACAAACCGAAAATCATGGTATTGGGTGGTGGCCCGAACCGCATCGGGCAAGGCATTGAGTTCGATTATTGCTGTGTACATGCTTCTCTGGCTCTGCGTGAAGATGGTTTTGAGACCATCATGGTGAACTGTAACCCAGAAACTGTTTCTACCGATTATGACACTTCCGATCGTCTTTACTTTGAACCTGTCACACTGGAAGACGTGCTGGAAATCGTGCGTGTTGAACAGCCAAAAGGCGTTATCGTTCAATATGGCGGCCAGACACCACTGAAACTGGCCCGTGAACTGGAAGCAGCAGGTGTACCTATTATCGGTACCAGCCCTGATGCCATTGACCGTGCAGAAGATCGTGAACGTTTCCAGCAAGCTGTTAATCGCCTTGGCCTGAAACAACCAGCAAATGCCACCGTTACCGCTATCGAACAGGCTGTAGAAAAAGGTAATGATATTGGTTATCCACTGGTCGTTCGTCCATCTTATGTATTGGGTGGACGTGCAATGGAAATCGTATACGATGAATCTGACTTGCGCCGTTATTTCCAGAATGCAGTTAACGTATCCAACGATGCGCCAGTCCTGCTGGATCGCTTCCTTGATGATGCAATTGAAGTAGACGTGGATGCCATCTGTGATGGTGAACGTGTCCTGATTGGCGGCATCATGGAGCATATCGAACAAGCGGGGGTTCACTCTGGTGACTCAGCCTGTTCTTTGCCTGCTTATACCTTGAGCAAAGAAATTCAGGATGTCATGCGCCAGCAAGTTGAAAAACTGGCCTTTGAACTGCGCGTTCGTGGCCTGATGAATGTCCAGTTTGCGGTGAAAAACAACGAAGTCTATCTAATTGAAGTAAACCCTCGCGCAGCACGTACCGTACCGTTCGTTTCCAAAGCGACCGGTCTGCCGCTGGCAAAAGTAGCGGCGCGCGTGATGGCAGGTCAGTCTCTGCTTGAGCAAGGTGCGACTAAAGAGATTATTCCACCTTACTACTCCGTGAAAGAAGTGGTACTGCCATTCAATAAATTCCCAGGTGTTGACCCAATTCTGGGGCCAGAAATGCGTTCTACCGGTGAAGTGATGGGTGTTGGTCGTACCTTTGCCGAAGCTTTTTCAAAAGCGATGCTGGGCAGTAACTCCACCATGCGTAAAAAAGGCCGGGCGCTTCTGTCTGTACGCGAGGGGGATAAAGAACGCGTTGTCGATTTGGCAGCTAAATTACTTAAGCATGGTTTTGAACTGGATGCGACACATGGTACTGCGATTGTATTGGGTGAAGCAGGAATCAATCCACGCTTGGTGAATAAAGTTCATGAAGGACGTCCGCACATTCAGGACAGAATCAAAAATGGTGAATATGACTATATCGTCAATACCACCGCAGGCCGTCAGGCGATCGAAGATTCAAAACTGCTGCGTCGCAGCGCACTGCAATATAAAGTGCACTATGACACAACCCTGAATGGTGGCTTTGCAACCACTATGGCACTCAGTGCCGATCCGACTGAGCAGGTCATTTCGGTACAAGAAATGCACGCCAAGATTGCCAAACAGCAATAACGCTATCAAATAGAGGGTATCGCCATTTTTGGCGGTAGCCTCCTACTAAAAACGGCTTCCCCAAAGTTGGAAATCCAACGAGTAAGGAAGCCGTTTTATGTTTCTCGATAAAGTTTGAATGACAAAAAAGCCATTCCTGGTCAGGAATGGCTTTGATTTTTTGATACTTTAATCTTTTTCTATTCAATATCCGTACTATTTAATATTAGTACTATTTGTTATCAATACTATTTATTACCAATACTATTTATTATCCAGTGCCATTTGCTATCAATATAAGCTCGGAGTTACAAGCCCAATACTGTTTCTGCCACACAGGCATATTGATTATTCATATGAACCTTAGGGGGAGTAAAACAGTCCACCAAAAACCAGTCTATGGGAGTCTCCAGGGTAATAGAAATAGCGACCAAATGCTCCAGACTGATTCTATTAGTACCTCGTTCATAACGTGACAATTGCTGATGGCTCACTCCAATTTTGTCTGCCAGCTCTACTGCTGTCACTCCAATTTCTCTTCTTTTCATTTGAATTCTTTTTCCTACCAGCATACTGACTTGCATGATATCTCTACTCTCAATTTATAAATAAGTTAAAAAAACTATTGCGGTGCCTTCATATTTACCGGCTTTTGGTGGAGTTATTGTGTGCAGTATTGATGTTAGTGTGAAATTAGTAGGTATATTCTTTCCTTGGGCAGTAACGTTCACGCCATCTGCTGCGTTTCTTCCATTAATTTGTAATGTTGAATACATTTGTTTATTAGAATCGAGGTATACTCTCGGCTCATCATTAATTGATCTGGCGTGCAACATTATTTTGTTGCTATAAATGGCACAATTAAAATGGCCGTTAATTGATCGGGTCGCATTATTCACTTCTGGTGCAGTTAATTCCCCGTAGGTAATTTCAGAAGGCAAAGTGATTTGACAACTTTGATTTGGAGGAGGCACTTTGTTGCAAGTGGAGTTAGGGAATTTTTCCCCATAACCATATCCCGGATCGAGTCTAGGAGAATAAAATAAACCTACGCAGTCCGCATCTGCGCTAATAATAGTAAATTTAACTCTTATAGGGATACCAATCCGCTTTTTATACGCATTCATCACTTCGGCGGTTGTCCGATATTTCTGGGCATCTTGCAAGCATGCCCCTGCCTCCTTACAAGAGCCGTACATGCCTGGTTTTTGACCATTTCTATATTGAACATCAGGGCCAACGTAGCATTTACTTCTTCCATAGCAAGGATTAGGAATACCCTCTTCTTCTGTCCATGCAATAATTTCCATGGTCGTGGTAGTTCGGCCCGCTTCTATTGCCATATCAACCGGCATCACATAAGCGCCAGCATAAACATATGTGGCACTGACTAAAAAAAATAAGGCTGCTAGCTTCAACAACGATTTCTTAATATGGCGCATAACTTATTTTCCAAATAGCATCAGATTCTGACTAAAGATCGTGGATGAAAAACCAGTCAACATGACTAGTCGTAATTAACTTCAAAAGTCGCAGTTGCACTGAATTCACCAGAACCAATTTTTTTCCGTTGAAGAGCACTAGGTTCAGCTTGTACATACGCTCTGAATGAAATTACATTATTTCTGCTATTGGCTAATAACGGGAATTCACTGGTTTTATTAAACGGCATTGGAGTACCATCGATCTTCTCCATACCAATGGCAGCACCATGTGCTCGACTGCCAAAGCTAAATGCCAACAATCCGGGTAACTCTTGACTTGGTTCTCCCAAGAACTTAATTTTTAGGCGTCTTGTTATACGAGGATCGCAGTCCTCTAAATTCAGATAAAATGGCTTGCCTTCTGTACGGTGTTTCGCATAAAGATCACGATCAAGAATATTTCCCAGCTCCACTTCCATTTTTTTATCTTTCGTCTTAATCGAGCAAGTAGGAGTAAGTACAGTTAGCGTAATCTTGACATTTTGGCGCAGACTATCTTTTGCATGTGCACTTTGCTGGCTGCTAATGCCAAAAAGAAACAGCGCTGGCAATATATATTTGGATAATTTGATGCTTAATGAACCCATTATCATTTACCCTACATTCATCCAACCATTTACTGAAAGAAGCTCGCCATATTCCGGCTAGTTCTGTGTTGATACCCCGTCAATATCATTATTGATGGGATATCATCTACATAACTCAACCCGCTTTTTCAGTTACGATTTTTGTCACTGCACAAGTATTGCCACTACAGTTAAATGTTAATTGTGGATGCCCACCATAATCATTGACATAGGTCAGTACCGGCGCATTACCCAGTGAATTGATTGTTCCACCCAGTTTTTCACTGCTTCTGGGGGCCAGCATGAGAGGCTGAAAGCCATCCGCACTCTTACCATCTGTCTTGTTTGATGCTTCTGAAATAGTGATGTAATAAGGTGTTGGATTATTCACCACATATTGGTTTCCCTGACGGGTCAGGGTGAGTTTTTCCTGCCATGGGTTATCAAGATCAATGCGGCGTGCAATGACAGCTTGCGGACGGTAGAACAATTTGATGCGTGTCTGCAAAGCAAGTTGCAATACATTAGGCTTCTCACTACGTGGTGGAATTTCACGAATGTTGAAATAGAACAAACTCTCTTGATCTTGTGGCAACTGAGCAATTGTTGGCAGTGTTTGAATCTTAACCTGACTTTTTGCTCCGGCTTCAACACGCTGTACCGGTGGTACAACGACAAGTGGGCCATTAATCTTATTTCCCTTGTCATCCTCAATCCATGACTGTGCCAAATAAGGCAAATCAAGATGTTGATTTTCAATGTTGAGGCTAACGGATTTCATATCCCCATTAAAAATTACCCGGGTACGATCCAACGCTATTGCCGCCATCGCCTGATGAACTGACATCAAGCCGGTTACCGTCATGGCAGTTATCATTAGAATTTTTTTCAGTTTCATAGTGTTATTTGCTCATACTCAAAAGAAGCTCAGGTTTATATTGCTGTGCTAACCAATAGCAGCACTTTCCGTGTCAGAAAAGCAATATAATACGCTAGTTAAAACAGGTAATATGGCCTGTTTTGTTACACTTTATTTATCTTCGCCTTTTAAAAACTGACAAGGTAACAAAAATGTAGTTAAAGATTCTGCCGCAATATCATCCGGTACTGTCATCTCGCACTGGGCACGTCCATCCCAATACACTTGCATTTTTTCACCCTGATTCATTCCGCTCAGGTAAGCATATCCATCATCACTGACAATCCCGATTTCACGTTGAGATGCATTCATGACAGAGGCACCAAAAGGTGGGAATGAACCGTCAGGTAAGCGGATGATAGTCATCGCTTTGATCCCTGACATAACTTGAAATTTACGATAACCAATCGCGCCTTCCGTCAATGTTGCCTGCTGGACAGAACGTAATGCCTCTACATCATCTGGTAAGTTATCTAAGTCAACATTTGCCGTATTACGGAAGTAGTTGTTCACATCAACCAGCACAGCTTTACCAAAGTGATTGGTATGCACCGCCGAACCGAATCCTCGAATAGGCACATTGCTGACCCCTTCCGTATCTACCATCAAACGAGTAGCTCCCGGTATATTGATACGGTGCAGTGCGGCTCCGTTTGCTGTTACAGTTATTCCCCCCTGCAAACCGAGTGCAGCAGTGGTGTTGCCACCGTCCTGATAACTGGCACTGGCTGTCAATAACGCCCTATCGCCATAGTGAGTGTAATAACCATCAACCAGCGCTTTGCCATCAGTGTTAGTTCCTGCTGAAATACGATAGTTATTGCGATCATCAATGCGACCATAGTAACCCGCCATATGAGAGTTGCCCTGACGATTAACCATGCTGTTGTAGCTGATAGTGCCGGTTTCTCCCCACGGAATGGAAAGATTCAGATACATGCCATCATCTTTTTTATTGTCAAAATTGTTGCGGTAAGCTGAGAGATTAACGCTGATATTTTTATAACGCCCAATATCTAAATATTTGGATAAAGAAATGTTGTAGCGATCATTTGTTGGACGATCCCAGTAGGTTTGATGGCTATAGTTAAGGTGGGCACTCAGACCGATATCTGTAAATTGTTTATTGAAAATAATGGTATACAGTTCTTTGCCACTATCGGAAGAAACGTTACGATAACGACGATCAATATACTGCCCCATATTCATGAAATCGCGTTCAGAAAAGCGGTATCCGGCAAATGTCACTTGGCTATTGTATTGATCAAAACGTTTCGAATAACTGAGGCGATAAGATCCGCCTGTAAGAGTCGCATTATCTCTCGGTAATCTTGCCCTTGATTCTGTCACGTCAAATGACAGTGCACCAAGCATCATTAGATCACGACCGACCCCCAGCGATAAAGCGTTATAGTCCCCTGCTGCCAAAAAGCCACCATACAATGACCAACCATTGTTGATCCCCCAGGAAAATTCCCCCATACCAAACGCTGGCCCTTCACGACGGTGTTTGTCATTAGTAGATTGACCGCCAGCAACTTTGTACTGCACTCGGCCGGGGCGGGTCAGGTAAGGAATAGTCGCAGTGTTAACCTGAAATTCTTGTATACCACCATCTTGCTCTTCAACTCGGACATCCAGTGTTCCTGACACGGCATCACTGAGATCCTGAATCCGAAATGGGCCAGAAGCGACCTGAGTTTCATATAATACTCTTCCCTGCTGTCTAACCGTTACCTTGGCATTAGTCCGGGCTACACCTGTGACTTCAGGTGCATATCCACGTAAATTCGGTGGTAACATATTTTCATCAGTGACCAAACTAACGCCCGTATAGCGAAAGCTATCGAAAATATTGGAATTGAGGTAATCCTCACCCAATGTCAATTTCGCTTCTAAGCGGGGAAGCGCACGGTACATGTAGTAACGACTCCAATCCCACTCACGATCTCTTCCACTAGAATAAGCCGGTTTATCATCCTGCTGAGTTTTCAAGTGATTATATCTGGCCTGCCAATCCGCCCGAAAACGCCATGCTCCTGCATTCATCCCCGCAGTTCCGTTAGCACTTATCTGTTGGTTACTACTACCATGAGTGGGTTTGGATGTTTGGGCATTGAAATTATAATCAAACAATAACCCAGGCATCCCATTATCCCAACGAGAAGGCGGGTCCCAGTCCGGCAAATCATATTCCAGATAAATTTTAGGTACGATTAAATAAAGCGTATAAGTAGCCAAATCACCTCTGGCTGAGGTGCCAGGTAGGGTATTAAAATCAAGGCATTTTTCATTATTCTGCCAACCTAATTTTTCTACCCACTCCGGTTTCAATGCTATTTGCTTCACTAATTCGGGGGATATACAGGCTTCGCTACCTTTTGGATCATCAGGTGGCGCAATGAAATCGACAGGATACATATCCGGGAATTCGTTTTGATTCATCCGAACACCCATAATATAATTACCCGGCATGATATAACCGGCTCGAGCGAACTTATCCAAATCAATATTGGCACGTTCACTGATATCCAGAGCATCGGTATTGAATTCAATTGGAGGCTTAGAATAGCCCGCCTGAATACCCGATAATGCAAACAATACCAGAGCAAAAAGAGGTTTAATTCCGTAGATTAAATGATCTATTTTTATTTTGTCAGCTATCTTTTTTTTATTAACCACTCTGTTTTTATTAAAGGTGTTTTTTCTATTACGGTTCGTTTTTTTACTACCATTCTTTTTTTTACTACTATCCTTTTTTTTACTACTATTCGTTTTTCTACTACTGTTCGTTTTTTTATTAATAGATAAAAGAGCATGATTCATAGAATCTGAAAACAAAGCCATAGCACCCTCTAAACAATGAATCGTTAATAATCCAATTTGAATTTAGCCGCTGTTTGATACTACCAATTTTGTAAGTGTGTAGGAGTTATCACCAATTACATGGCATCATTAAAATTCATCGTTCTAAATTGAGGACCTTGACCGATACTGGGGTTGCAGAGGTAGCCACATGTCCTGCTTTTATCCGTAATAGTTACGTTCTCTGTTTTATGCTTTACTGGCTTTACCGTACTGCGGGGAATAGAGAAAGCATGTCACCATCGGTATGCCATTAAAAATTACTTTTGAATGGCAAAAAAATTTATTTTCCTAATACAGCCAATAGAGAACACCGTAGATCAAATAAATAAAAAAGGGTATTTCAATTTACCTCTATAGGTATCATTTCGTTAATGACACATTCTTTTTACTCAATTGTTAGTAATATTGATTTATATCAATAACACTGTTCTGATTACAGAATACTGTAGTGCCATTCTGCTAACATATGATATTCAAGAAATACCCTGAAAGTACCATCAGGAAACTCATAATATAAATCGCGATAGGTTTCCTGATATTCAACTATTAAAAATTATCTGTCAGATCGTAATATTACAGGTAGTTCAAAGTGAAGTTTGCGATAGCAGTAAAGCTACCTGTTTTCACATCTATATTTTCACCTTCAACTCCTTGCAGACCTTTCAGGCGAGCAGCGAAGTTCAGGGTGTTATCGCCATCGTGCAGAGACATCATTTCTGATTTTTGGCCCAGAGGAATATGCTTGTTACCATGATTAGTGATCATGATTGCAGCACCTTGCGATCTACCTTCAAGAGCCAACAGACCTTTCACAGAGCCATCAGCTTCTGGCCCAGTGAAAGTTGTGGTTACACCTTTCATAGTATCAAGAACGCAGTCTTGTAATTCAATTTTGAAAGCCTTAGAAGATGATTCACCACCCTTTTGCAGGATAGTGTTGTTCACTTGCCCCATATCAACTTCAACATTATTATTTTTGATTGAACAAACTGAATTAATAATAGAACCCGTGAATTTAACTGTGCCGTCACCTTGAGTAGGTGCTGCATTTGCCATACCAGCAGTTAAAGCCACACCAAAACCTAAAACCATCGCCAATTTGTTAAGTTTCATAATTTAACTTATGCCTTTAATTGTAAAATAAATACTTATAGCCAAAGGGAAGCCGAAGCACAGAAATTAATTTCTGACACTTAGGCTAATGATTATTTAGTTTTTTGACATAAATCATAATCGGTCAAAATAAACCAAATCGGCAATATCATTCTACATAATAGGCCTTAAGTCAAATTTCAGCCGATAAAACTAGTTATGTGCCTTAACATCATATGAAATATGAATTTTTATAAAAAAGTACGTGTAATGAGTAGTGTATTTTTCTAATAATTTTTTTATTTCGGATTATTACCCTGAGTTATATCGAACGATGTTTAGTAATTTAGTATCTTAATTGGCGTTACTTTATCGCTCTACTTTAACTTCCTGAAAATAATGGGCGTTTTATTATTTCGACATAACCATAATGTTTATATTTCATTATCACCCTTATTGATTAAGTCAAAATAAATACAAAAAATTTACCTGATCAATATAATTATCAAGCTAATTGTTAATTATTGTAATTACTAAGAAATACAGTTTTAGTTTTGTTAAATTTATTGTTTTTTACTCATTCTTTAATAAAATCATTGAGTAATAAGATAACTCGTAAGTAAATAGACCTGACCTATCATTAACAAAATATGAAAAATGAAAACACGATTCATAAATAAAAAGCCCTTTCCAATAATGAAAAGGGCTTATGATTTTTTAATGAAAGACTAAAACTATTTACGCTTTCTTAATTGTCACCCATCAAAATGGATTCAAGTGCAATCTCAATCATGTCATTAAATGTATTTTGACGTTCTTCAGCCGTAGTCTGCTCGCCAGTACGGATATGGTCAGAAACAGTACAAATAGCCAGTGCTTTTGCACCAAATTCAGCAGCAACACCATAAATACCTGCCGCTTCCATTTCAACACCCAGAATGCCGTATTTTTCCATGACGTCAAACATCTGAGGATCTGGCGTATAGAACAAATCAGCAGAGAAAAGATTACCAACACGCGCGTTGATATTCTTCGCTTTGGCCGCATCAACAGCATTACGAACCAGATCAAAATCAGCAATCGCTGCAAAGTCGTGATCTTTAAAACGCAGGCGGTTTACTTTGGAATCGGTACACGCCCCCATGCCAATCACGATATCACGGATTTTAACATCTTCACTGACCGCACCACAGGAACCAATGCGGATGATTTTTTTAACACCAAATTCAGTGATCAGTTCTTTGGCATAAATCGAGCAAGATGGGATACCCATTCCATGACCCATAACAGAGATGCTGCGGCCTTTGTAAGTACCGGTGAAACCCAGCATACCGCGAACATTGTTAACCTGACGAGCATCTTCCAAGAAAGTTTCCTCGATGTATTTTGCACGCAGTGGATCACCTGGCATCAAAACAACATCAGCAAAATCGCCCATCTCAGCATTAATATGTGGGGTAGCCATACATTTATTTCCTTGTTTTTATTACGTATCAAAATAGATGAAAGTGTGGAGTCCCATCGGCCTCCACAAAAAATTAAAACATCGACTTACCGTAATCCATTGGCGTCAGATCGAAATATTTCGCTACTGTCTGACCAATGTCGGCGAACGTTTCACGATGCCCCAATGAACCCGGTTTAACTTTAGGTCCGTAAACCAGAACTGGAATATGCTCACGGGTGTGATCAGTGCCCGCCCAAGTCGGGTCACAACCATGGTCAGCAGTGAAGATCAAAATGTCGTCTTCTTTTACCAATTTCAGCATTTCTGGCAAACGGCGATCAAACAACTCCAGTGCTGCCGCGTAACCAGCAACATCACGGCGGTGGCCGTAAGAAGAATCAAAGTCAACAAAGTTGGTAAATACGATGGTGTTATCCCCCGCTTGCTCCATTTCAATCAATGAAGCATCAAACAGAGCATCAATTCCCGTCGCCTTGACCTTTTTGGTGATGCCCACATTTGCGTAGATATCAGCAATCTTACCGATGGAAACTACTTCACCCTGCTTTTCATCAACCAATTTTTTCAGGATAGTTGGGGCTGGTGGCTCAACGGCCAAGTCATGGCGGTTGCCGGTACGCTGGAAATTCCCTACTTTATCACCCACAAATGGACGGGCAATCACGCGGCCAATATTATAATCACCAATATTCAACTCTTCACGAGCGATTTCACACAGCTCATACAGACGATCCAAGCCAAATGTCTCTTCATGGCATGCAATCTGGAAAACAGAATCCGCAGAAGTGTAGAAAATCGGCTTACCGGTTTTCATATGTTCTTCACCCAGTTTATCCAGAATCACTGTACCAGAAGAGTGACAGTTCCCCAGATAACCCGGCAGGTTTGCGCGCTCGACCAGTTTATCCAGCAACTCCTGTGGAAAACTGTTTTCTTCGTCATGGAAATAGCCCCAGTCAAACAGAACCGGAACGCCCGCAATTTCCCAGTGGCCTGATGGTGTGTCTTTACCAGAAGAAAGTTCACTCGCGTAACCATAAGCGCCAATTATTTCGGCATCTTTATCCAAACCAATCGGGAAAGTTCCACAAGACTCTTCCGTTGCCTTGCCCAATCCCAGACGGCTCAGGTTTGGCAAGTGCAGTGGCCCTTTACGGCCAATATCAGCCTCACCACGGGCACATTGTTCTGCAATATGCCCTAAAGTGTTAGATCCCTTGTCGCCAAACTTTTCAGCATCAGCACTTGCACCGATACCAAAGGAATCCAATACCATGATGAATGTACGTTTCATTATTTTCTCCTGCGTCAATTCACGCTATCAATGCGGAAACTGCCAGCTATTAAAATCGATTTCAATTCTTGTCTGATTTATCCATTGATATGACGATAAACCATTGGTGTGGCGGCTTGTGTTCCTGTTTCCTCAAGAACGGTTTTCTTATTAAGAACAAAGGCCTTACTGATTGTTTCTGCGGCTTCATGCCAAGCATGTTCACTGTTGGCGTGAATCATTGCCAAGGGTGTATCCGCATTCACTTTTGTGCCCAACGCAACGATATCACTCAGCCCCACACTGTAATTAATAGGATCTGTCGCCTTACGACGTCCTCCACCCAATCCAACAACAGACATTCCCAAAGCCCGGGTATCCATTTCTGCAACAATGCCTCTTTGACCGCCTAATATCTGACCGTCTAATACATGTCCGTCTAATACCTGTCCTGCCAATACTGGCTTGATGAATTCCGCCGTCGGTAGGTAGCGGGCGTAATTTTCGACAAAATCAGTTGGTCCTTTCTGTGCAGCCACCATGCGACCAAATGTTTCCGCCGCTCTGCCACTGTCCAGTGCTGCCTGTAACTTACGATATGCATCGTCACGATCAATGGACAGATTGCCCGAAACCAGCATTTCAGCAGATAACGCCATGGTAACTTCAAATAACCGAGGGTTACGGTATTCCCCCGTCAAGAATTGGACTGCTTCACGCACTTCCAACGCATTACCCGCACTGGATGCCAAGACTTGATTCATATCTGTCAATAATGCTGTGGTTTTGCACCCCGCACCATTGGCAACTTCAACGATAGATTCGGCCAGCTTTTCCGATTGTTCGTAGGTCGGCATAAATGCCCCAGACCCTACTTTCACATCCATGACTAAAGCATCCAGCCCTTCAGCCAGTTTTTTACCCAAGATAGAGGCTGTAATCAAAGGGATGGAATCCACTGTTGCCGTAATATCGCGCGTCGCATAAAAACGTTTATCCGCAGGTGCCAGTGAACTGGTTTGTCCGATAATGGCAACGCCCACATCACGAATAATGTTACGGAAACGGTGCTCATCAGGAAAGATGTCAAAACCGGGAATAGACTCCAATTTATCCAGCGTACCTCCGGTATGCCCTAAGCCACGTCCCGATATCATCGGCACGAATCCCCCACAGGCCGCTACCATGGGGCCAAGCATCAGGGAAGTGACATCCCCCACACCGCCCGTCGAGTGTTTATCGACAACCGGGCCGGGTAAATTCAATTTCTTCCAGTCTAAAACCGTACCAGAATCACGCATCGCTAATGTCAGTGCGACACGTTCTTCCATCGTCATATCATGGAAATAGATGGTCATTGCCAATGCAGCAATTTGCCCTTCGGAAACTGTATTATCGCGGACTCCGTTAATAAAGAAGCGTATCTCTTCTTCATTCAATGGATAGCCATCACGTTTTTTGCGGATAATTTCCTGTGCCAGAAACAAAGCTACCTCCCAATCATTATTATCTGAAAAGAATGGCAGTAATACACACTATTTTAGCGTGCATTCAATTAATCACGATTGATCCCAATAACTACTGCTGATCTCAATAACCATTGCTCTGCTTTTGGCCCTGATATCCAAGTGTAGTCAGTAAACTGCCCAACAAACTGGATGCACCAAAACGGAAATGACGGGAATCAATCCATTTGTCTCCCAAGATATGTTCCGCCAGCGCCAAATACTGTGCCGCTTCTTCCGCAGTACGCACGCCACCTGCTGGTTTAAAACCAACGCTATCGCCTACGCCCATATCACGGATTACGCTCAGCATAATTTCGGCACTTTCTAGTGTCGCGTTCACGGGAACTTTACCGGTTGAGGTTTTGATGAAATCAGCACCAGCCTTAATTGAAATTTCAGACGCTTTGCGAATCAAAGCTGTATCTTTCAATTCACCTGTTTCAATAATGACTTTTAGCCATACGCCCGATTCAGCGCAGGCCATTTTGCAGGCTTTTACTAAATCAAAGCCAATCTGTTCATCACCTGCCATCAATGCACGGTAAGGGAAAACAACATCCACTTCATCTGCACCATAAGCGATGGCAGCACGGGTTTCAGCCAGTGCAATGTCGATATCATCGTTACCGTGCGGGAAGTTGGTCACTGTAGCAATGCGAATATCGGGAGTTCCTTGTTCACGCAATACCTTACGTGCCAAAGGAATAAAACGTGGGTAGATACAGATAGCTGCCGTATGTCCGGCGGGACTGTTCGCCTGACGACAAAGTGCTGTCACTTTCTCATCTGTATCATCATCATTAAGTGTAGTTAAATCCATCAAACTCAGCGCATGCTGAGCGGCGGCGGTTAAATCGGTCATAGAACTCTCCAACGGTATTATTATTGTGACTGAACCAGTTCACACATTCTTTTGTACGATTATTTTGAACGAACGATTAGTTTTAACGATTATTTATGGCAATTGTTTTTTAACCATTACTTTTTAACTATTACTTTTTTAACAATAAGTTCGTTTTTAACAACAAGTTCGTTTTTAACAATAAGTTCGTTTTTAACAACAAGTTCGTTTTTAACAATAAGTTCGTTTGTTGGCGAGCGGACTTGGTTCCTTGAAGATGTTGCTATGGCAATATGCCCCTGCAACAACAGAGTTCCCTCTCTCCGCGCTGTTTTTCTGCGCTATTTATCTCTGTTTGCGCATTTTTTCTGCACTATATCTTTACTATACTTAGCTTTCTTTATATTTCATATTGCCTGATGTTATGGGGATCAACCATCGCCATTAGGTGTCTGCACATCATTATTTGAACATGTAAATGAACAATAATTCGTGCTTAAAATCACACTAATCACATGACTCTTGCAACAACAAACATTTTATTGTGAGTTAAATCACATTAAATGTTTTCAGGAAAAACAAAAACAGGTGAGAAATCTCACCTGCATTCAATTTGATATACGTTCTCTGCGTCTTACAACGCGAGGAAGAATCCTGCAATTGTTGCACTCATCAAGTTAGAGAGTGACCCTGCCAATACAGCTTTCAAGCCGAAACGGGCAATATCTCCGCGACGGTTTGGTGCCATACCACCCAAGCCGCCCAGAAGGATCGCAACAGAAGACAAGTTAGCGAAGCCACACAAAGCAAAGGCGATAATTGCTTTGGTATGATCGGAAAGCACTTGCAGACCCGCAGCCTTAACCATATCGTCAGCTTTCAGGTATTCACCAAAGTTCATGAACGCCACAAATTCATTAACGACGATTTTCTGGCCGATGAAAGAACCTGCGATTGTGGCTTCATGCCATGGAACGCCGATCAGGTAGGCAATTGGTGCAAAAACCCAGCCCAAAACCAGTTCCATAGATAATTGAGGGTAATCGAACCAGCCACCGATACCGCCTAAGATACCATTGAGCAAAGCAATCAATGCGGTGAATGCCAACAGCATTGCACCAACGTTCAGAGCCAGTTGCATACCGGATGCGGCACCCGATGCAGCCGCATCAATGATATTTGCAGGACGATCTTCCGCTGCAATCAATGACATTGCATCAGCAGTATCGTGAGTTTTTTCTGTTTCCGGCACTAGCAGCTTCGCAAACAGCAAACCACCTGGTGCTGCCATGAATGAAGCCGCGATCAGGTACTCCAACGGAACACCCATCGATGCATAACCCGCCAATACTGAACCCGCAACGGAAGCCAGGCCACCACACATAACCGCAAACAACTCAGATTGGGTCATGGTCGCAATATAAGGGCGCACAACCAGAGGAGCTTCAGTTTGACCCACGAAAATATTCGCAGTCGCAGACAGAGATTCAGTCCGTGATGTTCCCAATATTTTCTGCAATCCACCACCCAGTATTTTGATGATGAGCTGCATAACGCCTATGTAATACAACACTGCAATGAGTGATGAGAAGAAAACAATCACTGGCAGAACGCGCAGAGCAAAAACAAAGCCACCACCGCCGAACAATTCAAACATTTTGTCGGAAACCAGTCCGCCAAAAATAAAATCTGTTCCTTTTTGACCATATCCAATCACGTTGGAAACGCCTCTTGACATTCCTCCCAGAATGTCTTTGCCGGCTGGTACATAAAGTACAAATGCCCCAATAGCAACCTGAATCAAAAAGGCGCCTAGGACAGTACGGATTTTAATGGCTCGGTAGTTACTGGAGAAGAGCACTGCGATAAAAATCAGTACTACTATCCCTATCAGGCTCATAAGGAGTTGCATTGGAAGAATCCCTGTTCACTGAATGAATAATAAAAAAAATATGTCAGTTGTTTTATATGTTCCTACTGACATTGTGTGAGCCGATTATACCTAGCACTAAAAAGGAACAAGCAACTAACATCACAAATTAATACAACAAAAAGTAATATAAAAATGCAAAATGAGATCCGCATCACACAAAGCCACTTAGTTTCGGTGGGATTAGATAATTTAATAGGGAAAAAGGTAAAAAATAGGATAAATAGGCAAGGAATGTAAGTTAAGCGTTATTAATGTTTACTGTACCTTTCACCTTTTAAGTTGCTGCTTTGCGGATATATTATCTCATCCGGTTTATAGTAAGTTATGTTCCTGAAGATTCATTACATTGCTTCTGCGTTGCAATTTGCATCAACTCATATAAATTGCCTAAATTTAAATCATTCAATTGCAAATAGTGTCACACTATTCTGATAAATTTGCTTGGCAATTTCATCTGACGGTTCTTGGCGCAACTCACACAATACTGAGAAAATCTGTGCAACTCTTTCTGGTCGATTTGGCTGCCCCTGAAACCCCGACAATGGCATATCAGGTGCATCTGTTTCCAATACCAAAGCTGACAAAGGCAATTGTGAAATAGTGTTACGTGTTTTTTGTGCCCTATCGTAGGTAATTGTTCCCCCAACACCAATGTAAAACCCCAGGCGAATAAAGGCTTGGGCTTGGGACAAACTACCTGAGAAACCATGAACAACCCCTGTTCGTGGTAACTTATGCTTTCTCAAGATTGCAGCCAATTGATCATGGCTTTTTCTGGAATGAAGTATTACGGGTAAATCATGTTGTTTAGCCAGTTTTAGCTGCGCTTCTAACATACTTTTCTGCTTTTCAATCTGCGGATCAGGCATATAAAGGTCAAGGCCAATTTCACCTACTGCTACACATTTAGCATCTTTTTCCTGTAGCTTCTGATCCAACTCATCCAGATGAACCGCTTGATGTTCAGCAATATAGAGTGGATGCAAACCAAATGCAGCATAGATTGGGGAATAATCCTCAGCCAACGCCGTAACTCTCTGGAAGTTCATTTGACTTATCGTGGGAACGATAATTTTTTCCACGCCCATTTGCCTGGCTTGGTTCAGACTCTCTATTTCATCACCCACAAAAGGGAAAAAATCAAAATGGCAATGTGTATCAATAAACATCTATTTGTCCAAGTTATCCATCATGCTCGTTTCTGTCGTTTGCACATTTTCCATCACATCAGATGCTGGGGGTTCCACTTTAGGGCAATGATTGACGCTGTTCAGGAAATGATTTCTCCGAAAATAATTATGACTGACACCATCAGAATTTAATTTCATACGGCTTACCCCATAAATCTTACGTTCTGCATGTCCAAATTTTCCTTCAACAAAAGTATGCCCAATCGTTGCCAGAAAATATCGTCCACAACGCCGTCCCAAATGATAATCCTGATTGAGTGCACTGAGCCTGCTTCCTAATGCCATTGTAACCAATGGTGCTGGTGGATAGATTTCGAAGATTTGTACACCATCCGGTGGATCTTCGATAAATTTCTGTGTTCGGCGATAACTCTGTGCATGAAGGTTGATCATCTTGACCATTTTTTGCAGGCTACTAACTTCTAACCAGCGCTCCATGCGCTTGAACCACTGGGGCGTATAATAAAGTTGTGAAGGAACTGTCCGAATCACGACGATAGTATCCGCTCCTCGGCGATAGGCTTCTTGCACTGGAATAGCATCACAAATGCCACCATCTTGATAAACCACATCACTAAGAGTAACACCATTACGATAAAATCCCGGAATGGCACTTGAGGCTTTGACGATATCCATCCAATTCCGCTCATTAGGATGCAGATAATCCGGCTCAAAATTATCAGCGCGGCAAGCGCACATATAAAATTCACGCCCAGCATCAAACTGACTCATTGCAACAGGAATATTGAGTGGCAATTGCTCAGATATGGTATCAATATACCAATCCAGATCGATTAAATGCCCACCGCGAACAAAACGGAATGGATTAAAGAAGGTTGAATCTGTTGTATAACGGTTGATCACTTTACGTGCATAGCCACGCTGACCACAAATATAGGCAGAAAGGTTCTGAGCTCCCGCCGACGTCCCAAGGAACAACTCAAAAGGATTAAAACCAAGACGGAGGAATTCATCCAAAACACCAGCGGTAAAAATCCCCCTTTGACCACCTCCTTCACAAACAAGCGCAATTTTTCCTGGCTTTATCTGTGACTTATAAGCTAAGGGTTCTATATTACCCAACGTTATTGGAATATGCTTTCCCACACTTCCTCCTCTAAAAGTCAACGACAGCATCAAGGATAACCCACACGCTGAATAGCTAGTTATATAATCAGGATCAGCCAATAAAAATGCAAGTTGGTAGATGAAGAGTATAATTATTAACATAGCAATAAATTATTCGAATACAACGACGAATAGCATTCTCTGTTAGATAATCTACTAATTGAGCAGGGTTTTATTGAGGGAGAAAGAGGTAAAAAGAGTGGCTTATTACTAGCCACTCTTTCAATGATTCCAGTTATTTTTTTAACTATTACTTTATTTTCTAACTACTACTTTATTTTCTAACTACCACTTTATTTTTTAACTACTACCGTATTTTTAACTACTACTAAGGAATACCGCACAGACTTAATGCCTTTCACACTCTTAGCCAGAGCAACTACTTTGGTTTTCTGAGCTTGGCTTTTAACAAAGCCTGCAATATAGACAATGCCTTTGTCTGTTTTCACTAGAATGTCATTAATGTTTAAATTCTTTTGTAGCCGCAATTTATCTTTTACTGCGGTAGTAATCTGAGTGTCATTAACAGAGTTACCTGCATTCGGCAAGCGTTTAACAACTTTTTCCTCTGATTTTTTTAATGGCTGATTAACTTTCTGCGCCGTTCCTTGCGATGATGGTGTATTTCCTGAAAGGATATTATTTGCAAAAGCACTGCTACTTACCAGTACTGATCCTAAAACGACTGCCACTAATGAATGTGCAATTCGAGACTTATTCATACTATCACCTTATTTAACATGGGCTAAGACTTTCAACAAGCAGTGTATTATTTAGACAATCACAGTGTGTCGGTATATCAATTAGACAGCTGAAATCGGCTTGACGCTAATATTACAGAAAGCAACATAAACGTTTATTAAACAAGAATCTTATTCTTAAAATTTATATATAAGTAGAATAAAATAACAAATAAAACAAAAATCAATAGAATCAATGATATTGTCTACTGATAAGGTTGTTGTTTTAGTTGAGTAGTGTTCAAGGTAACAGGAGTAAAAATGAAGGGTTTGATAGGCGATCAAATTGATCTAATTGGGGAAAAATGATCACAACATTTTTCATGCTGATAAACCCCATGATTATTTTAAACAGGGTTTATCAGCGATCTGAGCCAACAGGATTGTTGGCCCTGAAAAGAATATCAGTGTTCCCGTGTCTTACGGAAAGCAACATCAGGATAGCGTTCACTGGTCAAGTTTAAATTGACCATTGTTGGTGCAATGTAAGTTAAGTTATCACCACCATCAAAAGCCAAGTTCTGCTCATTTTTACGCTTGAACTCTTCCAGTTTCTTCGCATCGCTGCACTCTACCCAGCGGGCCGTGGAAACGTTAACTGGCTCATACAGCGCTTCAACGTTGTATTCACTCTTCAAACGAGCAACAACAACATCAAACTGAAGCACACCAACTGCCCCTACGATCAGATCGTTATTGGAAAGAGGGCGGAATACCTGTACAGCACCTTCTTCTGACAATTGCACCAGACCTTTCAGCAATTGCTTCTGTTTCAACGGATCACGCAGACGAATACGGCGGAATAATTCAGGTGCGAAGTTAGGAATACCAGTAAACTTCAGCTCTTCACCTTGGGTAAAAGTATCCCCAATCTGAATGGTGCCATGATTGTGCAGGCCGATAATATCCCCTGGGTAAGCGTGCTCAACATGAGAACGATCTCCCGCCATAAAAGTCAGTGCATCAGAAATGACGACATCTTTCTTAATGCGGACTTGACGCAGTTTCATGCCCTTTTCATATTTACCGGAAACAACCCGTAAAAATGCTACGCGGTCACGGTGTTTCGGGTCCATATTGGCCTGAATTTTGAAAACAAAGCCTGTGAATTTCTCTTCACTGGAAGTCACTTCACGTGCATCAGTCTGACGAGGCATAGGAGTTGGGGCCCATTTAACAAGACCATCCAGCATGTGATCAACACCAAAGTTACCCAATGCAGTGCCGAAAAAGACAGGTGTCAGTTCGCCCTGTAAAAAGGCTTCCTGATCAAATTCATGGGAGGCCCCTTTGACGAGTTCCAGCTCTTCGCGTAATTGGTTCGCCAGCTCTTCACCTACTGCCGCATCTAGTTCAGGATTATCCAACCCTTTGATAGCACGGACTTCCTGAATGGTATGCCCTTGACCAGACTGATACAGGTAAATTTCATCAAAATAGAGATGATAGACACCTTTGAAAGATTTGCCACAGCCGATTGGCCATGTAATCGGGCTACAGGCAATGTTCAGTTCATTTTCTACTTCATCCATCAGCTCCATCGGATCACGAATATCACGGTCGAGCTTGTTCATGAATGTCAGGATCGGCGTATCACGCAGACGAGTAACTTCCATCAACTTACGAGTACGATCTTCAACCCCTTTCGCCGCATCAATGACCATCAAACAGCAGTCAACGGCCGTCAAAGTACGATAGGTATCTTCAGAGAAGTCTTCATGCCCAGGGGTATCCAGTAAGTTAACCAGACAATCACTATAAGGGAACTGCATTACGGAAGTGGTAATGGAGATTCCACGCTGTTTTTCCATTTCCATCCAGTCTGATTTAGCGTGCTGGTTAGAGCCCCGGCCTTTTACCGTACCTGCTTTCTGGATCGCCTGTCCGAACAATAATACTTTTTCAGTAATCGTTGTTTTACCCGCATCGGGATGGGAAATTATTGCAAAAGTGCGCCGTTTCGCGACTTCTTGCAGAAATGGGGAATTTGACATCAATTGGTATCTTCTAGTCTGTGCACGGATTGATACCATTTGGAAGCGCCTCTTGCTGGCGCTTCGCTTTTCAATCCGTCATGTTAATCGTGATTGGCGGTTATTTTCGCTGAACTTGGACTTATAAACAACCAATGATATTCAAGATAGAGCATAAGCCAATCATTAATTAATTCAGTTGAAATTTGATAATGTTACATACTGCTTTACAACAATTTTCATGAGCATCCTTCACCCACCAAACAACGGCAACGCCATAATAATGGCATCTTCTTTCCCTGACTCTGTCGGATAATAATTCTTACGGATGGAAACTTCATTGAAGCCTATATCTTCATATAAACGAATGGCAGATTGATTCGAACGCCGTACCTCAAGCCACAGCGTGTTGATCTGTTTTTCAGGCAATATATTAATGAGATGCATAAGCAATGCCCTGCCGTGTCCACGCGATTGATGTTCAGGATGAATTGCAATATTAAATAGCGTGGCTTCATCCATGACATATTGTGTTATCGCAAAACCGATAATCTGGTTATTCTGCGTTATCTTATAGTTGATATAACGTTCTCCCTGATTGGAGTAAAAGGTTTTTTCACTCCACGGAAACGCATGGCTGGCCTGTTCTATTTGAAATGCGGCTGGAAGATCAACGAGAGTTAATAGAGAAATATTCTTCATAATGGTAAATTTGTTGCCAAAGAGCGCGTTTTGCATTCCCATCAAGAGATAAGTCATTTAATGCCGGGCTTCTCAAAGAAATCCCTTGTATTGATAAGGTAATATCAACCCCTAACAGCCAGCATGGGCAGTGGATTGATTCTGAAAGTAGCTCAACATCTTTTGTCGTGATGCAATATACCGATGAGGCATCAATCCCCATGGCTGTAAAAATATCAGCAAACAATGAATGACTTAAGTCAATTTGATCATAACTAATGATCAATAGACGGGTTGAATCAGGGATGAGGACAGATAATTCACCTTGCAAGGTCATTGGGCTACGCAAAACCCATTGGGTGATCCCCAGTTGGGAGAGTAATCTGTCACGCTTCGTCATCGTGTTTTATTCCATCTGCCATAAAAAATAACAGGTAATATATTATCAGAGGGCTTATCTCTGCGCCAATCAGCATGGCATTCAGTTCTGCCCGCTGATACTTATACTTGGATAAAGATTTATAGGAGCTATACATAGATGTCAGTATTAACCCCGGCCAGCGAAGTTATCCTGCGCCATTATGAGCAATTCCGCGATCATCATCTACTCTTTGCCGGTGATCTTCAGGACAATCTGGCAACGGAAATTGAAGCTGCAAGTGTGCGTGTGCATACTAGCCAATATCACCATTGGCAATCCCTGATCCGTCAGCTTGGTGATAATGCCTGGTTTGGCCTTTTAGCGGACAGCACATTTATTAAAGAGTGTGACACACTGATTTATTATTGGCCGAAAAGCAAGCAGGAAGCGCGTTTCCAACTACGTAATCTGTTCTCCATCCTGCCTCCCGGAACGGATATTTTTATCGTGGGTGAGAACCGTACTGGCGTACGCAGTGTTGATAAATTAATGGAAGGTATTACTACTTTCCACAAAATTGATACAGCACGTCGTTGCAGTCTGTTTTATGGTCAATTGAAAAATCAGGTTCAGTTTGATCAAAACAATTGGTGGAACAGCTATCAGGTGGGAGATGTCACGGTCAATACGCTGCCCGGTGTATTCAGCCAAGATGATTTGGATGTCGGCAGTCGTCTGCTGCTTTCCACTTTTGATGCCCCTATCTCTGGCAGCCTGTTGGATGTTGCTTGTGGTGCCGGGGTACTGGCAACCGTATTGGGTAAAAAGAACCCTGATCTGTCCCTGACACTAAGCGATGTCAATGCTGCCGCTATCACATCCAGCAAGGCAACACTGAAAGCCAATAAGCTGGAAGGCAATGTGGTCACCAGTAATGTGTATTCTGCCATTGAAGAAAAATTCAACTGGATTATTTCTAATCCACCATTCCATGATGGCTTGAAAACTAACTTGGTTGCTGCCGATGATATGATTCGCATGGCACCAAATTACCTTAAACCCGGTGGTAAATTGCGGATCGTCGCAAACGCTTTTTTACCTTATCCTGACCTGCTGGATAATACCTTTGGTAACCATGAAGTCATTGCGCAAACAGGTAAATTCAAAGTATACCAAGCGACGAAGAAATAACTCAGGCATTCAATGCAGCCTTGTTTTGCCTGCTCCAGTTTAATGGGCAGGCAATTTCTATTTTTCAGCATCTTATCTCTGTCTTCCACAAGCATGTCGACATGCCGATTTTTACGGCAATCACACGTTTTCTCACTAAATAATGATTGACGCCAGCTATAAAATCTCTAGAATGCGCCTCCAAGCTATCCGTTTAAGTGATAGTGTCTGATATATGCGAGGGTGGCGGAATTGGTAGACGCGCTAGCTTCAGGTGTTAGTGTTCTTACGGACGTGGGGGTTCAAGTCCCCCCCTTCGCACCAAATCAGATAGCTATCAGTTAAATGAAATCGGTTAAATGAAATCGGTTGAGCAAACAAGATAAATGGCAGTACCTGCGAGGGTGGCGGAATTGGTAGACGCGCTAGCTTCAGGTGTTAGTGTCCTTACGGACGTGGGGGTTCAAGTCCCCCCCTTCGCACCACTGTTTCATTTTTCTTTCCTTTCTTATCTTGTGCTTTCCCTTCTTATGATTTCCTCAATCTTATTTGATCCTTCTAATAATTTAACTGTTGATTTTATTGCTTACTCAAAGCCTCAATTCCCTTTCGAAAGTTTGCCAAAAACATCAATTCCCAACGCCCCATTATAAGTTTTTACTCCCGTTGCCCAAGCCGTGGCAGAAGCGGCTGAATCTGTCACATAGTTGGGTTTCTGAGTCTTCTTGTCTAACTTTCCTTGCAGTCAGATGAATAGGATGAGAAATCATCGTGTTAAGTTGCTCGGATAATAGATATGTCACATGACACTTATTTGAACCTATGACGACATTCTTATGACAGCGCTTTTCTGCAAGGCAAGTTTTTCAAAAAGGCAAGTTTTTCAAAAAGACAAGTTTTTCAAAAAGACAAAGTATTCAGTAAGGCAGGAAGAGGAAAATAAGAGGAAAATGAGCGCTTCAATGACCAAAGACCAAGTAGCGCTCTAGATCAATATAAACTCACTATTCCATCAATAACGCACCATGACCGATTTCAGTTCCGTGTAATGTTCAATAAATGCACTGCCAAACTCACGGCCAATCCCTGAAGATTTCCAGCCACCAAACGGGAGCGCAGGATCTAGGAACGTATGCATGTTGATCCAAACAATGCCTGCTTCAATGCGTGAAGTCATACGCATTGCTTTGCTCATATTGTTCGTCCATAAACTGGCAGACAACCCAAATGGCGTTGCATTCATCATGCCAATTAGCTCTTCCTCATCGTCATAACTGAGGAAAGTACCGATCGGCCCGAATGTCTCCTCTTTCATTAACGTATCTTCGGCACTATTGGCTTTCACGATCGTGGGGGCGACAAAAAATCCCGGCCCTTCCAGTGCGTGGCCTCCGTAGACAATTTCGCAACCTTCCTGACGCGCTTTTTCAAACAGAGACAGAATCTTGTCATAATGCGCTTTGTTTGCCAGAGGCCCCATTTCCGTTGATTCATCAAGGGGGGAGCCGATTTTCATCGCAGATAATCGTTCAGAAAGTAACGTTAAAACATCATCCATGTGAACAGATGGAATATAAAAACGCTCCGCAGCCGCGCAGATTTGCCCTTGATACACGTATCCCGCTTCCAATATGCCATCAACGATTTTCTCAACGGTCATATCCGGCAGAAAAGCCGCTGCGTTTTTTCCCCCAAGCTCCAGTGTTGTGCGCTTCAATCCCTGCTCCAGAGCCGATTTACCTACGATCATGCCTGTTGGAACTGAACCTGTAAAAGTGACTTTGGCACATTGAGGATGACTAATCAGAGAAGATCCAATGCGAGCACCTGAACCATTGACGATATTGATTACGCCATCAGGAATCCCCGCTTCTTTTGCCAGTTCAGCCACACGCAACATGGTTAAGGGAGTATATTCGCTGGGTTTAAGCACAATGGTACAACCACTGGTCAATGCTGCGCCCAATTTCCAAATCGCTATCATGATGGAGAAATTCCACGGAATAATACCGACCACAACGCCAATGGGTTCACGATGAGTAAAGGCGCTATATTTTTCTCCTTTAAGCGATGGCAATGAGACATTCAATGTTTCGCCAGTAATTTTGCTCGACCATCCCGCAAAATAGCGTAAATAATCGGCTGATGCCCCCACTTCCAGCATGCGGGATAATTGAATTGGTTTACCAGAACATAAACTTTCCAGTTGTGCCAGCTCCTCACCATTTTTCTGCAATAGATCAGCCAGCCGATTCAGGCAATTTCCCCGCTCTATAGGGGAGATTTGTGCCCATGATCCGTGAAAAGCGGCTGATGCCGCCTGCATTGCCTGATTAACTTCGGCCTCTCCTCCCTGATTGACCGTCGCTATCATTTCACCAGAAGCTGGGTTAACGATGGAAAAAGTTTCCTTTTCCTGACCAAGAATAGAGACTCCATTAATATAATGACCGTGAGAACGCTGCAAGAAAGCAGTAACCGACTCCAGCAACTTAATTTCACTCATCATCTTTTCCTCTGTCTAGCCGGATATTTACCCGTTTATACAAGCCATGTAGTGTTTGACGAAACGCTCGCCAGTGATTTCCCACAATACTTCCGTCCCTTTTACCGCAAACCACGAGTCGCCTTTATGATATTCAACCGTAACCCCTGTTTTGACATCAGTCAGTTTCACTGAGCCTTCATGCACCGTTGCCATTTCATCAAAGGAATAGGTCATTTTAAATGTGCCCTTGGTACAGGCGAAAATACCACATGTCAGATTATGCGATGGTTCCCCATGGGTCATGGCTACACTCACTTGCGGATCTCCCTCCACCACAATAGAACCAAGATTGGTGATGCTGCCAATTGGCATTAATTCAGGAAGTGCTTTATCTAACAATAACGGCTTTATCATGGCTTTTACCTTTTAATAGTGACTGTTCAAAAAAATAGTGACCGTTCAAAAAATAGTTACTGTTCAAAAAATAGTAAAAAGAAAATAGTGACAAAAAATCTAAACGGCGATAAAACTAACGGCGTCCTTGCCAATAACCTGAAGTTTGGTGCCAAGTCTTACTGGCTGAGAGCAGTAAATTTCTCAATCTGTCTTTCCCGATAATATTGAGGTGTGGAATCGAACTCAGTAACGAATAACGATCTGAGCCTTCACTCATTCCTTCAGCCAGAATTTTGCAGATAATGTGGCTAGGCGTCACACCAAAACCAGAATACCCTTGAACATAGAACACATTTTTATGATCAGGCAGAGAACCAATTTGCGGAAACAGATTGGCGCTGCAACATAATGGCCCGCCCCATGCCAGTTCTATCTTCACATCTTTCAAGTAAGGGAAAGTTTTGAGCATGAGATTGCGGTTCCATGCTTTTAAATCAGAAGGTATATATTCAATGAAATGTGTCGCGCCGCCATATAGCAAACGGTTTTCTTTGGTAACACGATAGTAATCGATGACCGGGCTAATATCGCTGTATGCCCCACGAATAGGACTGATCCTTTCAATCAAATCGTCCGACAGTTCTTCTGTCATCAATTGGAAGGCGTAGGTATTGATCGTTTTTCTATAAATAGTCGGTTCGAGTCCATCCAAAAAACCATTGCATGCCCACAACATCTTATTGGCACGAACTGACCCCATGGGTGTGCGAACTGTGACCCTAGGGCCATACTCTACGTTCACAACCTGGCTGTTTTCAAAAATCTTGACACCGTATTCAGTGACAGCCTTGGCTTCTCCCAACAGTAAATTGAGCGAATGAACATGCCCGCCCCCCATGTGTTTTAATGCACTGGTATAGCGGTCCGAACCAATAATTTTCTTAACATCCGCACCAGTATAAAGTTCAATTTCTTCATCAGGGGAAGCCGAACGAAATTCCTGCAACCAACTATGCAATGTTTTATCATGTCGCGGATTCCAGCCAAGATAAGCATAACCTTGGCAAAAATCAGCCTGAATATCATATTTGGCAATTCGATCACGAATTATCCCTGCGCCCAAGCTACTAATTTTAAATATGGTTTCTAAACCTTTTTTACCCGTATGGCGTTTGATCTTATTCAAGTCATGACCAATACCCGTCATCACTTGACCACCATTACGGCCTGTACCGCCATATCCCAAAGTCCGGCCTTCCAAAATCGCAATATTAGTGATGCCTTTTTCTGCCAGCTCTAATGCCGTATTGATACCAGAAAAACCTCCGCCAATGATAACTACATCAACATCCAAATCTTCTGTCAGCATTGGGAAACGAAGATCATATTTTTTTGTTGCCGCATAGTATGTTAATGAATCAAGTTGATTATTCATGTTATATACCCCATGAGCATCTGCTTATCCCCTGATGGTGTTCAGCTGATCACCTTGCTACTCCGTTTCTCAGGGGGATTTATCACATTTACTGAATATTAGTTATTCAGGTGTATTAACAAAGCAATAAAGGGTCGAAATATTAACAAATTGATATAAATAACAATTAACGCACTTAATGTCTGATATATATATGAATCATATGTAATTGAAATGCTCAAATCATTTGTTGTTTTCATGTTAATCAAATCACAATTATTCAAATATTTATTAACAAGATGTAACTTTTATATTTTCAATTTGTGATGGATTGGGAGGAATTTTTTCTGTTAGTGAATTATTCTGAAAAAAGATATTTATATATGTACCTAGTAGATTTCAAGTTATCACTAACAAAACAACGACTTGAAAATAATGGGTATGTGCCCTTCATCTTTCAAGTTGCCTCTTTGTTGGCTGCACTCACTCACCCCGATCACATAGTTATCTATGCTCCCGGGGATTCGCTCCCTTGCCGCCGCGACGCATCTTGAAATCCATTGGGTATAGTTACTGAAAGGAATAAATATGCTACCGAAGAAAATTATCCTTGACTGCGATCCCGGACATGATGATGCCATTGCTCTCCTGCTTGCCCATGGGAATCCGAATATTGAGCTGTTGGCTGTCACAACCGTTGTTGGCAATCAAACCCTGAGTAAAGTAACCCGCAATGCCCTTTGCATTGCACGCATCGCCAATATTCACAATGTTCCTTTCGCAGCAGGATGCCACCGCCCACTTGTTCGAGAGATCAAGACAGCCCCAGATATTCATGGTGAAACTGGCTTAGATGGCCCCATTCTCCCTGAACCAACAATGAAATTAGATGCTCGCCATGCAGTTGATTTACTTATTGATGTGATTATGGAAAATCCGCCCAAAAGTGTGACTCTGGTTCCAACTGCGGGTTTGACAAACATCGCTATGGCCGCACGCAAAGCACCGCAAATCGTTGAGCGGGTGAAGGAAGTCGTATTGATGGGAGGGGGTTATCATAAAGGAAACAGAAGTGCAGTTGCGGAGTTCAATATTGTGATCGATCCAGAAGCCGCACACATTGTTTTTAATGAAAAATGGCCGCTGACGATGGTTGGTTTAGATCTCACTCATCAAGCTCAAGCAACACCTGAAATTATCGAGGCAATCGCTCAAATTAAGACACATTCCTCGCAATTCGTGTTGGATGCGCTGAAATTTTATGGGGATAGATATCGTGAGCATCAGGGATTTGGTTATCCTCCAGTTCATGATCCCTGTGCTGTCGCTTATGTGATCGATCCTGATGTTATGACGACCCAAAAAGTTCCCGTTAATATCGAGCTAACGGGAGCATTAACAACCGGAATGACAGTGGCAGATTTCCGTTTCCCTCCACCTGAAGATTGCCATACACAAGTTGCTGTCAAATTGGATCACAGCAAGTTCTGGCAATTAGTGATTGATGCCCTGAAAAATATTGGTGAAACTGCTTACTGATTTATTAAAACCAATCATTGATTTATTAAAACCAATTACTGATTTATTAATTAATTCAATATCTTCTTTGGCTGTTGAGCCTACCACTCGCCTCAATGGTCAAAGAAGTCTCTTCAAATTAACCGGAATCCTATCAATATTGCACTGCATAAGATCAAGAACAATGTGGCATATTGTAGTACCTTGTCAGACAAATGCTTCATCAGATACTTGGCAAAAGGGATCGCCAGCAAAGAACCCACAAACAGCACCAACGCCAGTTTCCAATCCGTATATCCTCCATGTGCATAAGCAACAGCAGATGAACCGGATAACATCATTGTGACAAATAAGGAAACACCAACCGCTTGTTTGATACTCATTTGCGCATAGCGTAGTAGTAATGGCAATACCACGATGCCACCACCAACTCCCGTTGCTCCGAGCACCAATCCAGCCCCTGTACCGGGCAGTAAAAGAGGCTTAATCAGTCTGGATTGTGGTTGCATTTGGCCCATTTTTAACTGCGGCTGACGTATTCGACGATAAAAAAGATACAGGGAAAATAAGATAGCCAATAAAACCAATAAATTAATTCCCCATTCAAGTTGTACCTGATAGTGGCTTACATGACTCAACATTGTTACTCCATAACTGGCCAATACCGTACCGGGTATCATGATCAGCAGAATAATCAAAGATTGACGTAAGGGAATATTGCCCATGCGAAAGTGCATGTAAGAAGATGATATTTTCATCAGCATTGAAAGAAGATTAGCCGTCGCTACAGAAGCCAATGCATCCAATCCGAAAAAATAGCTCAGGATCGGCAAAACTACCACACCACCACCAACACCAGTAGTACTGATAATTAAACCAACAACCGCTCCAATCGCAAGCTCAGGGATCAATGACACCATCTTTTCTCCCGCTTATGTCTAATCAAAGTACATTATTTCATCAAATTCCAGCAATCATTGCTCATAATATGACAAAAAAAATATCATATTCAAAAACAGAATATGTATCTCAGCTTCGTATTAAAGAGAAATAACAAGAGAAAAATGATTTTTCAGTCGCAGCTTTATTGGCTGCAACTTGAAAGACGATGGGTAAAGAGAATATTTAATGGGGAGGATGTATTGTTTCGAAATTGAACAGCTCATTAAGTTCAATCTGTAGTCCATTTGCTATTACATAAATAATTTCCAAGGTAGGATTCCTGACACCACGCTCAATGCCACTGACATAGGTTCGATCCAACCCACATTTATCAGCAAAAGCTTCCTGTGACATCCCAGCTTCTCTCCTGAGATACCTAATTCTTTGTCCAAAAAGGGATTTGATGCTGTTCGATTTTTTCATCCGATAAGTATCGATTCGTGTTACTTATCCGACCACGGACTATAAGTCACGTTTCAATTTGAGTTATGCTATGATATGTGACTTATAATCTACTTAACACTTACTTTTTGATTGAAAAATAATAGATAATTGGAGATCTTAAGGATGGAAAAAAAAGACTGGCATTCTGCTGATATCATCGCTGAATTGAAAAAGCGCGGAACCACATTGTCAGAAGTATCACGGGCAGCAGGGCTGGCATCATCCACTCTTGCCAATGCATTGCAACGACACTGGCCAAAAGGTGAGCGTCTTATCGCCGCAGCACTGGAGCGCACGCCAGAAGAAATATGGCCTTCGCGTTATGAAAGAAAATGATGATTGTAAAATAGACCCAGCCTAGCTGGGTTTATTCACATAAGATCAACTCGCCAGCTTTAAGCCAATAATGCCTATCACAATCAAGACAAGGCTCAACACTCTGGCAAAATTCGCCGATTCCCCTAATACCATAATGCCGAAAATCGCCGTACCTACAGCGCCAATACCTGTCCACACAGCATAAGCAGTTCCTGCCGGCAGGTTTTTCATCGCATAGGCCAATAGCCCCACACTGACAGTCATCGCGCTAATCGTAATTACACTTGGCATCAAACGTGAAAAACCCTGAGTATATTTCAGGCCTACCGCCCACACCACTTCCAACAGACCAGCAATAAGAAGGATCAACCAAGACATGCCTTTCCCTTTATATGATGACTAGTGGGGCCGTCCCCAATGAAATGACGTTTATCCAGGTCGTCCAGGATAACGATAAGAAATGAAACTGAATTATAGCTATCCGATCTGGCAGTCGCAATAATAACGACCGATGAGCTACAACAAAAAAACCGCAACCTCTAGACGAAGAGGCTACGGTTTTTTTAAATAACAAACGCGGTTATTTTACGCGAGATACATATTCGTTAGAACGGGTATCAACTTTGATGATTTCGCCGATCTGTACAAACAGAGGTACTTTTACCACAGCACCAGTGCTCAACGTTGCAGGTTTACCACCAGTACCAGCGGTATCACCTTTCAGACCTGGATCGGTTTCAACCACTTCCAGCTCAACGAAGTTTGGGGGAGTAACAGCGATAGGACGGCCATCCCACAGAGTCAGAATACATTCTGCCTGATCGATCAGCCATTTTGCATTGTCACCAACGGCTTTCGCATCCGCAGCCAGCTGCTCGAAAGTTTCGTTATTCATGAAATGCCAGAATTCACCATCGTTGTACAAATAAGTCAGGTTGGCATCCATGACATCTGCACTTTCAGCAGAATCTGTTGATTTAAAAGTTTTTTCCAGCAGTTTACCAGAAATCAGTTTACGAATACGAACACGGGCAAATGCCTGACCTTTACCTGGTTTAACAAATTCACTGTCCAGAATAGCGCACGGCTCGCCATCTAACATGATTTTAAGACCTGAACGGAATTCATTGGTACTATAAGTAGCCATGGAGATCCTCTAATTTTTAACAAAATGGCTTAGCCAAAAAATGGCACACATTATAACCCATATTCACCCCCTCAGAGAAGTCTGGCTAAAACAACTTGCGGATGTTATTACTGATCCCAACGAGTTGTTACAACTATTATCCTTAAACACGCATGCAATGCTGCAAGAAGGCAATGAAGCAAAGCGTTTGTTTCCTCTGCGTGTACCAAGAGCATTTGTAACACGAATGAAAAAGGGCGATCCCCGAGATCCTCTTTTATTACAAGTTCTGACCTCACGGGAAGAATTTGCTACGTCCTCTGGTTTCTCTACTGATCCACTGGATGAACAACGCAGTGTCGTTCCTGGTCTTTTACATAAATATCGCAATCGGGCTTTGCTATTGGTCAAAGGAGGATGCGCAGTCAATTGTCGTTATTGTTTCCGTCGCCATTTCCCTTATGAAGGCAATAAAGGTAACAAAAACAACTGGCAGCTTGCTTTGGATTATATTGAACAGCACCCAGAGCTTGACGAAATTATCTTCTCTGGTGGTGATCCGCTCATGGCCAAGGATCATGAACTGGACTGGTTAATCAGTCGAATTGAATCCATTCCACACATTAAGCGGTTGCGGATCCATACGCGCTTGCCGGTTGTAATCCCCGATCGGATCACTCTTTCACTGTGTGATCGTTTAGCACAAACCAATTTGCAGGTGATCATGGTGACCCACATCAACCATGCAAATGAAATTGATGATGCGTTCCGCGAAAGCATGATAAAGCTAAAGCAAGCGGGTGTGACACTTCTGAATCAAAGTGTGATGCTACGTGATATCAATGATAATGCAGATACTCTGGCTGATTTAAGTAATGCGCTATTCGATGCAGGTATATTGCCTTACTACATTCACGTTCTGGACAAAGTTCAAGGTGCCGCACATTTTCTTGTGGGAGATGAAGAAGCAAAAGCTATCATGCGAGAATTATTAACTAAAGTCTCTGGCTATCTGGTTCCGAGTCTGACAAGGGAAATTGGTGGAGAGCCAAGCAAAACGCCTCTGGATTTAGGGCTAACCCAGAACCAGTGACATTCCTCATACCAGCCAATCACTGATTAATTTCACGCCATCATTGAAGATCTTTTGGATGGGCAGCGCACAGAAACCGAATGTATATACCCTTCGTCTTTCAAGTTGCCTCTTTGTTGGCTGCGCTCACTCACCCCGGTCACATAGTGATCTATGCTCCCGGGGATTCGCTTCCTTGCCGCCGCGACGCAGCTTGAAATCCATTGGCTATATGCAACCCTTGATATTTTGAAACATTCTTTCTGAGCATTGCCCAAACCACTTTCTCACCAACCTCATCGATTTTTTACATCCACATACAGATAAACCGCACCATTTCATCTATGAGGCTACATTTTTTGCTTTTTGTTTTTTTATGGCATTGACTATATGTCATTAGTGCTTATGGACACTTATAGACCTGACCCACCATTTTGCTATCAAGGGGAACAAAACTAGCCAATAATCCCTCTGATGGGCTGCTTACACCATAAATAACATTGCCACCTATTTCAGCCGCTTTATTGCGTAAATCATTGGCGGCACTACGCATAGAGCTGCTCTCATTGCTAACGCCATTGAGCCAGTTGCTTTGCATACCAGCAACTTCCCCTAACCGCTGGCATTCGCTGCCTGGTTGAGTATCGACAAAACGCACATTAGCACCGGCAGAAGTTAATTGATGATTTGTTGTACAGCCTGCCAACAATAATACTGACGCCCCAAGCAACATTTTGATTCGCATAACTTTCCTCATTGATTATAGGGATTCCTACCATGATGATAAATATACCCTTTCGTATCCGATTAAGACAAAAAAATAAAAAGGCGAGCAGTGTTTTTCTGCTCGCCTTCAAAGTTTTATCCTAGTAGATGGAGAACTCACTCCATCATCAGGGTAAACAGCATTACATCATGCCGCCCATACCACCCATGCCGCCCATGCCACCAGCAGCACCTAAGTCAGCTTTGTCATCTTTAGGCAGTTCAGTCACCATTGCTTCGGTAGTGATCATCAGACCTGCGATAGAAGCTGCGAACTGCAGTGCAGAACGGGTTACTTTAGTTGGATCCAGGATACCCATATCGATCATATCGCCGTACTGTTCAGTTGCAGCGTTATAACCGTAGTTGTCTTTACCCGCTTTCACGTTGTTTACAACAACAGATGGTTCTTCACCTGCGTTGTCTACGATCTGACGCATTGGCGCTTCCATTGCACGCAGTGCAACACGGATACCTACGTTTTGATCTTCGTTGTCACCAGTCAGCTCAGAAATAGTAGCAGCTACGCGAACCAGAGCAACACCACCACCAGCAACAACACCTTCTTCTACAGCCGCACGGGTTGCGTGCAATGCATCGTCAACGCGAGCGCGTTTTTCTTTCATTTCAATTTCAGTTGCTGCACCGACTTTGATTACTGCAACACCGCCCGCCAGTTTAGCTACGCGCTCTTGCAGTTTTTCACGGTCATAGTCAGAAGTAGATTCTTCGATTTGCTGACGGATTTGAGTAACACGTGCAGCAATTGTGCCTTCTTCACCTACGCCATCAATGATAATTGTGGTGTCTTTGTTGATAACAATACGTTTTGCCTGACCCAAATCTTCCAGAGTCGCTTTTTCCAGCTCCAGACCGATCTCTTCAGAGATAACAGTACCGTTAGTCAGGGTAGCGATATCTTGCAGCATTGCTTTACGGCGATCACCGAAGCCAGGTGCTTTAACCGCAGCCACTTTCACGATACCACGCATGTTGTTAACAACCAGAGTTGCCAGCGCTTCGCCTTCAACATCTTCAGCAATGATGATCAAAGGCTTGCTTGCTTTAGCTACGCCTTCCAGAACTGGCAGCAGTTCACGGATGTTGGAGATTTTCTTGTCAACCAGCAGGATGTATGGGTTTTCCAGTTCAACAGAACCAGACTCTGGTTTATTGATGAAATAAGGAGACAAGTAGCCACGGTCGAACTGCATACCTTCAACAACATCCAGCTCGTCTTCCAGACCAGTACCTTCTTCAACGGTGATTACACCTTCTTTACCGACTTTGTCCATCGCTTCTGCGATCAGTTTACCTACGGTTTCGTCGGAGTTTGCAGAGATAGTACCAACCTGTGCAATAGCAGTGGAATCAGAGCAAGGCACGGACAGTTTTTTCAGCTCTTCAACAGCAGAAATAACCGCTTTATCGATACCGCGCTTCAGGTCCATTGGGTTCATGCCAGCAGCAACAGCTTTCAGACCTTCAGTGACGATAGCTTGTGCCAATACGGTTGCTGTGGTAGTACCATCACCTGCTGCGTCATTGGCTTTAGAAGCGACTTCTTTAACCATCTGAGCGCCCATATTCTCGAATTTGTCTTCCAATTCGATTTCACGTGCTACAGATACACCGTCTTTCGTGATGACAGGTGCACCGAAAGATTTATCCAGAATTACGTTACGGCCTTTAGGGCCTAGGGTCACTTTAACTGCATCAGCCAGTACATTTACACCACGTAGCATTTTGCTGCGAGCATCATTACCAAATTTAACGTCTTTTGCTGCCATTGTGTCTTTCCTTTAAATTCGTTCAATTAAGAAGATCTGAATGTAACAAGATACTCAATTACGCTTCAACAATTGCCAGAATGTCACTTTCAGACATGATCAATACTTCTTCATTATCGATCTTTTCTGTTTTAACGCCGTAACCTTCATTAAAAATGACGGTATCACCCACTTTTACATCCAGCGCTTTCACTTCCCCATTTTCAAGGATGCGACCATTGCCGACTGCCAAAATTTCTCCACGGGTAGATTTACCCGCAGCAGAGCCTGTCAGAACAATCCCGCCAGCGGATTTTGATTCAACTTCTGTACGCTTGACGATAACGCGGTCATGTAATGGACGAATTTTCATTGGTAGATCTCCTATAAATAATAAAGTCCATATCAGGTAAGAGGATTGATACCAGACCTCAACAGAACCAGTACCATGAAGCTACAAGTTGGGGCTTGAGGTCATTACTTCAAGGGCGGGCTGCAAAAAATATTTTACTTTTTTCTTCCCCCACCGAAATTTCAACCAAAGCAGAGATCATTATTTCTTATTGTGCTCGCTGTCATGTTCGCCATGATTTTTTTGCTCACCGGATTTTTGATCATCCAATGTATAGGAAGAGCCATCTTGCCTGCGCTCATATTCTCCCTCAAATGTCTGCCCATTCTGACCATAACCACCGGCCTGATGACCAGAGCCAGATTTACCAGAACCATAAAAAGTATTCGGACGGTAAAAATTAATATGGGGCAATAACTTCGCTGTCAGGAGTTTTTGTACTGGGGACAGCAACAACAATAATCCGATAAAATCGGTGAAGAAGCCGGGCAGTATCAGCAAGAATCCAGCGATTACCAGAGAAACACTTTTGACTGCTTCTTCCGCTGGACTCTCACCCGCTGCGATTTTTTGCTGCATAGACATAAAATTCTTGATGCCTTGATTACGCACAAGGGACACACCAAGACAAGAGGTAAGGATAACCAACAACAGAGTCAACAGGACCCCAACTTCAGAGGCAACCCGAACAAACAGGACAGACTCGATGTAAACCAGAAGGCATATAAGAATAAGTGGGAGCCAGCGCACGTGGGTCTCCTTTCATCATTATTGAGAGTTCACACTATTTGATCATGCACACTATTTAATCATGCGCACTATATTAGATCACATAATATGGGGTTAGATAATACATGTGGGGATCATGGTGGCAGTTTTCAATACTTCGGATACTTAACTTTCTCCCTCCGTAATTGTGACTTTAGTCACACATATGTTATTTCATTAGTAAAATAGCATTATAAAGTGATCCAGGTTCAAGGCATTTCTCACAAATCCACATATGATCGCGCCAGCAATTCCATGATAAGTGATTAATATCAGGGAAATTGTTGTCGGCAACATTATTTCTCAACAAACACATAATAGAACAGTAAAAAACGCATCTAATTTAAGAAGGTTCTCATGTCAAACAACATTCGTATCGAAGAAGACCTGTTAGGTAAACGAGAAGTTCCTGCTGAAGCCTACTATGGTATTCACACTCTACGTGCGATTGAAAATTTTTATATTAGTGACCGTACCATCAACAACGTGCCTGAATTTATCCGAGGCATGGTGATGGTAAAGAAAGCCGCAGCACTGGCAAACAAAGAACTCCATACTATTCCGGGAAAAGTGGCGGACATTATTGTCAAAGCATGTGATGAAGTCCTCAATGCAGGCAAATGTATGGATCAATTCCCTGTTGATGTCTTTCAGGGTGGCGCAGGTACTTCACTGAACATGAATACCAATGAAGTACTGGCAAATATCGGCCTAGAGTTGATGGGGCATCAAAAGGGTGAATATGAGTACCTGAACCCAAATGATCACCTGAACAGAAGCCAGTCAACCAATGATGCTTATCCTACAGGCTTCCGTATTGCTGTTTATAACTCCCTGATGCACTTAATTGGTTCGATTGAGCTGCTGAAAGAAGGTTTCGACAAGAAAGGGGTTGAATTCGATGACATCCTGAAAATGGGCCGTACCCAGCTGCAAGATGCTGTCCCCATGACTCTGGGCCAAGAATTCCGTGCTTTTTCCATGCTGTTGAAAGAAGAGATCAAAAACATCACCCGTACGGCAGAACTGCTGCTGGAAGTCAATCTTGGCGCTACCGCTATCGGTACTGGTTTGAATACTGCACCAGGTTACCAACAACTGGTTGTTGAAAAATTGGCGGAAGTGACAGGCCTGCCTTGCCTGCCAGCAGAGGATTTGATCGAAGCGACTTCTGACTGCGGCGCTTACGTTATGGTTCACGGCGCGTTGAAGCGTCTGGCTGTTAAGATGTCCAAGATTTGTAACGACTTGCGCCTGCTCTCTTCCGGTCCCCGTACTGGCCTGAATGAAATCAACCTGCCAGAATTGCAGGCGGGTTCTTCCATCATGCCAGCTAAAGTTAACCCAGTTGTGCCAGAAGTCGTTAACCAAGTTTGCTTCAAAGTCATTGGTAACGATATGTGTATCACGATGGCAGCAGAAGCCGGTCAGTTGCAGCTTAACGTAATGGAACCAGCGATTGGTCAGGCTATGTTTGAATCTATGTCTATCCTGAGCAATGCATGCCGTAATCTGGTTGAAAAATGTGTCAACGGTATCACTGCCAATAAAGAAGTCTGTGAAAACTTCGTGTTCAACTCTATCGGCATCGTTACTTACCTGAATCCATTCATTGGCCATCATAATGGCGATATCGTGGGCAAGATCTGTGCTGAAACTGGCAAAAACGTCCGTGAAGTCGTGCTTGAGCGCGGTTTGCTGACCGAAGCTGAACTAGATGATATTTTCTCCGTTGAGAACCTAAAACATCCAACTTATAAAGCAAAACGTTTTGATGACTAATTAAATGATTATAATAACGAGTTCGTCTTAATTATTAAGGCACGCAATTCCAACCGGAAGCGTGCCTTTTTAATTTTCAGCAAACACAAAATATTAACCATTGATTTTCATAAGACTAAATAAATGAAGGAGTATTTAACATGTTAGCCGTAGAATTGGTTATTGTTCTGCTGGCCATTTTTCTGGGGGCAAGATTAGGGGGAATAGGTATTGGTTTCGCTGGTGGACTTGGTGTGATAATTCTCGCCGCCATTGGTGTTAAACCAGGCAGTATTCCATTTGATGTTATCTCTATAATCATGGCTGTCATTGCTGCGATATCAGCCATGCAAGTGGCTGGGGGGCTAGATTATCTAGTTCAGCAAACTGAGAAGTTACTGCGCAGGAATCCCAAATACATCACAATCCTTGCACCTATCGTCACTTATTTTCTGACGCTGTTTGCAGGTACGGGAAACATCTCACTGGCAACACTGCCAGTTATTGCAGAAGTTGCCAAAGAGCAGGGCATAAAACCATGCCGTCCACTCTCTACCGCCGTTGTCGCGGCCCAGATCGGGATCACTGCTTCCCCTATTTCTGCGGCTGTTGTTTACATGGCATCCATTATGGAAGGACAAGGCATCAGTTATATCCATCTGTTAATGGTATTATTGCCTTCAACATTTTGTGCCATCATCCTCATGTCATTCATTATTTCATGGCTTTTTGATTCCAAACTGTCGAATGACCCTGTTTACCAAAAACGCCTTGCAGATAACTTGGTTGAAATGCGCGGAGCCAGCCGGATTCAAATCAGGCCTAAAGCAAAACGCTCTGTTCTGTTGTTCCTTCTGGGTGTCGTTAGTGTCGTCATTTATGCCATTATCAACAGTCCGGGTGTCGGCCTTGTTGAGAAACCCCTGATGAACACTACAAATGCAATTTTGATCATCATGCTCAGTATTGCTACCCTTACCACCATTATTTGCTCCGTCGATACCGATGCCATCCTGAACTCAAGCACTTTTAAAGCTGGCATGAGCGCATGTATCTGTATTTTGGGAGTTGCGTGGTTAGGAGATACATTTGTTCAAGCTAACATGGGGTGGATCAAAGAAACTGCGGGGAGTTTGATTCATGCCCAACCGTGGTTGTTGGCAATTATATTCTTCTTCTGTTCAGCTTTGCTCTACTCACAAGCCGCAACAGCGAAGGCCTTGATGCCAATGGCTCTGGCGCTGCATGTCACGCCATTAACAGCGATCGCATCTTTCTCTGCCGTATCTGGCCTGTTTATCCTGCCAACTTACCCGACATTAGTTGCAGCCGTGCAGATGGATGATACCGGAACCACCCGTATCGGGCGTTTTGTTTTCAACCATCCATTCTTTATTCCAGGCACTATTGCCGTTGTATTGGCTGTCGCATTCGGTTTCCTGTTTGGTGGTATGATCTTATAGATTCATAAGAATATTTTGAAACGTTATTTCAGGGGGCTGTCATGCCCCTGAAATACCCCTTCCCAGCATCTTCTTCCCTTTCAAAAACATAGAATTGCCTTAATATTATACAATTAACTTTCTGCTATGAATATCATCGGTTATAGTTCAGGTTCTGATAAAGTTTACGAATCAAACCCACGATACAGGCAGGTTAAAGATTATCTTATGATGAAACGTATTCTCATGTTGTTTCTCCTGTTCAGCGGTATCGCTCTGTCTCCTAACAAAGCTAGCGCACTGTTTGAACAATCCGAGAAAAATCTCTACCTTCCTGCTGATCAGGCATTCATGTTTGATTTTCAGCAACAAGGAAATAAACTCACACTGAACTGGGATATCAAACCCGGTTATTACCTCTATCGAAAACAATTCAGTATCACTCCCAGTCAAGAAGCATCATTGGGTAAAATGACGTATGCCAAAGGCATCGATCATAAAGATGAGTTTTTTGGTGAGACAGAGGTTTATTTTCAATCAGCGCGTATTGATATCCCTATCCTATCAGCCACCAACGATGGCTCTCTTCAGGTTACTTATCAAGGATGCGCAGAGGCGGGTTATTGTTATCCACCTGAAACCCTGAACGTACCATTACAAGCCGTTGTTGCTTCCACCCAACCCAATAATGAAACCGCGATTTCAGCCAATACCGCGACAAATACAAATAAAGAAAACAGCCTCCCACAAGAATCTATGCAACAGGGAGATGCTCTCTCCAAGCCTCATGACACCCCATTTTCGCCGCTCTGGGCATTGTTAATTGGCATAGGAATCGCTTTTACTCCCTGTGTACTGCCCTTGTATCCGCTGATTTCCAGCATTATTTTGGGCCAAAAACGCCCTGACAGCTTGAAGCGAATTTTTTGGCTCGCCATGAGTTATGTTCAGGGGATGGCGCTCACTTATACTATACTTGGTGTAGTCGTAGCGACCGCTGGCTTACAATTTCAAGCGGCCCTGCAAAATCCTTATATCCTTATAGGGCTGTCCGTACTGTTTATCTTGCTCTCCTTATCAATGTTTGGGCTATATACATTACAACTTCCTTCTTCTGCCCAAACTCGTTTAGTAAATTGGAGCAACCAACAGCAAAGCGGCTCTTACATTGGTGTGTTCGTGATGGGAGCTTTAGCGGGGTTAATAGCCTCTCCCTGCACTACCGCACCGCTCAGTGCTATTTTGCTTTATATCGCCCAAAGCGGTAACACATTGGTCGGAGGATTGACTCTGTACCTCTACGCATTGGGAATGGGGTTGCCGCTTATCGCAGTCACACTATTTGGTCACAAACTCCTGCCACGCAGTGGCCCGTGGATGCAGTACGTCAAGGAAGCCTTCGGATTCATTATATTGGCTCTGCCAGTCTTCCTGCTTGAACGCGTGCTTGGCGATACATGGGGCATAAGATTGTGGAGCTTATTAGCTGTATCTTTCTTTGGTTGGGCACTTACATTAACACTAGGTAGCAAAAATGGCTGGATGCGTGTATTGCAGATTATCCTACTGGCTCTGGCTCTTATTGTTTCACGTCCTTTGCAAGATTGGGTGTGGGGAAACCCTACGGCGGAACAGCAAAAAACCACCCTGCAATTTCAAAAAATCAATAATTGGCAGGAATTAAGCCAAATTTTAGCTGAGAATCGCCATCAACCGATTATGTTAGATCTGTATGCTGAGTGGTGTGTAGCTTGCAAGGAGTTTGAAAAATATACTTTTAGTGATCCACAAGTACAGACACAATTGAACCAATTCCTTTTGTTACAGGCGGATGTCACGGATAACAGCCCAAAACAGAAAGAATTGTTGCAAAAACTGAATGTGTATGGACTTCCCACTATCTTGTTTTTTGATACGCAGGGAAAAGAGCTAACCGATTTTCAAGTCAATGGATTCATGGACGCACAGCGTTTTAACCGGCAGCTACAGCGACTACAACAAAACCTACAACAAAAATAATCTGGAAGGAGAGCAACTGTGCAACGTGAATATGTGCTTAGACATGTTCTTAACTCATTGGAACAGCATGGACTGTCAGCAACACTGGAGACACTTTTAACTCCCCTGAATATCGACATTAGCCAAATAAAGTATTTTTGGCCCGATCGTGAAGCGCTGCTTTATGATTGTCTTCGCTATCACAGCCAACAGATTGAAATCTGGCAGCGCCAAACCCTACTGGATGAGACCTTAAGTCCTGAGCAAAAACTATTGGCACGTTATGATGCCCTCAAGGAGAAAGTCCAAGAATATCGTTATCCGGGCTGTTTGTTCATTGCTGCTTGCAGTGCTTTTCCTGACTTTGATCACCCAATCCACCAATTGGCAGAATTGCAAAAACAAAATTCTTTCCATTACACGGAAGAGTTATTGCAACAACTTGATATTAATGACAGTAATCAAGTCGCCAAACAGATGGAACTTATCCTTGAAGGATGTCTCAGTAAGTTATTAGTGAACAGAGAGCTTGAAGATGTCAACATAGCGAAACTGCTGGCACAGGATATACTAACCATCGCAAAATGCCGAAAAAATGGGGCGTTAAGTTAACAAAAAACAGCCTTAGCTGAATAACCACACTAAATTGGTATAAAAATACAGCAAACAATCAATTTTAATAGTTTTTTTGCAGAAAGTGTTTGACGGACTGGGCTGAATACGGTTTAATGCGCCCCGTTAGCCCGGATAGCTCAGTCGGTAGAGCAGGGGATTGAAAATCCCCGTGTCGGTGGTTCGATTCCGCCTCCGGGCACCACTTCAACTTCCAGTGAAGTCCAGCCCAGTAAAACAATTCCTGCTAAATCCAGCAAAATCAACATCCATTCTTATTTTTAGGTCCAGTTTCGTCTGTTGCAATCAAGATGCAGCGAAGGGCATAATTCGGGGCACTTACCGTTCGATTAAAGGAATGCCCTTAATAATGAAACTAAACGCACGACAAATCGAAACTGCAAAACCCAAAGAAAAAACCTACAAACTCGCCGATGGCGGGGCCTTTATTTAGAAGTCTCGTCACGCGGTTCAAAATACTGGCGCATGAAGTATTACCGCCCGACCGATAAGAAAGAAGATCGTCTGGCATTTGGTGTTTATCCGGCAGTATCGTTAGCCGATGCCCGCGCCAGACGGGATGAAGCCAAAAAGCTGATGGCACAGGGCATCGATCCCAAAGCTGAGAAAAGAGGTGCCCCCTCTCCTGCCAAAGTAAACACTTTTGAACAGGTCGCCCGTGCATGGCATGCCAGTAACAAACGTTGGAGCGACAGCCACCGTCAAAAAATCCTGCACAGCCTTGAGCAATATATTTTCCCCCATATCGGCGCCAGAGATATTACCACATTACGCACCATCCAGCTTTTAGCGCCCGTCAAGGCCATTGATGAGCAGGGCAAACACGATATCGCCCAGCGGCTGCGCCAGCGTATCACTGCCATCATGCGCTACGCCGTCCAGAATGATATTCTGGAATCCAACCCGGCTAATGACATGGCAGGCGCACTTACCACCGCAAAATCTCGTCACCATCCCGCCCTACCCCATGAACATTTGCCCGATTTTCTGACTCGCTTATCTGCCTATCGTGGCCGCCTGCTGACCAAGATCGCGGTAGAACTGGCACTACTAACGTTTGTCCGCTCCAGTGAGCTGAGATTTGCCCGCTGGCAGGAAATCGACCTTGAAAACGCGGTGTGGAAAATTCCTGCCACAAGGCAACCCATTAAAGGCGTTCGCTTTTCTGAGCGCGGCATGAAAATGAAAACCGATCATATTGTCCCCTTGAGCCATCAGGCGGTTCGGCTTATCAATGCTTTACACAAACTGAGCGGTAACTGTGACGTGATGTTCCCCAGCGATCATGGTTCCGCGAAAGTGATGAGTGAAAACACCGTCAACAAGGCGCTACAGGCGATGGGCTACGACACCCAAACCGACCTCTGCGGGCATGGCTTCCGCACAATGGCGCGCGGTGCAATGGGCGAATCCGGACTGTGGAGCGATGACGCCATCGAACGCCAGCTCAGCCATATCGAAAGAAATAACGTCCGGGCGGCGTATATCCACACGTCTAAACATCTGGACGAACGGCGGCTGATGATGCAGTGGTGGGCGGATTATCTGGATGCGAACCGGGAAAAATCCATTACACCGTATGATTTCGCCAAACCGCAACGCGACAGAAAAAACCGCTAGTACAACTTGCAACCCATTAATTCTCATCGAGAGAAAAAGAATTAACGCTGTGCATTTAATCTTGCTTTTTAAATAATCCGCCTGTCATTAAACAACGTCCACGATGAGCGCTCAAGGACTCGGTAACAGGAGAATTAAAATGACAGTGGCAGCATTAAAAATAAGCCTGATTCGTTTGCCAGAAGTTCAACGCAGGACGGGTTATAGCAAGGCGTGGATCTACAAACTGATTAGCGATGGAGCATTCCCAAAACAGGTCAAAATCGGCTCGCGCTCAGTCGCTTTTATCGAAGCAGAGATTGATGACTGGATTGCACAGAGGATCGCGGAATCACGCGCGGCATAACAGACAAAAGAGTATGACATAAGAAACAGAATATAAAACACAATGCCCCGAAGTGCGTCCAACACTACGAGGCGTTTCACCAACAATCATTAAGCAAGGTAAAAATGATGGCTGATACACAGCATACCCAAACTCGCCCTGAATTTACAGTTCAAAAAACAGCAAGCACCCAAAAACCGCTTGACCTGATCCAGACAGTGAAAACATCCGCGATGTATTCCTGGGGAAACCTGTTGCCTGCCTGTGGCATCAATATCCCGACAAAAGGAAAACATGGTGCCTGCCCTGTCTGCGGTGGTACTGTCCGCTTTCACTTTATCGACAACCATCATCACGGCAACTGGCACTGCCGCCAGTGCGATGCTCCGAACTATGGTGATGGGCTGGATTTAGTGGCAAGAACCAACCGGATCACAATTACGGAAGCAGCCAAAGTTGTCGCGGATGCACTCGCATTACCTTTGCCCGAACCCAAGCCCGCCAAAGAAAACCTCTATCCAACACAACCCATTGCCGAAAGAGTCGCGGCACTGATAGCGCAGACTGTCGCCGGGCAATCTCCCTATTTGATTGCAAAAGGACTGCATTGCTCTAATCAACGGTTGTTGCCTGATAATTCGACAGTATTGGCACTGACAATACCGGATAAAAAAGTCACAGGTGCGCAGATTATCAAACCCAATGGAGAGAAAAAACTACTGTCTGGCAGCCAGAAAAAAGGGGCGTTTATTTCTGTCTCAGAACTGGAAGAAAACTCCGATACGGTGATCATTACCGAAGGCTATGCTACCGCACTCACTGTCAGTCAATTATATAAAGGTGCAGTTCTGGCGGCATTGGATGCAAGTAATTTGTATTCTGTCGCTAAAGCCGTTCGGGAACGTTGGCCAGACACGAAAATTATTATTACAGCAGATAACGACTGGCATCATCCCGACGAACTGGATAAGCACGGCAAACCGAAAGTGAATATCGGCAGAATCTCAGCAGAAAAAGCAGCTATTGCGGTTAATGGTTGGGTGACGTTACCACCGACAGAGCACAAAGCCGACTGGGACGATTACCGCCAACAGTATGGTGTGGAAGGGGCAAAGCTGGCCTTTACTCAGGGGCTTTATCAACCCGCGCCAACCAAGAAAAAAGCAGACGCTCAATCTAATGATACCGAATCTTTCAAGCTGACATTATGCCAGATGGGAGCCAGCCAGCGCGGAGAAGTCTTGCTGGCACGTTATGACGGAAATTTGGCGCTGGATGGCGCTTCGGAAACCGTGCATCACTATGACGGCATTGTCTGGCGTCCGGTCAGTGACCGCGATTTAAAACGGGAAATGGTCGCTGCCTTTATGGAAGAGAAACTACCGTACTCACCGCATGGTATCGGCTCTGCGGTAGATGCCCTGAAATTGCAGCTTCCTATGATGCAACCGCCAGAACGCCACTTAATCGGATTCAGTAACGGCGTATTTGACCTGAAAACGTGCCGATTCAGACCTCATCGTAAAAATGATTGGTTGCTGTTGGCTAATGACGTTGAATTCAATTCTCCTGCCTCGGGGGAAATCCTGAAAGACCATGCGCCACAGTTCTGGCAATGGCTCAACCGGGCGACAGCCAACTGTGAAAACAAATTTGATCGGGTACTGGCGGCCCTGTTTATGGTGTTGGCAAACCGTTACGACTGGCAGTTGTTTCTGGAAGTCACCGGCGCTGGGGGCAGTGGCAAAAGTATCTTTGCTGAAATCTGTTCAATGCTGGCAGGCAAAGGCAACACTGTTTCTGCGAGTATGGCTGCACTGGAAAACCCACGGGAACGGGCGCTAATTGTAGGATATTCGTTGATTATCCTGCCAGACCAGACCCGCTATGTGGGCGATGGCTCCGGTATCAAGGCGATTACTGGCGGTGATGAAGTTGCTATTGATCCGAAGCATAAACAACCTTATTCAACCCGTATCCCTGCGGTGGTTCTGGCAGTAAATAATAATGCCATGAGTTTCAGTGATCGCAGTGGTGGTGTATCTCGGCGTCGGGTGATTTTCAACTTTTCCGAAGTTGTGCCGGAAAATGAACGCGATCCACTTCTGCGAGATAAAATCGCAGCAGAATTGCCTGTGATTATTAGGCATCTGCTGCATCGGTTTGCTGACCCACAATCAGCAAAGCGTTTACTGGCAGAGCAACAGAAATCTGTGGAGGCGCTGGATATCAAACGCGGCACAGATCCATTGGTCGATTTTTGTGGTTATCTTATTGTTTCCCATGAAGTTGACGGCCTATTAATCGGCAATGCGGAAATTATGCCGTTCAATCCCCGTAAGTACCTTTATCACACCTATCTTGCTTATATGAAAGGCAATAACCTGAACAAACCTGTTTCCGTGACTCGCTTCGGAATGGATATGCCGGGCGCACTGGCGGAGTATGGGCAGTATTACCTGCGCAAGAAAAGCAAATACGGCATTCGCAGCAATCTGAGCCTGAATATCGACACCGCTATTGAGTGGATGCCAAAACTGGCAAGGGATAACCAGCCAGAAGAATAATTTTTTCTTTATTGATGATAATTTTAAAAGAAATATAAAAAAATGTTCACCACTATTCACCTTGTAATTTAAATCAGATATATCAAGGTATTATAAGATGAATAGTTATTTTTAAACTGTTCACCAGTCTTCATCACTATTCACCTTTAAATCAGGAAAAGGTGAATAGTGATGAAGACTGGTGATGAGTCTGATTTCAAGTCATCACCATTTAACAACATGAATTTAAATGAAAATAATCAAAGGTGAATAGGGTGAACAGTTTTATTACTAGTTCTTTAATAGGGTAGGCTGTGAAAATGTTTTTTCTGGCAGGCATAGTATTTTTCAAAGTCTCTGGTTTGTCTGGTTAATGTATTAGCCGGACAAACCAGAGAAGACAAGTGTAGCGCGTCAGTGTGATTTTAGATTTATCATGCACATCAGACAAATAAGATATGTGGACACTTACTTATCCCTAATACCACAGGGTGAGAGCGTGAATGATAGTAAAATGAGCTAAGTGATTGAAAATGACTTTTTGACACAGGCAGATATATTTATTTTTGTACAAAATAAAGACATTGTTGCTAACAAAGATTATTTATTCAGAGTAAAAAACGTTCATGCTCTCACCCTGCCTAATACCACGATAAGCAAGAATACTTCCATATTTGAATGTCTCACTATTAATGAAACAGTATTTAGGGTAATTGTTTTATAATACTCTTCATATGAGTGATAGTGATATCATATCCCAAATAGTTTCTTAATTTAAAAATATTCTCATTTGATTGTTTTAACGGAAATATTTTTACATCTGGAAACCATAAACTACTTCCAACAACTTATTAGAATATTTATTTTTATTACTTGCTTATTTTTATTACTACATTAATAATGCGTCTTACATAAGGTTTTTTATTTTTCTGTTTAATTTTAATATTTACACATTGAAATCATAACTTTTGTCAAAAATAATATTACAATTAATTAGGGTAATTATTTTATGTATGAGAACATTCTTAATGAAAAGCTAATGAAGTTAAAGGAAAATGGGCAATATCGTGAATTTGTAACATTAAATCGCATCTGCGGACAATATCCTTTGGCAAAAACAAATCATATGGAAAATGAAAATTCCGTTGTCGTTTGGTGTAGCAATGATTATCTAGGAATGTCCCAAAACCCTATTGTAATTGATGCTATGCATAAGGCAATTGATTTATTTGGTGCCGGATCTGGTGGTTCTAGAAATATTGGAGGGAATCACTATCAATATAAAGAATTAGAATCATCATTAGCTGAATGGCATAATAAAGAATCCGCATTAGTATTTCCAACAGGTTACAGTTCGAATGATGCAACTTTGCAATGTTTACTACGCCTATTTGAAAACTGCATTATTTTCTCTGATGAGCTAAACCATGCATCTATTATTAATGGGATACGTAGTACAAAAGCAGAATGTTTTAAATTTAAACATAACGACACAAAGCATTTAGAAAAATTACTATCAGAACAACCTTATAACCGACCTAAGATCATAGTTTTTGAATCAATTTATTCTATGGATGGTGATATTTCTCCAATTAAAGAAATTGCAGACCTTGCTAAGAAATATAATGCGTTAACTTATCTTGATGAAGTACATGCTGTTGGTATGTATGGCCCTAGAGGAGCAGGAATTGCTGCTGGGCTAGGTATTTCCGATTCAATAAATATTATTCAAGGTACTATGGCTAAAGGAATTGGTGTTATAGGTGGGTATGTCGCTGCCTCTGATACAATAATTGATGCAATTCGTTCTTTCGCTTCTGGTTTTATATTCACAACTTCATTACCTCCGGCCATAGTAGCGGCATGCTATGCAAGCATTGAATACTTAAAGACTTCTTGTATAGAAAGAGAAAAGTTACATTCAAAAACTGAAACACTTAAAAAATATTTTAAAAATGCAGGTATTCCGATTATGAATTCCAGTGAATCACATATACTACCAGTATTAGTTGGAGATGCAAAAAAATGCAAATCTGCAGCACAGCAGCTATTGATGAAATATAACATATATTTGCAAGCAATTAATTCACCTACAGTACCCATTGGAACAGAAAGATTTAGAGTTAATATTACTCCAAATCACTCCGATGAAAAAATGATACAATTAACGGATGCATTAGTTGAAGTTTTCTCTCTATTTAATATACCTTTTTCACATTCAATGAGTAAAAATATATAATAAATTATTTTATCATGTCACAATAAAATAATTCCACATCACTAAAACCTTATTAAAATTATTATGTTGGACTAACTATAATGAAAGAAAAATTATCAATTAGAAGAGCAATAATTGAAGATACTGAAGATTTAGTTGAGCTACGAAAAGTATTATTATCTAATGGAAATCTTCATTATTCAGCAAAAAATAAAGAGGATGATCTAGCTTGGCAAAAAGCATATCGCTCTTGGATTAAAAAGAACATATCAAATGAAAATGTATTACTTTTAGTTGGTACATATGGTAAAGATAAAAATATTTGCTCATGCGTAATAGGAATCATTGATTTACGTCCACCTATTGTAGGAGTGCTCGATGGCCGAATCTGTTGGGCACAATCTCTTGTAGTGCGTAGTGATAGAAGAGGTTTAGGAATTGCAGAGGTCATGGTGAATAGCTTAGAGAATTCTCTAATAGAGAATAATGTCCATAAAATACTTATGCAATCTAGTAAAATTGCAGAAAAATTCCATATAAGAAAAGGTTATATACACACTGGAGAAGAGTTATTTTTCAAAATAATTTAATGGGTAAACAGTATGATGAAGGTGCTAATTATTGGCATGGGTTTTTCAGGGAAAATATTTGTTGAATCATTTAATAAAATTTCTCATGAATATGAAAATGGCATTGACATAGCTTATACGTGTAGAACAGAAAAGAATATTAATTTAGTGTATTACCCTACTGTAAAGTCAGCATTAGAATTATTTAATCCTGATGTATTAGTAATATCTGTGAACGATGAAAATCATGGGGAGATATTATCTTTAATTAAAGATTATAAGGGATTTGTTATTTGTGAAAAACCCTTTGTAGATTCCAACTTTAAACTAAATACCGCAGAATATTTATTGAAAAATGCATCAGGATTCTGTTTAAACATGGTTGCGAGATATACAAAAGCATCTAGACTACTAAAAAAATATGTTGAAGATAATAATTTAAAATTAGTAAGAGCAAACTTTTTATGGAAGAAGAACAGAATTAATGATTATAGACCAACTACAGGTGTTATCAGCGAAATAATTCATCCATTAGATCTTATTCAGTGGATTAACAATAGTCTATTATCATTAGATGAAATAAATGGTGTAAAATCGGACTACTCAATATCCGGGGATGAAATTCCCGATAGTTCATTTATAGTTGGTAAAATAAATGGCTCTCTTGTTACCGGATATAGTAGTTTTGTTAGCTTATTTAGAAGAAGAGAATTAGATTTTGTTTTTCAAGACTCTTTAGGTAAATTAATATTTGCTCAATTATCGTTTGATACACCAAACTGGCATGAGCATTCAGTAAAAATTTGGACAGAAGAGAAGACCCACACTGATAACATTTTATACTTTAACTCTCTTGACCATGAATATATTGGAGACCGTAGATTAGAGCCTATTGTTAATATTATAAAGGATGTTACTGATTTCGTTATTCTAGGAAAAAACCCTGATTTCGATTTCCCGAACCTAAAAGATGCTATATATCTTCAAAAAAATCTTAATGAAATTAATAATAAGAAAAAATCATTTTATAAAGTAAAATACAATAACACAGAAGAAAGAATTTTACTAAGTGAGAATAGTGGGCTTGATCGATTAGGGTGAAAAATAGCAAGGGGTTTAAATTAAACCCCTTGCTGCTTTTTTAACCTCCCCAATAAAAAAATGATCTACTCTATCAAAATAATGTTTCTTATGAGAAAGATATATACTTCTATGTAACTTAATAGGTAAATCATGCAATTTTATCTTTTCAAAAGATTGTAAGAATAACTTTGGACCGATGGAAACACCAATTCCTAAATCAACCATTTTTGCAATTGTATTACAATCACTTACATGGGAATAAACATTAGGACTTATATTATTTTCATTGAAAAAAATCTCTATTTTATTTTTATATGGTGCCATTGGCATAATGAATTTATTGATATTGAAAAAACCGTTTAATGATACACCGTCTAAAGGTGACTCCATGTCTATCTTTGTTGCCATCACTAACTCATCCTCTAATATTGGAATTGACTCACACCCAAAATCATCACTAATTGTAAAACCAAAATCTATTAAATCATTTATAATCCATTCCTTAATTTCATCATACCCCCCTTCAAATAGTATAATATCAATAAATGGGTATGATTTATTTATCTCCTTTATAACTGAGGGTAGAATTGTTCTCTTTACACTCTCAAAAACTCCAATCCTCAAAACATAAGGAATATTTTCATCAATAAATTTCTTTTTCATCAAATTTCGGTTAATCTCTAATATCCTACATATATATGCATAGGCATTTATGCCATGATGAGTTAAACTCACTTTTCGGCCATTTCTCACAAATAAGAAAACCCCTAGTTCTTTTTCTAAAGCTGAAACCGCATGGCTTATTGCAGACTGTGTTTTGTTTAACTTTTCAGCAGCCTTAGAAAAACTTCCTGTCATAATCACTGTTTCAAAAATTTCATATTTAGTTATACTCATGATTTTTTTTCATACCTTCGCATTTAAATATTTCATTTTATTTATTACATCTTGTTGTATATACTAAAAAATGTACTAACATGAGGCTTTACCCTATTTAATGATTAACCACAATAACATTTTTACATAAAATATTATTACAACTTTATTAAATGCAAATAACCTTATTTACATAGGGAAGTGTAATTAAGCTAAATTACAAACTATTTGGGTGTAGACCTGTACTCTATATACTACATTTAAAATGGCATCAAGTTCATCACCATACTAATTAGTCACATTAATGAATTAAAATATGATATAAAGGCATAGCTGCATGAAAAAAATTATTTTTTTAGCTATAGGTATGTTTGCTCTGGGGTTTAATACCTATATTATAGCAGGAATTATACCTGGAGTTAGTGAGACATATCAAAAAAGTGCATCTCAAATTGGACAGGCTGTAAGTATATTTACTTTATGTTATGCAATTTCAGCCCCATTATTTGCTTCTCTCTTAGCAGGAAAATCGATTAAAAAAATTCTATTAATTTCTATAATAATTTTTGGGGTTGCAAATGCCTTAACCGCCATTGCTCCAAATTTTTCTGTATTCCTGATCTCTAGAGCGATTGCTGGGGTTAGTGCTGGCTTATTCTCTCCATTAGCTATAGCAGGCTCTACATTGCTAGTTTCTGCCGAAAAGAAAGGACGTGCCCTTGGATTAACAGTAGGTGGAATGAGTATCGGAACTGTGTTAGGCGTTCCTGTTGGCCTTTATCTCGCAAATCAATTTGGTTGGCAAGCTACAATGTGGTTTACTGTTATCCTTAGCTTTATCGCAGCCTTAAGCATATTCAAATTTTTCCCTTTTATCCCAGCAACCGCCCCTCCATCCATGAAAGATAGGGTTGTAATGTTTTTAGATAAACGAGTGACAATCACAGTGCTTATAACTCTTTTTGCTGGCCTTGCAAGTTTAGGGTTATATACATACTTATCTCCTTTATTACAGGATATTAGCGGTTCAAATAATATAACATCATATTTATGGGCATGGGGATTAGGTGGATTATTTGGAAGTTTATTAGTTGGGTACTTAATAGATTATTTTAAAAAAACAAAGTTATTAATTTTACTTATTTTAATATTATTAGCATGTTCTGTCATATGCATCCCGATAATGATTCACATACCATTAATAAAGTATCTACCATTCTTCATATGGGGCGCGATGGGATGGGCTGCGGGAGCACCTCAGCAACATCTTTTATTGTCTTATCAACCTAAACATGGCAGTGCAGTCATTGCTCTTAATAGCTCAATCAACTATCTGGGAAGCTCAATAGGTGCGATGTTAGGTGGTGTTGTCATATCTCTTGGAATAGGTACTATGGTTTTAATCTATTTTGCAGTATTTTTTATTTTAATTTCATTAATTCTACAATTTTATAGCATGAGAAATAGTGCGTTCAGAACAATATCTTCCGAGCAATGATTTATCACTCATAGTGACAATCGCTGCCACATTATTTTATATACTCTATGGATTTTGAGTTACCTCGCGATAGCAAGGGAATGCCCCCGTGAGCCTAGTACTACAGCCGTGATCCATATTGTGTCATGATGACTCTCTTCTTCCTAACACCAAGGGAGGTGTCCTATGACCTCACCTATCAACCTCTGGGAACAGGAGCTACGGGGCGTGCATTCCCGTCTGGCTCCGCTGTTTCACTCTGTCGGCTCTCAACACCGTTGTCTGGCTTATCTTCGTGGACTGCTCAGTGATGTAGAGCGTAAAAATAGCTGGCAACTGGCTGAATGGCTGGGCGAACACTCGCCTGATGGCATTCAATATTTTCTGGAACGTGCCCACTGGGATGCGGGGGCGGCCCGCGATATCTTATGCGACTATGTGACTGACCATCTCGGCGATGAGCAAGGCATCCTCATCATCGATGAAACCGGTTTTGTCAAAAAAGGCACCCACTCGGCTGGGGTACAGCGTCAATACAGTGGCACCGCTGGGCGCATTGAAAACAGCCAGATAGGCGTCTTCCTGTGTTACGCCGGCAAAGGCGGCCATGCCTTTCTTGATCGGGCCTTATACCTGCCCGAACAGTGGACCGAGGACCGATCCCGCTGTGCGGCCGCGGGCATACCTGACTCCGTGAGCTTTGCCACGAAACCCCAACTTGCCCGGCACATGCTGGAGCGGGCATTGGAGGCCGGAGTGCCCTGTCGTTGGGTCACCGCCGATGCCGTGTATGGGCATGACCGCCGCCTGCGATGCTGGCTGGAGTCGCGGCATCAATCCTTTGTATTAGCGATCCCCAGGAATGAATGGCTCTGGTGGCAAGGCCCACGCGATATCAGGGCGGACGTGATTGCAGCCAGTCTGACGCCTGACGATTGGAAAACCCAGTCCGCGGGGTTAGGGACAAAGGGAGAGCGTTGGTATGACTGGGCATAGATCCCGCTCTGGCGTTTGCAGATAAGTGAAGAAGAACAGCGTTATGGTCATTATCTGCTGGTCCGGCGTAGCCGGGCTGATAAACAAGAATGCGCTTATTATGTGGTGTATGCGCGTAAAGAAGAGACTGACCTGAAAACCCTGATTCAGGTCGCAGGACACCGCTGGGAAATTGAGAGCGGCTTTGACGAAACCAAAGGGGAATGTGGGCTGGATCATTACGAAGTGCGGCAGTGGCAGAGTGGGTACCGGCATATTACGCTGTCTCTACTGGCCCATGCGGTCCTGGCGGTCTTGCGGCTACAGGAGAAAAAAAACACCGGAGGGGCTGATAGCCCTGAGCGTATCGGAACTACGTAATCTGCTGTCAAAACTGATGAAAAAGCCAAGGGAAACCGTCGAACAGATTTTATCTTGGTCAGACTGGCGACGACGACACCAGTACCGCGCACAACAATATCATTATCGTCGTCGTGATAATCCTGTGCTTACAGATCAATTACGGCTGTAGTACTAGATACCTATTTGATAGGAACGAGTAAGTACAGCCAACAAAGGGACTCTAGACAATGTCGTCATAAAACCGGCCACCAAGTACTTTTCTGTCCTCTGCGTCATAAATCATGACGGTCAGCGGAAAAAAAGCATGCAGACTGACGGGATGACGTTTCCGGCAGCGGCCAGTCACCCAGCAGGTGGATGACTTTCAGCCGCTGCACGGCTTCCGTGAGGGTGGGTGATTCGCACACGGTCAGGGTGTTCTCCCGCAGAGACGGTGGCTTTTGGGGGTGCTGCATCAGGCCGGTCACCTGCACAGTAAACAGCTCTTCCCGTAATGCCGGTTCAGTATTGTCCGGTACGGGTAAAAAAATCGGGTTCATCTGTATTTCCTTGATTTGATGTCAAATAAAGAAAACACCCGCCCGATAGCGGGAAGGTGTTTTCGGCTCCCCGGTCAGGCGCTTAAGAAAAGGGTTAACAGCCTCATGGTCTGATAACGTCAGTGATGATTATTGTTGTTATGGATAAGTGAGGAACTGATAACTTCCTCTTTGGGCTTCATTGTCATGACCGACCCTATCAGGCCGTTTTCCGGGTGCTGCTGTGCATACTCCCGCAATTCACAGAACCGACAGGTATCCGCATTCGGCTCATTCAGCACGGCGATACGGGCAAGCACGATGGATGTCACTGCCAGCCCGAAAGCATCCGCAGAAAGCGTGGCTGTCAATTTCGTCTCCGGCAGATAAACCGAATAGGTTGTTGCCGCTGTGGGTATCATATACGCCAGTGATTCAGACACTTTCCGACTGCTCCATTGCTCAGGACAATACTCACCACACAACTGTGAGGCGGTATTCGCCAGCAGGAACCCCAGAAACAACCGTTCCAGCGGGGTTTTGCCGGGAAACACGACAGACAGCGCCAGACTGTCCAGCATAATCAGTTCATTGTCTGGCATCACGTTCTCCTGTTATGCACCCTTTAAGCCCAAAGCCGCCCGGATACACGAAGCCTGAGGATGTTGCCGCGCATATTCACGCAGGTCGCAAAACCGTTCAGCGTACCCGTCCAGCTTCATCAGGGCCGTCAGATAACCCAACACGCTCAGGGTTACCATCAGCCCAAAGGCATCGGCGGAGACTTCGCCTTTAAAGTCAGTCGCATCCACGTTGACAGCAGAGGAATCCAACCGTATCGGCACGACATAGACAATATTGTCTGACACTTTCCGGTACTGCCATCGGTCACACCGGTCATCGTCACAAAACACAGCGGCGGCTTTAATGAACGTGTGCTCCAGCAGCATCAGTTCCAGTGAACTGGTGTGCGGAAAAATTTCAGCAAAAGGGGATAATTCAGCCGCGGACACAGTGTGTGCCGTTGCCGGGGTGGTATTTTGTTGCATGGTATTCTCCTGACAAAACAACGGAGAACACCTGACCCAATGGGAAACGTGTTCCCCGTTGGGTGACTGGCCTGTTGGCCATGATGGATGAGATTAAGAAACCTTCATCGTCATCAGACTGACGATATCTGCTTCCAAAGGTGCGCAGATGTACCACACCGTGGTGTACTCCCTTGCAGGCTACAGGAGTGTTGCTGTCGCTGCCCGAAGGTGATCCTCACAAGCGACCGGATCATGGATAAGACTGACTACGCTAATAAACGGAAATCATCAGGTCAATGGGTAATTCATTTCCCGGGACAAAAAATAATGTCAGGAGCACGACGGGATTTTGGGGGAGTCAGGGGGAGTCAGGGAGAGGCAGTCAATACGAGGTGACCCGTTCTGGTCGTTTGTCTAAATCATTTATGCCCCATTTCAAGTTAAGTTCTCAAGAAAAATTAATTGCAAATTGATCACCATAACCTTCCAATAGCGTATTTAGCTCATACTCCATGGTATCTTGAGTCCAGGTGATAAAACGTCGCCAGTGGTATTTGGCTTGTTTCCAGACGACTTCAATCAGATTCAGCTCTGGGCTGTAGGCGGGAAGATAAAATAAAAGCATATTGTGCTCTTGTAACCAGCGATGTCTGATTTTTTCCGTGATCCCATGGTGGATACGCGCATTATCCAGCACTAAAAAAGTCAAACGGTTGTCTCCTTGTTTGGCGACCTGCTCTAAAAAATCAATCACATCAGCTCGCGTAATACTGCCTGAGGTTGTCTGGTAAAACAGCGTGTTGTCCGGGTAATTTAACGCCCCCATAACTGACCATCTGCCATGGGCTTGAGGCTCAGTCTCATGGGGTTTACCCCGTGGACTCCAGCCCTAT
>NZ_JAQRFN010000030.1 GCF_028598555.1 Xenorhabdus anantnagensis
ACAGCTCTACGGAACCCCCAGCCTAGCTGGGGGTTTTCTATATACAAAAAAAACACCTGTCAAAAAAGACAGGTGTATAAATACAATCAGGTCTACAGACGGATAGTGCCTCACTCAACGTTGTGTCCGGTTTGCGATGAAAAGACAGGGATGCTTACTCATCTATAACGTGGACCATAGGCACTGACAATCAGCTCTACATCATCCCTAGGTTTATGAAGTCATACGCTGTCATAACAAGTGGGATGAGTATCTACAATTTTAATAATGCATTTTGCATGCCAACTTTTTTAATCAGGTTAAACTTCCTTTACCTAGGGTTTAACTGACTTTTCATAATAGATAGTTTAACTTTCACCAAATATTGTTAAAAATACCGTCTCTCATTTGAGACGCTCTTTGAGCCACTAAAGAATATATATTATAAATCATATCATTATATGTCTCCTTTTTGAGACACCAAAGGATATGATTTGTCGTTGATATACAACATCAATATAAAAATTTATTTAAAAACATAAAGTTAATACTCTAACAAAGGCGATAACATTCGATTTTATGTTAAAAAACCAAATAGAAACCAACAAGAAATAAAAAGGAAATTTTTTATCAGTAGAAAAAGTAGAGAGAAGAAAAAAGTAAGAAGACAAGAAGAAAAAGTGAAAAGAAATTAGAAAGAAACTAAAAAGAAAAAACCCCGCTATTGCGGGGTTTTCTCAGAATTTGGTCGGCGAGAGAGGATTCGAACCTCCGACCCACTGGTCCCAAACCAGTTGCGCTACCAAGCTGCGCTACTCGCCGAAATATATCTTTAATCTCTTTTATGGTGCGAAGGGGGGGACTTGAACCCCCACGTCCGTAAGGACACTAACACCTGAAGCTAGCGCGTCTACCAATTCCGCCACCCTCGCGTTTCATAAAAAAGATGGGGTGGCTAACGAGACTCGAACTCGCGACGACTGGAATCACAATCCAGGGCTCTACCAACTGAGCTATAGCCACCATAACAGCTATCTTTTTACATACTGCTATGTTTTACAGCAATAAAATTTTACAACAATGATATTGACCACGATAACTCATTGTCACTGCTCTTGCACGCTTTAAATGGCGCGCCCGACAGGATTCGAACCTGAGACCTCTGCCTCCGGAGGGCAGCGCTCTATCCAGCTGAGCTACGGGCGCTTAACGCCGTTGCGGTGGAGGATAGTACGGATTTAATGTCGTACTGTCCAGTGCTTTTTTTAAAGAAATGATGCGATTGATTACGCCTTGCTCACTTAGTTGATAAAGACAGCACATTTCCACCGCAATACTGCCACAAACAATTTTATTGATTAAAACTGAGCCAATAAAACTAGATTGATTTTTTTCGCGAAAACAATTTATTCAACCAATAAATTGATGACACGATCAGCAAAAATGCTCCCCCGACTATCAGTGAAAGACGTGTGTCTGGGTTAATTGCCATCCCCACCAATACACAGCAGAGGAAAATCAATGTCAGGTAATTGATATATGGGAACAAGATCGACTTAAACCGATGTTGCTTCAGTGCTTCCTCGTGATGCTTACGGAAATTCAACTGACTGACCAGAATCACAAACCACGGTACCATGCCGGGCAAAACACTGGCACTATAAACGTAAACAAATACTGCTTTCGGATTTGGTATCAGGTAATTCAGGCTGGAACCCGCAATCAAACAACCAATGGTAATTGCAATACATCTTACTGGCACACCATTTTTCGACAACTTCAGCAATGAAGCAGGCAATTGACGGTTCTGCGCCAAGGCATACAGCATTCTGCCACCGCTGTACATGCCACTGTTACATCCTGAAAGCGCAGCAGTCAGCACAACAAAGTTAATCACCGCAGCCGCAGAGACAATGCCGACTTTAGCAAAAATCATCACAAACGGGCTGCCATGTGATCCTATTTCTGTCCACGGAAACAACGTCACAACAATAAAAATGGCACCAACATAAAAAATCAGGATACGCCACAAAATATTATTGATCGCTTTTTTGAGAGTAACTTGTGGATTTTTCGCTTCACCGGCGGTAATACCAACCAGCTCTACACCTTGATAAGAAGCAACAACAATACAGAGGGCAAATAAAAAGCCTTTCCACCCACCAGAAAAGAAGCCGCCATGTGAGGTCAGGTTATCTAAACCAATAGGTTGCCAGTCATTGCCCAAACCGAAGAAAATCAATCCGATACCAATCAGAATCATCACAATAATCGTTGTGACTTTAATCATGGCAAACCAAAACTCCAACTCACCATACAGCCTTACCGCCGCCAAATTCGCCAAGGCAACCAATCCAACCGCGACCAGTGCTGGGATCCATTGAGGCAATTCCGGGAACCAGAATTCAGCATAGACGCCCACGGCAGTGATCTCTGAGATTCCCACAGAAACCCACATAAACCAGTAACCCCATGCTGTTAGGTATCCCCAATACGGGCTTAGGTACTTATGTCCAAAAGCAGCAAATGAACCCGTTACAGGTTCAAGAAACAACATTTCTCCCATGGAACGCATGATGAAAAAGACAAAAAGCCCAGCAATAATGTAAGCCAGCAAAACAGAAGGACCGGCCCATTTCAAAGTGCTGGCTGAACCCATGAACAACCCTACGCCGATTGTGCCACCCAGCGCAATCAGCTCAATATGACGTGCCTCAAGTCCCCTTTGCAGGCTCTGTTTTGAATCACTCATAAAACTCCCTATCCACTTTTATGATGTCTATATTTACAAACAGAAAAAATACAGGAATTGATAATCAATCGTTGTAAAAAAGGCTGGGATCAAAACACGTTTTGCCAATCAGTGAAATAAAAAATTATAAAATTGAGTTGATGTCTGTTTTATTTAACATCGCAGTTGAAGAGAACAACCCCATCATGACTACTTTTCAAGCATACAACAAGATGGTTATTTCACGTTTTTGCCAAATGAGATTTGAGAACAAATAGCCAAACAGCAAGCCATTGGCAAGCAAAAAACACAATAAAAACTGCCAGCAATTTATTAGACGTGAAAATCTATCAGGCATGCATAAAAAAGGGGCATAAACCCGCTGCACATAAATAGCATATGTTATGTTCAATGCAGCAGGTAAACGCAGTAGGATAGGTATAAGACAGAAGCGTTACAAGATTACAACTTGCCGCCATAATAGTAGCCAAGAAATCTCAATAGCCTGATCTGTCTACGAATGCGGCTTGGCTGAGAGAGCAAGCGATACAACCACTCTAAGCCTAGATTCTGCCAGACTTTCGGTGCACGTTTAACTTGCCCGGTGAAGACATCATAAGTTCCTCCAACGCCCATATACAATGCATCTGGATGCACTTTGCGGCAATCGCGCATAAAGATTTCCTGTTTGGGAGATCCCATTGCGACAGTAATAATTTCAGCACCACTGGCATGGATCCGCTCAAACACCTCATCACGCGTTTCTGGCGTAAAATACCCATCTTGACTGCCTACGATATTGACGTTCCACTGGGTACGCAATTTGCTCTCTGTCTGTGCCAAAACATCAGGTTTTCCGCCTACCAGAAAGACCGACGTATCTTCACGTCCAGCCCGTTCCATAAGGGCTTCCCACAAATCAGCACCCGCAATACGCGATACATCCGTATCAGGGTATTTGCGGCGGATGGCACGTACGATACTGATGCCATCGGCATATAAGTATTCAGCTTCATCCAGCAACACGTTCAGCGCATTGTCTTTCTCTGCCGTGAGAACTTTTTCTGCGTTAATCGCGACCAATGTACCTGTTTTTACCTGCCCATCTTGGAAAAGGTGGTCGAGGAAATGCGGCATACCACGGAATCCCCAGATACTGAGGCCACGAATGCGGTATTTGGGAATGTTACTCAACGCCATTTTTTTTCCTTACATCCAAAATAACAGGTGTTTTTCGCGCAGTAGCCAAATTACTGACCACAAACTTTCGAATCAGCCCGGCACTTTCAAACAGCCAATACAGCAATTTCGCCGCGACCAGACACAGGCCAAAAACAATACAAAAGAACACAACCCGAGAAACAAAAGAATCGACGCCTTCACGGGCGAGGACAATCATGTTAAAGATCGCGCCAAAACAGAAAGCCTGCAAAATTGCTGCCTTATAGCGATTGGTTTCCTGTTTTCCTGCTTCATAAATCCAATCAAACCATTTGATAATAAAGCCGACGGCTATCGCGCCCAGAGGGATAAAGAATACGCCCCCCATAACGACAAGAGAACCAATCAGTGTTGGTGAAATCGCAAGGCCAGAGTGGTTATTCAATACATCCCATGTGAAATAGTTAGCTGTATTCCAGACCAGATTGGGTCTGTCCGGCCATACCCAGCTGGGGATAAAAACATAAAAATCACGGATAATCGGAGCCAGCCCCTGAAAATCTATTTTGCTGTAATTATCCAGCAGCAGAGCCAAATTTTCCCACGGTGAGAAAGTATCCCGCGTGAGATACAAGAACGTATAAAATGCTTCCGCTCCGCTCACATCCAAGCTGTAGCGCTTTAACGCCAGCCAGAACATACCGACAATTCCCATCACACCCGCTGCAAACAGCATCCACAGAGTGATCCAGCCACGGACAATCCCGATAAACAGAAACAATGCAAACGCAATAATAATGTTAGCTCGTGTTCCCCCAACTATCACATAAGTCAGGATGCCAAACCCGACTGTCCCCACCAAAAAGCACAGCCATCGTACTTTGGTCGGTTTCAGGAAAAAGACCACCAACATGGCGGGGATGAAAAAATAAAAGAATCGCTTGAGTGCTACACCGGAAACTTTACTGGAAAATATCTGGCTATAAGACTGCAACTTAAACAATAAGAAGCCGTTCTGCATAAAGAACGAACCTACCGTAACGATAGCAATACCCGCGAGCAACAGCCACATCAGATTCGTTTCCACCCGGTTCATGGTGAATGAGGGCTTACTCGGCGAAGTCATCATTAAGGTTTCAGGTTTTATATTATCTCTGGGCCGCGTTTTATAAGTGAGGCGTGTTTTATAAGCCACATAGTAAATGGCATAAAAACAGCCAGAGGCCAACATTGCATACAGCAATGAATCGACAGGCACAACCTGCACATCAAACTGAAATACCAATAGACTGGTTAATGGAAAACCAAAATAGAATGTCAGCAAGTACAACAGTGAGAAAAAAACATTAAAGTTAAAACGGACACGCCGAAACTCTTGATACGTCAAAGTCAGGATAAAGACCAGTGAGATCATATAAACAACGAAAAGCCCACCGAATTGTGTCAGGGTCATTGATACTCTCCAGATGCATCCGATAGGGCAGTTTTCCACCCCTCAATGAAATTAGGGTCAAAAAAAGCAATCGCCTTTTTATCGAGGGATAGCATCTGGCGCTGTGCTTCCTGCACCCAGTGTTTATTGAGTTCATCACCTTCAAACAGAACAGGGATTTGCTGTTCTGTTAAATCATGCCAGAAGGGATTTTGGCGGCTCAGAACAAACGGAATAGCAAATTGAACCAACAGACAAAGTGTACCAATACCCTGCTGACGTTTGAAAATGAAATACCCTAAATCACATTGGCGCAATAGTGATAAGTATTCATCAAATGCCAATTTATCTTTCAAAATACGGACGTTTTGCACTGGAAACAACGACAATGCAGTTTGCTCCACACTTTGAATATAGGCTTGGTTATTGTCAGGATAGCCCATTGGAATAATCACTCTCACCTCATCACCAAACTGGCGATGGATCTTATGCAAGGCTTCAATATGGCGGTTGGATTGGTCCCCTGAATTCCCCAATAGGATGGTAATTCCTTCCGGTGACAATGTTTTTTCCGTGACCGTCAACGCAGAATCCATCCGGGTCGGAAAATAGAGTAATGATGATGGCACATCAGGCTTGCCCTGATTTGAACGTGACACACAATGTCGGGGGCAATGCTGGAAAAAGTGCCGGAGATCGCCGCTCGTGGCAAAAATATGCCCTACCCGCTTCTGTGCCAAGCGACGGAACAGATAGAACAAACGGAATTTCAGTTGGCGGGATTCTTCATATAAATCAGCCCCCCAAACATGCCACAAAAATTGGTGTCGCTTAATTTTCCCCACTAATAAAGCCAACCATAAAGCCGCATTAAACTGCCCGTGGAAAAAAAAACGAACCGTTCTGTTAGCCTTCGCTTTCTCTATCACCGCCTGTGATAAAGCAGATTTGCTGTGATAAAGAGAAATAGCCAGATTAGGGTAATTAGATAGCCATGTATGGTCTTTGGACACCAGCATAAAACACGGTTTGGCGGGAAAGTGTATTTCCTTTGCCAAGACGTCATTAAAGAAACGCAGTAACGTTTGATTGTGATGTGGGATATCCGATCCCAAAACGTGAATTAGGGTTGTCATGCTCGCCTGCGATAAATAATAAATACGCTACAACAAAGAATGAAATAAACAATGTAAGTTGCCATATATGACTGTGCAGCCCCCAAGGCTCCATTTGCGGGTATCAGCCAATGAGAGAAACCCGTCAGTAAAAGAAATTGGCTCACTTCAGTCAATACATAAAAACGCAGTGCAGCTTTCGCTATCACTAGATAACCAAAAACATAAGCGCCAACTTTCAACACATCGCCTACTAACTGCCACGCAAACAGATCCCGCATAGCGATGAATTTGTCTGAAAACAACAGCCAAATAACAAAATCACGCAGCAGCCAGACAGAAAAGCTGGCAACAGCCACAGTGGGCAAGACAAATTTCAGGGCCTTTATAATTTCGCTGGTAATATCTTGCTTACTCTCCAAACGAGAAAGAGTCGGCAATAGATAGACAGTGAAGGAAGCGGTAATAAATTGTAAATAAGCATCCGAAATACTGCTCGCTCCCTGCCAAATCCCAACGTCTTCCCAGCTATAACGCGCTGCCAGCAAATTTCGCATCATGATATAAGCGACAGGCAATGTAATGGAGGTCAGCAATGCCATAAGGGTAAATTTGCCCAGATCGCTGGCAATCGCACGATCCCACATAGGTTTCAGGGCAGAAAATGTGATGGCCTTATGGTGCAGTATCATCAACCCGGCAGGTAAAACCACTAATGCAGGCACCAGCGCCAAACCTGCCAATGCGCCTTCGTAGCCTCCCAGCCAATAGCAGAAACCATAGGCAATTACGCCCGTCAGGCTCCCCAAAATAACTGCCAACGCATTTCCCTTAGCATCCCTGAACCCTTTCAAGATAGCCAGAAAATAGTTGGCATAAGCGATGCCCATTTGAATAAATGCGAGCATCTGCACAACAGTTTTGTAATGGTTGTGACCAAACAGGCCAATACTGATGGCCTCACTGAACAAGAGGAAAATCACTGCCAGTAAGGTCGAGAAACCAATAATCATTGAGGACGATGTGCCCAATATCGCCCTGAGTCTTTCCGGTTGCTGGTGGTGTTCCGCCACATATTTAGTGACGCCATTAAAAATACCCGCACCAGAGAGCACACCCAGTACGGTAATGAGTTGGCGGAAATTACCTGCTTGCCCAACACCAGTTGGGCCAAAAGACACCGCCAGAAGTTTAATGACCAGCAACCCCACACCAATTTTGATCAGTGTGGAGCTTGCTGTCCAAACAGAAGCTTTGGCAAGTGACATGTCAGGCGAAAAATTCCTTGATACGATCGATAACGACTTTCTGTTCTGCATCAGTGATGTTGTAGAACATCGGCAAGCGAACTAAACGGTCACTTTCGCTGGTCGTAAAGCGATCTTCGCCGTGGAAACGGCCACATTTCTCACCCGCTGGGCTGGTATGCAATGCCACGTAGTGGAATACGCTGAGGATGCCATTCTCTTTCATGTAGCGGTTGAATGTGCTGCGTTCTTCCACATCTTTGAGCTTGATATAGAACATATGGGCGTTGTGTTCTAAATCTTCCGGGACAATTGGCAAAGACAAATATCCGGCGTCTGCCAGCGGTTTCAGGGCTTGATAGTAGTTATTCCACAGGGTTAGACGGCGCTGGTTGATTTCTTCAGCAATTTCCAGTTGTCCCCACAGGTAAGCCGCTTGCAAGTCAGACAGTAGGTAGCTGGAACCGATATCGCGCCAAGTATATTTATCCACTTGCCCTCGGAAAAATTGGCTGCGGTTAGTGCCTTTCTCCCGAATGACTTCAGCGCGGGCGATCATGGACTTATCATTGATTAATGTCGCACCACCTTCACCACCAGCCGAATAGTTTTTCGTTTCATGGAAACTGAAACAACCAATATGCCCAATCGTGCCCAGAGCCCGGCCTTTATAAGTGGACATAACGCCTTGCGCTGCATCTTCCACTACATATAGGTTATATTTTTTCGCCAGTGCCATAATGATATCCATTTCACAAGCCACACCCGCATAATGCACGGGTACGATAGCACGGGTTTTCTCTGTAATGGCGGCTTCAATTTTGTTCTCATCAATGTTCATGGTATCAGGACGAATATCCACAAACACAATGGTGGCACCACGCAGAACAAAAGCATTAGAGGTCGAAACAAAGGTGTAGCTCGGCATGATGACTTCGTCACCCGGCTGGATATCCAGCAGCATGGCCGCCATCTCCAATGAAGCCGTACAAGATGGTGTCAGCAATACCTTCGGGCAGTGAAAGCGCTGCTCCATCCATGCTTCACAACGTTTGGTAAATTCACCATCACCACATAATTTTCCGCTGGCCATCGCCTGTTGCATGTATTCAAGTTCAGTGCCGACTACGGGTGGTTTGTTAAATGGAATCATTTCGTCCTCTGTATAACCAATATGCAGTGCTCTCAATGAGGGCACCACTACGTGTATAAAGACGCAAGGCAGTGATATTGCTGACTTGTGTAGCCACTCTCAGCCGTTGTATCTGATGGTTCTGACACCACTGTTGCGCCGCCGACATTAATTTTTTTCCAATCCCTTGATGATGTTTGCCTGGTACAGCAGCCAATAAACCAATGCGCGCCTCGCCGTTACCCATGTCTCTTAAAGTGACAAAACCCGCTATTTGATCGTGTTCATCGTTGATAAGTAGGCATTCATGATCAAACGTACCCAAAACAGCTTTTTCAACCCAAGCAGCATAAAATCGCCCGCTGTCATCCGGTTGATACCAAGGTGCCCGGAAACGGCTGGCCGTAAATACACGAGCAGCCACGGCCTTCAATACGGGGATATCTTCTTTTTTTGCAGAAAGTAATTGTATGAGTTCTTTACCCGTATGAATGCCAGAAATATCTCCCGCCTCAATCGATAACAGTAAATCGACTTCACCTTCAACTAAAGAAAATCCCAAGGCAGACAGTTCATCAATAATGATCGTTTGTTGGGTAGCCACCTTGGCTTGCACCAATGCATATTGGTCCAAATCGGCAGCCGTCAACTCTGCCGATTCTGGCGAAAAACTCAGGCGAGCAGTGGACAAGCCAAAAAAATGGCTATCCCAAGCCAGTGGTTCAAGGTTCGCGTGAATAGACATTGAGCAAATCCATGAGATATTTGCCGTAACCTGTTTTCGCCAAGTCTGCCGACGCCGCTTTTAACTGCTCATCACTGAGCCAATCATTGCGCCATGCGATCTCTTCCAGACAGGCAATTTTGAAACCTTGTCGTTTTTCGACGGTCTGAACAAAAGTACTGGCTTCAATCAGGCTGTCATGAGTACCCGTATCTAACCAAGCAAAACCACGCCCCAATAATTCAACATTCAATTCACCACATTCCAGATACATCTGGTTGATACTGGTGATTTCCAGTTCGCCACGGGCAGAAGGTTTTACTTGTTTGGCGAAATCCACGACTTTGTTGTCGTAAAAATAGAGACCCGTCACCGCCCAATTGGATTTAGGCTGTACAGGTTTTTCTTCAATGGAAAGTACCCGATATTGCTCGTCAAATGCCACGACACCAAATCGTTCCGGGTCCATCACTTGGTAGCCGAAGACTGTCGCTCCTGTTTCCCGGGCTGATACATTTTGCAGTTTCGGGCTGAACGCTTGACCAAAAAAGATATTGTCACCCAGAACCAGACAACAAGTATCATTGCCGATGAACGCTTCTCCAATCAAAAATGCCTGTGCCAGACCGTCGGGTGAAGGCTGTTCTGCATAGCTAAGATGGATACCAAATTGTTCACCACTGCCCAGCAATCGCTTAAAAGCAGGTAAATCTTCCGGTGTTGAGATAATCAAAATATCGCGTATTCCCGACAGCATTAAAACTGACAGCGGATAGTAAATCATCGGCTTGTCATAAATCGGTAATAACTGCTTTGATACACCACGCGTTATTGGATACAAGCGGGTGCCAGAACCCCCGGCCAGTATAATTCCTTTCATCTGCTCCCCCTGACGGGCTTATTCATTGCTGAGTCCTAGTCGCTCCCCTGCATAAGAGCCATCTTGGACTCTGCGCCACCAACTCTCATTTTCCAGATACCATTGCACGGTTTTGCGAATGCCGGATTCGAATGTTTCCTGTGGCGTCCAACCCAGTTCGCGCTCAATTTTCGCCGCATCAATTGCATAACGCATATCGTGCCCTGGCCGATCTGTCACATAAGTAATCAAATCACGGTAATGCGAGACACCTGCTGGCTTTTCAGGGCACATTTTTTGAGTACAAAATTCTTCCAGCAATTCACAAATCGTTTCCACAACCTCAATATTTCGGCGCTCATTATGACCACCAATATTATAGGTTTTACCGGGTTCCGCCTTGGTAACGACTAAATACAACGCCCGCGCATGATCTTCCACATACAGCCAGTCACGAATTTGCTCACCCTTGCCATAGACCGGCAAGGGTTTGCCTGCCAGCGCATTCAGGATAATCAAAGGGATCAGTTTTTCTGGGAAATGATAAGGCCCGTAGTTATTCGAGCAATTGGTGATTACGGTCGGCAAGCCATAGGTACGCAGCCATGCTCTGACCAGATGATCACTGGACGCTTTCGATGCTGAATAAGGGCTGCTCGGCGCATAAGGTGTGGTTTCAGTAAAGAATCCCTCTTCACCGTGCAGATCGCCATACACTTCGTCTGTTGAAATATGATGGAAGCGGAATTTGGCCTGTTTTTCTTGATCCAACTGTTGCCAAAATGCGCGTGCTGCTTCCAGCAAAGTATAAGTACCAATGATATTGGTTTCGATAAAAGCCGCAGGCCCGTCAATGGAACGGTCAACATGGCTTTCTGCGGCCAGATGCATGACTGCATCCGGTTGATATTGCTGGAACACGTGATCCAAGGCATCACGCTGGCAGATATCAACCTGTTCAAACTCATAGCGGGGGTGGTTGGCAACCGAAGCCAGTGATTCAAGATTGCCGGCATAAGTCAGGCTATCAACGACAACGACGCTATCTTCAGTCTGGTTAATAATGTGACGAACGACCGCAGAGCCGATAAAACCTGCCCCACCAGTAATAAGAATACGTTTCAACGCCAAACTCCTTTTGTATCAACAACACATTTTTGTTTTATTGCAGAACCATGAATGGTTTTAAACTGGCTATGATCCACCAGCATCAATACAACGTCAGCTGCTTCTAATGCCTGATTCACATCCATCAATTCCACCAAATCTTTTAGTGAATTAGGTAGCTCACGCACATTGGGTTCAACTGCGATAGTCTGCCCTGCATGCCACTGTGCAACCATTTTTGTAATATGAACCGCTGGGCTTTCACGCAAATCATCAATATTCGGTTTGAAGGCCAAGCCAAAACAGGCAATTTTAATCTCATTCGCCCGTTTGCCACTCTCAGCCAAACAATCAGCTACTGCGGCTTTCACCTGATCGACTACCCACAGTGGCTTACCATCATTCACTAAACGCGCAGTATGAATTAAACGGGACTGTTCAGGGTTCTGGGACACGATAAACCACGGATCAACTGCAATGCAATGTCCTCCGACACCGGGGCCGGGTTGCAGAATGTTTACACGTGGATGGCGGTTTGCCAGACTGATCAGTTCCCACACATTGATTCCCTGTTCAGCACAAATCAAGGAAAGCTCGTTAGCAAAAGCAATATTGACATCACGGAAACTGTTTTCTGTCAGTTTGCACATTTCCGCTGTTCTGGCATTAGTGATAACACATTCACCTTCAAGGAAAATCTTGTACAGCTCACTTGCCCTGCGGGAGGATTTGGCGGTCATGCCTCCTACCACACGATCATTTTTGATCAGTTCCACCATCACTTGCCCCGGCAAAACACGCTCAGGACAATAAGCAATATCGATATCTGAGTTTTCACCCGATTGTTGTGGGAATGAGAGATCAGGGCGTGTCACTGCTAACCATTCTGCCATCTGCTCTGTCGCACCTACGGGAGAGGTGGATTCCAAAATAATCAAATCGCCTTTTTTCAGGACAGGTGCTATTGATTCCGCCGCAGAACGTACATAAGCCATGTCTGGTTCATGTTCTCCTTTGAAAGGAGTAGGGACAGCAATCAAGAAGGCATCCGCTGTTTGGGGAACAGTCACTGCGTGCAGAAAACCATCTTCTACTGCGACTTTTACTACTTTATCTAAATCAGGTTCAACGATATGAATTGAGCCACGGTTAATCGTTTCTACCGCATGTTGATTAACATCCACACCAATAACCGTCTTTTTGCGGGAGGCGAATGCCGCTGCGGTGGGTAAACCGATATAACCCAAGCCGATAACAGAAATTGTTTCAAAACTCATAATGTCACCCGATTTTTTTTCAATGCTTCCAGAATTCGCTGGCAAGCCTGCCCGTCACCATAAGGGTTATGGGCATGGCTCATTTGTTGATAGGCGTTAACATCCGTCAATAGACGCGTAACTTCCGCAACAATAGTTTGTGTTTCTGTTCCCACCAATCGCACTATTCCCGCATCAACAGCTTCAGGTCGCTCAGTGGTATTGCGCATGACCAAAACCGGTTTTCCCAGAGAAGGCGCTTCTTCCTGAATTCCTCCTGAATCGGTCAAGATCAAATAGGCATGATTCATCAAATAGACGAATGGCAGATAGTCCTGTGGTTTGATCAAAATAACGTTATCAATGTCATGCAAAATGCGCTTAACTGGTTCACTGACATTCGGGTTTAAATGGACAGGATAAACCACCTGAACATCAGGATGAGCTCTGGCAATCTGTGCCAAGGCTTCACAAATGCGTTCAAACCCTTTACCAAAACTTTCTCGGCGGTGACCTGTCACCAAAATCATTTTTTTATTTGGGTTAAGGAAAGGGTAAAGCTCAGCAAGCTGCTCATACATGGTTTCATCATTTATGATGCGATCACGTACCGTTAGCAGAGCATCAATAACCGTATTCCCTGTAACAAAAATACGGTTTTCCGCAATGGATTCTTTTAAGAGGTTGTTCCGAGAATTTTCCGTCGGGGCAAAATGGTACATCGCCAAGTGTCCGGCAATCTTGCGGTTGGCCTCTTCCGGCCATGGAGAATAAAGATCTCCGGTTCTTAAACCCGCTTCAACATGGCCTACCGGAATATGCTGGTAGAAGGCGGCCAGACTAGTTGCCATGGTCGTTGTGGTGTCTCCATGCACCAACACCACATCTGGTTTGAACTCTTCCAATACAGGCTTTATGCCTTGCAGGATTCGGCATGTAATATCCGTCAGATCCTGCCCTTTTTGCATGATGTTAAGATCAAAGTCCGGCGTTATCCCAAACAGATGCAACACCTGATCCAGCATTTCCCTATGCTGGGCTGTGACACACACTTTTGCTTCAAAAGTAGCATCCATAGCCAATGCATGTACCAACGGGGCCATTTTAATGGCTTCCGGCCGGGTACCAAACACAGTCAACACTTTCACAGTGACTCTCTTATTTTGTCAATCATTGCGGCTACTTCCAAGAAAAGGGATTTCCCTGAAAAAACGATAAATTATTTACATACCGTTATTTATATGAGCTTACGGAGCGCGGACGCCTTACCAAAGCGACACCTGCACCAACCAACGAGCCAACGGCTCCCCATAAAATCATCATGAACGCACGGCGAGGACTGTCTCGGTTGACTGGTTCCTCCGGCGTTCTAAGATAACGGTAAGTCAGGAAAGAATCTTGCAAAGTCGGACCGAAATTCAGTGTAGCCAGCATCGCAATATTTTGATCATAATCGATACCGTAATTAGGGCCTATGGCTTCCAAAGTTTCAATTTGGGCTTGTAACAATGACGTCCCCAGCATAAACATTTTGGATTTAGGAAGCTCTTCAATGAGCGTATCGGATTGATTACGGTGAATCCCCTGTTTCTCAGCCACTTTCAGAGACTGCTGCAAGACATTCAATTCACGATTGTACATCGCCTGTGCCACTATCTCCTGACGTTTAACCAACGCTTTCATTGACTGGGCACGCGTCGCCCATGCACCTTTAATTTCGTTGTTCAGGTGATTGCTCGCTCGTTGGTTGGCAAATGCAATATACTGACGCAGAAGTCGATTGGCGTCGGCTGCGGTTTCTGCTGTCAATTTGATACTGTCATTTAGCGATGTTTTATCATCGCTATGCGTGATTTTAATATCGTTGATCAATTCTTCCAACAATACGGTATCCGCTTTGACACGCCCTTCCTTGCGCTGCTTGTAGTAGTCAGAATGAAGCCAGAATTCACGACGGGTATCATATGCCGAAACCTGAGTCATGAATTCTTTGTACGCACCATCTGGAATGGTCGGTAATTGCGCCTCTGGCGAAGCATTGATATGAGTGTCTAAATTACGCAAAAATTGTTGTTGCGAATAATAGCTACCCAAGTTATTGGTTGTCGGTAAATTCACAATAGCGGTTGCGCTCCATTTTTGCTGCATCAAATAAGATGCAGCCAGAGCGACAGCAGCGAAAATCATTGCCAGTGCGATAATCCATATCTTCCCACGCCACAAAGCATAACACAGTGCCCGAATATCCAGCTCATGCTCTATAGCAGGTTGATCCTGTTTAGATTTCGTTTCTGAATTTATCACTGCACAAAACCCCTTTGATAATCGATGATTTTAATGATGGCTTGCTGCCCGGCGAAGACGGCGTTTACACCGTTTGATAAAACGGGCTACCCGCCATGCTCGTTTGATGCAATAGCCATATAACATAAATGCAAGCAAGAATAATGCCAACATCACCCATTCAGGGACAAAAATCAACCGTTCAACAATAATTCCAATTGATGCCAATAAAGCCGCAGCCAAAGTGATCAAAATAAATGCCTGACGAGAGGTAAACCCAGCACGCATAATCAAATGATGGATATGCTGGCGGTCCGGAGAAAATGGACTCATCCCCTTGCGCAATCGACGGTACATAATAGCAACCATGTCCATCAATGGAATTCCAATAATCCATAGCGCTGTCACAGGACGAATAGATGGATTTTTTCCTTGTGTCGCTTCAGTCAATAACCAAATAATAGTAAAGCCGATTAAGGTACTTCCCGCATCGCCCATAAATACCTTGAAACGTTTTCCTAATATTCCAAGATTAAGGAAGATATAAGGCAAAATCCCTGCTATAAATGCAAAACACCAAAATGCCAACGCCATATTGCCACTTCCGTACAACAAAATGCCCAACGCACCGAAAGAGACACAAGATAACCCGCCCAACAACCCATCAATACCATCTACCATGTTGAAAGCATTGATGGCGGCCCAGACAGCGAATAGAGTCACAACATAGCTGAATGGCCCCAGTGACATTTCCCACGGCCCGAATGTGTGTCCCAAGCTATCAAGCTTCAGCCCAGCAAAATACATCATACTGATACCAATTAAAGCCTGAATGGTTGCCCGAATCTTCACGCTGATATCAAAACGATCATCCAAGGCTCCGATAAGAACTAATATTCCTGCACAAGCCAAATACAGCCATTTATGAGGTATAAACTCTTTCGTAATAAAAAATGCGAAACAAATACCAAAAAAAACAGATATCCCTCCCACCAGAGGAACTAAGCCATGATGATGCTTACGGTAATTAGGTTTATCAACCAGACCGATTTTTTTTGCTGCCTTACGAGCCACAAACAAAAATACAAATGAGAATATAAATACGTAAAAAATTTCGGCACTCATACTGGGAATGTTCACAATAACAACTCTCTATAAAAATAATGATGGGCATCTATTATTCATATACTCATGGATGTCCCACGCGACACCGAATCCATAAGCTCCCTGTTAATAAAACAAGGCGTCCTGACTCATAAAATCAATTAAATGGATCATGCACCTGTAAAACATGATCCATAATTATCAAGTTCTCGGTTAGGAAAAATGCATCTAATCATTCGAATACAATGCAAAAAATGTACCATTTTAGGCAAATAGAGTAAGTAAGCAGTAAAAAAAACGCCACAAAAATGTGGCGTTTTAGTGAAATGAGTACTAATTATTATGAGGTTATCAATCTTAAAAAACTATGAGCGTTTCATAAAGTCGAAGAATTCTTCGTTTGTTTTTGTCATAGCCAGTTTGTTGATAAGGAATTCCATCGCATCAATTTCACCCATCGGATGAATGATCTTACGTAAAATCCACATCTTCTGTAGCTCATCCTGTGTAGTGAGCAACTCTTCTTTACGTGTCCCAGAGCGGTTGTAATCAATGGCTGGGAAAACACGTTTTTCAGCGATCTTACGGGACAGGTGCAATTCCATGTTACCTGTACCTTTAAATTCTTCGTAAATAACTTCATCCATCTTGGAGCCAGTATCAACCAACGCCGTCGCGATGATGGTCAGGCTACCGCCTTCTTCAACGTTACGTGCGGCACCAAAGAAACGTTTTGGGCGATGCAGGGCATTCGCATCCACACCACCGGTCAAAACCTTGCCGGAAGCAGGAACCACGGTGTTATATGCACGAGCCAGACGGGTAATGGAGTCCAGCAGGATAATAACGTCTTTCTTGTGTTCAACCAGGCGTTTCGCTTTCTCGATAACCATTTCAGCCACTTGAACGTGACGGGAAGCGGGTTCATCAAAGGTTGAGGCAATGACTTCACCTTTTACCAGACGCTGCATTTCGGTTACTTCTTCTGGACGCTCATCAATCAGCAAAACCATCAAAACGCAATCTGGGTAGTTGTGGGCAATGTTAGCTGCAATATTTTGCAGCAACATGGTCTTACCCGCTTTTGGTGGAGCAACAATCAGGCCACGCTGACCACGACCAATCGGAGCTGCCAGATCCAGAACACGGGCTGTTAAATCTTCAGTAGATCCATTACCACGTTCCATCCGCAAGCGGTTGTTAGCATGAAGTGGAGTCAAGTTTTCAAACAGGATTTTACTGCGGGCGTTTTCAGGTTTGTCAAAGTTAACTTCATTAACTTTCAGCAGGGCAAAATAGCGTTCACCTTCTTTTGGTGGGCGGATTTTCCCTGAAATGGTATCACCGGTACGGAGGTTAAAACGGCGGATTTGGCTAGGAGAAACATAGATATCATCGGGGCCAGCAAGGTAAGAACTGTCTGCGGAGCGGAGGAAACCAAATCCATCCTGCAATATCTCCAGCACACCATCTCCGAAAATATCCTCTCCGCTTTTCGCATGCTGTTTGAGAATAGAAAAAATGATGTCCTGTTTACGCATACGAGCCAGATTTTCCAGCCCCATATTTTCGCCGAGAGTAATCAACTCAGATACCGGCGTATTCTTTAATTCGGTAAGATTCATAATGGTGGGTTCTTTAACTCGGGGTATATCTCGAACTATGAACGTGAATGGTATGGCAGCGTTATCGGTGCCTGTTTATTTGTACCAGAAACGAATAAAACCTTCTAACATACTAAATTATATTACAAGGCAATAGCTTGAAGTACTCAGATTGATTTCAAAATAAGGCTGACAAACTGTCAAAACACGACTGAGGTAATAGCGAAACATGGTTAATTTCAATATGGGAACTATCTCAGCGTAAACATTATCTCGGTATGAGTACTGTTTATAACTATCTTTTCACTATCTATGTCGTCTAACTCTATGTCTTCTAACTATCTATGTCTATCTATGTCTATCTATGTGCCATATGTTATAACTATCTATAATGTAAATACAATTCTATAATGCAGACACTATTATAAGGTTATAACAGTGGTCACTATTTCAGCATACACATTCAGCATAGACACTTTTAACATAAACGTTTTTTAACACAAACATCGTAAACGAATTTTATATCGAATATGTGAAGACTCAATATAAAAATGCCTAGGATAAAAACACTCTGCTTAAAGATGTTCAGCATTAGAACGCTATGGGTGTACTAAGCTATATACTGGATTACTCGTATATAAACTCAGAAATTTTACCAAATGCGATATGCCATCAGATACTTCAGGTGGACCCAGAGATAACAGATTTATCAGACACTACAGATTGTTTAGTATGCAACACGCTTAATGTCAACTCTTTATAGCAGAATATCAAATAAAGAATTCACTCAAGCGAAGCTTCATATAAGCACATGGTTGCTAACTTACCACGCTTCGTAGCAGACGTCTAGCGGTCAATCGGATAAATCACCTCATACGCTAAACGCCCGTAATTCCTGTGACCTGCCTCTAAATTAGAGGTGTGGTTCCAAAAACTCTTTCAGTTGAGTTTTTGACAAAGCCCCCACTTTTACTGCAACCTTCTCACCACCTTTAAACAGAATCAGTGTTGGGATACCACGAATACCGTATTCTGGGGCTGTTGCTGGGTTATCATCAACGTTCAGCTTGCCAATCGTTAGTTTTCCTGCGTATTCTGCTGAAATTTCATCCAGAATAGGGGCAATCATTTTGCAAGGGCCACACCATTCAGCCCAGAAATCAACGAGAACAGGGCCTTCTGCTTTCAGTACATCATTTTCAAAACCAGCATCAGTTAGATGGATAATATTTGTATTCATTTTTTGCTCCAAGAGTAAAATCTTTTACAGTGTAAGTGTACATTGATCAACAAAGGGTGTCTTTATTTCAGCGGATACACTTTCTTAAAGCAATAGTTAACTGATATTCTACCTCACTATGAGCAAAACACATTTGACAGAAAAGAAGTTTTCCGACTTCACATTGCACCCCAAAGTATTAGAAGCCCTTGATAAAAATGGGTTTTCCAACTGCACGCCGATACAGGCGCTGACATTGCCTTTTACTGTCGAAGGCCGAGATGTTGCGGGGCAAGCACAAACCGGAACGGGCAAGACGCTGGCATTTCTGGCATCTACTTTTAATTATTTATTGACCCATCCTGCGTCAAAAGAGCATAAAACCAATCAGCCAAGAGCGCTGATTATGGCACCTACCCGCGAATTGGCAGTTCAGATATACTCCGACGCAGAAGGATTGGCAAAAGTCACTGGGTTGAAAATGGGTCTTGCCTACGGCGGCGATGGCTATGATAAGCAGCTGAAGGTACTGGCAGCTGGCGTCGATATCGTAGTTGGCACAACAGGACGCCTGATCGATTACACAAAACAGGGCCATATCCATCTTGGTGCCATTCAGGTTGTTGTGCTTGATGAAGCTGATCGCATGTATGACTTGGGCTTTATCAAAGATATTCGCTGGTTGTTCCGCCGACTCCCTATTGCCGCAGAAAGAATGAATTTGCTGTTTTCTGCAACTTTGTCTTACCGAGTACGTGAACTGGCTTTTGAACAGATGAATAATCCTGAGTATGTGGAAGTAGAACCTCTGCAAAAAACAGGACACCGTATCCAGGAAGAGCTATTTTATCCTTCCAATGAAGAAAAAATGCGTCTGCTACAGACTCTGCTAGAAGAAGAATGGCCTGATCGCTGCATCATTTTTGCCAATACCAAGCACCGCTGTGAAGATATCTGGGCTCATTTGGCTGCCGACGGTCATCGTGTTGGTCTGCTGACCGGTGATGTAGCGCAGAAAAAACGCCTGCGTATTCTTGAGGAATTCAGTCAGGGCAATCTGGACATTCTGGTTGCCACTGATGTTGCCGCTCGTGGGCTACATATCTCATCTGTAACACACGTATTTAACTATGATCTACCGGATGACTGTGAAGATTATGTCCACCGGATTGGCCGGACAGGTCGTGCTGGAGAAAGTGGATACTCCATTAGTCTGGCATGTGAAGAGTATGTGCTGAACTTACCGGGCATTGAAGAATATATCCAGCACCAGATACCTGTCAGCAAATATAACAGTGATGCACTGCTAAACGATCTGCCTATACCTAAGCGCCGTAATCGCGCTCGCTCAGGGGGACACCCTCGGCGTACCAGCATGCCACGCCGTGGTAATGCAACGCGCAACCGTAAGCGCCCAAGCTAAAATGATGCAATGATGAAATAATACCATGCTAAAATAACACAAGCCGGAATAAATACTATGCTGAGTGCTTCTTCGCTTTATGCGGCTATCGATTTAGGCTCAAACAGTTTTCATATGCTGGTTGTCCGTGAAGTATCCGGCAGCATTCAAGTCGTCACCCGCATCAAACGCAAAGTCAGGCTGGCTGCCGGATTGGATAAAAATAACCATTTATCACAACAGGCAATGGAACGGGGATGGCAATGTTTGCGCCTCTTTTTCGAATATTTGCAGGATATCCCTGCCACGCAGATCCGCGTTGTTGCTACAGCAACCTTGAGACTTGCAGAAAATTCGGATGAATTTGTCAGGAAAGCCTCAGAGATATTGGGCACCCCAATCCATGTGATCCGTGGCGAAGAAGAAGCTCAGTTAATTTATCAAGGTGTTGCTCACACTACTGGTGGGCCTGAAAACCGACTTGTTGTAGATATTGGTGGTGCCAGTACCGAATTGGTAACAGGTGTCGGAGCCAAAGCCAATCAGCTCTTTAGCCTTGAAATGGGCTGTGTCACCTGGCTGGAACGTTATTTCAATGATCGCAGCCTGACAGAAGAAAACTTTGCCAACGCAGAAACTGCCGCACATGATATTCTCGGCTCCGTCACTACTAAGCTGCTTGAGCAAGGCTGGAAAATTTGCGTGGGTGCTTCCGGCACAGTACAGGCCTTGCAGGAAATTATGATTGCTCAAGGAATGGATGAACTAATCACCCTCCCCAAGCTCCAGCAACTCAAACATCAGGCGATTGAGTGCGGCAAGTTGGAAGAGTTGGAAATCGATGGGCTGACACTGGAGCGGGCATTGGTTTTTCCAAGTGGATTAGCAATCTTAATTGCCGTTTTTCAAGCATTGAATATCGAAAGCATGATATTGGCAGGTGGCGCGCTGCGTGAAGGTCTGGTTTACGGGATGTTGGATTTACCGATTGAACAGGATATTCGTGCAAGAACCCTGCGCAATATTCAGCAACGTTTTCAACTGGATATTGAGCAAGCACAGCGTGTCAAACAGTTGGCTGAAAATTTTTGCCAACAAATTGCCAAGCCATGGAAACTGGACGAGCGCTGTCGTGAGTTATTGAATAGTGCATGCTTGCTCCATGAAATAGGCCTATTTATTGATTTTCGTCAGGGGCCTGCACATTCTGCTTATTTAATCAGCCACTTGGATCTGCCTGGTTATACTCCGGCCCAAAAACGTCTGCTGACTACGTTATTGAAAAATCAAAGCGGCCCGGTGGATTTAGCATCGCTCAGTCAGCAAAATGCCGTGCGGCCGCTACAGGCGCAGCGGTTATGCCGCTTATTACGGCTGGCAATTATTTTCGCCAGCCGCCGACGGGATGACTCGTTGCCAGCTTTGCGGTTACAGGTGGAAAATGAAACTCTCATTATCACCTTGCCCCATCAATGGCAGATGAAACACCCACTCAGAACTGAAGCATTACAGCAAGAAATGAAGTGGCAGGGTTATGTCCAATGGTTATTGTTCTTTGAGGAACAAAATAACTCTCGTCTGGACTGAAGTTTGCTTTATTCCCTGCATCCCCTGCATTTATCCACAAATGCAGGGTTATCATCTCGCTAATCATACAACTTATTTATTACCGTTTTTCTGCCCGAGTCCCAAACGTGATTTAATGTCAGCAAGGCGCGATTGCCCCTGTATCATCCGTTCTTCCGCACTAATCACTCGCTTACCCTGCGGCCAGTGCAAATCATCCTGTGGCAATTCAAGCAAGAATCTGCTCGGTTCCGGACGAATAAGTTCACCAAACTGGCGACGTTCTTTGCTAAGAGTGAAAAAAAGTTCTCTCTGCGCACGGGTAATACCCACATACGCCAAACGACGCTCTTCCTCAATGTTGTCTTCATCAATGCTGCTCTGATGTGGCAACAAACCTTCTTCCATGCCAACCAAGAAAACATAGGGAAACTCCAGCCCCTTGGAAGCATGTAGTGTCATTAACTGAACCTGATCCAAACCTTCATCTTCCTCGCCTCTCTCCAGCATATCCCGCAATGTAAAACGCGCCACGACTTGGGAAAGGGTCATTGGTTCATTCAGGTCATCTCCTTCAAGCATTTCACTCATCCAAGTGAAGAGTTGATTGACGTTCTTCATTCTCATTTCAGCCGCTTTTGGGCTGGGAGAAGTTTCATATAACCAAGTTTCGTAATCCATGCCACACAATAGGTCTCTCACTGCCAGCAATGGTTCTCGTTCCGCCTGACGGGATATTTCGTCCATCCAGTGGGTAAAGCGCTGCAATGCAGCCAGACCACGTCCGCTTAAATGCTGTTCCAGACCAAGATCAAAACTGGCTTGATATAAGCTCTTGTTACGCTGATTCGCCCACTCACCCAATTTTTGGATTGTTACAGCACCGATTTCTCGCCTTGGTGTATTGACGATACGCAAAAATGCACTGTCATCCCCTGGATTGGACAAAACACGCAAGTAAGAAAGCAAGTCTTTGATTTCAGGCCGAGAAAAGAATGATGTTCCTCCCGAAATCCGGTAAGGAATACGGTTCTGCATCAATATTTTTTCGAAGATACGAGATTGGTGATTACCACGATATAAAATGGCGTAATCTTTATATTCCGTTTTATTGATAAAGTGGTGAGCAATCAACTCCCCCACTACCCGCTCCGCTTCATGATCTTCATTATTTGCTTCGATCACTCTGAGTGGATCACCATAACCCAATTCTGAAAAGAGTTTTTTCGCAAAAACATGGGGATTGTTAGCTATCAGAATATTCGCCGCTTTCAATATCCGCCCTGATGAACGGTAATTCTGTTCCAGCTTAATCACATTCAACTGCGGGAAATCTTCTTTCAATAGGATCAAGTTCTGTGGACGAGCACCACGCCATGAATAAATGGACTGATCGTCATCACCAACTACCGTAAAACGTACCCGACTACCAACCAACAATTTCACAAGCTGATACTGACTAGTGTTCGTATCCTGATATTCATCCACCAGCAAGTAACGAATTTTATTCTGCCAGCGCTCCCTGACTTCTTCATCGCGCATTAACAACAAAGTTGGTTTGGTAATCAGATCATCAAAATCGAGAACATTACAACTATTCAGATGCAGGTCATAGCGACGGTAACATTCTGCAAACTGGTGTTCCTGCGCTGAACCGGCCATCCTCATCACCTGCTCTGGTGACATTAAATCATTCTTCCAGTTAGAAATGCTCGAAACCAGTTTTTGCAGCAGATCCTTATCTTCTTCCAACAAATCGGCTGTAAGATCTTTCAACAAAGCCATCTGATCTTGGTCATCAAACAGTGAAAAATTGCTTTTCATTCCCAGCGCTTTATATTCACGCTTGACGATCTCCAAACCCAAGGTATGGAAAGTCGAGATCATCAACCCTTGTGTTTCCTTACGGCCCAAGGTTTGAGCAACACGTTCTTTCATCTCACGTGCCGCTTTATTAGTAAAAGTGACTGCTGCAATATGGCGGGCCTGATAACCGCAAGCGCGGATCAGGTGGGCAATTTTATTGGTGATCACTCGGGTCTTGCCAGAGCCAGCACCCGCCAGAACCAGACAAGGCCCTGTTACAAATTCAACCGCTTGTTGTTGGTTTGGATTTAATCGCATACTGTTTCGAAAACTATATTAGGATGAAAGATTGGGGAACGGAATTGTAACAGAAAGCAGGGCTGACTAGGCGGTTTTATTTACATCAGTGAATTATTTCAAGCTAAAATAAAAAAGTGCATCAATATAGATGACTTTTAAGATAGGACTCATAATGATTGTAGTAGATTTTATTTCTGATGGATGAATAAGAAACTGAAAAAATACCTCTTTACGGTATCCTGTCTACATTCATCTTCTTTGTTACCCTTTACATAAATAAACATCAACCAATGGCAGTAGCCACAACATCGCTCATCCCTTTGTTATTTATGATATTTCACCCCGAATTAAAACAAGCTGGAAAAGTAGAGAATCAAATCATATATTATTCATTACCTTGCCGGATAGCAGCCGCTAATATCATATTTAGGCTTTTCATATAAATATCAGATCATCACATCAAGAACATTCATTTATTATTAATCTATGTGATAAATCACAAGGATAATTTTTTTAAATTAATCTAAATTATTCAGGCTAAATATATCAATATTGATTCTACTGTAATTAGAAGACATAGAGTCTGTTTAACCTCATTAAGGTTATAGCAATCATTACGTTTATTGACACACAGCTACTCACACACAATCAATATACCCAATAAATTTCAAATTGCAGATTGAAAGATAAAGGGGTTCAAAGAGGATGTAATATGTTACGTAAAACAGGCTTTTTCTTTGATGAACTTTGTTTCTGGCATAACTCTGGGTTACCACATGTAGCCGTATTTCCCGTTGGGGGCTGGATACAACCACCGAGCAGTGCAGGACACGCAGAATCACCAGAAACTAAACGCAGAATGAAAAATTTAATGGATGTATCAGGTTTAAGCCGCTCACTGCAACTGAGTGGTGCTGAACCTCTTGATGATACAGCATTAAGACTAGTTCATACCGAAGAGTATTTACAGCGTTTTAAGTCCATGAGTGATAATGGCGGAGGGATATTGGGATCTGAAGCGCCAATGGGACAAGGTAGTTATGAAATCGCCAAATTGTCCGCCGGGCTCACCTATGCTGCGGTAAAAGCCGTGTTACAAGGTGAATTGGATAATGCTTACAGTCTTTCACGTCCTCCCGGACACCACTGCCTGCCAGATCAAGCGATGGGATTCTGTTTCCTTGCCAACATTGCCCTTGCCATTGAGTACGCCAAAGAGCAGCTTGGCGTTGGTCGAGTTGCCGTCATTGACTGGGATGTTCACCACGGTAATGGGACACAGCATATATTCTGGGAGCGTGACGATGTTTTGACAATTTCACTGCATCAAGATGGCTGTTATCCCGAAGGCTACAGTGGTGAGGAAGATATCGGAGCTGGCAAAGGGGAAGGTTTCAATATCAATATCCCATTGATGGCGGGTGCCGGACACAATAATTATCTCTATGCCATGGATCAAATTGTGCTCCCTGCACTACGGCATTACCAACCAGAGCTGATCATCGTTGCTTGCGGCTATGATGCCAATGCGTTTGATCCTCTGGCACGGATGCAGTTGCACAGTGACAGTTTCCGTGAAATGACCCGCAAGGTACAACAGGCAGCCGATGAACTGTGTCATGGCAAATTAGTCATCGTTCACGAAGGGGGTTATTCCGAAGCCTATGTACCTTTTTGTGGATTAGCCGTCATGGAGGAATTAAGCGGCATTCGTACTGAAGTCAACGATCCCGTGCTGAACTTGATCCAATTGCAGCAACCGAAAAAACGATTTGAAGAATTTCAGCGTCAAGCTCTTGATGAACTGAAACTGAAATTTGATCTATAAAGATTAAAAATATACCTGCCCGATAAAATAATTTCGGGCAGGATACACAACATATTAGCCACCGACAGCGATGCGTTTCATGTCCGTCATATAACCACGCAAAGTACGGCCGATAACTTCAATCGGATGGTTACGGATCGCTTCATTCACATCACGTAATTGCGAATTGTCGATACCACGATCTGCAACTGCTTTTCCTAAATCCCCTGCTTGCAGAGTCGCCATAAATTTCTCTTTCAACAATGGAACTGCAATATAAGAGAATAGGTAGTTACCATATTCCGCTGTATCAGAAATTACCACGTTCATCTCATACAGGCGCTTGCGAGCAATGGTGTTCGCAATCAACGGCAATTCGTGCAGAGATTCGTAATAAGCAGATTCTTCAATAATGCCGGTATCCACCATCGTTTCGAATGCCAGCTCAACCCCAGCTTTGACCATTGCAATCATCAACACGCCGTGGTCAAAGTATTCCTGCTCGCTGATGTTACCGTTGTTGACGTTACCATTACAGTCTGGATAATTCTCAAACGGTGTTTTGCCCGTCTCTTCACGCCAAGTCAGCAAGTTTTTATCGTCATTAGCCCAATCAGCCATCATGGTGGAAGAGAATTCACCAGAAATGATGTCATCCATATGTTTCTGGAACAACGGAGCCAAAATCACTTTCAATTGCTCAGAAAGAGCATAAGCACGTAACTTCGCCGGATTGGAAAGACGATCCATCATCAGCGTAATACCACCCTGCTTCAAAGCTTCCGTAATAGTTTCCCAACCAAACTGGATTAATTTTCCGGCATATCCCGGTTCAGTGCCATCAGCAACCAATTGGTCATAGCACAGAAGAGAACCAGCCTGTAACATGCCACATAAAATGGTTTGTTCCCCCATCAGGTCAGATTTAACTTCGGCCACGAAAGAAGATTCCAGCACACCTGCTCGATGTCCCCCTGTTGCGGCGGCCCACGCTTTCGCGATCGCCATTCCTTCACCTTTTACATCATTTTCTGGATGTACAGCAATCAGGGTAGGTACACCGAATCCGCGCTTATATTCTTCGCGAACTTCTGTACCTGGGCACTTAGGGGCAACCATCACAACGGTAATATCTTTGCGTACCTGCTCACCCACTTCGACAATGTTGAAACCGTGGGAATAACCCAGAGTGGCACCTTCTTTCATCAGGGGTTGAACCGCCTGAACCACCGCAGAATGCTGCTTATCTGGCGTCAGGTTGATAACCAAATCGGCCTGTGGAATTAACTCTTCATAAGTGCCAACTTTGAAACCATTTTCGGTTGCCTTATGCCATGATGGTCGTTTTTCATCAATCGCTTCTTTGCGTAGCGCATAGGCAATATCTAAACCGGAGTCACGCATATTAAGGCCTTGGTTTAGCCCTTGCGCACCACAGCCAACGATCACCACTTTTTTGCCTTTTAAATACCCTGCTTCGTCAGCAAATTCTTCCCGCGCCATAAAACGACATTTGCCTAACTGCGCCAATTGCTGACGCAAATTCAACGTATCAAAATAATTAGCCATGGTGACTCCGATATAATTAGATGTGAGGTTGTTTGCACACAAACAATATATGACATGAAAGCCATTGCTTAAATTGATATATTAACAAGATTACATTGCAGATAATGCAACAAGCTTTCTCACGGCAAAAAACCTCTAGGCAAAAGGCCTCAAACGATGGATCTACGTGATTTAAAACTATTTTTACACCTTGCGGAAAGTTGTCACTTTGGGCGCTCAGCCAAAGCCATGCACGTCAGTCCATCCACGCTTTCACGCCAAATCCAACGCCTTGAAGAATTATTGGGGCACCCGCTTTTTCTGCGGGATAACCGAACAGTAAAATTAACCTCCGCTGGTGAACAACTCAAACAATTTGCTCAGCAAACTCTCCTGCAATATAAGCAGCTACAGCATTCATTAAACCACCAAAGTCCATCACTGACGGGAGAGTTGCGGCTATTCTGTTCGGTCACGGCTGCGTATAGCCACCTGCCACAAGTCTTAGATAAATTTCGAGCGGAGCATCCCTTGGTGGAAATCAAGCTGACAACAGGAGATGCCGCTGATGCCGTTGATAAAGTTCAATCTGATGCAGCAGATTTGGGTATTGCAGGCAAGCCGGAAAAATTGCCTGATAATGTCCGTTTTACCAAAATAGGTGAAGTACCGCTGGTACTGATTGCGCCCTCACTGCCTTGCGCCGTGAGAACCCTCGCTACACAGGAATCCCCCGACTGGAATAGCATCCCGTTTATTCTGCCCGAGCACGGCCCTTCCCGCAAACGCATTGAGTTTTGGTTCCGTCGGCATAAGATCCTGCACCCCGTAATTTACGCGACAGTTTCCGGTCATGAAGCGATAGTTTCCATGGTGGCACTAGGCTGTGGGATTGCGTTAATCCCTGCGGTTGTTGTCGAAAATAGCCCTGAACCTGTGCACAACCGTATCTCACTACTGGAAAATATTTCACTGGTCGAACCATTTGAATTGGGTGTCTGTGTGTTGAATAAGCGCTTGAATGAACCGTTAGTTAAAGCATTCTGGGAGCTGTTGTAGTTTAGAAATCTTATATATTCTAATGGACTTCAAGATGCAGCCAACAAAGCTGCAACTTGAAGTCCATAGAATATAATAGAAAAAGTAGTGGAAGAGATACTGCCAACATCGTCGCTTATTACAGGAAAAAGAATAGAATAAAATCAGCAAAATACCTCCATATAACAAGAGGCTATTTTGCTTTTTATTACTTTGCTATTTATTGCTTAAGTCAAAAATAATTTAAATGAGGAATTATCTGTTTCATCATGATATTCATAGCCCAGCGCATCTAAATGGCGATCAAAACGCACTTCTGGCCCTGAAAGTTCAAAAGCAGCCAATACACGCCCATAATCCGTGCCGTGGCTACGGTAATGAAACAGAGTGATATTCCAATGAGTCCCCAGTGTCTGCAAAAATTTCAGCAAAGCCCCCGGAGATTCAGGGAAGGCAAAGCTAAACAACCGCTCCTGCAATGGCTTGGATGGCCTGCCTCCGATCATGTAACGCACATGTAACTTTGCCATTTCATCATCGGTAAAATCAGCGACTTGATATCCCGATGATTTTAACTCTTCAATGATTTCACGACGTTCAGCATTTCCTCTGCTCAATCTGATACCAACAAAAATACAGGCTTGGTTTGGATCTGTTGCATCCGAATAACGATAACTGAATTCAGTCACGACGCGAGTACCCAGCATCTGGCAAAATTGCAAGAAACTCCCCTTTTGTTCAGGAATAGTCACCGCCAGCAAGGCTTCGCGTTGCTCCCCAAGCTCACAACGTTCTGAAACGTAACGCAACCCATGAAAATTCACATTGGCACCAGAAAGAATATGCGCCAACCGCTCTCCCTGAATCTGATGTTGCTGGATATATTTTTTCAAGCCCGCCAGTGCCAGCGCGCCAGAAGGTTCTGCTATCGCCCTGACATCTTCAAAAATGTCTTTCATGGCGGCACAGATAGCATCACTGTCCACCGTAATGACATCATCGACATATTGCTGGCATAAACGAAACGTTTCATTGCCAATGCGTTTGACTGCCACACCTTCCGCAAATAATCCAACTCTTGGCAAATCAACCGGATGCCCGGCCTCCAGTGCTGCTTTCAAACAAGCAGAGTCTTCGGCTTCCACTCCAATGATTTTTATTTCGGGTAAAAGCTGTTTGATGAGAACGGCAACCCCTGCGATCAAGCCGCCGCCGCCAACGGGAACAAAGATGCGATCAAGATGAACATCCTGCTGTAGCAGCTCCATCGCCAATGTAGCCTGACCTGCAATCACGACAGGATGGTCAAATGGTGGCACAAAAGTGTAACCGTGCTCTTTTGCCATTTCGATGGCTTTTGCCTTTGCTTCATCGAAATTCGCACCATGCAACAAAACCTCTCCACCAAAATTGCGAACTGCATCGACTTTAATATCCGCTGTTGCTATCGGCATCACAATCGTCGCCTTTATGCCAACCTTATTGGCCGATAATGCAACACCTTGTGCATGGTTGCCTGCGGAAGCCGTAATCACGCCTTTGTTTTTTTGCTCTTCCGTCAAACCTGCAATCATCGCGTACGCACCGCGCAATTTGAAACTATGCACCAACTGGCGATCTTCACGTTTAATCAAAATAGTATTGCCTAAACGAACCGAGATTTTTTTCATTTCCTGTAAAGGAGTGACTTGAGCAACATCATAAACCGGCGCACTCAATGCGGCCTTGAGATATTCCGATCCTTTGGGTTCAGTATTAAGAGGATAAACTGCCACAATCAGCCCCCCAATTTGGTTTTATCACGCACTGCGCCTTTGTCAGCGCTAGTCGCCAAGGAAGCATAAGCTCGTAATGCAAAAGAAACCTGACGCTCACGGGACTTAGGTGTCCACGCCTTATCTCCGCGAGATAATTCAGCCTGTGTACGTTCTGCAAGTTCGTTTTCAGTAACATTCAACTGAATTTTACGGTTTGGAATATCAATATTGATGATATCGCCGTCATGGATCAGCCCAATCAAACCTCCATTTGCCGCTTCTGGAGATACGTGACCAATGGATAACCCCGATGTTCCTCCAGAGAAACGCCCATCCGTAATCAATGCACAACTTTTTCCCAACCCCATGGATTTCAAATATGTAGTGGGATAGAGCATTTCCTGCATACCTGGGCCGCCTTTCGGCCCTTCATAGCGAATGACAACCACGTCACCTGCCACTACTTTTCCACCAAGAATGGCTTCCACTGCATCTTCCTGACTCTCGTAAACCTTAGCTGGGCCTCGGAAAATCAGAATTTCTGCATCAACGCCTGCTGTTTTCACGATGCAACCATCTATTGCAATGTTGCCAAATAAAACTGCCAACCCACCATCCTGACTGTAAGCATGAGTACGCTCACGAATACATCCTGCTTCGCGATCAATATCCAGCGATGGCCAGCGACAATTCTGTGAGAAGGCTTGTGTAGTGCGAATTCCTGCTGGCCCCGCGGAATACATGCTCTTAACACTTTCATCTTCTGTCAGCATGATGTCGTACTGGGCCAACGTTTGTGGCAAATCCAAACCCAAAACATTTTTCACACCGCGATGCAAAAGCCCTGCGCGATCAAGCTCACCAAGAATTCCCATCACACCACCAGCACGGTGTACATCTTCCATATGATATTTCTGAGTACTCGGGGCAACTTTACACAGGTGAGGCACCTGACGAGACAGACGATCAATATCCGCCATGGTGAAATCAATTTCACCTTCCTGCGCAGCAGCCAGCAGATGCAGAACAGTGTTGGTCGAACCGCCCATCGCAATATCCAATGTCATGGCATTTTCGAAGGCGGCTTTGGTCGAAATATTACGCGGGAGAGCACTATCATCATTTTGTTCATAATAGCGTTTAGTCAGTTCAACAATGCGTTTGCCAGCATTGATAAACAGGGCCTTACGATCCGCATGTGTAGCGAGCAGGGAACCATTACCCGGCTGTGAAAGTCCAAGCGCTTCCGTCAGACAATTCATCGAATTCGCCGTAAACATACCAGAGCAAGAACCACACGTCGGACACGCTGAACGTTCGATTTGCTCGCTCTGTTCATCACTGACATTTGGATTGGCGCCCTGAATCATGGCATCGACCAAATCCAGTTTGATAAGTTGCTCGGATAATCGTGTTTTACCCGCCTCCATTGGGCCACCAGAAACAAAAATAACCGGAATATTCAAGCGCAGCGATGCCATCAACATACCTGGAGTGATTTTGTCACAGTTGGAAATGCACACCATGGCATCCGCACAGTGAGCATTGACCATGTATTCCACCGAGTCAGCTATTAGCTCACGCGAAGGCAATGAATAGAGCATTCCACCATGCCCCATTGCGATACCATCATCAACAGCGATGGTATTGAACTCTTTCGCAACACCCCCTGATGCCTCAATCTGTTCTGCCACCAGCTTACCGAGATCACGCAGATGTACGTGTCCTGGCACGAACTGTGTGAATGAGTTAACAACCGCAATAATAGGCTTTCCAAAATCTGCATCCGTCATACCCGTAGCTCGCCATAAAGCCCGGGCTCCCGCCATATTGCGGCCATGAGTCGTCGTGGCAGAACGATATTTAGGCATTGTTTTTACTCCCAAGTCTGTCTTATCAATTAGCTTTAATAATAATTGGCTTAAAAAATCATTAGCTTAAACAATAATTATCTTCAAAAAACCAACAGGCGAGGAACGATCGCCTGTTAGGTTTTATATTTTTTTATTCGGGATTAACAGGATCTAACCAACCCCATTTATCTTCTGTCGTACCATCAAATAAGCCAAAGAACGCGCTTTGAATTTTTTGGGTAATTGGGCCGCGTTTGCCGATACCAACCTGAATACCATCTACGCTACGAACCGGAGTGATCTCCGCAGCAGTTCCTGTCATGAAGACTTCATCCGCTAAATAAAGCGATTCACGAGAAAGTGCTTGTTCACGAATTTCCAGACCAAGATCCTGTGCCAGCTTGATGATGGCATCACGAGTGATACCCGGCAGGGCAGATGACGTAAATGGAGGAGTGAATAGAATTCCATCCTTCACTTCAAATAAGTTTTCGCCCGCCCCTTCTGAAATATAACCATGAACATCCAGTGCAATACCTTCCTGATAACCATGACGTCGCGCTTCGCTCCCCACCAGCAAAGAAGAGAGGTAATTTCCACCCGCTTTTGCGCCTGTAGGGATTGTATTTGCGGCCATGCGATTCCATGAAGAAACCATCGCATCAATGCCCTGCTCCAAAGCTTCCTCACCGAGATAAGCCCCCCACGGGAAAGCGGCAATAATAACGTCTGTTTTATAACCAGCAGGTGGGTTTACGCCCATACCAACATTACCCACAAATACCAGTGGACGAATGTAAGCACTGACTAATTTATTTTTACGGAGTGTTTCACGGCAAGCTTCCATCAATTCATCAACACTTTGGCTCACTGGAAAACGGTAAATTTTGGCTGAGTCATGCAAGCGCTGCATATGTTCACGATGACGAAAAACAACTGGCCCTTTGTGGGAGTCATAGCAACGAATTCCTTCAAATACCGAAGTTCCATAATGTAGGGCATGGGACATAACGTGAACGTTGGCATCTGCCCAAGGCACCATTTCCCCATTGAACCAAATATAATCAGCTTGCTTTGTCATTCTCAGTTTTCCTTCAATGGCGCATTATGCGCTTATTAATTGTGATTCTTTATGTTTGATCTCGACACCAGCAACATCCACCAATTTCATCAATTGGGAAAAAAGTAAATTAACTGGACGCTGACTAGTCACGGTGAGTTCAATATTTACATTATCACTATCTGTTATATGATCCATATTCAATGCATAGATCTGGAATCCGCGATGGCGGGTAACCCTCAGGATCCGTTCCAAAATCTCAGGACAAGACCGCGCCTTAATAGCAAGTTGATGCTGTATCATAATGGCTTCTCCAACATAGTTTCGTTGCTTGCGCCTGGTGGAACCAATGGCCAGACATTCTCTAATTCATCAATAGACACGTGTAATAAATACGCGCCCTCGCTGTTGAACAAAGCATCCAAGGCTTCATTCACTTGTGCTTTATCAGTAATTTTTTGCCCTGGAATACCAAAGGCCTGCGCTAACGTAAGGAAATCAGGATTATCAGTTAAGATTGTTTCGCTATAACGTTTATCAAAAAACAGCTCTTGCCACTGACGAACCATGCCCAATCTTTGGTTATCCAATAAGATCAGCTTGACTGGCAATTGCTTACGTTTAATCGTGCCCAACTCCTGAACATTCATCATGAAAGAGCCATCGCCAGATATGCAGATAACCATATCTTCCGGGCGCGCCATTTGAGCACCAATCGCCGCTGGAATGCCGAATCCCATCGTGCCTAATCCACTTGATGTGATGAAATTCTCTGGCTGACTAAAAGTCATGTGCTGGGCAGCCCACATCTGATGCTGCCCGACATCGGTTGTGATAATGGTATTGGGCGAAGTGCGGTCAGAAACCTGCTTCAACAGCAGTGGAGCGTAAATACTTTTGCCTTGATAGTCATAACGACATGCATGTTCATTTTTTAATTGTTTGATTTCTTGCTGCCAGGCTTGGATCGATAAGGATTGCTGTAAATGAGGCAACAGCGTTTTTAAATCACCCAATAATGAAACGTGAGTTTGGCGTAATTTATTGAATTCAACGGGGTCAATATCCAAATGAATAACTTTGGCATTCGGTGCAAAGGTATTCAGCTTCCCTGTAACACGGTCATCAAAACGCGCACCAGCAGCAATTAACAAATCACAGGATTGAACGGCAAGATTAGCTGCTTTAGCGCCATGCATCCCTAACATTCCTAAATAACATTCGTGTTCAAAATCTGCTGCTCCCAAACCTTTCAATGTGGAAACGACGGGGATACCTGTTTCTGATACAAAATTACGCAATTCAGGAACAGCGCCAGACATGCCAACGCCTCCCCCCACGTACAAAATAGGTTTCCGAGATGAAGCTAACAATTGACGAGCCAACTCCAGCTCTTGTTTTGGGAGAGAAAATTTAGGGGATGTAGGTATAAAATAGGGTGCAAAATTACCCTGAGCCAACTGAATATCTTTTGGTAAATCAACCAGAACAGGGCCAGGACGACCACTCATGGCAATAGTAAAGGCATCGGCTATGATTTGAGGTAGTTTTTCCAGTGAATCAACAAGAAAGCTGTGTTTTGTACAAGAAAGAGACATTCCCAGCATATCGATTTCCTGAAAGGCATCCGTTCCCATAAATTCAGAACTCACCTGACCGGTAATGGCTACGACAGGGACAGAATCCAATAATGCATCAGCCAATCCCGTGATTAAGTTTGTCGCTCCAGGTCCTGATGTCGCAATGCAAACGCCTGGCTTACCACTTGCCCTCGCGTAGCCGATTGCAGCCATAACGGCACCTTGTTCATGGCGGCATAAGATGTGTTCAACACCTCCGTCATACAGCGCATCATAAACTGGCATGATGGCTCCACCAGGATAACCAAAAACTTTTTCAACGCCCTGTGTTCGTAATGCCTCTACAACCGATTGTGCCCCGTTCATTGCCGTCACCCCTGTCATGTTTATCTTATCGTTGGCTGTTGTGATGTTTTGTTATGCCCGCTTCTACGTGTCGAGCCTAAAAAAAACCCCGCGCCTTTCGGTGCGGGGTTTTTCTGGAGTCTGGCTATTCTTCTGTCTAAGCCATTCTTCGTCCTAGTGCAGCCCCGCACGGTGGAATAATCACCACCACGCTCACAATAATTAGGCTAATCACTAGGACAAATGCGTTCATAATTCTATTCGTTTTCAACTCGTATGCTTGACGTATATTTAAGAGTTATCACTTTCTATGATTGTTTACAACGATTATTTTTATTTTTTCATAACAAAATTATTTTTATTTATATTTTTCATTTAGATAACTTAATAAACAGATAAATTCACTGGAACTCATTGATTTTTAGCTTAGAAAAAATCATCATCTGTTTGTTTAGCAACAGAATTAATAAATAAAATAATAAAAATACGAGTTAATCATCTGTATTCATATGACATAGAAAAAATACGATCCAAACCAACTTTGTTGATTCGTGGTTACTATCATTGACAAAATACAGATTCAAAGTTTATTAAATTAATTTTATATATTTTATTTAGTTATAATTCTCAACAGGCATCACTTATTACTATTCGATTTGTTCATCACAAGAGCTTCTACCTGTTAGATTATTCATATATAACATAATGTTATTATTAAAATTCAAACAACTGAATAATTTTCAGTATAGCTATAGCGATAAATATATTTACGAACCTTTTCACAAAATAACGTAAGCCGCCTTTTTATTATTTTTTATCGATTCATGATAGCAGCTTTCTTGCTAAGGAGAGCATCATGACACTTGCCGTCATTCATACAAGGGCAACCATTGGTATTGATTCCCCTATCGTCACGATAGAAGCACATATCAGTAATGGCTTACCCGGCCTCACTCTTGTTGGTTTACCTGAAACTACCGTTAAGGAAGCCAGAGATCGTGTCCGAAGTGCTCTAATCAATAGTGGTTTTACCTATCCCCCCAAAAGAATTACCGTCAATTTAGCACCTGCGGATCTCCCCAAAGAAGGGGGGAGATATGACTTACCTATCGCTATCGCGATTCTAGCAGCATCGGAGCAAATCACGACAGATAAGCTACATGATTATGAATTTTTAGGTGAGTTAGCACTCTCTGGCGAAATACGGCGAGTTATGGGAGCCATTCCCGCCGCATTGAGTGCAAAAAAAGCAGGAAGGCAACTTATTCTCTCCTCAGAAAACCAGGTTGAATTGGCTATTTTGTCCCAGAACGAAACGTTGATAGCAAACCATTTACTTCAAGTTTGTCATTTCTTACAAGGAGAAAAAACGGCTTTATCCTCCCCTTCTCCTGTTGAACCACAAGCCGAGCCATCTGTTTTAGATATATTGGATATTATTGGGCAGGAGCAAGCCAAGCGAACGTTAGAGATCACCGCCGCTGGCGGTCATAATCTCCTGCTACTCGGCCCCCCAGGTACAGGCAAAACCATGCTGGCTAGCCGATTATGTAGCTTATTACCCCCATTGACGCATCAGGAGGCTCTGGATGTCGCTGCAATTAATAGTTTGGCCGGAGGGTTGGTTAATTCTCAAAAATGGCACACACGTCCATTTAGAGCGCCTCACCATAGTTCCTCAATGGCAGCTCTTGTTGGAGGAGGCTCAATACCTAAGCCAGGAGAAATCTCTCTCGCCCACAACGGCGTTTTATTTCTAGACGAATTACCCGAATTTAACCGCAGTGTTCTTGATGCCCTGCGTGAACCATTAGAATCTGGAGAAATAGTAATATCCCGCGCTAGGGCAAAAGTCTGTTTTCCTGCTCAAGTTCAACTGATTGCAGCCATGAACCCTAGCCCAACCGGCTACCATCAGGGGATGCATAACCGAAGTAGTCCACAACAAGTATTGCGCTACCTTTCCAAACTTTCAGGCCCTTTTTTAGATCGCTTTGATCTCTCTATTGAAGTTCCCCTGCTTCCTCCTGGCATTTTAAGTCAGTCATCGACAAAACATGGAGAAAGTAGTTCAGAAGTCAAAAAACGAGTAGTAAAAGCAAGAAAAATACAAATAGAGCGGAGTGGGCATATCAATGCCCATCTCAGTAGCAAACAAACCGAAAATATTTGCAAAATTAGCATGGAAGATGCTGTTTTTCTGGAAAATACGTTATTGAAATTAGGGCTATCTATACGTGCCTGGCACAGAATACTCAGAGTTTCCCGCACAATCGCAGACTTAAAAGACCAAAAAGAAATAGAAAAACCAGATATTATGGAAGCGCTCAGCTACCGAAGTATGGATAGGCTACTTATTCAATTACAGAAACAAGCTGGATAAGCTATAGATTAAGAAAAGGGGCAATTTTTGCCCCTCTTGCGTAGATGATTAATATCAATGATGGTATTAATCATCAGAGTCGGTATAGTCCTCTGCAGAATCAATCTGCGGTTTCCCGCCTGAAAGAGTATGAAAACGTTTTGGACGGCTAATTTTTACCAAATACTTAGCCCATACCTTTTCCTCTAGCGTTGCAGGTGCACGCTCACCACGGCAAACTGAAACAAACAGTTTTTCTTCTTCTGTTTGAGGCTCACGTTTACCAAGGTCCAATTCATTGAACGCATGACCATGACGTTCTAGCAATTGAGCCTCTTTGATGGTGAAATCACCATGACGGGAAAATCCACGTGGATAATTTTTATTATCAAAAAAACGATTAGTCGTGATGAAGCTTTCAGCCATCTGACACACTCCTAACTCTTATGTCATACTAATTATGGCGCGGAGTATTAGGGAGGCTTGACATTCTGTAAAACAAAATATTTGAATCTTAACGACAAAAACTATTGGAGATGCATGTGGACACTGAATTACTGAAAACCTTTTTGGAAGTCAGTAAGACTCGTCACTTTGGTCGGGCAGCTGAATCGCTTTATTTAACACAATCCGCTGTTAGCTTTCGGATCCGCCAACTAGAAAATCAGTTGGGAACCAATTTATTCACACGACATCGCAATAATATCCGCCTAACTGCGGCCGGAGAACGCTTGGTACCTTATGCAGAATCACTAATGAGTACTTGGCAATTGGCGAAGAAGGAAATCAATTATGTCTCCCAGCACATAAAACTTTCTATTGGTGCTACAGCATCCCTATGGGAAAGTTATCTCACATCCTGGCTAAATACATTTTATCAACTCCATCAAGAAACAAGAATCGAATCTCTAGTTTCGACACGCCAGTCGCTAGTCAAGCAATTGCATTCTCGTGAATTAGATCTATTAATTACCACTGAATTGCCCAAAATGGATGAGTTTCAAAGCCAGTTGATAGGTAATATTCAGCTTGTTTTATTAACAACCCAGCATAATCTTGATAAAGGAGTAGAAAATTATATTAAATTGGAATGGGGAGCTGATTTTCATCAGCAAGAACAACAAATTTTAAAAAGCGATCATCCACCTATCATTACAACCACATCAGCACATATTGCCAGAGAATTATTGAATAGCGTTAACGCTACAACCTTCCTCCCTGTACACTGGCAAGAGAAATATCCTGAACTCGTTGCCTCTCCTAATACTAAATTAATAGAACGTCCATTGTATGCTGTATGGTTGCAAAACAGTGACCAACAACCCCTAATCCAGCACTTATTAAAAATACCTGTCGAGAAAGCGCCTGTAACTGCCTGAGAGTGATTTTATAGTAAAAAGAAGGGATTGTGATAAAGAGCGCGCGAAGGAGTAGCGCTATAAATAGAGTAGAATTAAAAGAGATTCGAGATTAAAACTATATGTTAAAGCCACATATTAGAGCCACGTAAAAAATGACAAACAAGAAAAAACCCAGCTAAAATTAGCTGGGCTATTAATCTGAAAGCTATATCAATTATTACTTAGTTGTTAACTGGCAGGGGCGGAGAGGCTCGAACTCCCAACACCCGGTTTTGGAGACCGGTGCTCTACCAATTGAACTACGCCCCTAAATACGGTGGCGGTGCGGACGGGACTCGAACCCGCGACCCCCGGCGTGACAGGCCGGTATTCTAACCAACTGAACTACCGCACCACCGAATTTCTTTCGCCCGGCTGCCTTTTGTGCCGGCAACCGGCGTTTAATTG
>NZ_JAQRFN010000031.1 GCF_028598555.1 Xenorhabdus anantnagensis
CCTATCTCAGCGGTGATCTGGGATGGCTTGACTCCCCTGGCAAGCATGAGCAAACCCGTTCCTCGCGTACGGATGTCCCGGTGTGGGTGATTCAAAGCAAGTTGTTGCAATGTCATTCGTTCAGGCTCAGAAAGTGTTATCTTCGATTTCATAAGAACAAGCAGAAAGTCGGATTATCGGGTTATCGATTATAACAGTAATGCAGATAATTTATCTGATTAACTTAATAATGTAATTAGCACTAATTTATTGAATAATTGGGTGATGATATCAATTTATTGAATCATGTATTGTATGTCTATTTGGAGAACATTCAGAGGGCAAAGATTGAAGTTCTGTCGCATTAACAGAGAAAGTCTGAGTAAATGTGGGGTTGATTACTATTTAACCTGAGATTCGTTTAAGAAGGGAACTAAAGTGCCTGAGGCATGATCAACGTTTTTGTCAAAGAAAACAAATTGTGGAGCCCCTCAGTCATGGTTAATTTAGAAGAACTTTACTGCTGCGTCAATGACTTTTGCCAAAAATTTATCCCTCTCTGGCATCAACAGCTCATTGAATGCGGATTACTCAAACGGCACCGCGAAGCGTCCCTTTCTCTCAGTGAAGTCATGACGATCCTCATTTTATTCCACATGGGCCATTATTGTAATTTTAAAATGTTTTATATTAAACATGTAAAACAATATCTTATGGATGATTTTCCCGGATTAGTCAGCTATACCCGAATGCTCACTCTGAAGAAAAGGGCATTGATCCCTTTATGCGCTTTTCTTTCGTCACGCAAGGCTAAAACCCAAGGGATCGCTTTTATTGATCCCACCAAAATTGCCGTTTGTCATAACCTTCGCATTCCCCGTCATCGGGTATTTGAGGGAATTGCACAACGAGGTAAAATGAGTACCGGTTGGTTTTATGGCTTTAAACTTCATCTGGTTATCAATGATTGTGGTGAACTTTTGGCCGTGAAATTAACCGCAGGAAATAAGGATGATCGTCATCCTGTCAAAGCGCTGGCAAAAGGGTTAACGGGATGTTTATATGGCGATAGTAAGAATACCTCTGTCGGAGGCTATAGACCCAAGATTTTTTAATCTATTCTTCTGATGTATGGCGTTTTTTCTGTTTCCTGACCCGTACGGCGATTGACTGAATCGTGTCCTCCCTTTGATCTGTCGGTGACAAGAATACGCCATAAGAGGGTTCTCCTCAAGGTACGCGTGACTCAAGAAAGGCCTGACGGCTTGTCTCTTTACTGTCCTGTCCGGGGTATCTGTCAGGAGAAATCAGTGGATTTTTTCACAGAGACTTTATCCTATGGCTGACATTCAGCAAGGCGTCATCGGTGGTGTTGATACCCATAAAGACCTGCACGTTGCGGCGGTCGTTGATCATCATAATTGTGTTGTAGGGCGCGAATTTTTTCCGGCAACCCGAAAGGGATATGGTCAAATGTTATCCTGGATGAAATCATTTGGAACACTAATACGGGTAGGTATTGAATGTACAGGTTCATATGGTGCAGGTTTATTGCGCTATTTTCAGATGGAACATGTTGAAGTCCTTGAGGTGACTGCGCCCGATTGTAGTGGTATAAGGATCTCGGACACCTCAATAGCTTGTTGAAATACCTACGTGTTATTTGGGGATATTTAGAGCGAATACAAGGTATTTGTCAGAAATATTTAACCTTTTCGAAAGGCAATGGATCAAATCTTGCCATCCATTACTTCTTGTATCTCAAAACTAGCAAATTATCTGAAATAACAATTCGAGCCGTAGCTCACTTTGGTCGGATAGACGACACCTGTTACCAAGTGCCGTCCTCCTAAGAACCATACGTGCAACTTTCACTGCATACGGCTCAAGCCTCCACTAAGGCGTATTACGTTACCCAGCAACCTACATTGCAGTCAGAGCAGGATCGTCCCAAGAGTGACGACTTTCCTTTTTCGATTTCCTCTTAACCAAATAGATTTGGTATTGAGGATCGAATGGCGTAGCGACATTCCTAATCTTCACATGCCTTTTTATCGGCGTTTGAGCTATTTGAACCAGATTAAAATGGCAGTCCATGTTGGCTATTTTCTGCCAGCCATGAAATTGCCATTCTCCTTGACGGTTCATGTAGTATTTTCGACGTACCCAATCTTTGGATTTAGTTGGATGACGTTTGACCGCCTACCGCCATAACAACCAGAAGAGTTGATGACCTAGATAGCCAAAGGTTCGCTTTGCCACGCAATGGCGATAGTAATTCGCCCATCCTCTCAGTTTGGGATTCAACATGTTGATGAGATCGTTTACTGACGTCGTTGCGTGTCTCTTAATGAGTTCGCGTAAGTGACTCAAAAATGATAGCACGTTACTTTTACTCGGTTTTATGAGGAGCTTGCCTCTGTACTTTCTAAGATTAAACCCAATAAAATCAAAGCCATCATTGATATGAGTGATATGCGTTTTCTCTTCGGAGAGTGTCAAACCTCTTTCTCTGAGAAAATCAATGAGCTGTGGCTTGACTTCATTCAACAAAACATCTTCTGATGTCCCTGTAATCACGAAGTCATCAGCGTATCCGATGAAGTTTATTCTATCGCCCGTTTTACGTGCCACTTCTTTAACCAGCTTTTCCAAGCCAGCCAACGTCAGTAGCATGAGCGTCGGAGAGATAATACCGCCTTGCGGTGTTCCTTCCGCTGTTCGATAAAACAATCCTTTATCGAGATAAAACCCGATCCAAGCCACTGCTTCAGTATCCGTTTGTCTATTTGAATATTTTCAATTAGCCATTGATGCCCGATCTTATCGAAGCAGGCTTTGATATCCCCTTCCAAAACCCATCGGGCAGAACGTTTTGACACAAGCATTTGAAGCATTGTGCAATCGCGTCTGCCGTGCGGCGGTTAGGTCGAAAACCGTCGCTGTTCGGGTCAGCTATCGTCTCAGAAATTGGCTCCAAAGCAAGAAGATACAACGCTTGCTGCGCTCTATCTATCATGCAAGGGATGCCTAACGGTCTGAGTTTGCCGTTTTTCTTGGGGATATAGAGATGCCTGAGTGGTTTAGCTTGATAGCCTTTCCGACTCCATTGATTTGCCGCAGCCATGCGACGGGCATCTGTGTTCCAAATGATGCCGTCAACTCCTGGTGTGTGACTGCCTTTGTTTTAAGACACTCGCTTAACAGCAAGCAGTTTTGCTGATCTTGAGTGCGTGAGTATCCACTGCAACGCTTTCGCCTTGCCGTGTTTACCCTCTCGGGTTGTTTTTGCAATGCGCATTTGAAGCGTTAACACATGCGACTCAATCGCTTTCCAGTCAATGGATTGCCACTGTGTGCCGTTAGGAGAGGCACTCACTTCTGTAGAAGCCATCATTTGCGTTTCTCCTTCAATAAAGTTCTTCAAATTATCCTGCAATGGGAGACCAGCCAGAAGTTGGCTCGCTTTCGCGCCAGATATCAATCTGTATCCGCCTCATTACAACGCGGCCTTCGCTTTTTCTAGCCTCCTTTACCTGCACATCTATCGGCTCTCTTCACAGACCACTTTCCCAACGGGAGATATACAGGCTTACCCTGTTCCGTATGTCGCGCAAAATATCAGGTTAGATGCCCACTCTAGTACGGAGAGCTTATCGATCACGAAAGAGTACTGCCCAACTTCTTTCCCGCTCTCGTTGCCATTTTGGCCACAGCGTATTAACCACTTCCGCTGTTTCTCACATCACGCACTTTACATGGATTCACCTATGTTCATCATACTGACACTCTGGCACTTACCCGATCTGTGGTTATCAGGAAGAACTTCCTCTCACGATTCAATTCCCATTCAGCTTTGTGGCCGAATTTCGTTACATTGTCGGATCCGCTGCTTTATTCAGAATCCTAGGGTCACCTGGTGATACAGGTGGTTCACTCTTCTCGTGGTGAACAACGCTTCATACGACTTCAGGTCGCACGGACAGAGGTGAGTTCTATGAAATCTAAGGATAGAAAAGATTTTCCTAACGGAAGGCTAAAGAGTGGCGGGCATGGTCAATCAGCTATTAATGAGTTAGACGCTAGAGGTATTGCTTACAATATAGAGCATACTTATCCTAACGGTGTACGGGTAGGAAATATACCTAGCCATCCTTCTAAAGGAAAGCGCACAGGAACAGGTCAATCATGGTTCCCAGAGCATTTCCGCGAGGGTTTGACCATCCACGCCTGCCGCACCTTGATTGGTTTTAACCAATAACCAGGCACGATACACAGCCCTTTTCTCAATGACAAACGGTTTTGCCTTAACCTCCGTATCTCCTCCTGCCTGACAGTTGGATACCGGGTAAGGCTGCCTGACGTGCCCCCTTCGCTCCACATTCATTACACATATTTCCTCACTACTACGAGTCACTCCGCCCCCGTACCCCCCATCGGTACTCTCATACTTGTCAATTTAGTGACTGGCTTTTCTCCCTTGACATCGTGATGACGGTTTCCCGCAGTTCCCAGAAAGAGCCCGATACAAAGTCACGCCCACTCTACGCCGGACACCACCTGCGCAGCATGCGGAATTCACTCACAGATTTATCCCGGAAGATAGAAACGCCCCCGGTTTTGATGTCAAATCTCTTCTTTACGACGCGTCCACATGGGTTCGGTTTTACTCATCTCTTTGTACCCTACCTGCCGAACTATTGTTCGCGCTTTGACCTCAACGCTCACAACCACCGCTCTTTACGGCAGCCGCTTGAGGGGGGGTTGAAGCCGGCTTCCGACAGCGGACTTCGGTGGGCCTGCCACCATCTCCTCCTGAGCTTATGCTACATACTGGCTGCGTTTCCTATGCTGCCAGTTTGTATGCCTGCGGCACACTTTCTATCAAAAATCGCCGTCTTAACATTAGCCTATCCCAGAGAGATAATGCTTTGGTCTTCATGTTACTCCGGACATGAGTGATTAACGTTATTCCTTCTGCTTCCAGTTCATCGCACAAGGCCTGTGACAAATACCCTTTATCGCCATACAAACATCCTGTTAATCCTTGTACCAGTGCTTTAACGGGATGACGATCATCTTTATTTCCTGCGGTTAATTTCACGGCCAAAAGTTCACCGCAATCATTGATAACCAAATGAAGTTTAAAGCCATAAAACCAGCCTGTACTGGTTTTTCCTCGTTGTGCGACGCCCTCAAATACGCGATGACGGGGAATATGGAGGTTGTGACAAACAGCAATTTTGGTTGAATCAATAAAGGCGATCCCTTGGGTTTCAGCCTTGCGTGACGAAAAAAAGCACATAGAGGAATGAGCGCCCTTTGCTTTAAGGTTAACATACGGGTGTAGCTGACCAACCTGGGAAACTCGGCTTTAAGATAGTGTTTGACATGCTGAATATAAAACGTTTTAAAATCACGATAATGGCTCATGTGGAATACAATGAGGAGCGTCATCACTTCACTGAGAGAAAGGGACGCTTCGCGGCGACGTTTGAGCAAGCCATTTTCAATTAACTGTTGATGCCAGAGAGGAATAAATTTTTGGCAAAAGTCATCGACGCAGCAGTAAAGTTCTTCTAAATTAGACATGCCTGAGGATCTCCACGATTTTGTTTTCTTTGACAAAAACGTTGATCGTGCCTCAGGCACTTAGTTCCCTTCTTAAGCAAACCTCAGGTTAAATACGTAGCTTGGTTCAGAACGGTACACGGAAAAATACGCTTAACCTTTTGATATTATTGGAAATTTGCATTGCAGGAAGCTGGATTTATGCCGCTGATTCCTAACCAATGTGCATACTTCCCGTTTAACTCTTTGATAATCTCAGCAATCCCCAATGGGGGAAGCTATATCCATTCCCCAGACATCAACAGAATATTTTCAGAGCAGACTGCATATTTGCAGTCTGCCTGTACTACCGCCGATTCAATGACCTTAATTTGTTCTTTTATGAAGCTGATCATTAAAATGATGCTTTCTCGAATTTCTGGATGGCAACTCCCCAACCTTTGGCGGCGATGTGCGAGCATGGCTTGTAGCACTCGTTGTTTATGCGATTGAGCATACAAAAATTTTATCACATGGCCTTGCAATCTCCCCTATTCCATCACGGTTAGGCCAATATTTTTCCTTAAACCATGTTCTAAAATTATGACAAGTCGGGAAATGGACGCAACCAAAATTAGGATCAAAAAAATCAACACCAGATAAAGTTACCGCTAGCCCAACAGCATGATCTACATACGCCAAAGCTTCATAACCTCCGGGGGTGGTGGCTAATTTTTCTACAATATTGTCTTCACCATAACAGATTCCATGCCTATAAGATAATCCGTTTTTATTAAGAAATTGAATGCCATCCATGCTTGTCGCTTTAAGATTTTCAACTATTTTTATATAACTAGGAAGTTTTATATTTCCTGGGAATAGGTGAGACTTTCCTGATTTGTGCATCTTTACCCAAGCCATTACCAAACTACTACAGGCTCCATTTTGCATAGTCGAAGAGAACTTAAGGGGAAAATTCAGAGTTTGATTGAAGCGAAATATCCAATTTCCTCCAAATTCATCAGCATCTAATAACGACATTTTTAAATATCCTCCCACTCACTATAAGTTTGGTTTACGTCAAAAAGGTTAAGGGTAAAATATGTTAAAAACAGGATAAATGGGTTTTGTCTAATGTAAAGAGTTTTAAAAGAAGTTTTAGTAAAAATTCTGAACAGGCTCCATATTCCAGTGAATTAGGTCGATTCCGGTAAAACGCCGGAATTAAACCTAACTATTTGATATTCTCGGAAACCTCCATTGGAGGAAGCTGGGCGATGTGTTTTTTTGCATATCGGTTCAAACTCTGCGTTTCAGAGTATTTTAGCCTTATCAATGGGTTATGGAGACTGTGAGCAAAGCCCGCTAAAGGGCTTTGCATTGCCCGTGATACCTGAGCTTTGCCCCTGCGGGTTGGTGTAAGTAAACGGATTGATCAAAGTCGGGATTCTGTCTTAGTTAACTGGACAAATTTTCCCTGTGACCGTGGAAGACATAGATTAGATCTATTTCTAAGGGTTCATCCAGAATCTCAAGACAAACCCGAGAAAATAATCAGTCAGATACCGAGTGGATACTTAATGAGGCGACCCCCGTGTTGATTTGAGTATCATCGAAGCCGCCTACGTCCACGATAATTTTCAGAGTAAAGCACACATCCATGCTGGAGTCCACCAATTATCTGCTGCGCACTTGCCTATACAAGCAAAATACTCTGCATCTGTTTGCTGAGGACTACAAATAAGAACAGTTGCTTGAACAGGAACAAGTAGAAAATAAGACGCACATAACGCGCCAACCAGATATTTTTTCATCTTTTTCGCCCTCTGTTATTACTAATCCGCATGAAACAAAGTCTGAGCCGTCGGGGAAATTGTTGGGACAATAGCCCAATGAAACGCTTCTTCAGGAGCTTGAAAAGTGAATGGGTTCCTGAAGAAGGGTATTCAGATTTTAGAGAGGCCTTTAGCTCAATCACGAATTATATAACGGGTTATTATAGCCAGCTTCGGCCCCATTGGTATAACAATGGGTTGATACCCAACGAATCAGAACGATTATTTTGGGAAAACGCTAAGTCAGTGACCAATTTTTATTGACCACTTCACTACACGGTGGCATAGGCTATTTTTGATTCTGTCTGTACGCTCGATGCTAAGGGAACTGGTCTCAGCTAATACCGGCAGATGGCGATAACCCGACGCAAATAAAAATGCCACCAGCCCGTGTGCGTTAGGTACGCGATGGGTACGAGGTGGCAATATGAGTATTTTTCCTTTAACCACTCAGGGGAATGGGTATAGGAATATTTGCTTTAGTTTCAGTCGTTAACTAATTGTTAAGTATTATTCGCTTGTTGTTAGGTGGGAATGGGTTTAAGTGTTGTTACAATAATGTTACTACAAACGAAATATGGAGAATAAAATGAAAAAATTCATTCTTCTTTGCCTGGTGGCAAGCACGACTCTTTTAGCTTCAATGCAGACTTATGCTTATGCCTGCGCACCCTTGATTCTATCCCCGCTAGCATATGCAGACTGTGTAGCTAGATGTACTTCGGAACAGCCGGGAGTAGGGAGTTTACTCTGTGTTTAATAACAATCAAGCAGGAGACAGGATCGCTCCTGCAACCCCAGCATCATTTGCTCTGAGGTGGTACTCAATCAGAATGTTGTTTATCCAGTTTCTCCAGTGAGTTCGACGGGGGTTGCATTGACCACGCCGACGGAGGCAACGGTTTTAGGCACGGAGGGACAGACGGCTTTGATGCGCATCTTGCGACGACCAGTGGCAACATCAGCCCAAAGAGTATCGATTTCAGTCTTGGCATGGGCGAGTTCCTGTGTGTGCTTGGTATCCATCTCATGCAGCATTTCAATGTGCGTGTTCTGGTAGGTGATGGTGTCTTTAAGCTGCGTGATTTCGGTTGCTTGGCGTTTATTGGCTTCTTTCTGTTTCGCATACTTCGAGTAGTAGTGATGAGCTGCAAATATGAAAAAAACCGCATTTACGAGGCTTGAAATATTACTCTGAACATCCCGGACTCTTGCGGGATTTCGAACTACTGCAAATTCTTCAGTAGTTGGATTGTAAATTCAAGGTTTCACTCACCATATAATTTTTAATAATCAACTTCATTTGTCTTTTATTAATATTTTATCCGAAAAAAATCGGTTCTGGTTTTAATTCCGTTTAGTTGGGTATCTATATAATGCTTCATATTACACCAGAGTCATTCTAATTCTGTCGTGAGAATGACGTGGTTTGTCGTTATTGTCACAAATCAGAAGACGTAAAAGGGCACGGTAAAGGAAATGGGGGCATCACTGTTATGCTTGCCGTAAAACATTTCAATTGAAATACACCTATCAAGCCTGTAATCCCGGTATGAAAGAGCAGGTTGTTGATATGGCAATGAATAACACCGGTGTCCGTGTACCGCCCGTGTACTGAAGATAGGGGTTAACACAATCATTCGCACGTTAAAAAACTCACCCCGAAAAATGTGACCAGCCTCCCCCTTGAGGGGAATGAAATCCAGCTGATTTATGAAGTTGATGAACAAGGGTCAATCGAAAGACGATGGGCTATTCCAAATCAGAAGAGATACATGACAGGTGATAGGGAATTTCATCGAACGTGAATACTCTTCTTTCATAGGGTGATCTGACTATTGGCGTCATGGTCAAGGCGTCAGCGTAAAGCTGGCCGGAGCCTCATCCTCATTATCTTCCTTATCATGAAGCCACATTCTTGTATTTCTTGGAAATCGAAGCAATTATAAAATATTGCGTACCATCTCAATTACTGGCAAGTATTCTTTTAAGAATATCTAAAAACGCTTACTATTAAAAATCAATAAAACACCTAATAAATTTTTTAGATAATTTCTCAGCAAATTATTTATCCGGAGAAATAAATGGATATTTTCATAAAAAATGGAATCTTGGCTTTAGCTAATGTGGTTGAATTAGATCCAAACGGTTGGTTTCAAGGTCATATTGGCGCATCTTTTCTTGCTGGTTCAGCATTACTGAAAAGTAATGCATTATCAAAAGAATCTTCTCATAGTTTGAAAACAAGACTCGAGCAACAAGCTGAAAAATATTGCGACCTATTAGCGCCATTAGAGCCCAGTGAATTCACATCAGATTACACACCTATTCTTGAAGCAATAAAACTCAACTCACTTCAACTTAGTCGCTCAGGGCATGGGGTTATTTATGGTGCCTTATTCCTAAAAACCGTATCCAGTAATCAGGTTGAAGTTACAACAAAGGCAGTTTCCAATATCGTCAAACTAATCCTCAATGGAGCCTCAGATAAATGGGATCGCTATTTTGGTTTAGACGATTATCGTCAATATCTCCTACCCAGTTCAGATATACCTGACATAAAATCATTATGTACCTTGGCTGTCGCACGTAGTACACGTGATGTATGTCTTGATGCTAATGGATATTTTTTTACCGGTGAAAAAATTCATGGCATAGACAATTTATGGGGTGCTATTAGTTAGGTACATAATGACCACTGTATTTATGTGTAATTTTCTGAACATAAGAATAAGTTGGGAGTAAAATTAATGATGCAAGGTACTGTAATCCGAGATTATGTTAGCGCTTATCCAAACCCTATCAAATTACAAGCTGGAGATATAGTTTCAATCAGTCACGGCGATATTGAATATCCTTACTGGATTTGGACTACGAATTATTTAAATGTCAGTGGTTGGGTTCCTCAACAAATTCTAGATTTCATTCATCCTAATAAAGCGATATGTAACGAAAATTACACGGCCCACGAGTTAACAGTAAAAGCCGGAGAATATCTGTATCTGGAGAGAACGTTAAATGGCTGGTATTGGGCATATAATAAATCAGGAGAGGCAGGTTGGATCCCATTGGAATATGTTAAGTTTTAAAAATACCATAAATGATGATAGCCATTCCATCAAATTAAATACTTATTTAATTTTTCCCTGCTCTTGCTTTAATCTCCGCCATAGCGTTGTGCGGCTAATTCCCAAATGTTCCGCGGCTGCTCGCCGATTACCTGAAAATCGCGCCAAGATATCATGTACTGTAATATCAGACGCTGAAAGCGTGTTTTCAATAAGTGAAGATGCTTCAAACTGGGCTGCTTTCACATTATTATTAATAACATTACTATTAATAACATCACTATTAATAATATTGCTATCAATTTGACGCTCAGGTGAAAGCGATAATATTAATGCAGGAGTCAAAGCCTGTTCAGGGTGAGCACTCAAATAAAGCGCTATTCGTTCCATCAAATTCCTCAATTCACGCACATTTCCCGGCCAATGATAGGATTGCAATACTTTATGACACTCAGCAAGTTCTTGTATCCTCGACGTAGCAACGGGTAAATTAAGTGCTGCAAAAGCCCGTTGTAAGTATTCCATTGCCAACAAGCCGATATCATTTCCCCTTTCCCTCAATGCCGGGACGTTAATTCGCAATACACTCAAACGGTAGAACAAATCGGCCCGAAAGCGCCCTTCTCTGACCCAAGTATCCAAATCACAATGTGTGGCGCAGATAATCCGCACATCAACAGCAATTGGGCGATACCCGCCAACCCTGACAACGAATTTTTCTTCCAATACCCTTAATAACCGCGTTTGCAAAGGTAATGGCATTTCACCAATTTCATCGAGAAATAACGTTCCCCTGTGCGCAATTTCAAATAAACCTGCACGCCCGCCACGTCGTGAGCCCGTGAAAGCCCCTTCTTCATAACCAAACAGTTCAGCCTCCAGTAAAGACTCAGTAATCGCCCCGCAGTTAACAGCAACAAACGGGCGGGGATGCTTACCCGCTAACTGTCCATAACGCAATGTATATTCATGATGAATAGCCTGTGCCACCAGCTCTTTTCCCGTACCACTTTCTCCCTGAATCAGAACCGTGGCCGTCGAGCGGGAATATAACATAATCGTATTGCGCACTTGTTCTACCGTAACAGAGTTTCCTCTAATATCGCTGATCGTATGACGTGTGCGGAGCTTATCTTCTGTAGAATAAGGGGACATCACCGCTTGATTGAGTTTGGTCATTCGGGCCATCTCCAATGCATCCTGAAATACCTGCCGAATAGAGTCCGCTGAATAGACAAACACCCCCATCAGCTCAGCTTCATAAGCAAGATCGGTAATTAACCCCGCTCCCACAATGACTTTGATGCCCATCGCTTTCAAGGCATTGACTTGTGCTCTGGCATCTTCCTCTGTCACATAACTGCGTTGTTCAATGCGCAAATTGAAACGATGCTGAAACTCCTCCAATACAGGCAAGGTATTCTGGTAAGTAATAACACCAATTCGGGAACTGATTTGTCGAGCACGCGCCAATGCCTGCATAAAATCAAATCCGCTGGCTTTGGCAATAATCACCGGCACGGATAAGCGACTTTTTAAATAGGCTCCATTAGATCCCGCGCAAATCACAGCATCACAATGTTCGGTTTCCAGCCGCTTGCGAATATGCTGAACCGCACGCTCAAAACCCAACTGAATCGGAGTAATATCAGCTTGGTGATCGAATTCCGGTGTAATATCACGAAAAAGATCAAAAAGTCTGGAAACAGAGACCGTCCAGATAACCGGTCTATTATTATCGCGTTCCCCTGTGTGTACTGATGTCATGTTTCCTCCCCTATTTTTGTAATGAGATCACTCTGCTGTTTCACTTCCAAACTTGAAACAAAAATGAAACATAATTTATTCAAGATGAAACAAGTATACACGATAACCAATAGCTAAATAGTAACCACCCATTAACTAAAACCAATCTATCCATGTGAATTTAATTAATAAAAACAACAAGTTTTTTATATCCACGCCTGTTTACCACTTCACTTTTTAATCGTTGGCACAAACATTGCCTAAATAATAACCGCATACAAATTAGTTTCATTTAAGTAACATTGAGGTTATATATGGCATTTTCTTCTGTAGGGTTGGCCTTTCGTCAAGCAATAGAAGCCGAATCTCCGTTACAAGTCGTCGGAACCATCAATGCAAACCATGCATTGCTGGCAAAACGAGCAGGCTACAAGGCGATTTACCTTTCAGGTGGTGGGGTTTCCGCTGGTTCGCTGGGATTACCCGATTTGGGAATTTCTACACTGGATGATGTGTTGACTGATATCCGCCGCATCACTGATGTCTGTGATTTACCGCTGCTTGTTGATGCCGATATCGGGTTCGGTTCTTCAGCATTCAATGTGGCCCGCACGATTCGTTCTATTATTAAAGCAGGTGCGGCGGGTGTTCATATTGAAGATCAGGTCGGTGCTAAACGTTGTGGTCATCGCCCAAATAAAGAAATCGTATCCAAACAGGAAATGGTAGACCGCATCAAAGCTGCCGTTGATGCCCGCACCGATGAACATTTTGTCATTATGGCCCGTACGGACGCACTGGCAGTGGAAGGGCTAGATGCAGCACTGGACAGAGCCGCAGCTTATATTGAAGCCGGTGCCGATATGCTATTTCCTGAAGCGATTACTGAGCTGCATATGTATGAGGAATTCGCGTCCAAAACGCAGGTTCCTGTTTTAGCAAATATTACCGAGTTCGGGGCGACACCACTCTTTACGCTCGAAGCATTAAGAAGCGTGAACGTCGCCATTGCTCTTTATCCCCTATCGGCATTTAGGGCCATGAATAAAGCCGCTGAACAGGTCTATACCGCTTTGCGTCGAGATGGCACTCAGAAAAATGTCATCAATCTGATGCAAACCCGTAACGAACTTTATGAAAGCATCAACTACTACGATTTTGAACGAAAACTGGATGTCCTGTTTTCCCAGAAAAACAGCAGAGGTGATACTTATGAGTAAACAGAATACGGTAACGAGAACCCCTGAAACAACGCCATTCAAACCCAAAAAATCAGTTGCCCTGTCTGGTATTGCGGCAGGCAATACTGCGCTTTGTACCGTCGGCAAAAATGGCAGTGATTTACATTATCGTGGCTATGATATTTTCGATTTAGCCGCCCATTGTGAATTTGAAGAGGTGGCTTATCTTCTTATCCACGATAAACTCCCTTCCGGCGCAGAATTGACGTCCTACAAAAACAAATTGAAATCCTTGCGCGGCTTGCCCAGCAGCGTTAAAACCGCACTGGAAGCGCTGCCTGCGGTAGCGCATCCCATGGATGTGATGCGTACTGGCGTTTCCGTATTGGGCTGTACCTTGCCGGAAAAAGAGAACCACAATATCGCGGGTGCCCGCGATATTGCTGATCGCTTGCTCGCCTCTTTCGGCTCAATCCTGCTTTATTGGTATCACTACAGCCATAATGGTCGCCGCATTGAAGTTGAAACCGATGATGATTCCATTGGCGGACACTTTCTCCACCTTCTGCATGGTCAAAAACCGCGTAAATCATGGGAAAAAGCCATGCACATTTCTCTGATCCTATATGCCGAGCATGAATTTAATGCATCGACTTTTACCAGCCGGGTCATTGCAGGTACGGGATCGGATACTTACTCTGCCATTATCGGGGGCATTGGTGCTTTGCGTGGGCCAAAACACGGCGGAGCCAATGAGGTTTCATTCGAAATCCAACAACGCTATGACACTCCCGCTCAAGCCGAGGCTGATATTCTTGCCCGTCTGGAAAGAAAAGAAGTCATCATTGGTTTCGGTCATCCGGTTTATACCGTTTCCGATCCTCGCCATAAAGTGATCAAAGAAATTTCCCTGCAACTTTCCCAAGAAGCAGGTTCAACCCAGATGTATGACATTGCAGATCAGATTGAGTCCGTGATGTGGAATCACAAGAAAATGTTCCCGAATGTCGATTGGTTCTCTGCGGTGTCCTATCACGTAATGGGCGTTCCTACTGCCATGTTCACACCACTGTTTGTGATTGCCCGAACTTCGGGTTGGGCGGCACACATTATTGAGCAACGCATTGATAACAAAATCATCCGTCCATCGGCTAACTATACCGGCCCTGAAAACTTGGCATTTATACCGATTGAACAACGTAAATAACCCGATTTACACATAACACGATTTAAGGATTGATTATGTCTACCTTTGTTGTTAACAACCGCCCTGATTACGATCAGGTGATTGTAGATATTGTGGATTATGTCATGGACTACACCATAACTTCCCCAATTGCTTACGCCACGGCCCATCACTGCCTGTTAGATACCTTGGGCTGCGGGTTGGAAGCGCTGGAATATCCCGCCTGCACAAAACTATTGGGGCCAATTGTGCCGGGAACAACCGTGCCCAATGGAGCACGCGTGCCGGGAACCCAATTCCAGCTCGATCCCGTTCAGGCTGCATTCAACATTGGTGCAATGATTCGCTGGCTTGATTTCAATGACACTTGGCTGGCGGCTGAATGGGGGCATCCCTCTGATAATCTGGGAGGCATACTTGCCACTGCCGACTGGTTGTCAAGAAATGCGATTGCCTGTGGGGAAAAGCCACTAATCATGTGGGATGTTCTGACAGCAATGATTAAGGCGCATGAAATTCAAGGCTGTCTGGCATTGGAAAACGCCTTCAATAAAGTCGGATTGGATCACGTTGTTCTGGTAAAAGTGGCTTCCACGGCGATTGTTGCTCAAATGCTGGGACTGAAACGTGAAGAAATATTGAGTGCGGTTTCCTTGGCCTGGATTGACGGTCAATCCCTGAGAACTTACCGTCATTCTCCCAATACCGGCTCTCGCAAATCTTGGGCTGCGGGAGATGCAACCTCCCGCGCAGTGCGTCTGGCATTGATAGCTCAAAAAGGCGAGATGGGATATCCCTCTGTATTGACCGCCGAGAATTGGGGATTTTATGACGTTCTGTTCAATGGTCAGCCATTCAAATTCCAGCGCCCTTATGGCACTTATGTAATGGAAAATGTGTTGTTCAAAATTTCTTTCCCGGCTGAATTCCACTCACAAACCGCCGTAGAAGCGGCAATGTTCCTGCATCAACAGCTGAAAGAGCACGGCAAACGCATTGAAGATATTGCCCGAATCACTATCCGTACCCATGAAGCCTGTATCAAAATTATTGATAAACAAGGGCCATTGAATAACCCTGCTGACAGGGATCACTGTATTCAATATATGGTTGCCATCCCACTGATTTTCGGTCGCCTGACGGCGGCGGATTATGAGAATGATATCGCTGCCGATCCACGCATTGATGCCTTGCGGGAAAAAATAGTCTGTATCGAAGATGCCAATTTCACTTATGATTATCATGATCCCGAAAAACGCTCTATTGCCAATGCGCTGACTCTGGTCTTTACAGATGGCACGCAACTGGATGAAGTCAAAGTTGAGTTCCCGATTGGGCACGCTCGCCGCCGCAAAGATGGTATTCCACTATTAGAAGAAAAATTCAGGGTCAATCTGGCGCGTCGCTTCCCACAAGACCAACAACAAAGAATTCTGGAAAAATCTCTTGACCTCATGTCATTGAAAAATATTCCCGTAAACGAATACCTCGATTTGTACGTTATATAATCTATATAGCCAATCGATTTCAAGCCACCGCTAACCAAGCAGTGGCCTGAAAGATGAAAGACATCGCTATCGGCGGTTCTGACTCCAGAAGCCGCCTATCATCTGCATGTGCTAGGAGAGATTATGTCATTCCAAAATTTCTATCAGCATTCGATTGATGATCCCAATGCTTTTTGGGCTGAACAAGCCAAACGGATACACTGGCAACAGCCTTTTGAACAAACGTTGGATCACAGCAACCCACCCTTTGCCCGTTGGTTTTGTGGAGGAAAAACCAATCTCTGTTACAACGCACTGGATCGTTGGCTAGAAAGCCAACCCGACACCAAGGCACTGATTGCCATTTCAACGGAAACTAATAGCGAGCGCATTTTCACCTATAAAGAATTACATCAAGAAGTGAATAGAGCTGCCGCTATGATGTTGTCCCTCGGCGTGAAAAAAGGCGATCGCGTTGTTGTTTATATGCCAATGGTGGCCGAAGCTCTGTTTATTTTACTGGCCTGCGCCCGTATTGGCGCGATCCATTCAGTGGTATTTGGTGGTTTTGCTTCCCACAGTCTCGCCACACGATTAGATAACGCCGAACCGGTTTTAGTCGTCTCTGCGGATGCTGGCTCACGCGGAGGCAAAATCATCCCCTATAAACCTCTGCTGGATGAAGCCATTGAGCTGGCCAAACACACGCCACGCCATGTTTTGATGTTAGATCGCGGGCTGGCTAATATTGATTGGGTAGACGGCCGAGATGTGAATTTCGCCACATTACGGCAGAAACATCTGGATGCGGAAGTCCCCCTCACATGGCTTGAATCCAATGAAATCTCCTGCGTGCTTTATACATCAGGCACAACCGGCATACCAAAAGGCGTTCAGCGAGATGTCGGTGGTTATGCTGTGGCGCTGGCAACATCAATGGACGTTATTTTTGGTGGTAAAGCTGGCGGCGTTTTCTTTTGTACATCGGATATTGGTTGGGTTGTCGGGCACTCTTATATTATCTATGCTCCGTTGATTGCCGGTATGGCAACCGTCATGTATGAAGGGCTTCCGATACGCCCGGATGCTGGTGTTTGGTGGCAGATTATCGAAAAATATCGTGTTACCAGAATGTTTTCCGCCCCTACTGCCATCCGTGTCCTGAAAAAATATCCTACGGACTGCATCGCCAAATATGATATCTCATCACTTGAAGCGCTCTATTTAGCGGGAGAACCTCTTGATGAGCATACCGCCCGTTGGATAGCCGAAACCATTAATGTGCCTGTGATTGATAACTACTGGCAGACTGAAACAGGCTGGCCAATTATGGCAATTGCACGAAGTTTGGATAACAGGCCAAACCGTTTTGGTAGCACGGGTTTTCCTATGTACGGTTTCAACGTCAAACTGATCAACGAACTGACTGGTCAGGAATGCGGCACTAATGAGAAAGGAATGCTGACCATCAAAGGCCCTTTGCCACCCGGTTGCATCCAGACTATTTATGGCAATGATGCCCGTTTTATCAGTACTTATTGGAAGCACTTTGACCCGCAAGTGTACTCGACTTTCGACTGGGGGCTCCGTGACAGCGACGGTTACTATTTTATTCTGGGACGTTCAGATGATGTGATTAACGTGTCTGGTCACCGCTTAGGGACACGGGAAATCGAAGAGTGCATCGCCAGCCATGAAGATGTGGCAGAAGTTGCCGTCATTGGCATCAAAGATGAAGTAAGAGGACAGGCAGCCGTTGCCTTTGCTGTTCTCAAAGAAGGACGGGAAATCCAGTGTGCTGACCATTTTACTGTATTGGAAAAAGCGTTGATGGAATTAGTGGATAAAAAAATCGGTAGCGTTGGGCGTCCGGCACGAGTCTACTTTGTATCGCAGTTACCGAAAACCCGTTCAGGAAAAATGTTGCGCCGTACTATGCAGGCCATTTGTGAAGGTCGTGAACCCAGCGATATAGCCCTGATTGAGAACCCTACCTCATTGGAGGTTATTAAAGATGCCATTTCGCATTGTCGATAAACAGCGTAATTGAAGAATGGAATGATTCGTATCATCAGATAACACCATAAAAAACGCGTTCAAGCCAGTTTCTCGCTCATCAAAAAAATCAAACGCGTTTAACTGGCATGGATAATCAGATTTTAACCTTGTATGCCAAAAGTATGACTACGCGCGAAATCGTAGCCACTTTCAAAGAGTTATCTGTACAACCAATGCGATCGAATCACTGAATAGCGTCATCAGACACGCGATAAAGAAGCGTAAAGTCTTCCCAACCGACGACTCAGTGAAAAAAGTGATCTGGTTAGCCATTCAAGCCGCCTCAAAGAACTGGACGATGCCACTTCAAAATTGGCGAATGGTGATGAGTCGTTTTATTATTGAGTTCGGTGATCGCCTTGACGGTCATTACTAAAAAAAGCATTTACATAAAATGTGTGGACAAGCTCCTTTCTCTCACACTATCTCTCACACTATGCCAGTGCCTGCGGTAAAAATATCAATACGTCACAAAATCGAGTGGGGGCATAACCCCCTCCCACTCAGTAACTTCACTTTGGACATTGCTGTATTGCAATCCGGTCGCCATCATAAACACCACATTATCTGTTAAACTGTATCCAGTACGAAGACCGGTTTAAATTCACCTACGCCTAAACATTTATCACAAATTATTCTATTCAACATATCTAATCTCCGATTCCATCTCTGTCCCTGTATGCATATAAAATACATATTTTGTTTTATTAATCATACAATTACATAATATAACAATCCCTTTTTTATCTTGTTAATATCATCAACAAGAACGGTAACTATTCATTTATCTGTTTAGTGACCGTTTATAACACACAGAATTTAATGATATTAATTAATAAACAGGAAGAATAATGCACGATACAATAACTGTAACATCACCAGGACCATCAAGGGATGCTGGCTGGGGAAATGAAAATGGCTTTGGCGATTATAATGGTGGCGGTAGCTCTGGTGGTTCCAGCCGTTCGGCGGGTTATGCTGTGGCAGCTCTCAGTATGGTCAGACCTGGTATTTCAGCGCTGGTCTTTCCATTCAACGGAGTGTTAAGCGCAACACTCAATATTAGTGGCTCTCTTGATACAGGTTTTATGAACCTGGGAAATTATATAGACACAGCTAAGCCATTTGCCACACGCATGTCTACGATAGCGATGAATACAGCGGTGATAAAAGGTGCTGCACGGTTCGCTGGCCCTGTAGCAGGGATTGCATCATTGGTAATGACTCTGGAGGAAGGAAGGCAGGAGGCTGTCGAGAGACTACAAAGAGAGCTTATTGAAAAAGCTCGAAAAGAAGCGGAACGTGTTAGTATCAAAGATGTTTATCAAATTATGGCACTGCCAGTAACAACAATGTTTGTGGCTTCTTTTGCGAGAGAACAAATTAATGCAATAATTCGGGGACAAAGTAACGTTGTTACAGACGTGGTCGCCCAGCTTGTTGTTGATACAAAAACTCAACAGAGTCAAATGGCAATTACAAGAAGCCTGACTAACGTTCCTATTGTAAAAGCAGAAAAAACGCATAAGTCTAACGTTTATTCTGCTCAGGTTGTTACCGGGATGAAACCTATGCAAATTAGAGTTGATAACTCAGTATCTTGGTCAACCCAAAAAAAACAGCCTAAAGTTAATCCGGCGCCTACGGTTGAGATATTTTCATCAGCAGTAATTTCTGATGTGCATCATGCAATTCTTGATTTTGATGGCAAACACGACCCTATCTATATTTCCGTGTCCAAAATTCCTACTGTTGTAGAAGAAAAAATACAACTGGAAGTGGCGAAAAAAAGAGAACAGGAATGGTTAGCGGCTCATCCCCTATTAGCAGCAGAATTAGAATTAGATGAAGCGGATAAAGCATTGCGTGATGTAGAAGCCACCGTTTACCAAGCTAGGAAGACACTAGATGCAAAAAGAAATGAACCTTTAGGGTTGACTCTGTCTAACCCTGAAAAATATCCTGTTACGGAAAACTGGACTTTTTCTTATCCACTTCTTGATTGGGGAAATTACGCTCAACTTGATTTTAACTTTTTTGCATTTGTTGATTCCGGAAAAAAACTTGATCTACTTCTTGAAAAGGGAGCGAAAGAACTTTTCCCAGAAGAGGTTAGCTGGGAAGAAGTCATTAAAAAATATGCAATAGGAGAAGTCCCATCTGATTTTATTAATTCACCCACTGAGAGCATTTTAATGCTGGGTGAAATTTATAAAGGGATGGCAATAGAAGAGCTTGATTACACCAGAAATAGCTTACTGGAACAAAAGCGTTCGATTGCCGAATTAGAAAAAGCCTTTGCAGTAGCAATAGAAAGCCGCAAGAAAGCGGAAAACAAGAAAAAAACTAAAGAACAAAAAGTCACGGAAGAAAAAGAAAAACAACGTAAAGGTGTTCAGCAAGATGGTCACAAATATCATCCTGCACCAAGAACGGAAGATATTAAAGGGCTAGGTGAATTGCGAAAAGGGCCGGCAAAAACACCAAAACAAGGGGGCGGTGGAAAACGAGCTCGATGGATTGGTGAAAAAGGACGTAAAATTTACGAGTGGGACTCACAACACGGCGAACTGGAAGGTTATCGAGCCAGCAACGGGGAACATCTTGGCTCTTTTGACCTCAAAACTGGTAATCAATTGAAACCAGCAGATCCAACACGCAATATTAAAAAATATCTTTAATGGAGAAAATTATGGGAATTAAATTAAATTTAACTTGGTTCAATAAAACAAATGAAGAGTTTGCTGGTGAAGAATATTCAAAGGATTTAGGATATGATAATTCCATCATTGAAAGTTGTGGCTTACCATTGCATGATACACTGAATAATGGTGTATTCGATGTATTAGATACATGGATTCCTGTTTTACAATCTAAATTTAGTCATTCAATTAATTTTGATAAATATATTTATCAAATCTCTTTTGATTATCAAGATTAATTATCAGATAAGGTGGGACTGCAGTCCCACCTTGTGGTTGACATCCGACCTATCCGCGCGAGCCTGTAAATTAAATTGTGTATTTGCTTTATTTTGATACGTTTAATTTATTATCAAAATAAGGTGAATTTCTTTCCTCTGAGATGCTTCCCCTCAGGAAGACAGTCATAGATCGCATAATCATCGGTGCAATAAAACTGGACTTCAAAAGGGGCTAACAGTTTGTTCAACGTTTTTCTGCTGCGGTCACCAAACACATGCGCGATGATAGCCTTTTGCTCAGGCTCCCAAGCATACCAGAAGCTAGCGTGGGTTTTTCTTATTGCCGACAAATGACCATTGCTCATCGACTTCACAAATAATTTCGATGTCGTTTCCCGTTAACGGGAGTGTGGTGACCTGTCTTGGCTCGAACTTTTTAATGTGCGGAGCACCGTGTTGATACCGACTTTCAGCGTCCGAGCGGTGTCTCTGATACTGCAGTTATTTACCGCTATATCAATGACTTGCTCTTTCATGCCGGGCTTGCAGGCTTGATAGGTATGGGAGCATGACCCTCGATAGAGCGAGACCAGTCAGTTAATTGAATTTTTGTTTAATTAATATTTAGTATAGTTAGGTTATTATAGCCATGTACTACATTTCCCAGCTAATTTTATCTTTATGCTCCGTTTCCTACGCGGAGCTTTTTTTATCCCAAGCTTTTTTTATCCCAATAAACAGGTTAACAGCCATAAAGAATGTACTATGTTGAATCTCAGTGTTCTATTTTCGGTTCTTTTTCCGCAGATCTCAGCCATTCCACCATCGCAGGATGTTTCAAGATGCGATCCACCCAGCCCTGACTGATAACAGAAAATTGCAATCCATAAGTTTGAGCGCGGAAAGCCACAGGAGCATAAAACGCATCGACAGCCGTGAATTTATCTCCCGCCAGCCATTCACCGCCAAATTTAGTTAATCCTTCTGTCCAAAGCGCATCGATTCGCTCAATATCGCGCTGCAATTCAGGTGTTTTTTCAGCCAATTCTGTCCGAACAGAACAATTCATTGCACAAACCTGACGTAATGTTGTAAAACCAGCGTGCATTTCTGCTGCGGCACTTCTCGCCCACGCTCTGGCTGTTTTATCTGATGGCCAGACTTTAGCGTGCTCCTCAGCAATATATTCTGCAATTGCCAATGAATCCCACACCGTAATGTTTCCATCAACCAGACAAGGAACCAACCCCGTAGGTGAAAATGCTTTGAATTTTTCATGGCTGCTTTTGCCACTTTCAAAAAACTCAGCTGCTCGTTAAAAGGAATATCCAGTGTCCTGAGTAAAACCCATGGACGCAATGACCAGAAAGAATAATTTTTATTGGCTATCCACAATGTATACATCGTTTTTCTCTCTGTAGTGATAATAATATCGTGATAAATGATGTGACTGCGTAAAAAATGGTAAAACATCTCATAATAAGAAAAAAGAGATAGACAATAAAATTGATCTTTTCATACTTAAAAAGTAACTGAAATCAAAAAACGCAGCCCATAAAAAAACCAAAAATAATTGGTTATATGAAATAACCAAAAAGAATATAACAACCCATCTGTTTTTCTTTATTTTACCTAAAACATCATCATTCCATCTTATTATTGATAAATTTTGACATTCTTAAACAAATAATTTGTTTGAGATTTATAAAAATAAAATTTAATTTTTATCTACTATAATATCTTAACTTTTTTATTAATATTTATGACACTTTAGGGCTGCCAGTACGCTTTATATCCGTTTTTCACGTTGCTGACTTGTTGACTACCCTTCAACTTGAAAGACGAAGGATATAAGTGATCAAAAATAAGGAAACAGTATGCTGCTAAAAAATACTTCCACACGCTTTGGTCATATTTCTATTTTAATCCATTGGCTAGTAGCCCTTGCCGTTTACGGGATGTTTGCCCTTGGATTGTGGATGGTGACATTGAGTTATTATGATACTTGGTATCATCGCGCCCCGGAGCTGCATAAAAGCATCGGTATACTCATCTTCATTGTCATGGTTATTCGTCTTATATGGCGGTTTATTTCTCCACCACCAAAATCATTGGCAAGCCACGGTCAATTTATACGCATAAGTTCAAAGCTGGCACAGTTCACACTGTATATTGTCCTGTTTGGCATCTTGGTCAGTGGATACCTGATTTCTACTGCGGATGGCGAATCCATCAGTGTTTTTGGGTGGTTTGACGTTCCCGCAACGTTGACTGAACAAGGAATTCAAGCTGATACAGCCGGCGTGATCCATCTTTATTTTGCTTGGATTGCAGTGGTGCTCTCCCTGCTGCATGGTCTCGCTGCACTAAAACACCATTTTATCGACCGTGATATCACCCTAAAAAGAATGCTTGGTTTCAATCCCGATATAAAATAATTTCTGGAGAATCACTCTTATGTTTGAAAAAACTGTATTTGAAAAGGTAATGTTTAAAAAGACCTTGTTTAAAAAGACCATGTTTAAAAAGAAATGGCTTAAGCAGTCAATAATTGGCCTGACCGCAGGTATGTTATTGATGGGCACTGGCTCAGCAATAGCTGCCGATTATAAATTTGATACGGCTGGTCAACACGCCTTTATTGAATTTCGTATCCAACATTTGGGTATGAGCTGGCTTTACGGTGGCTTCAAGAAATTTGACGGCAACTTTACGTTTGATGCACAAAATCCCGCGACAGATAAAGTCAATGTCACTATTAAAACAAATAGTGTCGATACCAACCATGCTGAGCGTGACAAACATCTACGCGGTGCTGATTTTTTGAATACAGCCAAATATCCAGAAGCCAAATTTACTTCAACCGAAGTCAAGAAAACAGGGGGAAATTACACCATCATCGGTGATCTAACATTAAATGGCGTTACTAAACCTGTGACATTGAACGCCAAATTAACGGGAGAAGGCAAAGATCCATGGGGCGGATATCGTGCAGGCTTTGAGGCCAATGGAAAAATCAAATTGAAAGATTTTAAGATTAAAAGCGACTTAGGGCCAAAATCTCAGGAAGTCGAGCTAATCATTTCTGTTGAAGGGGTACGGGAAAAAGCCTGATCTCCCTCTTGATAACGTTTTAATATTAATTTAAACGATTACTTTTTAGTAATAAAACGCGGCAAGAAACTATGCCGCGTTTTATTTTCACAATCTTCTATTTTTATATACCCTTCGTATTTCAAATCTGCCGGATAGAAATAATATTACTTCCGCAATTAATCAATCAATTCGTTAATGTGACGCGTTATTGAGGCCAAAGCATTATGGGCATCATAATCTGCCTTAATGATTTGTGACTGCTGATGCCATATCGGGGAAGATAATATCTTTGTCACTGCTTTATATAGTTGCTGTTCACTCGGTGTATCAGTATGCAGGCTGATACCACAACGTGACCAGATAACACGAGCAACAGCTTCCAATTTACCATCTCCTGTTCCCGCGACCACCAGAGGCACGCCGTGACGAATGGCAGAATTCAGCGAACCATAACCACCATTGGTAATAAAAATTGATGCGTGAGGAAGCCAATGTTCAAAATTGAGATACTCTACCACTCTGGCATTCTCTGGAATTTCTTCTCCCAAAGCATCGATAGAACGACCGCCTGTAATCGCCAATACCCGGACAGGCAAAGTTGCTAATGTGCGTAATGTCGGCAATATCAATTGGTTAAAATCAACATTAGCCAGTGTTCCCTGGGTTACCAAGATCAGCGGCAGGTTTTCATCCGGCCAACTGATTTGCGTTTTATCATCTTTCACTTTCACTGGCAGTGACCCGATAAAATCCACTGTCTCAGGTAAATCGTCACGTGAAAATTCAAATGATTGTGTTGCCAGTTGCAAGTAACGATCAACTCCGCTCATCAAAACATCGTTATGGTCTCCAGTCAGTGGTAGACAATCCACGGCAGCAAGCGACTGATTGAATGCGTCCCTGACCAGCTCGATTAATTGATGCGTCTCTTCATCCACTAATTGCTCACGTGTTAAATCAGCAGGCAATAATTCAGGTGGAATCCTAGGTCCCCAGAATATGGTATCCCTTGATGACCACGGCAACGGAGTAACACCAATAGCAATGACAGGAATACGTTTGTCAGCTGGTTTCTGCAATAGCGGCAACGCTGAATAAAAAGTATTGTCGATAATCAGAAGATCAGCTTGTCCCTCTTCGATCACTTGCATCAACTGCTTCGATAATACGGGAATAGGGGAGACAAAAAACCGCCTTAGTGACAGCGCCATCTGAGTATTTCCCGGCGGATGTTCTGCCCGTTCAGGAAAGTATTTTTCCAGATAGCGGTAATCAACATCCACTTGCTTATCGAAGGAAACAAAAGTGGCTCCCAACGCTTCCGTTTGCTGTTGAAAAAGGGAGCCACTGAATATCGTGATATCATGTCCCTGCCCTATTAAATGTTCCGCAATAGTGAAGATTGGAAAAACATGTCCAGGAGTTGCAACAGTAGCTAAAACAATACGAGACATTAAACAAACCTCTCTTTAAGACAACATCTACCCAATCAGGAACCGGAAACAGAAATAGTGCGAAAGCTGTGATTTTCACACACAGGCGCGCCATGGATATGAACCCGCTGAATATGGCGAGGAGAACGGGAGATAAAGGCCTCACGTCCATGTAATAAAGTAAAGTTATCGCAAATCGCAATGTCTCCAGACTGCCATTGATGAGCATAAAAATAACGCGGATCATACAACCGGTTATACAGTGTTTCTTCAAGTGTCTGTTGCTCTTCCTGTGATATTCCGTCTATCTTCAAAGAGTGATGATCAGCATACTTCGTATCTTCTTTTCCCATCGGCTCATTGTAACGCATCACCCACTTTTTACCGTCTGGATGCAGACAAACCAACGGTGAAACAACTTCGCCACCATAGTGTGTCACCCGGCTTGTACGGTAAGTAATGGTAGTATTCTTCCATGTATTGCGCTCATCATCATTGGCATCGGTAATCAATTGTTCAGTGTTGACAAATGTAGTACGTCCTCCCTGAGCAGCTTCAGGAGCAGAAACACAGTGAAATATCTGAAATTCAGGGATCGTCTCTCGATACATCCCATCCCAATGCAACGGCACACCACTACTGTCCAGAACATGGTCAGACGGTTCGGAGTGCTCCATAACATCCAATACCGTACCAAATGGCCACATCATGATTTCACCCCAGCGACTGGAATATTCCGTCAGTTTTTCTTTATCCGTAAAGCCGGAACGAAAGCCACGTAATACAACCAGTAAATGAGTACGGGCCAGTTCACGCAAGGCATCAATTGACAGTGTGGTAATATCCTGATCAGGATGCTTGGGCGTAATAAATACTCCGAAAGGTTTCACCAACTCAATATGACAATCAAGTTCATATGTATTCATGATTTTTTTCCCTCAAAAATGCGCTATACCACTGAGTTATTTTGCTTGTGCTGCCGTCGTCTTGAATTCTGTTTGCGAGTTTGCTTCAAACAGTTTTTCTTCAGATAATGTTTCAATCACGTAATGACTTGGAATACCCCGAATTTCGATTAGCTTTCCATTCAGCTTTTTCACTTCATCACTTTTCATCAACACAAACTGACCATTAATATTGGCAGCCACACCGTGCCACGGCGTTAACCAATCATCCCGGGTCGGCATCATATGAATACCAATTTTGATACTGTCGACGGGCTGTGGGTGAATAGAAAGACGGATCGCCAATGGGAACTGCTCTGCCAGCAAATTACCCCACGCCCAGCTACGTTGGATAACTCCGATAGCGCGCTGACGTGCATCCTTTTGCAACGCATTTTTCGAACCGGTGTATTCTGGTAATAAACTATCTTCATAAAGGAAACGAGTAATTGCCCGATATAATCGAACCCCATCTTCGTTTTCTTTGAGTGTTTCTTTGATCTCCTCAACGGAAGACGCATAGCGACTAACCAATAATTCACGCAGCTGATCGTAATCACTGGTATATTGAGTTAGTGATTCAACATTCCCAAGATTAAAAACCGAAAGATGAGTCGCACCCAATTCATGCAACAGTTTTTCAATTTCTAATTGGTAATGGGTAATTGTGTCATCATCAACATAAATAAGATCACTAAAAACATGTCCATCAGAACAAATAACAATATTTGCTCCAGGTGGATAATAAAGTTGAATACGCTGACAAAGGGAGTTTAGAAAAATCAGTGATAATTTTTCTGCCATATCCGGCATCTTACCCAATACTTTTCTAGGGTTTGGTGATTTTGTCGGAAATGCAGGCAAAATACATTCAATAGGTTTCCCTTGTTCCACAAATGTACGAATACGTGGCAATTGAACCTCTAAAACCTTTTTCTCTTCATATTGAAGTGTATGTTCAGATTCAGGGAAACGACGCCGGTATTGCAATAACTCATCTAGAATTTTATTAGACACTTCTTCTATGTCAAAACGTTCCATAATTCATTCCTAATTTATTACATTTACATCTAAGCTAATTAATGCAATTAGCAATATGTGAATATTGCTGTTTATAAAAAATCAGCCCACACGCTTTTGGATATAAAAAATTCTAAAAAATATTACAGAAGGAAATTAATAATATACAACCAAACCTAACTATAAATACATTGAGGTTTTTTTATTTTATCTTATTTTGTTACACGTGTTATATAACTATAAAAATCCTGCATATAAATATATATCATTATAATTTCTTAAAAAAATTAAAATTTTTAAAAAAATAATTCAATTTTTTTGATGGTGTTACAAAAGGTAAATAAAGTTCAGATTTTTTAGAAAAACTATTTTTAAAAGCTATATTATTTAGATATCTAACATCATTTATTACGAGATAAAAAATAATGTATGACAAATTTACAAACAAACACGCAAAAGAGATGGCAACAAACCCATATACTCAGAATCAGCTCATTAAATCACGTTCTGTCATTATCGCGGGGGAAATTAACCAGCAACTGGCTGATCAGCAAAGCAACCAAGCAATCTCTTGATAAAGTGGCAAAGATCATCGGGTTACAATATTTTTTGACGTTAATTTATTCAAGAAGATATTGCAGACATCGCAGGTTCAACTCGCTCCATGTTATATTTTTCCTTTAAAAATATTTAAGTATGAATAAGCCCATCATAAATAGGCATAAAAAAAGCCATGCTATAACATGGCCTTTCAAAATAAAGGAAATATTAATTCACGAATGAATCATCTTTCCGTAATAGTGATCGATATATTAACCCACCAATAACACCACCAATTAATGGAATTAACCAAAATACCCAAAGCTGCTTCAAAGCCCAGGTTCCCTGGAAAATAGCAACCGCAGTACTTCTTGCCGGGTTCACCGATGTATTTGTTACTGGAATGCTAATTAAATTAATAAGTGTCAATGCTAAACCGATAGCTAATGGTGCGAAACCTGCTGGCACATTTTTATCTGTTGCTCCAAGAATCACAATCAAGAAGAATGCGGTTAATACTAGCTCAATAATAATTGCGGCTTGTAATGAAAAACCACCGGGAGAATGTTCATCATAGCCATTGGATGCGAAACCACTTGCCGTTGCATCAAAACCACTTTTACCGCTGGCGATAAGATAAAGTACCGCTGCTGCCGCAATTCCTCCGATCACTTGGGCAATAATATAAGGAACGACATCTTTAGCTGAAATACGCCCGCCCACAAACAATCCCAATGTTACCGCCGGGTTAAAATGCCCTCCTGAAATGTGTCCCACAGCATAGGCCATCGTTACCACTGTTAAACCAAAAGCCAGAGATACCCCCAGAAAACCAATCCCCAGCTGTGGAAATGCCGCCGCTAAAACAGCACTACCACATCCACCGAATACCAACCAAAAAGTACCAAAGAACTCTGCCGATAATTTTTTAAACATTCTACGATTCCTCAATAATATTTGCATGAATGCAAAAGAATCCAAAAACAGTTTAGTTAGTATTTTCAAATATGGGCAAGGAATCACTGATAGAAAATAAAGGCGAAGAAAACATTGTCAATATGAATTAACGTGTATAGGTTAAATATGGATTGCTTTATTGTTAACTTAACAATAAGCAACGAAGAAATGAATTTTCATTTTTAAAAAATTAATATAAAAAAGACAGTGTATTAAACTCACTAATAGAACAACCTGAGTTTAATATGAAAAACTCAGGTTATTGATTTATCTAATCAAAGACTTATTTAATCAATGGCTTATTTAATTACCGCATTCTTTACTTCATCCGAGGCCAGCCAAATACGATATTTTACTGTCATATCTTTTGGCGTATATACTACGATAGGTAACTTACTGTTATAGCGTACAAAAGCATCTTTACCTAACTGAACCTGAACAAAGCTCATTTTATCCTTGTGTCCTGGACATGCCATTTTTGTTGAAGCGGGGCCGCTGACACTACTTAGCACATAATAATCAAACCCCCATCCTTCCAGCGTTTTTGTCTTCAACGTGCCGCCAAACCAGTGATGATTACAATCCACTTTCATATCCTTGCCAATCATCAACTCAACCATGTGGTTGTTTTCATGCTCTTTCTGAGGAAGTTCAATTACACTGCGTACCATTCCCTCAGAAGCTGCCGGATAAGGAGCGATATCTTCAAGTTTTTTATCCGCGAAAACAGAAGTCGAGACCATCAACGCCGCTAAAGGAAATAGATATTTTTTCATATATTACCTCTGGATATATTTAAAAAGGAGATTGAATAATAACAACAAAAAATCTGGGGTAAATTATGTTTTTTGGCAACACTCTGATTTTTATCGGCATTAGATAAAATTTAATTTATTCATTTAGAAACAATGTTAACTTTTATTAATAATCAATCTGATGAACTGGTGTTACCAGTTCTTTTTTATGTGATATATCTCAGGTCTGAGATTACAATGGGCTGCTACACTTATTAAGTGTGACGGTAAATTTCGTATAGGAGGTCTCATGTTTCTAGAATATCGTGATTTAGTATCCAACCTGAAAGAATCTCATCCCCGTTTCCAATCCCTGTTTGAAAAACATAACCGACTTGACCACGAGATAACCCAACTTGAAGGCCCAAATGGAGCGGGCTACAGTGATAAAGTTGTACGTTTGAAAAAAGAAAAACTACACATCAAAGATGAAATGCAAAGGATTTTGCAAGAAGAATCTCATAACCACAAATAACCCCGCTAAATGCTTTTGACGCCTACTTTGTTGACAAGTGGGCGTCAATAAAGTTCTCGATAAGAGAACTCATTTCAAATTCAATATCCACAAAAAAGCCACCATAATGGTGGCAAAACTGGAGCAATGTTTTTTTGTTATTTATGTTTTTACATTAATTACTGCACGGCAGCCACTTTCTGGCGAGGTTGTCTCTTGGTTTTTGCCTTTGGATGTGGCGTGACACTCTGGACTTCACCTGGCTTAGAAATGAAACGGACAAAGGTTTCATGGCTAACAAACGTTGCTCCACAATTGACGTTCTGACATTGGTTATAGCGCTCCTTTGTTTGGCTGGAATGCTCAAAGCTACTACGAGTATGCGCTGACTGACCACACAGAGGACACTTAATCATATTGTTCACCTTTCTTGAAATAACACTATCTCGTCTGGTGAACAATATACCAAAGATCTCATATTGAGATCAAGTCTTTATTTCAGTATCTTCCGTTTTGATCTCAACCTCATCAATTTTGATTTCGAGATCCAATGATGTCGTAAAGCCACTGTCGTTAAGATTGTGGGTTACTTTCACCAGCGTCCAATGAGTTCCATCAATCTCCGGCTTAAAATCCTTTAGCTGAATGGGTGTTTCAGGGTAAACATCTGCACGCCCTTTCGCCAATGTGATAGAGAATTGCGCCGCGCCTCTCTGCATTTTTTCCCAAGCAGCTTTGGCGGCACGCTCTGCATTTTCCTTATTAGAATAAATGCGGGAAAGCGTCAGGACATTCTCCTGAGTTCCGACTAAATAACTTGTAGATTCTTTCTGTACCGTTGTTGTTTTATGATACTCGGTCGTTGATTCACTTTGTTCTTTAGTAGATAGACTTACCTTGGTATCGATATTCCTTTCTCTGTCAATAGTTCTGTTTTTTCTTTTACGCTCCTTTTGCGCTTTTTCAATATAAGCGGGTTTCTCCCTTCCTTTTGTTTTGTGATTCTTCTTCGTTAAATCGACGCCATTTTTCTTTTCCAGACTCACTCCACTAGGCTTGGCAGAATTCACGCCTTGAGGAGACCCACTTTTGCGATCTTTTTCCTTTTTAAAGAAATGGGATTCTTTTTTCTTGGAAGAGTCTTTCTCTTTTGGGGAAGAATTTTTTTCTTTTTGAGGTGCATCCTTGCCCGGCGATTTTTTCTCACTGCTTCCATATTCAATGATAATTTCGACTTCTCCACTCTTTGATTCTACCCTCCTCAATTTAACCGTCTGCTTAGTCGCTGTGCGTGTATCCTGCCATTGGGCAACAACACTGGTATAAGCTTCACGATCAGACAAAGAAAACCGATGGCTGTCCCCTGATTCACGAGTAATCAGCACAGGCCGAATAGCCTGACCACTCACAGTTTTATTTTGTCCTTGACGAACAAACAACAACTCACCATTTTTGACAGAAACAATTGCCCCTTCTTGTTTTGCTATACGAGTCAGGAAGCTCACGTCAGATTCGTTAGTCTGATCGATGTGCATGGAGATCCCTTGTAATTCCTTACTGATTTGAAATTTCAGTTGGTTTCTCGCAGCAACCGTACTCACGATGTTTTCTAGCGTCTGTTTATGATAAGAATTTTCGCGTTTCACATTCAGATCACCACGAAAATCTGCACTTCGGGCACGAATGGTTAGTCGATCAGGCGCACCGACATGTTCGATTTCATCAACAACAAATTTTCCCTTCGGAGTTAAGGAGTGGCCGTGCCACCCCAGTTCCAATGTAAGAATATCGCCCCGACGAGGCAAACTCAGCATGCCATCAGCATCATCCAACTCAATATCGAGCTGGTCTGATTCCAAGCCACGATTATCCGTCAGCGTTAACGATATCAAGCGTGATTGAATCTTCTCGCTGATGTCCTTATTGTTGATTTCCAGACGAAAAGCGGGCTTACTGGTTTTTCCGGTAACTAAATCAAATTGGGGAACCCAATCCGTGCTAGGTATCCACTTTTCAAAATCGATCATAAGAAGACTCCCTTATCTTTATCAACAACCTCATTTTTGAAATCAGAAAGTTGATCCTGCAAATCACCCAACATTTCAAACAGATTGTTATCAACCCGCCGCAAAGTCAGCGTAAAACTGATTTTTCTGGCGGCACCACCTGACATAAATTCCGTTTTTGTCTCATCAATGCTTTCGATAACGAACATGCCGTAAATCGCACCACTTCCATCAATGAAAGACCACGCCTTGCCACTATCTGCCATTAATTTCAATGCAGTCAGTGAAAGAGAACCGCCTGTCAACTCAGGATAAAGCTCCCCTGATAGCGTGATCGTATCGTTATCTGAACCGACAAACTGCCATGCAGGCCGCGCTCCCACGCGGCTATTAAAGGCATGTCGCCAACTCTGCTTATATTGAAAAGTCTGATATGGCGTTGTTTTCAGCATAAATACAAACAAACCAAGTGCAGCCATCATGAGAAATCTTCTCCTCTGTCAGAAAGTGAGCTACGCATACGGGCTTGCTGCATACGTTCTCGCTGTTCCAGTTCCTGTCTGACCATGCGGGCAATATCCTGAGCGGATTGTCCCTGAGAGCCATAGACATAAATGTTATATTGCGGTGCTGCGCCACTATATTGCTGTGGCTGGCTCCACGCCCTCTTCGCCTGAACTTCCTCATAATAATGAGCAGGCAGACTTTGCGGATGCAGCGGTGCATCTTGTGCCGCTACAGGCAATGACATTGAACTAAATGCAAGACCAACGGCAGCAAGTTTCGCCGTATTTTTCCGACTGGTTACATTAGCTGGGCCATTAATAATTTCAGGGCCATATTCACCCACAATGCCTTGCTTCCCAGCAGGAATAAATCCTCCTGTATCATGTTTAGTCAGTTGTGCGGCTTGTTGAGATGTTTCGCTCTGAGTAGTTTCCTTCGATATTTTTAACGCAACTTCTTTTTTATCATCACCTGACCACCACGACCTAAAGATGTCAGTAATAGAGGAAATTTTACCTTTCAAGGCCTCCCATTTTTCTTGAATACCCGTTAACAAACTGTCGATCATTTCTGATCCAGCCTTCTTTAACTTTTCAGGAATAGCCTGAACATCAGCAACAATTTCATTCCATCTGTCTGAAATTGATTTTTTTACACTCTCCCAAATTTCAGATGTACTCTGTTTAACGGATTCCCAAGTTTCACTAATTGTCGCTTTAACTGATTCCCAGGCTTCTGAAGCACTTTGTTTAATGCTATCCCAGTTTTGGTAGATAATGCCGATTAACCCACCATCCATGAAATAACTCTTAATACCTTCCCATGCGGTACTGATTTTATCTTTAATACCCTGCCAGACATTGCTACAGATATTTTTGATGTTTTCCCACAACGCTGTAAATTTTGGCCCCAATGATTCCCAATTCTGCCAAATATAAATAGCAGCCATTGCGATAAGCCCAATGACAGCAAGAATCGGGTTTGCCATCATAGCTCGGCCAATAAACATCATTGCTTTGCCTAATACACTGAAAGCACTACTTAAAAAAGACAGACCTTTTACACCAACACTTGCCAGAATATTTATGCCATTACCCAAGACACCAAAAACTTTTTGACCAATATTCCCTAATGCTCCCAAGCCTGTTCTTTGTTTTCCAAAAGTATCTTTACCACCTTTGTTAGATAGCAAATCAGCACCATCATTAAGTGAGCCAAAAACCTTATTTCCGGTTTTACCAAAAAAATCCATGGCAGCTCTTAGTGCTTCTAAAGCTTCAGTTCCAAATTGCGCGAATGCCTTCAAGCCATCGTTTAAATTCTCCAGAGCCTGGATACCTATCTGGGCAAATTTATTTATATTGGCTCTTAATTCTTCCAGAGCCTGAACTCCAATCTGAGTAAATATATCCAGTGGTGCTGTTAATTTATTCAGTGCCTGAACGCCCAACTGCACAAATGCATCCAATGTGGATTTTAATTTATCCAGTGCCTGCGTTCCCAATTGCGCAAATATATCCAATGGCGCTGTTAGTTTATTCAGTGCCTGAACAC
>NZ_JAQRFN010000032.1 GCF_028598555.1 Xenorhabdus anantnagensis
GAGTTTTTGTGGTGATAGTTTTTTATTGAATGATTTTTATGAAAGCACAGTTTGTTTAATGAACTGAAATAAGTTCAATCACACCGGGAAGAGGCTTGTGACAAGAATTTAGGTTAGGTTTTAGATTAGATCTAGATCTCACAAATATGTAATTAAACTACATAAATGATGCCGAAATAACCTGTTTTGATTAAATATTAGCGGCTTAATTGCGCTATTTTATGAAAATTAATTACAAAAAAGTCTTTTTTTGATTAAAGGAATAGGTTAAAGTTATCGGCGTAGGGTACAGAGGTAAGATGTTCTATCTTTCAGACCTTTTACTTCACGTAATCGGATTTAGCTGAATATTAGCTGCCCCAGTCATTTTTTTTGACTGGGGCGTTTTTTTATGTCCGGTTTATGGGAGCGCGGTAAGATCAAGCGCGGATGTTACTCCGTTTCAATGGCAGGTTGATTGAACCAAAGGTCAAGTTTTTGCTCTAGTTTATCGATGCCGATTTTTTTCAGAGTGGAGAAATACTCGGTCTGAATATCACCATCCAGAGAGGCCAATTCCTGACGAACTTTCGCCAATTGACTTTTACGAGCACCGGATGCCAGTTTATCGGCTTTAGTCAGCAACACCATAACAGGTACTTGCATCACGACAGCCCATTCGATCATTTGCATATCCAGATCTTTCAGCGGATGGCGGATATCCATCAAAACCACCAACCCTAACAGGCATTCGCGTTTCTGGAGATACTCCCCCAAGGCTTTCTGCCATTTGCGTTTCATCTCTTCTGGTACTTCAGCGTAACCATAGCCCGGTAAATCGACCAGGCGAACCCCTTCTTCGACTTCGAACAGGTTAATCAACTGGGTACGGCCAGGGGTTTTACTGGTACGCGCAAGGCTCTTTTGGCGGGTCAGTGCATTCAGTGCGCTGGATTTACCCGCATTTGACCGACCGGCAAACGCGACCTCAATGCCCACATCTTGAGGCAGGTGGCGAATATCAGGTGCACTCGTGATAAAGTGAGTCATATGATAGTTGTAGTTCTTGATGGTCAAAATGGTTATCTCCCCGAGGAATACACAAAAATAGCGCGGTGATTATACCGAGAGCAGCAGCTTGTGGACAGGCGTAACTTTATTCCGATAAAGAACGGTGCAGATAGTCGGCGAAAAGTGAATATAATTCCCCTTGAGCTGTGACATGCGGAACAAGCTGAATTGCTGCTTGCCTAAAATCCAGTAACTGCTCCTTGGCGTGGAAAGCGCATCAATATAGAGGTTATTCACAAAATAACCATTGCCAAAATGTGCGAATATAAAAGTCGTATCGATAGAACTCCCCCTTTATTCACCTAAAATACTCGTAAATGTAGGTAAATCTTTGGAACTTAATGCGATGGGGAATTAAACTTAATAAGTTTTGTTGTTATGAGTTTTATTGTTGACCTCAAAAATAAAGGAATCATTAATGTTTAAACGTATTTTTGTGTCGCTTATGACGGCATGTGCTATCAGTGCAATTGCTGTTCCAGCATTGGCCGCGGAAACTCACGTGAAGCTGGTAACATCAGCAGGCGAAATCGAACTTGAGTTGGATAGCAATAAGGCCCCCATTTCTACCAAGAATTTCGTTAAGTATGCCAATGAGGGGTTTTATAACAACACTATCTTTCACCGTGTTATCCCTGGTTTTATGGTTCAGGGGGGCGGTTTCACAAAAGATATGAAACAGAAGCCCACCAGAGCTCCAATCAAAAATGAAGCCGATAATGGTCTGCGCAATCTTCGTGGCACTATTGCGATGGCACGTACCGCAGATAAGGATAGCGCTACCGCTCAGTTTTTTATTAATGTGACTGATAATGCTTTCCTTGACCACGGACAGCGTGACTTTGGTTATGCAGTTTTTGGGAAGGTAGTAAAAGGCATGGACGTGGTTGATAAAATTTCTCAAGCCAAAACAGAAAATGCCGGCCCTTATCAAAATGTGCCGGTGAAACCTATAGTGATTTTGTCTGCCAAGGTTGAGCCTTGATAATTTGAACTGACATAATACGGTATTCGGATAATCATTAATGGTTATTTGAATGCCGTCTGTTTTCTCTCTATCCCCTTCTCTCCGCCATTTCTCTGTACCTCTATTTTAAAAATGCGTCTGTGGTATGATGAGTCCCCCGTTGATACTGCTTTACCTGATTTTACTATAATACAGAATGCATAATATCCCATTGGGGTAAGACAACTTATAAAACTATAAAATCAGTAGGATATACTCCTATGTTATTAATAATAGATAACTACGATTCTTTTACATTCAATTTATATCAATATTTTTGTGAATTAGGGACAGAGGTTCTAGTTAAGCGTAATGATGAGCTACAACTTGAAGATATCGAAGATTTGGCACCGACACATTTAGTCATTTCTCCTGGCCCTTGCACACCCAATGAAGCTGGGATTTCGCTGGAAGCGATTTCACATTTTGCAGGGAAATTGCCCATCCTCGGCGTATGCTTGGGACATCAGGCGATAGGTCAGGCTTTTGGAGCCAGTGTTGTTAAAGCCCGTGAAGTGATGCATGGAAAAACCAGTTTGCTCCACCATAGCCAGCAAGGGGTATTCAAAGGTTTGGATCATCCATTGACTGTCACCCGTTACCACTCTCTGGTCATTGCCGCAGAAACGCTTCCTGCTTCATTTGAAGTAACGGCATGGAGTCAGCGTAATGGTGATGTGGATGAAATCATGGGAATACGTCACCGTACTTTGCCACTGGAAGGAGTGCAATTTCATCCGGAAAGCATTCTTAGTGAGCAGGGACATGAGTTATTGAATAATTTCCTCAAATATTAATCAGATACTTTCACACTCCCTCATTCGGTTGTTTTTTTATTTGCTCTTGCGTGATTTTTTATTCATATTTAATGACTATTATTTCACTTTGAAATGGCAAATATAAAAATAAGGTGAGGGAAATGCTAGAAAATAAAGCAATAAACCGAAATACCTATGATCAGGTGATGTTGCCTATTTATGCGCCAGCAAATTTTATCCCTGTCAGAGGGCAAGGAAGTCGATTATGGGATCAACAGGGTAAAGAATACGTTGATTTTGCTGGTGGTATCGCTGTTTTGGCTCTGGGGCATTGTCATCCGGCCTTGGTAAGTGTTTTGAAACAGCAAAGTGAAAAATTGTGGCATATCAGCAATATTTTTACCAATGAACCCGCCTTAACCTTAGCGCAAAAATTGATTGATGCGACCTTTGCGCAGAAGGTCTTTTTCGCTAATTCAGGAGCAGAAGCTAATGAAGCGGCATTCAAATTAGCGCGTCGCTATGCGATTACTCGTCATCATCCCAATAAGACCCAAATTATTGCTTTTCATCAGGCATTTCATGGGCGTACTTTTTTCACTGTTTCGGTAGGAGGGCAGCCGAAATACGCCGAAGGATTTGGTCCCAAACCTGCTGATATTGTTCATGTGCCTTTTAATGATCTGGATGCGGTCAGGGCGGTGATTAATGATCGCACCTGTGCTGTTGTTTTAGAGCCGATTCAGGGGGAAGGCGGGGTCACTCCTGCGACAATGGAATTTTTGCATGGGGTGCGTGAATTGTGCGATAAACATCAGGCTCTGTTGATCTTTGATGAAGTTCAGAGCGGGGTAGGACGCACAGGCAAGTTGTATGCTTACCAGCATTATGATGTACAGCCGGATATCCTGACGACAGCAAAAGCTCTGGGAGGCGGTTTCCCGATCAGTGCGATGTTAACGACAGATGCAATAGCGGCTGCAATGGAAACGGGTGCGCATGGAACGACTTATGGCGGAAATCCATTGGCTTGTACTGTCGGTTGTGCCGCGTTGGATATCATTAATACCCCGGAAGTGCTGATGGGGGTAGAAAAACGTCATGATATGGTCATTCAGGCCTTGGAAAAGATTGACCAAAAGTATGGTATCTTCCATGAATTCCGTGGAAAAGGCTTACTTATTGGCGCTGTATTAAAAGCAGAATATCAGGGTAAGGCCAAAGAAATATTGCAGCAAGCGGCGGAACAAGGATTGATGTTATTGAGTGCGGGAGACAGTATTTTGCGTTTTACCCCATCATTGATTATTTCTGAGGATGAAATCACAGAAGGCATGATGCGGCTGGATATGGCGATATCCCGATGGTTGAACAAATAGATGGTTGAACAAATAGAGGATTGGGCAAATAGAGGGTTAAACAAATAACAGTGAGGTGAAGCAAAAAAGCCAGTGCGAATAATAAAAGATTGCGCTGGCTGGATTTCAGGTTTACTGAGAATTAACGTGTCCCATAAACGACGATAGTTTTACCATGTGCAGAGATCAGGTCTTGATCTTCCAACATTTTCAGAATGCGGCCAACTGTTTCACGGGAGCAACCCACAATCTGCCCAATTTCCTGACGAGTGATTTTGATTTGCATACCATCAGGGTGAGTCATGGCATCAGGCTGTTTAGCCAAATTGAGCAATGTCTGGGCGATACGGCCTGTAACGTCCAGAAAGGCTAAGTTACCTACTTTTTCGGAAGTCGTTTGTAGGCGACTTGCCATCTGAGCAGATAAACGCATCAGAATATCAGGGTTCACCTGAATTAACTGGCGGAATTTCTTATAGGAAATTTCAGCCACTTCACAGGCACTTTTAGCTCGCACCCATGCAGTACGTTCTTGTCCCTCTTCAAACAATCCAAGTTCACCAATGAAATCTCCCTGATTTAAATAAGAGAGAATCATTTCTTTACCTTCTTCATCTTTTATTAGAACAGCAACTGAACCTTTAACAATATAGTAAAGCGTTTCTGCTTTCTCGCCTTGATGAATAAGCGTGCTCTTGGATGGATATTTGTGAATATGGCAGTGTGACAAAAACCATTCGAGAGTAGGGTCTGTTTGTGGCTTGCCGAGAACCATTCGCTTTATCCTCTGTTGTTATTTCTGCCTTTATGATGCGAGAAACTGAGGTTTCTCTTCAGGCTAGCTTTATAAAGTCAATAGATTAACATATTAATTTGCTGAAAAACTGGCGAGTGGGAATTTTATATGAATTATCAAGATGTCAGAGTGCTGACATAATAATCTTAAACCATATTCCTTGCCAGTCCACGCTTGTAACCTTGTTTGTAACACAGGAAAACGTTTCTGTCTTCTCCTGTATCGCTTCAGCATGTTAAATTGGTTGCCAGATTATCAAAAATCAGTCATAAGGGACGTTTATCTATAAAAAGAACAAAAATATACCGGATACTGGCTGAACAGTAATACTGGTTTATGTTGTTTTTTTACCTACTACTGTATCTTCGAAAGTCTGATTTTTATCACCTATTTTACCATTATAAAAATGGCTTATTTATTTTAATAAAACAGGTAACTTTATTTTTTGTTACCTGTTTTATTAAAAATAAAATGCCGTTTAACTTAAATTATGAAATTTTTTTTCCTTCAAATAATTGTTTAACAAGAGGTGCCATAATTAATTCCATCGCCAGCCCCATTTTTCCGCCCGGAACGACGAGAGTATCTATACGGGAAATAAATGAACCCTGAAGCATTGCCAGTAAATAAGGAAAATCAATTTGGGTCAGACCGCGAAAGCGAATCACGATAAAACTTTCGTCCAGCGAGGGAATCGCCTTGGCAGAGAAGGGGTTGGAAGTATCTACGGTGGGAACCCGCTGGAAGTTAATGTGGGTGCGTGAAAACTGAGGCGTGATATAACGAATATAGTCATCCATCGAACGTACAACGGAATCCATAACGGCCTCTCTGGAATGTCCGCGTTCACTGGTATCACGGATTAGTTTCTGTATCCATTCCAGATTGACGATAGGTACGACACCAATCAACAAATCAACATGGCTGGCAACATTATGTTGCGGAGTGACAATACCGCCATGTAAACCTTCATAAAACAGAACGTCCGTATTGGTTGGTAAGGGTTCCCATGGAGTGAAAGTACCCGGAAGCTGGTTATAAGGCACTGCTTCATCATAGGTATGGAGGTATTTTCGACAGCGGCCTTCCCCTGTTTTTCCATAGTCAAAAAACGTCTTTTCCAGTGTGCTGAAATCATTGGCTTCTGGCCCAAAGTAGCTGATATGTCTGCCTTGTTCCTTCGCTTTTCGGATCTCGGCATCCATTTCAGGACGAGTATAACGATGAAAGCTATCCCCTTCTATCAGTGCGGCAGTTACATCAAGTTTCTGGAAGATTTTGCGGAAGGCGGCACTGGTCGTGGTTGTTCCTGCTCCACTGGAGCCAGTGATGGCAATGACAGGGTGTTTGGCAGACATGAACAGACTCCTTATCAATAAAATTGGGGATTATACTTTTTAATCAGTTGCTTAAAGTGAACAGAACAAGTCAGGCTTTATGGTGGAGCATATCTTTGGGCATGATATTGACGGTTTCATGTAATTCAGACCATACCAGCAGAACCTCACCTCGTTCAAGTTGACGTTTGATGTCCTGTACTTTCTGTTCGAGAGTTTTTTCCTGTTCGCCGTAATCAGTACCTTCCCGTAAGACAAAACTTTCAATCAGGTTGAGGAGGGTATCGGTTTCCAATTGTTGCCACGGGATAATCATTGTTATTGCTCCTGATAACGCTGTCATGGTTTTTAGAATGACGGTTTTTGAATGACGGTTTTAAAATGACAGTTTTAAAATGACGGCTTTAAAATCATAGCCTTAGAACGATGGCTTTGAAGATAGCTGCTCTAAATGTTCCGGCTCTAAATACCCCGATTCTAATTGCACTGGTTCTGAATGCACTGATTCTAAATAAGGTGCTAACCATTTCGGAATACGTTGTTCCAGCCACATTTGTGGTTTTTTCAAAGAACCGCTAACAAAACCAACATGACCACCATGTTCAGTCATCTGATATTCAATATTGGAGGGTAAATTCGCTGGTTCAGGGATAACATCCGGTGCCATGAAAGGGTCATCCTTGGCGTGGATAATCAACAGCGGTACCGTGATATTAGGTAAACGAGGCAGCGCACTGCACTGGTGATAATAATCTGTTGCGTCTTTGAAACCGTGTATTTTAGCGGTGATGGCATCATCAAACTCACGCAATTTTTTCATTGAGTTAAGTTGGCTAAGGCTCAAAGGCAGAGAATTGGGATAACGCAACAACTTGCGGGTAGCATTATTTTTCAGCTTGCTGAGCAAATAGTATTGATAGAACTGAGAAAAACCCTGTTCGATTCGTTTTGAACAAGCTTCCAGCATAAATGGCGCTGAGACAATAACTGCTGCATCTACTTGGGCGCGTTCTTGCTCTTCTGCCAGATAACAGGCCAGCATATTACCGCCAAGGGAATAGCCGACAGCAGCGGTGGGAGCTTCACCATATGTCGTTTTTAGCCAGTTGAGAAAATAGCGGGCATCACTGGTTTCTCCCGAGTGATAAATGCGTTGTTGGCGGTTAGGCTCACCACTGCATCCACGAAAATGCATTACGACACCAAGCCAGCCCTTTTTCTGACAGGCACTGATCAGACCGTGGGCGTAAGGGCTTCTGAACCCGCCTTCTAAACCATGGAAAAGCACCAGCCGTGGTTTGTGGGCAGCGGTTTCAGGATCTTCACTCCATGCCAAATCAACAAAATCATCATCGGGTAAATTTAGCCGTTGCCAATGAGGTTGCAATTTCGGGCGGCGCCGCAAAATACGGGGCAAAAGAGTTTGTAGATGGGGATTGCTCACCCCACTTAAAGGATAAAAGTTATCACTCATAATGAATCGATTTCATGATTAGTCATCTTGTGTGTGGAATGACATACTGTTATTTTCTCGAAAGGAAATGTCAACTCTTTGGGTGAGGGGAGTCTACCCATGACTGTAAGCCTGCTATTCTCGCTTAGTACATTTATGTTTATTTCTGCTGTCACACCCGGCCCAAACAATTTGTTGCTGACATCATCAGGCGCGAATTTTGGTCTCCGTCGTTCCATGCCACTGTATCTGGGTATCATCTTGGGAATGCAGACAATTTTATTGTTGTCTGCGTTTGGTGTTGCTGCTCTGCTACTGATTTACCCTGCCATGCATACTGGCCTGAAAGTGCTCGGAAGCCTGTATTTATTATGGCTGGCCTGGAAAACAGCCATTTCACATTATAAACGATTGGACATCATAACATCGGTAGGGAAGCCAACCAGAATTTATCAAGGCTGGCTATTGCAGTTCCTGAACCCGAAAGCATGGTTGATGGGATTGGGAGCTGTCAGTAGTTACAGTTTGTCCGGGCCGCTATATAACCACTCCATTTTTGCCATTAGCATCGTGATGTTAATTGCCAATGCACTTGCTGGCGCAATCTGGCTTGTTCTTGGTTCACTGATTGGTCAGTTATTGAGAAGCCGCCGTGCATGGATCATGTTCAATATCACAATGGGTATTCTGACAGCAGCCTGCGTGCCTTTAATCTGGTTTGGCTGAATCAGCTTAAATCGATATTTTTGCTCCCGAAGAATAACGTTAGCGTGAAGCCTGCGATATAAGAGACAAGTAACCCGGCAGCATATACGGACATGCCTGTGAAAATGCCACTGTTGGAGGTCATCAGTGGCAGGGCGACCAGTCCTGAAGGGCCGAAAACGCTATTTAACCCGACAGGCCATCCCCACCAAGCAATCAGACCGACAAAAAAGCCACCCACAGCGCCTCCGAAACAGGCGGTGACAAAAGGTTTGATGCGTGGCAGTGTTACGCCATAAATCAAGGGTTCTCCAATTCCCAGCAATCCCGGAATAATGGCACCTTTGATTTGGGTTCGCAGCAGGGAACCTTTTTTCGCTTTCACATACAAAGCCAATGCAGAGCCAACCTGCCCCGCCCCTGCCATCGCGAGAATGGGGAACAGGGAGTTAAAGCCTTGTACATCCATTAAGGCAAAATAGACGGGTACAAAGCCTTGATGCACACCAAACATTACGGCAATTAAGAACAATCCTGCCAAGATTGCTGTACCGAACGGGTTGCCATTTAAGTTAATGAACAGCCATGACATTGCGGTAAATAGATAACTTCCGACAGGCATGATAATAATAAAGGCAACGGCGCCCATGATCAGTAAGGTGATGGCGGAAGTCAGGATCATATCCAGATCAGATGGCATAATTTTGCGGATCTGTCTTTCGACCCAAGCGCCGAGAATACAGGCTATCAGTACCCCGATAATATTGCCCCGTGGATCGATGGTGAAGCCAAAGAAATGACTGATGCCCGAATAGAATCCACTGGTGGCTTCGGCATTATATCCCAGTACAAATAGGGATGCGATAATGGCTCCGTTAACGCCCGACCCCCCAAATGCCTTTTGTGCATTGTAGCCAATCAAAATGCTCAGGAAGCTGAACATGCCTTTGCTGAAGATTTTCATATAGCCGATCATCTCAACCAATACGGCATTGGGATGAGAGGCTTCTTTGATAAAAATCTGTTCCAACAGAGTCGCGAAACCCAATAACAGGCCAACGGCGATAAATCCGGGGATCAGGGGAGTAAAGATAGTGGCGAATTTAGCCAGAAACTTATGGATTGAGCTGGTTTGTTTTTCTTTAATATGTTGTTTGTTGGAGGTGGCAATCTCTTTTAGCTTATCGGAATGAGGTTCTGTAGCAAGCGCTTCTGAATTGCGGAGATGATGTGACTCACTTAACAATGTATTCATCATCGTATTCATCATCTCTGCGGCTGTTTGTGCTTTGCCGGGGCCTAGTACAATCTGGAGCTGGGCATCACTGTCTATAACGCCCAAGACCCCTGCGATTTTCTTCAATCTGGTTTTATCAACAGGCTCATGATGATATAGGGTCAATCGTAGGCGAGTCATGCAGTGACCACAATGTGCAATGTTACTCGTTCCACCGATGGCTTTGAGTATTTCGACCAGCATTTCCTGATTAATTTTAGCCACTTATAACCCCCCTTTAAAGAGGCAACTTGAGATCAATTGGGTATAGCTGGCCGGATAAACCCTTGGTGTTTTGCCAATAAAGCTTTGGCTTCTTCGGCACTGACGCCCGATAAAATCATGACAATTGCAGTCTTGCTGTGACCACCACAGGCACTGAGGGCTTGCTCTGCAATTTCCTTGCTGCACTCAGTGGCGGTCATGACAATATTTTTCTGGCGTTCGATCAATTTGGCATTGGTGGCTTCCACATCTACCATCAAATTGCCATACACTTTTCCCGTACGGATCATGGCACCTGTGGTGATCATATTCAGTATCAGTTTTTGCGCTGTTCCTGCTTTCATGCGGGAAGAGCCGGTCACAACTTCAGGCCCGACTATGGGAGTAATGGCGATATCTGCTAATTGTGTCATTGGGCTGTCCGGGTTGCAGCAGATACAAGCAATGGTAGCGCCCACTGATTTGGCATATTCCATTGCACCCAATACGTAAGGTGTCCGGCCACTGGCGGCGATCCCTACCAGAATATCTCTTTGGCTAAAGTGTAGTATCTTAAGGTCATTAATGCCTAATTGCCTGTTATCTTCCGCATTTTCGACAGCTTTCAAAATGGCCCGATGCCCGCCGGCAATCAAGCCGATGACTTGTTCTGGTTTTGTGCCATAAGTTGGAGGACATTCACTGGCATCCAAAATTCCCAAACGCCCGGATGTTCCGGCTCCAATGTAGATTAAGCGCCCACCCTGACGAAATGTTTCGGCAACTTTATCAACCAAATCGGCGATTTGAGGCAGGTTTTTTTCGACAGCGATGGCCACTTTTTTATCTTCATCGTTGATAACACGCAACATGTCGAGAGTGGATAACGTATCGATATGGGTGCTGGAGGGATTGCGGCTCTCAGTTACCATATTACTTAGGTCGATTTTCATTATTTTTTCCTGCTATATGACCAGAATAGATTTGTGGTCAGAATAGATTTATCGATAGCTGGTTATCGTACAGATTATTAGGTTTATACCCAATATATTTTTAGTCGCATCCAGAAGCCAGTAGAAGTCCTCCTTATTATTTATATAAGTCTAAATTATTTATATGAATGTAAATTATATGAATAAAAAAATAAGTTTAAATTTTAGCTCCGGTAAATGGAGTTCTATTCGATATGTGATAACCATTTCTTATCAGGCGATAAGAATATTTCATTAAGCACTTTGTCTAAAAGTTTCCTAATGTATTTTAAGTGTGTGTAAGTGTTATTTTTTTCTCTAAATTTGGACATCAATGCTTAATTGCTGGAAAAGAACCATATTTTATGAGGTACTCATATATGGACTCGTATATTAGTAAAAAGTTCGTTAGGTTTTTAGTCTTTATATATTCGATACTTATATTTCCACTCACATCATTGAGTGCATTCGCTGTGGATGGGAAAAAATATGAACATCAATCGCAAAAAAAATTCTTAGAAAATCAGGAGAGTGAAAATAATCTCAATGACAAGGAAAATGAAACAGCGGGTTTGATTGCCAGAAATATTCAAACGGTTAGTAATGTGTTGTCATCATCACCGTCTGAGCTTACTGAACAAGCTAAATCTTATGCACTGGGGAAAATAAATAGCGCAGTAAACGGTGAAACACAAAAGTGGCTATCGCAATTTGGTACAGCCAAAATTAATTTTTCTATGGATAGAAAAGGGAAATTAGATAATGGATCTTTGGACTTATTGTTACCACTTTACGATAACAAGTCCGACTGGCTATTTTTCTCACAATTGGGTTATCGCAATAAAGACAGCCGACATACTCTGAATTTAGGATTTGGTGGGCGTTATTTTACACCAAGCTGGATGTATGGATTAAATTCTTTCTATGACTTTGACGTCACGGGTAATAATAAACGTATCGGTTTAGGGGGTGAGGCATGGACAGACTATGCCAAGTTCTCTGCCAATACTTATTGGCGTGTGAGTGACTGGCATGATTCACCGCACGAAAAAGGATGGGAAGAACGCCCTGCCAACGGCTTTGACATCAATGGTGAATTCTTCCTGCCTGCTTATCCGAATATTGGCGGTAAGTTAGCCTATGAACAGTATTTTGGCGATCAAGTCGCTTTGTTCAATCGTGATACCAAGCAGAAAGACCCAAGTCTGGCTCGATTTGGGGTGAATTATACACCTGTTCCACTGGTGACCATGGGAGTTGATTATAAACTCGGCAGCGGCGGACACAGTGAAACGCTGTTCCAAACCAACCTTAATTACAGATTCGGCGTACCGTTTGAAGCCCAGCTATCATCAGATAGCGTTGCATCTATGCGTACATTGGCAGGCAGCCGCTACGATTTGGTGGAAAGAAATAACCAGATTGTTCTTGATTACCGTAAGAAAGGTGAAAAAGAAGTGTTGCTGAATATTCATCAACAGAATATTACGGGATATAGCTACCAAAGGTGGGCTCCGATACATGCCACTGTCACACCTAAGGACGCGAAACTGAAATTTCAGTCAAATGATTTATTCCGTGAGAACAACGGTGGGATTACTGAAGGCGTGAACCCTATCGGGCTGACACTGCCAAAATATGACCCTAAAACTGATAATACCTATGAGCTCAGTTTTACGGCGGAAGACAGCAGTGGCAACGAATCTAAACCCAGCAAGATAACCGTCAAAGTTGAGCCTTTTGTTTTAAAAGAAGATGTGACGAAAGAGGTGGTTAAAACCGGTAAGACTGATGAAGTGGCCTACAAATTGCTGGCGACCATCACTCACGGTACAAAAGATAAGGCCCCCCTTGCTAAACTGAAAGTCAGTAATTTGCAGTGGTTTGTCGATGAGCCTAACACTGACAAAGTGGAATGGGTGCAAAGTGACACAACGAATGACAAAGGGCAGTTAGAGGCAACAGTAAGCAGTACACAACTGCTTAAGGATGTGAAGGTTTACCTGACAATGGACGGAATGCCTCAAACAAAAGTCATCGATAGTCTCGATTTCGCTCAGGTCGCTGAATCTGAGTATACAGTTAAGGTTGAAACTAAAGAGAGCGGTCCACTGGTGGTTGGTAAAAACGAGGGTTACATTTTTATCGCAACTATAACTGATGCAGCTGGTAACCTTCTGAAAGATAAAGAGGTGAAAGTTAAGTGGAGCGTTAAGGGTGGCCTTCCGCCGGGCGTGAAATGGCTAAGTGAGAAAGAAACTGATAAAACAGATGATAACGGTCAAATATCAGCGACTTTAATCAGTGATAAAGCTGCAAAAGATATCACTGTTGAAGTGACAATCGATGGTGTTAAGACAGCATCTGCTACTAAACCTGTAGAGTTCACCGAAGATGATCCTGCAACAAGTGGTATTACCTGGACAGGAGCGCAGGAATATGAGGCTGTGGCAGGTATGAAGTATAAGGTTACTGTTAACATCCCGGATAGTGAGAATAGGTTTAATTCAACTTACACTAGGAACATAACCTTCCTCGACAAGGAAAAGTACCCTGGCCTCAAGCTAGTCGAAGTACTGCCTGCTGATAAATCTATTAGGGATACGATAACTTTCACTTTTGAAAGTACCCAAGAAACCGAACCAGGAGTGATAGAGCTTATCCTCACAGAGAAGAATGGTGGTAAGACAGTAAATATTGTGTCACCTCCAATATCTTTTAAAGCAGGACTTAATGATATTAAAGTTTCTTCGTTTGAATTGGTCAATACCAATACCAATACGAATAATTACAAGGCGGATGGGGACGATCAGGCTAAGTTGAAGATAACTGTTAATTATTCAGCTGGTGGTCCGGCAGAAAATCTCAGTGTTGATCCTAGCCAAATACAGTGGACAACTAACGTCGATAATTTTAACGATAAATTCACATTCACGCTTGAATCGTCAACAACAAATAAACAAGGAGAGCTGTATGCCAACATGACATCTAAAATAAGTATTTTGAAGAATGGGCGTGGCGTTATACCGAAAATTAAATTACCTACGAGTGATTCAAAGGGTGGGCAGGAAGTCGCCCTGAGTAATCCTGATAGTATAATCTTCGAGCCAGTTCCGAAACTTGCGCAGCTTTATGTGTTTAATAAAGATCAGAAGGCAAAAAATCGTATTTTTGGAATCCATGAACATGGGCCTAGTAATGTTTTCAACTCGCTACAAGCATATTTATATGATGAGGAGGGCAAGAGCCTGCCAGTTAATGGTAATGAATTTAAAGTTACCTATACAGCTGATAAACACGATTCTTTAAGTAAACATTTCATAGATAAGAATAATGGCTTAATTTCTTTCAATATCACACCTAAAGACGAGTTAGAGTTCGTAGGACTGAAGGAGCGGAAGTTCAGTGCAAGGATAGAGAATAAGCTGACATTCGAGGTGACCGCATACGAATACAATTGGAAACCTGTTCGTTGGTTCCTGCTGATGGGAAAGGCGGAGAAGACGATCAATCAGGTTAAGGGTGAAGAGTGCTCCAGAAAAGACGGGCTTAAGGATGTAAGAGATGTTGATGTATGGAGCGTTGATGGTCAAGCAGATACAGACCCGCTATTGAATGAATTCATAGATGTGGTGGATTGGGGTTTCTTTACCGTTTCAATAAAGGGGCCATACCAACCTAATGATACCTCCATAAATGTTCTGAAGGAGGGCTCAAATGAATTTGAAGCAATCAATTTTAAAAACGGCGATACTACTCGCGACCCTGCCAATAACTCACCGGTTGCTTGTTTATTAAACGAACAATAAACCAATTTATAGTAATAAAAACACAGGCTCAATATTGAGCCTGTGTTTTTTAATGTGTGATAATATTTTTATTTTATTCTCCTGTAATGATTAAATGAAGGATGTTTGGTGACACGTTAACGGAGAAATAATTTGAAATTAGGATATGTATAGAATGGAATAAAGTATCAATATAATTTTTCTAATTTATATGAAGGTTTTTAAACACTGAGCTGGTTAATTCATTAACGTGAAATTGTCCTTGGGTACATAAATTTCAGCACGGTTGCTCCACAAAATCTCATACCAATACAGAATATTCCGATATCAAAAATCTTCATAATTTGTAATAAGATTAGATGGATTTTATCAATAACAACGCACTAAAAACCTGCCATTACACGTACTGTTATTTATCAATGCTATATTTATGAGTGAGTTTTATACTCGTTTTATGATGGTGAAAATTATTATCATTATATTTGATATAGTGCTTTTAATTAAAGCAAATCATTATTAACACGTAACAAGAGTAAGTTTTAAAATAGCCATAAAAGTAAAGATTTGATCAAGGGGGAATAATAAAATGGATATGAATTATCTGCTATTTATTTCACTATACGAGTAAGTCAGCTATATATGCTTTTCTTTGTATCTAAGAATTAAATTATTCACACAATAGTTTCTTAGTATGATATTTTAACTTTCATGGTTTTTTGGTATTTCCATCAATGGGTTACCAATAAATGAAAGTTATCAATTGATAACTTGTTGTTCATTATTTTTTCTTGATGATAGCCTAATTTTAGGACATATAACATAGCCAGTAGTAGGTTTATTTTAATGAAGGGAGATTTGTATGCCCGATAAATTTCAGGTTATATCACTGGAAACAGAGACGTAACTTGGAAGATGAAGGGTATAAATGTGGATAACAAGAGGTCATTTTAATTTGTATTATAAAATGTAAATTTTGTGTTAGTTACATTTGGTATTATTTCTTTACGTAATTAATGCGTAATAATAAATCTTTTGCTTATTGTACCCTTATTAACTAACATTTTGTTAATTAACATTTTGACAGTTGACCAGATAAAACCTTTGGCAAAACGTTAAGTTAAAATGCTATCACCATGAATCTGTGATGTTTTGTAGTTATTTAACAATCATTGGGCGAAAGAACATGGATATACGCAATCTTGAAGCTTTTATCGTTTTGGCTGAGACTCTTAATTATCATAAGGCTTCAGAGAGGCTTTATCTTTCTCAGCCGGCCTTGACGAAGAAAATACACGGGTTGGAAGATATTCTTGGTGCTTCACTATTTACAAGGGGGCCAAATGGAACAAGATTGACAGATTTTGGGCATAAGACACTGGAAAATGCCAGAAAGTTTTTAACGCACTATGAACGCTTCAAAAGTCAGGTTCATTTTGATTCAAAAGAAGATTTGGTCAGGCATTTATATGTTGGCTCATGTTTTCCTATCCATAATTATTCTCAAATAGAGAAACAGATTGCGGGGAATAAAGGAAATGTTGTATTAGCATTGGTGACCGGGCTGTCTGTTGAGCAGCAGATAAGTTTATTGAATGCAGGAATGTTACATGTTGCTGTGATACCCATGGCATCCATTGCGCAGTTAGAGCCTAAAAAGACGTTTACAGAACGGTTAGTTTTTATCTTTAGAAAAAAGAGTAACTTGATATCTAAGTTCAGGATAGCTTTAAGTAAATATGGCAATGGGATTGCTCTGGCAAATTCATCAGAAAAAAATGAGGTAATTGAGTTAACGAATTTCCTTAATGTTTTTCCTATTTATACCGGTGACAATATGAATTTATTATTAAAGACAAATGATATCATGTTGATAATTGAGATGGTGACAAAAAATAATTATTATGCCTTTGTTCCTGAACGAATTATTAGTTCGATTCCTGATTATTATATGAATTTGTTGGAAATTGTTGAAACAGATAAAAAAATTGATCTCGGTGTGGTTTGGGGGAAATCAATAGACGATCATCTGCTTGACGACGCAGAAAGTTTTTCTACGTTGGTTGCTAGTGTATAAGTCAGAAAATTACTGCTGTTTTCCTTAGGATATTTGTTATTTAATTTCTATATTATTATGGAGATTAAGGTATAAATTATAAAGAAACTTTCTCAGTAAGGAGTGCAAAATGAGAACGTATATACCCGCTTAACTTGAAGATGCCGGTTTCAGGATTTGAAAATTATCATTTAATCGGCAAACGAGAACGTTATCTGTCAGCGTTCCCAATTAAATGGAATAATGGATATTTAATTGGGAATGCTTCATGAAAAAAAAGGCCACGCCGGATGCGCAGCCTTGGATTCGGGAGGTAGATTTTGGGGATTTAGTTATCACGCCAAATTAAGGAAAAGCGCTTGGTTTGACCTGTTTGTTGCAATATGGCACCTACTTTTTGTGCCTCAGTGCCAGTTATTTTAATACTGAATTTATTGGGATAACTAGTGGAATTAATTCCTGTCTGACCTAAATTATAGGTTATGTCATCAACAACTACATAAAGGTATTTATTATTCAGTAAATTATTTACACTCTGCGCACTTTTTTTGTCTTTATAACTCGAGAAGGAACAATAAATATTACTCTCAGAATTCTCCATATAATAATCCCAAGAGAACGAGGAAACATCCTCAATCTTTGTTGTTGTATTCTGAAGTATCTTTAAAGAACCATAGCTACTCTGTAAATACCCCCACTCTTCTCTGTCGTTGTAGCCTAAAGTGATCTCAAAAGACAGCATGCAATTATCTGGATTAGGTTTGTGCTCCGGCTTCAGCAACGCCCAATCGCACGCCATCATGTCTTTTTGTTCTGGAGACCAAGGATAGTCGCCATCTTTATCTAATCTTGCAATATAGAGAGGTTTATCCTTTGTCGCATTGGGAAGGTAAACGTATGTATTAGAATCCCAATCACTGCGATGTAATTTATTTCCTAAAAAAATTTGACTTAATGCCCAGGGAAAAGAACCAACTGGGGCAGACAAATCGTATTGCTCTGGATTAAACAGACACTTGAGGTCAGGGCGACTCTCTGGCTTATTAACTTCAGACATAAATCCCTCACTTATTATTCGTTAAAGTTCAAGGTAATTTCATCCTACTGCTAAATTGCCAGTCAATTTTACCGAGGGCGGGTTTTTATCTCAATTTAATAACGATAGGCAGAATTAATACGCATTAAAATATGGCTATGTATTATAAAATCTGTCTATTGGTCGAGTGTGTGATTCACTGCGTTGTAAATTCGAAGTTTGCTGCTGATAAATGCCATATCAGCCATTAGTCAGAAGGTAACTATTGTCTGAGAACGGGGAACATAGGATTATTTATGGGGATTGAGGTGTTGACCATATCACCCAAAAAAAATTCATTGATACACACAGCGAAATTAACGCAATAAGGGTTATTTCCATGGGAATGCCATGAAAAGAAAAAGACCACGCTGGGTGCGCAGTCTTGAATTTAGGGTGTAGATTTTGGGGGCTTAGTTATCACGCCAAGTTAGAGAGAAAAAGGGGGTGAACTCTTGTTTCAATATGGCACCTAATTTTTGTGCCTCAGCGCCCTTAATTTTAACAGAGAAATAACTGGTAGTACCCCAAATTCCTGTCTGACCTAAATTATAGGACGTGTTACTACCAACAGTTACATAAAGGTACTTATTATTCATTAAATTATATATATCCTGGCTGATTTTTTTGTTGTTATCAGTTGTGAATGCCAAAGAAATAAAATTCGCCGGTTCAGTCCAATAGAATTCCATCATACGCTTAATGTTTATTGTATTCTGATTTATATGTAAGCCACCAAAAAGGAAATAGATATTGTTTCCATAATAGCCCCAACTAGACCCGCCCCAACTAAGAGCTCTTTGGCTTTTGCGTGATGCTATTAGAAAAGACAGAATAGGTTTCCCCGTCTCCGGCTTCAGCAATGTCCAATCACACGCTATCATGTCTTGTTGTTCTGGCGACCAGGGATAGTCGCAATTTTTACCTAAGCTTGATATATAAAGAGGTCTATCCTTTGTCGCATCGGAATGGTAAACGTATGTATTAGGAGCCCAATCACTGCGATGTAACTTATTTCCTAAAAACATTTGACTTAATGCCCAGGGAAAAGAACCAACTGGTGCAGATAAATTGTATTGGTCAGGATTAAACGGACACTTGAGGTCAGCGCTACTCTCTGGCTTATTAACTTCAGACATAAATCCCTCACTTAGAGTTCGTTAAAGTTCAAGGTAATTTCATCCTACTGATAAATCGCTAGTCAATTTTACCTAGGGTGGGTTTTTATCTCAATTTAATACAGATAATCAGAACTAATACGCATTAAAATATGGCTATGTATTATAAAATCTGTCTATTGGTCGAGTGTGCGATTCTCTGAGTTGTAAATTCGAAGTTTGCTGCTGATAAATGCCATGTCAGCCATTAGCCAGATGATAACTATTGTCTGAAAACGGAGAATATGGGTTTATCTATGGGGTTCGGGGGTTGACCATATCACCCAAAAACCAACTTAACATATTTATTTAACAGAAATATAAGATAGTGACCGACTCCGATCAGTTATCCAGCTTAACTGAATTACTTGAATTTGTTCCGATATCGGAATTCCGATAGCGAGAATTTTATTTATCTTTTATTCGAAATAAATCGGTTCTGGTTTTAATTTCGTTTATTTGAGTATCTATATAATGCTTGATATTAAGTCAGAGTATAACTAAAAGTTCTATTAAAGATAAGGTTTTATTGCATGATCTAAGAAAAGAAAAAAAAAGGAAAATGGTTTAAAGTCTATCGCGATGGCGTGGTTGACAGAAAAAAGTATCTCTTCATTATTTTGCCCATCAAAGTGGTAGTCCGGTATTTGATGTAAAATTTTATTATCGCTGGAGTAATCAAAATAGTCGGATTTAATTATAATTAAATTTGGGGTTACCATATTTTCATGATAAAAAACGAATATCTATTGGATGAATTGGAGTAGCAATCATGGATTTTAATTATCGTATTCAAGATAAACACGCAGGTAAATTTGTTAGCTTTGTAATCTTAGGAGTACTGTACTCCCTTGATAAAGAACTCATATCTATTGAGGAGGCAGAAGGATTTATATTCATGCCTTACATTGCCAAGTTATTGAAGAAAACAAAAGTATCTGATGCATTAAGTGATGTTGATGCATTAGTTGAGATTATTGAAACAGGATGTCAACTTGAAGATATAGAAAGTATACGCCCCGCTTTTCTATCAGAATCTATTAATGCATTGATAGAAGAGACGTTATCAGTTATCAAAAATAGCAAAGAAGTTGGAAGATTAGTAAACAAAGAAGTTAACGTACTCAATAGAAAGTAAGCTAGCGGCCTGTAATGTATCAACTTAAATTATTAGCTCAAACACGATCGACAGTCACCCGTTTTGTTTAGTCATTTCAAAGCGGGTGACATCATTTGCAAAATTAATTTATTGGCTGGCATTAAATGCTTCGGCCATTTGCTCGATTTGTTCCTGAATATTCAACCATTCCATTTCAATATCTTCGAGCCTGGACTTTGTTTGTGTCTGCTGATGAAGGCATTCGGTTAATTCAGCCTTACGATGATTTTCGTAAAGCGTATTATCTGATAGTTCTTCTTCTAATCCCGCCAATTCAGTACTCAATTTTTCCATTTGTTTTTCAAGAGCTGTAAGTTGTTTACGTAGTGGTTGAGTCTGATTGCGAAATTCAGCTTCACGCCGTTTTTGATCTTTACGCTCTTGGGCACTGTAATTTTGCGTGCTGTTGTTTGATTCATTGGTGTTTGACGCATTGCTATCTGTTCGTTCTTTTTCTTGGCTGTCACGCACTTGCTGGCGTTGTAGCTCGGTCAGCCATTGCTGGTAATCTTCTAAATCACCTTTGAACGCTTCTACTTTGCCATCATGTACCAGATACAGTTCATCTGTGGTAGAACGCAGTAAATGCCTGTCATGCGATACGACGACCAGAGCACCTTCGAAATCAATAAGTGCTTCAGTCAGTGCTTGCCTCATGTCCAGATCAAGGTGGTTGGTCGGTTCGTCGAGCAGCAGGAGATTAGGGCGCTGCCAGACAACCAGAGCCAGTACTAATCGGGCTTTTTCTCCACCGGAAAAACGCCCGCTCGGATCGGTGACTTGATCGCCTTTAAAACCAAATCCACCCAGATAATCCCGCAGTTGTTGTTCCATCTCTTGTGGCGCTATTCGGGCTAAATGCTGTAATGGCGATTCATCTGCCCGCAGGTATTCCAACTGATGCTGTGCGAAGTAACCCAGTTTAATCCCTTTTGATAAAGCGATTTTTCCTTGCTGGGGTGCAAGCTCATCGGCCAGCAATTTGATCAACGTGGATTTACCCGCGCCATTGCGACCTAACAAACCGATTCGTGAACCCGGTACAAGATTTAATTTGATCGAATTCAATACAGTTTTTTCACCATAACCTGCACTGACTTCTTCCATGCTCAGAAGCGGATTTGGCAGGTTGTCCGGTTGGCGGAAACTGAAATGAAAAGGATTATCGACATGGGCGGGAGCGATAAGCTCCATGCGTTCCAGCATTTTGATGCGGCTTTGAGCCTGTTTAGCCTTAGAGGCTTTGGCACGAAAACGATCAATGTAGCTCTGCAAATGTGCCACTTTTTCCTGTTGGCTTTGGTATAGCGCTTGTTGCTGGGCGAGCTTGGCGGCGCGTTGCCGTTCGAAGGAGGAATAGTTGCCGGTATATTCGAATAGATTCAGTTGTTCAATGTGCAGAATCTTATCAATGATCGGATCGAGGAAATCGCGGTCGTGGGAAATTAGGATCAAGGTGCCGGTATAATTTTTCAGCCATTTTTCGAGCCAGATAACGGCATCCAGATCAAGGTGGTTGGTCGGTTCGTCGAGCAATAGCAGGTCAGAACGACAAATCAGCGCTTGTGCCAGGTTGAGGCGCATGCGCCAGCCACCGGAAAATGAACGTACAGGGAGTTCTAGCTGAGCTTGGGAAAAACCCAATCCGTGCAGCAAGCTGGCTGCTCGTGCGCGGATTGTCCATGCCTGAATGGTATCAAGCAAGCCATGAAGATGGGCAATGGCGTGTCCATCATTTTGTTCGTTGGCTATTTTTAGTTTTTGTTCCAGTTGCCGGAATTCGCGGTCACCATCAATTACGTATTCCAGCGCCGATGTCTCCAGAGCTGGCGTTTCCTGATTCACCCAAGCCAAAGCCCAGTTGTTGGGAAATGTCACGGAACCATTTTCGGCCTGAAGTTCATCCTTTAGTAATGCGAGTAGGGTCGACTTACCACAGCCATTTTTGCCCACTAATCCGACTTTCTGTCCGGGATTAATGGTTGCGCTGGCATTGTCCAGCAGGACGCGAATGCCACGACGGATTTGCAGTGAAGAGAAAAGAATCATAGATGTTGTCTATATATAGTATGTTGAGTTAATAATTAGGTTGATATCTTTCATCTTTCAAGTTGCTGTTTTGTTGATACCACCATGCTGCAATTTGAAATGTATTGGGTACTTATTCAATTTGATTTAATAGCTTGGCGTGCATGGTAGCGGAAAATATGTGTCCTGACACGTCCTGGAGGGATTGATGTTGTTATCTCCGAACATATTGCCGCCTAAAGTGTTGCTGATATATACCCATCCGGAACCGATGAATTCAGTTGCTAATAAAATGTTATTGCAGTTGGCGCAGAAATTAGAGCATGTCACGGTTCATGATCTCTACGGAGTTTACCCTGATTTCTTTATTGATGTCTCTTTAGAACAACAGTTATTGCGCGAGCATAAGGTGATTGTTTTTCAACATCCTTTGTACACTTATAGTTGCCCTGCTTTATTGAAAGAATGGATGGATCGCGTGTTGAGCAGAGACTTCGTTGGTAGGGCGGAGCAGGCGCTTAAAGGAAAGTTTTGGCGATCGGTTATCACGACGGGAGAGCCGGAAGATGCTTACCGGAGAGGAGGATATAATCTTTATCCAATGGAAGAAATTCTCCGGCCTTTCGAATTGACGGCATCAATGTGCCATATGCATTGGTTATCGCCAATGATCATTTATTGGGCCAGACGTCAACGGCCTGAGGTGCTTGCCAGTCATGCGAATGCTTATCAGGAATGGCTGAAAGCGCCATTATCTTTGGGAGGTGGGTGATCATGGAGACTTCAGCGCTATTAAGCGCCAGTGTCGTGTTTTTATTCGCTGCCGTTGTGGCTGTTCCCCTTGCCCAGAAATTCAATATCGGGGCTGTACTGGGTTATCTTATTGCAGGGATCGCCATTGGCCCGTGGGGGCTGGGATTTATCAAGAATGTTGATGAAATCCTCGATTTTTCAGAGCTAGGCGTTGTTTTCCTGATGTTTATTATCGGACTTGAGCTGAATCCAACAAAACTTTGGCAGCTCAGGCGCTCGATTTTTGGTGTCGGTATGGCTCAAGTGGTTTTAACCGCACTGGTTCTCATCTCACTCCTTTATTTGGCGAATTTTGTATGGCAAGCCGCTGTTATTGGTGGTATTGGCCTTGCGATGTCATCTACGGCTATGGCACTGCAATTGATGAAAGACAAAGGGATGACGAGTAACAATGAAAGTGGCAGGCTCGGATTTTCTATCTTACTGTTTCAGGATATGGCAGTGATTCCTGCTTTAGCTGCAATCCCTTTGCTGGTGGGAGGAGTGACAACCAGTGATTGGCGGCATATTGTGCTGAAAATTATCGCTTTTGCAGGCATGTTGTTGGGAGGGCGATATTTACTGCGCCCTTTGTTCCGGTTAGTGGTGAAATCCGGTGTCAGGGAGGTATTTACTGCCGCTGCGTTGCTGATTGTTCTGGGGGCGGCGATTTTTATGGAAGCATTGGGCTTTTCTATGGCGCTCGGTACTTTCATTGCAGGAGTCTTGTTGGCGGAAAGTGAATATCGGCATGAGCTAGAGATCTCTATTGAACCATTCAAGGGGCTGTTGTTGGGGCTATTTTTTATTTCTGTTGGCATGTCGCTGAATTTGAGCATTTTTTTTACTTACTGGCTCAATATCTTATTGAGTGTCTTGGGTCTGGTATTGATAAAAGGCCTTATACTTTATGTGATTGGCAGGATGTCCGGTTTAAGAAAATCGCCCTGCGCACAATTTTCCGGGGTGTTAAGTCAAGGGGGAGAATTTGCATTTGTTTTATTTTCTGAGGCGCTTGAGCAAAGGGTATTGAATCAGAAGCAGGAGTCTCTTTTACTGGCTGTGGTGACATTATCAATGATGACAACACCTTTGGTGATGCTATTAATCGAAAGTGTTTTGGCGCGTCGATATAACACACATGAAAAACACACTGAACAGCCATTTGTGGAAGACAATGATCCTGAGGTGATCTTGGTCGGTTTTGGCCGTTTCGGGCAAGTGGTTGGGCGTTTGCTAATGGCGAATAAGATCCGTATCACTGTGTTGGAACGCGATATGGGTGCAATCAGTACTATGCGTCGTTATGGCTATAAGGTGTATTATGGTGATGCGAGTGAATTGGAACTGTTGCGGGCTGCTGGTGCTGCAAAGGCCAGAGCAATCATCATTACCTGTGATGAGCCAGAAGACACGGTGGCGATTGTGCGCTTGTGTCAGAAACATTTTCCTCATCTGAATATTATTGCGCGTGCAAGAGGGCGTTTGGAAGCCCATGAGCTGTTGCAGAGCGGAGTGAAAGATTTTAGCCGGGAAACATTTTCCAGTGCATTGGAGCTGGGAAGAAAAGCATTGATCAGGTTGGGTATGCATCCACATCAGGCACAGCGTGCACAGCAGCATTTTCGGCGATTAGATATGCGTATGTTGCGTGAATTGATGCCCCATCTGCATGAGGATCTGGCACAGATATCCCGCATAAAAGAGGCTCGCAGGGAATTGGAAGAACTGTTTGAACGGGAAATGATTAATGAGCGTCGCCGACCGGAAGGGTGGGATGAACATGAATAGCGTTGGGGGAAATTATGTCAGTAAGTCGTAAGCGTTTTATCGCGGGAGCTGTTTGCCCAAAATGTCAATCACAGGATACATTGGCAATGTGGCAGGAGAATAAGGTTGATGTTGTTGAGTGTGTCCATTGCGGTCATATACAGAGGCAAACGGATGAAGCTGCCGCATCTCATGTCAGGGAGCAGGAACAGATTATTGGGATTTTTACACCGCAATAAATCAGTACACACACAAGAATAAATCAGTACACATATAATAAATTGTGGATAAATTTTACCGTCGCTAGGTACAGCGACGCAGAATTCCGTTACAATCAGCAACATTTTTTTGAGCTGTAAAAATTTTCCCTCACGAGTTTTCCTCTCTCGGGTATGTAGGAGTTGTCATGAAAGTAGCAAAAGACTTGGTGGTCAGCCTGGCTTATCAAGTAAGAACAGAAGATGGTGTTTTAGTTGATGAATCTCCGGTGAGCGCACCGTTAGACTATCTGCATGGCCGCGGTGGTCTAATCAGCGGATTGGAGAAATCACTGGAAGGTCGTGAGGCGGGTGAACGCTTTGATGTTAGCGTAGAAGCAGATGACGCATACGGTCAGTATGATGATAGTCTGGTTCAACGTGCACCAAAAGATGTGTTTGTTGGTGTGGATGATCTTGAGGTTGGTATGCGTTTCCTGGCTGATACGGATCAGGGACCTATCCCAGTAGAAATCACTGCGATAGAAGGTGATGAAGTGGTTGTTGATGCTAACCACATGCTGGCTGGCCAGAATCTGAAATTCAATGTTGAAATTGTAGCGATTCGTGAAGCAACCGAAGAAGAGTTGGCTCACGGCCATGTGCATGGTCAAGGTGGTTGTGGTGATCACGACCATGAGCATGACGATCATGGATGCTGCGGCGGTAGCTGCCATTAATTCGGGGCTAACTGATAAATCAGGGCTAACTGAAAATCGTTGGTAATCTGAGAAATCAGTAAGCTGTAGAAAAAGGGAAGCGCATTATAAGCTTCTCTTTTTTTTACTTTATTGCTGAGCCTTCCTTGGCAGAGGTTTTCCCTGATTGATATCAGTAATGAGGAGGCGGTGTTTCTTCAGAAAGGGGTGCAATGATGGATGTTTGATGAGTTTTCAGGCGTTCAGTCATTAATTTCAGCTGTTCTTTCAACCTGTCAGTTTCTATCTGCTGTTTTCTCACTTCCTGATTTAATTCTTCAATAGTGGCTTCTTGATAGGCCAGTTTAGTTTCCAGCAGCTCAAATCTTTGTTCAAATTCAGATAATTCCATTATCTTTCCTCCTATTTCTGATCAATTAATTAAATGATGGAGCAATTACTCGGCCAAGTTAACACTATAATACTCAAAAAATTCAGTGAAATAGGATCTTGCGAAACCTCTTTACTTTAATATTGTTCCAATGGTTGCTATTGCGAGGTCGAGGTATAGCAAATATTGTCATTGGTTTCCTCAGGCGGTTATAGTAAATGTTATGTGTGATCTATGCTGATAATAAACCCACCAAACTTCTTGGAGAATAAGATGAAATCATTGTTTAAAACAACTCTGCTGGCAACGACTCTGGCGGTGGCGTTTAGTGTACCTCAAGTCTTGGCTGCTAACACTGAAACTCAAAGTGAGCTAAAACAAAGCGAACTAAAACTGAATAGTGCTTTTAAAACTACAGAACAGCAAAATTCTTATGCTCTGGGGGCTTCTCTAGGAAGCTATATGACCAACGCACTGAAAGAGTATAAAACGCTCGGCATCAATATGGAAAAAGCACAGTTGTTGGCTGGTGTTGAAGATGCTGTAAATAATAAAGCTAAATTGACTGATCAAGAAATTAAGGAAACTCTGTCGATTTTCGACTCTAATATGAAAAGTGCAGTACGAGCCAAGGTAGAAAAAGAAGCAGGTGAAAATAGTGAAAAAGGTGTCAAGTATCGTAAAGAGTTTGCTAAGAAAGCTGGCGTAGTTGAAACCAAAACAGGGCTTCTTTACAAAATTGAAAAAGAAGGTACTGGTAAAGCACCTAAAGAGACTGATACTGTGGTTGTCAACTACAAAGGTGCTTTGATTGATGGTAAAGCTTTCGATAGCTCTTATGATCGTAAAGAGCCTCTGACCATTCGTGTAGACAGTGTTATCCCGGGCTGGACAGAAGGCTTACAGCATGTGAAGAAAGGTGGAAAAATCACATTGGTTATTCCACCTAAACTGGCTTATGGTCAGGCTATGATGCCAGGTATCCCGGCTAATTCTACTTTAGTCTTCGATGTTGAATTATTGGATATTAAGCCTGCTGCTAAGGCAAAATAAATTCTGTAATAATTAAAAGCCAACATTGGCAGGGGCTTAAGGCTCCTGCTTTATTACGCGTTTCTTTTACTCTTCGATTTACTGCTGATGTCTACTTCTATTTGATGAGTAATAAGCTTGGATAAAGAAAAATTAATTTGTTTGCTTATTATTTATATAAGAATTAAATAAGATATTGTTTTTCGTATTTCAGGCGGATTAGGCATAATACTGTGATAAATACTCACGGTATACTCAGCAAGGGCTTGACGGCGATTCGATGTGGTTTTAACGTCACACTTCTGAATAGAATATAGAACATTTTTAAATGTTTTTTGTTGTTAGTGCCGATCGCATGAAGCTATTAATTTACCATTTTGAATTTGGGCTGTGTTCGAAATTTTCACGTACTTCAGGTACGCCCTGATTTCTGTGTAGAGTCCAGATTCAAACTGCCTGCAACAATAGGTGTTTACTGAGGTAGAATCTGAGTTGCAGTAATCTGATTTTATAATAAATCTTGCCCTGAATTTTTGATGAGGCAAAGTCTGAATTTGAAGGATGGTGTATTACATGTCTACCCCGATATTAACTGGTGATAATATATCTAGTGATAATAGTGATATTGATTTAATGGAAAACCAACCATTTAATGAAACTGATCATGAAATTTTAAAATCTTACGAAGCTGCTGTTGATGGCCTGGCTATGTTGATTGGTGGGCATTGTGAAATAGTTCTTCATTCACTGGAAGATCTTAAATGTTCAGCCGTCAGAATAGCTAATGGAGAGCATACAGGTCGTAAGATTGGCTCTCCGATTACTGATTTGGCGTTGCGAATGCTGCATGATATTACGGATGAAGACAGTAGCGTTTCTAAAGCGTATTTCACACGGGCAAAAAGTGGCTCGTTGATGAAATCTATCACAATTGCTATCCGCAATCGTCGGCGTAGAGTCATTGGGCTTTTGTGCATCAATATGAACCTTGATGTGCCTTTCTCCGAAATTATTCAGACCTTTATCCCAGAAAAAACCCATGAAGTTGCTTCAAACGTTAACTTTGCTTCTTCTGTGGATGATTTGGTGGCACAAACGCTGGAATTCACTATTGAAGAAGTGAATGCTGATCGCAATGTTTCCAATAATGCGAAAAATAGACAAGTGGTATTGAACCTTTATGAAAAAGGTATTTTTGATATTAAAGATGCCATTAATCAGGTCGCTGATCGTTTGAATATCTCCAAACATACGGTATATCTCTATATTCGCCAGTTTAAAAATGGTGAATGTGCTAGCTCGGAGAAGTAATGTCGTCACTGTCTTATTGCCTGCTGGTCACTGGGCCAGCTTACGGTACTCAACAAGCCAGCAGTGCCTACCAATTTGCTCAGGCGTTAATCGCTTCAGGTCATAAACTGCATAGCGTGTTTTTTTATCGCGAAGGTGTCCAAAACGGTAGTCAATTGGTCGCCCCTGCCAATGATGAATTTGATTTGGTCAGGGCCTGGCAGGCATTGGCAGTCCAACATCAGTGCAATCTGTTTATCTGTGTTGCGGCGGCATTGCGACGCGGTATCGTGGATGAACAGCAAGCCCGCGAATTAAATCTGCCTGCCGCTAATCTAGCTGAAGGGTTTAAGCTTAGTGGGTTAGGATCGTTGGCAGAAGCCATGATGTTGTGTGATCGTGTCATGCAATTTTAGTTTGAGGCAATTTAGTTTGAGGCAATTTAGTTTGAGACAGCTGAGTTTAGGGAAATAATTAGGGGCCTCCGTAAGATGTCGATGAAATAGCGGGTATTGATGAAAAAAATCGCCTTTGTTTTTACTGAAGCCCCTCATGGTTCTTCTGCCGGTAGGGAAGGGCTGGATGCACTGCTTGCGACGTCGGCATTGACTGAACAGATTGGTGTATTTTTTATCTCTGATGGAGTATTCCAATTGCTGGCCAATCAGCAGCCGGACAAAGCCCTGAGCCGTGATTATATCTCCACCTTTAAGATCTTGCCTCTTTATGACATTGATAAATGTTACGTTTGCCTGGACGATCTGCTTATCCGGGGAGGCAGCCCAGCAAGCAATTTTGTGCTGGAAGCTGAATTTCTTTCCGCCACTGCAATTCGAGAATTGCTGGCGGGCTATGATTTTGTGTTGAAATTTTAATCTATTTCAGGCGGGTAACATGTTATATACTATCAGTCGCTCACCTTACCATGATGACTTCAATGCAATGCTTGGCCTTGTATCTGATACAGATGATGTTCTATTGACTCAGAATGGTGTATTACTGGGCATCAATGATAATCGCTATTTGACTGAGTTAGCCCGTACAGGGGCAGGCATTTATATTTTGAAGGAAGACCTAGAGGCACGAGGACTGTTTGAACAGGTTTCAGACCGTGTAATGGTGATTGATTACAACGGCTTTGTTAGCTTAACGGTAAAACATCAGCAAAATTTTGTCTGGTAGATTAACGGGTAAATCTGAATTGTACTTTTCAGCCATTTTACCAGCATAGAAAAACTGTATATTTCTTGACACCTCGTCAAGTCAGCAATAAAATTCCGCGTCCTCTTGTTTTGTCATTATGACTGGCAGAGGGTAAAATCCGTGTTTACGAAGCAAAAAAACCAGGAGCTTTTTTTATAATGGCAACTATTAACCAGCTGGTTCGCAAATCTCGTAGCTCGAAAGTTGTGAAAAGCAACGTTCCTGCTCTGGAAGCTTGCCCGCAAAAACGTGGCGTATGTACGCGTGTATATACCACCACTCCTAAAAAACCAAACTCCGCACTGCGTAAAGTATGCCGTGTGCGTTTGACTAACGGTTACGAAGTTTCTTCCTACATCGGTGGTGAAGGCCACAACCTGCAGGAACACTCCGTTATTCTGATCCGTGGCGGTCGTGTTAAAGACTTGCCAGGTGTGCGTTACCACACTGTTCGCGGTGCACTGGACTGTGCCGGTGTTAAAGACCGTAAACAAGGTCGTTCTAAGTACGGTGTGAAGAAGCCAAAGGCTTAATGGTTCTCCGTTAAGTAAGGCCAAACATTTTTCACTTTAATGTCAAAATAAACTCGTAGAGTTTTGGACAACCCTGAAATTCGAAACGGAGTATTTCCATGCCACGTCGTCGTGTAATTGGTCAACGTAAAATTCTGCCAGATCCAAAATTCGGATCTGACCTGCTGGCCAAATTTGTAAATATCCTGATGGTAGACGGTAAGAAGTCTGTCGCAGAAGCAATTGTATATGGTGCGCTTGAGACCCTGGCTCAGCGTTCTGGTAAAAATCATCTGGAAGCATTCGAGCTGGCACTGGATAACGTGCGCCCGACTGTGGAAGTTAAGTCCCGCCGTGTAGGTGGTTCTACTTATCAGGTTCCAGTTGAAGTTCGTCCGGTTCGTCGTAATGCTCTGGCAATGCGTTGGATCGTTGATGCTGCTCGTAAACGCGGTGATAAGTCGATGGCTCTGCGCCTGGCGAATGAATTATCTGATGCGGCTGAAAACAAAGGCGCTGCTGTGAAGAAACGTGAAGACGTTCACCGTATGGCAGAAGCTAACAAGGCGTTCGCACACTATCGTTGGTAATCCCTCGTTGGTAATCCCTTTGTTGGTAATCCATCGGCAGTGAATATGTTCTGGGTAGCTGTTTGGCTACCCGTTCTCTAAATTGAACGCCCACGAGAGAGGAAAAAATGGCTCGTAAAACACCCATAGAGCGCTACCGCAATATCGGTATCAGTGCCCACATCGACGCCGGTAAAACCACGACAACTGAACGTATTCTGTTTTACACAGGCGTAAACCATAAAATCGGTGAAACTCACGAAGGTTCAGCAACTATGGACTGGATGGAGCAGGAACAGGAGCGTGGTATTACCATCACGTCTGCTGCGACGACTGCATTCTGGTCTGGTATGGCTAAACAGTATGAACCACACCGTATCAACATCATCGACACCCCAGGACACGTTGACTTCACTATCGAAGTAGAACGTTCCATGCGTGTTCTTGATGGCGCAGTAATGGTTTACTGTGCGGTTGGTGGTGTTCAGCCTCAGTCTGAGACCGTATGGCGTCAGGCTAACAAATATAATGTTCCACGTATCGCGTTCGTTAACAAAATGGACCGTATGGGTGCGAACTTCCTGCGCGTTGTTGAGCAGATCAAAACTCGTCTGGCTGCTAACCCAGTTCCACTTCAACTGGCGATCGGTGCTGAAGATACCTTCACCGGTATTGTTGACCTGTTGAAGATGAAAGCAATCAACTGGAACGAAGCTGATCAGGGAACGACCTTCACTTATGAAGATATCCCTGCAGACATGGTTGAACTGGCTCAAGAATGGCATCAGAACCTGATTGAATCCGCAGCAGAAGCATCAGAAGACCTGATGGACAAATATCTGGGCGGTGAAGAGCTGACTGAAGAAGAAATCAAGGCAGCTCTGCGTAAGCGTGTTCTGGCTAACGAAATTATCCTGGTTACCTGTGGTTCTGCATTTAAGAACAAAGGTGTTCAGGCAATGCTGGATGCAGTTGTCGAATATCTGCCAGCACCAACAGACGTTGAGTCTATCAAAGGTGTTCTGCCAGACGGTAAAGATACTCCAGCAGAACGTCACTCTAGCGATGACGAGCCATTCTCTGCACTGGCGTTCAAAATCGCTACTGACCCATTCGTGGGTAACCTGACGTTCTTCCGTGTTTATTCTGGTGTTGTTAACTCTGGTGACACCGTACTAAACCCGATAAAAGAAAAAAGAGAACGTTTTGGCCGTATCGTACAGATGCACGCCAACAAACGTGAAGAAATCAAAGAAGTCCGCGCAGGCGACATCGCTGCTGCGATCGGTCTGAAAGATGTAACTACAGGTGATACTCTCTGTGACATGGGTTCTCCAATCATTCTGGAGCGTATGGAATTCCCAGAGCCAGTTATCTCTGTTGCTATCGAGCCAAAAACTAAAGCTGACCAAGAAAAAATGGGTATCGCTTTAGGTCGTCTGGCTCAAGAAGACCCATCATTCCGCGTAAGCAGTGATGAAGAGTCTGGTCAAACTATCATTGCAGGTATGGGTGAACTGCACCTCGATGTATTGGTTGACCGTATGCGTCGTGAATTCAACGTTGAAGCGAACGTAGGTAAACCTCAGGTTGCTTATCGTGAAACTATCCGTGCTTCTGTTGAGCAGGAAGGTAAACACGCTAAACAATCCGGTGGTCGCGGTCAGTTCGGTCACGTTTGGTTACGCATCGAGCCTCTGGAAGCAGGTGGTGCTGGTTACGAATTCGCGAACGAAATCGTCGGTGGTGTTATTCCTAAAGAATATATCCCAGGCGTTGACAAAGGCGTTCAGGAACAGCTGAAGAGCGGTGTTCTGGCTGGTTATCCAATCGTTGACATTAAGGTTGCCTTGTTCGATGGTTCTTACCATGATGTTGACTCCTCAGAAATCGCCTTTAAAATTGCTGCGTCCATGGCATTTAAAGAAGGTTTCATGAAAGCGAAACCAGTTCTGCTGGAACCTATCATGAAAGTTGAGGTGGAAACACCAGAAGACTACATGGGTGACGTCATCGGTGACTTGAACCGTCGCCGTGGTATGATCGATGGTATGGATGATGTAGCTACGGGCAAAGTTGTTCGTGCTCAAGTACCATTGTCTGAAATGTTTGGTTATGCTACTGACCTGCGTTCTCAGACCCAAGGTCGTGCTTCTTACTCCATGGAGTTCTTGAAGTACAACGAAGCGCCGAGCAACGTCGCTCAGGCTATTATCGAAGCTCGCAAATCTAGATAAGTTTTCGAGTTTACTATATTTTAGCTCCCTCTTCTCTGTGACGGGGGAGCGGTATTAAGGAATAGAGTCGTGTCTAAAGAAAAGTTTGAACGTTCAAAACCGCACGTTAACGTTGGTACTATCGGCCACGTTGACCACGGTAAAACTACCCTGACTGCTGCAATCACCACCGTTTTGGCGAAAACTTACGGCGGTAGCGCTCGTGCATTCGATCAGATCGATAATGCACCTGAAGAAAAAGCGCGTGGTATCACCATCTCTACTTCTCACGTAGAGTACGATACCCCAACTCGTCACTACGCACACGTTGA
>NZ_JAQRFN010000033.1 GCF_028598555.1 Xenorhabdus anantnagensis
AAAAAAAACACCGGCAGGATTGGTAGCCCTGAGTATCCCGGAACTGCGTAAGCTGTTGTCAAAATTGATGGAAAAAACGGGAGAGGCAGTCGAACAGATTTTACATTGGTCAGACTGGCGGCGGCGACACCAATACTATGCACAACAATGTCATTACCGTCGTCGGAATAACCCTATGGTGACAGAGCAATTACGGCTGTAGTACTAAACCGACGCCGGCGCATCACAAAAAAGGCCGTCAACCGTTGCCGGCAGGATTAGAGCGGGAAGTGCAGTGCCATACGCTGAATGCACCGCACTGCGATTGTTGCGGCGAACCGCTACATGCCTGTGGGACCGAAACGTCAGAAACCCTGAAAATCGTGCCGCAGAAAGTCAGTGTCATTCGTCACGAACGCACCAAATATACCTGCCGGCAGTGTGAACAAACCGAAACCCACAGCAAAATCATCACGGCGCCGCCCCCACCCAGCCTGTTACCCCGGACGATCGCCAGCCCGGAGACACAGGCTGCCATTGTCACCGCGAAATATGTCGATGCGCTGCCGCTGTACCGGCAGGCCGATATTTTGGCGCGTTCCGGCATTGAAATCAGCCGCAGTACGCTGGCGAACTGGTGCGTGCAGCTCGGCCGCAAGGTGCATGTGCTGGTTGAGCTGATGCGTGCGCACCTGCTCAATGAGCCACTGATTTGTGCGGATGAAACCCCGGTGCAGGTGCTTCGTGAAGTCGATCGCCCGGCGCAGAGCCAATCCTATATGTGGGTGTATCGCAGTGGCGAATTTGCCGCGCATCCGGCGGTGATTTTTGACTATCAACCGAGCCGCAGCGGGTGTTGTGTCACTGACTTTTTAGGGGATTATGCGGGTTATCTACTGACCGATGGCTACGCGGCTTACGATACGCTGAAATCAGTCCGACACGCTGGATGCATGGCGCATGCCCGGCGCAAATTTACCGATGCCCAGAAAGCTCAGGCGGGTAAAAAAGCCGGACGTGCTGAACAAGGGCTGACTTTTATCGCCCGGCTGTATGCCATTGAGCGGGAAGCGCGGTTACTCAGCCCCGATGAACGACGGCGATTACGGCAGGAAAAAGCGCCTCCGGTTCTGAAAGCCTTCCACGACTGGCTAACCGAGGCCAGCCGAACGGTATTGCCGAAAAGTGCTATCGGCACCGCGATCAGCTATACCCTGAACCAGTGGCGGAAACTGATTGTCTATCTGGAAGACGGGCATCTCAGCATTGACAATAATGTCACCGAGCGGGATATCCGCCCGTTCACCACTGGACGCAAAAATTGGCTGTTTTCCACGTCAGCGGAGGGCGCCTTTGCCAGTGCAAACTTATACAGTCTGGTCATGACCTGCCGGGCCAATGACATCAATCCGTATTTTTACTTCCGACATATTTTTACAGAATTACCCAAACGCCAATCCGATGATCCCCTGCACGACCTGTTGCCGTGGAACATGAACATCAGCGATATAATGTGAACTGCACGGTTTAATTGAGCGCTTACGTTATACGCGTATCCTCACCCTGAAGAAAAGGGCATTGATCCCTTTATGTGCTTTTCTTTCATCACGTAAGGCGCACACTCAAGGAATTGCTTTTATTGATTCCACCAAAATTGCTGTTTGTCACAATCTTCGTATTCCCCGCCATCGGGTATTTGAAGGGATGGCGCAACGAGGTAAAACGAGTACAGGTTGGTTTTATGGCTTTAAACTTCATTTGGTTATCAATGATTGCGGTGAATTGTTAGCTGTGAAACTCACCGCAGGAAACCAGGATGATCGTCAGCCAGTCAGCGCGCTGACAAAAGGACTCACAGGATGTTTGTATGGTGATAAAGGGTATTTATCCCAGGCTTTATGCGATGAGTTGGAAGCGGAAGGTGTCACGTTAATCACCCATGTCCGGAGTAACATGAAAGCCAAAGCCTTATCTCTCTGGGATAGGTTGATGTTAAGACGGCGATTTTTGATAGAAACGGTCGTCGACCAGCTCAAAAATATTTCTCAGATAGAGCATTCAAGGCACCGCAGTCAGCTCGGGTTTTTGTTGGAAATCGCTGCCGGTCTTATTGCTTATACATTCCAACCTAAAAAGCCGAGCTTGAATCTACGGGATAATGAAATCGCTATCTTTAAACGAAGCTGAGGTTAAGTACCACTGTGCGTGTCTGGAGTAAATAATGTGCGCCTTGTTAGCTCCATTGCATTTGCTGCTTTTTCACCATACCTTTATGGATACCGGTCATCACTATTTGCTACAGCCCTATCAAGATGGGTTCCAGTTCCGGTGAATTAAGGTTGAGTCTACTTAGTTTAGTTGGCGATTAACCTTGGGACGGTTGAATCTGACGGCATCAAGTGCCTCAACCCATGGGCGGATCTCTCCGACCGTTGTCGTTTCATTAGCATGAATAATCGCGTTGACCAATGCCAGTGTTTTCGTCATTTCATCGTCTAACGTCTCGCCTGACAACCTGAATCGCCGCCAGACCATAGGACTGATACCCCGAAGGGCGATTTTAACGACATAAGTTTTCATGGTGAAATATCGGACTTAATAAGTACACTTAACTGTTCATTCTATCGCCGGTTTAACACCGTGCCCCACAGATTTTTATGGTCTCCTCGCTCAAAAACAGAGGAGCTTACCTGATGATCGCTTAATGCGACAGAACCATTGGCGCAATAGTTCATCGTAAATAAGCTAACTCACCTTTATTTTTAATGACTCTTGTTTTAAATGCAAGTTTGTTTGATTAAAAAAAGAGTATTACAATTAATATTAATTTTTAAATAAAAAAAGAAATCTACTCAACAGTTATAAATCTATATATTAGCATAATTTCCCCATTAATTAATTGTTAATATATTTTTTGTATTTATTAAATTACGGACAATTATTAATTTTTAAACCTATTCGTCAGAGGATTTAATATGATTAACACAAAATATAACTCCCCTGTTTCATTTCTTAATGAAGCAGGAAAGGATATTTTGAGTATTTCTTCTGCTCATATATATTCCACTCATGAAGATAAATTCAAAACTGATAAAACCGATCCTGTTATTAAAAATAATGAATTTTGCAAAAAAATAATGTCTGTACACTATAATACCGGAGAGATACATGCAGACTGGTGGTTTGTTACATGGGTAACTAGTGATGGTATCATACACATTACATCCCCTCTAAATTTCCAAGGATTTCTCAAAAAGTTAAATGATGCACTAAGTTCAGTACCAGCAGAAGTAGGCCTATTAGCAGGCTTAGCTATAGGAGCTGCTAACTTACCAGCAGGAGCTATAGCTGCTGCTACTATTGTAACTGCTGTTATATTAAGAACATTTTTTAGTAATGCAAATACATTGGACACTGACGGATTTAAACGGTTCGACTTAACACCAAAAGATAGTGGAAATCAGATTTTAATCACTCTTGGAGAAAAGTCAGTTAAATTCAAATCAAAAACTGGTAGTGCATCTACAAATGCAAAAACAGTATCATACACACCTATCTTAAAAGTTAACAAATTAAATAATAATTAAATGTTATTGTTATTTCTTAATTTACATAGATATTAAATAATTAAAGAGGTAATTTATGCACAATGTTACTACAAAAGTATTGAAAATGAAATTTCAAAAATTATTTCCAGAATATGCAGTTCCTCTAGATAAAGCAAAAACACAAGAAGAGATTTATTCTCTTAGAGAGATGTTTCTAGCACAAGCTCAAGCCAACCTTAGAAGTCTATTGCAAAAAAATAATATCCAACTGACCGATGGGGATCTGTACCCACCAATCGCACTTACTAATGAATTATATAATACATTAATTAATACTACAGGCAATGATATCGAAGAACAAATCAAATTGTTATTGGAAAATCTGCAAGAATTAAAAGACTTGGAAAATAAGGAAGAAGATCTTCTTGCTGCTCAGATGCTCCTTGGAGGCATGATAGGCATAAGCGATCTGTCAGTTGCTGAAGTTATTAAAAAAGTTATGGCTGGCTCTCCAGAATTTGCAGCAGCTGTCGCTGGGATTCACGTGGCCACTGCTTCAGTGATTATTTCAATAATTACAATAGCAGTAATTTCCATTATTATACCTATCATTTATTTTGTGGTAAAACCTGCCGCCTGCATAGTCATTGTCATTAATGAATTAGATAAAGAAATCAATTTTAAAGACGATTTTAACGTTCATGGTAAACCAGTTCTACATACTCAAAATATTAAGATTTCCCCAGCGAAGAAGGAAGATAAAATTTTTGTATCAGGACTGGTTTCCACTGAAAAAAAAGAAGGTGCTTTAGTCGGAACACAATATGGCTTTACTTACACCTATGATGGAATAGATATTTCTTTTGGAGTATCTTGCCCATTAACTGACATTCCCCTAATTGGCGGGAAAAATGCCTGTTATTGTGATATTGGTTCTTCATCTCAAGATGTTGCTCAACAAGTAGGTGACAATGAATCTCAAGAGTGGGTTGTAGCTAAAAACAGCATTAAAGCCTCAATTACATGTAATAGTCCACAGGGTTCACATGCATTTTATGTAGCACGCATTTATAGATAACCCGAATTAATGAAATGGACACCTCTCCAAAACGGCTTCAGTGAGCCATGCTGAATACATCAGCAAAAATATGAAGAGGTGTCCAATGGAACAAGTTGGAGACCATAAAAATCTATGGTCGCCCTCGTTTTTGCAACACTCATTTTGATGAATTTTGGGCTTGCTTAAATCTATCCGGCGTCATTATAGGCAAGGAGCCTGCGCCTCGATGAGTTCCGCGCCTGATGAACCTTAAAAGTGTGCCGGCTTCAAGGAGCCAATTTTTATGCTAGGTTTCTCATCAGGCCGGTAGGCCGTTCATGTCATCAATTATCAGTCTTCGCAAAACCAGTGGGGTCTCGTTTCAAATTTGTTCACAACAGGCTTGATTTAGGCTTCAAATACCGTGTGTTGTGTCGTCATAGCCCACGCTATCCGGGCGAGTTTATTCGCTAACGCACAGGCCACAATATTAGAATGCTTTCGTTCAAGTTGCCGTTTAACCCAGTCAGCCAGTTTGCCCTTTCTATGCTCAATATGCATTATGAACGTTCGGGCACATAGCACCAACAGTTGCCGGAGTGTCTTATTACCCCGTTTACTGATCCCTAATAAGGTTGTCTTTCCCCCGGTACTGTATTGGCGGGGAACCAATCCCGTCGAGGCTGCAAAATCCCGGCTGTGTGCGTATTGCTTCCCATCGCCCAGTTGTGAGGAAAGCACACTCGCCGTGATGGGGCCAATGCCGGGGATCGTCATCAGCCGTTGTCCGGTATCATCCTGAGCAATCTCCTGTGACAGGGCAGTTTCAATCTCGGTGATTTGTTCAACCAAATAGTGATAATGCGCCTGTAACCGCAGTAATACCTGTACCAGATAAGGGGGAAGTTCATGTTCAACCAACACAGTGGAGAGTCGTTTTATCACAGCAATCCCTTTGGGCATACTGATGCCAAACTCAAGCAGGAAAGCCTGCATCTGGTTGGTCGTTTTGACTTTATCCCGGACCAGTGATTCCCGGACACGATGCAACGCTCGCATGGCTTGTTGGGCTTCCGTTCTGGGCTGAACAAACCGCATTGAAGGACGTGAAGCGGCTTCACAGATAGCTTCAGCATCAATAAAATCATTCTTGTTACTTTTAACGAAGGGACGCACAAACTGCGGTGAAATCAGCTTGGCCTCATGCCCCAAATCAGCGATCCGCCTTGCCATGAAATGTGCGCCAGCACAGGCTTCCATCACCACCGTTGCCGGAAAGCAGTCAGCTAAGAATTCCATCAATTTAGTTCGGGTGAATTTTTTACGCAGTAAGGCTTTCCCCGATTGATCCTGACAATGGATATGAAAGGAATGTTTGCCGAGATCGATGCCAATCAGTGCGATAGTGTTCATGATGGTAGCCTCTTAAAAAATAAATCACACGCTGTCAATATATCGCTAACAGGGTGAGGGCGGCCATCTCATTAGTGTGGGGCACCCTGTTCAATCGGCGATAGAATGGGCAATTAAACCTATTTTTCTCAGGTAGATCACCATGAAAATTTATGTCGTTAAAATCGTCCTTCGGGGTATCAGCCCAATGGTCTGGCGCCGATTCAGGCTATCAGGCGAGACATCTTTAGCCGCTTTTCATTATATTATTCAGGTCGCGCAGGGATGGCAGCTTAAGGGCAGGTTTCTGCCCTATAGTGATTACTATTATTCAGGTCGCGCAGGGATGGCAGGATGATCACCTTCACCAATTCCGTATTTATGCTAAAGATTACGGTATTTCCTACTCCGGCGGGATTGCATTTCCTGATAACCCTTACAAAATCACGCTGGATGACTTTGAATTTGATGCCGGTGACCGTTTTACCTACGAGTACAACTTTTTCGAGCACTGGTTTCACGATATCCGTATTGAAACTGTTCTCGAAAACGCTAACCTGAAGTCACCCTTTTGTTTGGCCGGAAACAGAATGCCCGGGGCGACGTTAGCCGATGAAGTTGACAAAACCTTGGCATTACTTGACGCGATTATTCATGCTGATGATACGACCACAGTCGGAGATATCCGTCCACTGGTTGAGGCACTTGATGCCCGGGTCTGTTCATAATACGTGTAAAATGTTGGCATAGTCTGTTTTCATACGCCAATTGGAATAGGCTTGGGATTTAATTCTGGTGGAAAAATTGTCATATCCACATCATACCGACCAAATCGGCGTATATGATCACGTATATAAGGACTGAGTGCCGCCGCCTGTTCTGACCTTATTTTATGACCATCATCTGCTACTTTTGTCAGTATCTCCGTTAAATCTGACACATTACAAAGCATAATGGCATTGGCTATAATATCCGAGTATTTTACCTGCTTTGCCTGCTCTACAGGATCACCGCTTTTGATTATCTGTCCACCAAATGTAATCCAATCCAGGAAATCATTATAGGATTCAATTTTTGTTGTTTCTGCCCGTATTGTTTGTCGAAAATCAGATTCAGACAGATATCGTAATAAAAATAACGTGCGAACAACCCGCCCCAGTTCCCGAAAAGCGCGATAAAGTTTGTTCTGTCGATTGTTACTGTTCAGTTTTCGCAGTAACATTGAGGGTAATACCCTACCCGCCTGAATGGATAATACGACTTGTATCAAATCCTGCCAGTGCGTCTGAATCAATCCCCAATCAACCGTTTTCGTAAACAACTTATCGATATGTTTATATGTTGCATCATTTGATGGACGATAAAACACCGCATCGTTCCAGTTTCTCATTCGGGGAAAAAGTTTTATTCCCAGCAGATAGGCCAGCGCAAAAACGGGTTCACTCTGCCCCTGAGTATCTGCATGTAATGTATCGCGGGTCCATCGGAAGAACCCCCAGATCGGTAAACTTTGAGAGAAAACCCTGATCAGTCATCCCGCCAAAAATGTTGTTTCAGGTGAGACTCCAATATCCTCGCCATCGCTTCTACATCGATTTTTCCGTTATTTCTCTTAAAGTTGTATCGCCCCGTGAACAACGTGTGTGTCCAGGCAATCGGCGAAATCCGCGTAAACTCATCAATAATTTCTTGAGAAACACCGTTGGCCAGCATCTTCTGGTAGACCGCATTCAGGATCATACTGTTGTAGGCAATGATGCAGTTGGCAACCAATCTGGCTGCATGAGCACTGACCCGGTTTTCAACGATTTTTTTACCCTTGAAGATACCGTTGTACGTTTTTCGGATGTTACTTTGAAGCTGATGATAGGCTTCTGTCCGGTTTCGGGCGCTTCGGATCGCTTTTCTGAGTGCCATATCATCTATCAGATTGAGAACATGAGTGCTCTTGAAGAGGGCATTATATTCAAACAACGCCGCTTTTAATCTGGCGTAACGGGCATGAGAGTTCAGTTTTCGGATGATATTGCTCTGGGTATTTTCCTGCATGATCAGTGAAAGCAATACACGCAGAACGCCTCGCCGCTGAGAGCGGATACGTTCGATATTAATCACCCCTTTAGGTTTGAGAATACCAGTATCATAATCCAGAGGTTTCGCTGAATAAATAGCGTCAGCTGCGTGACGCACCTTCTTGATACTGGGAACATAATCTACGTCGATAGAATCCAGAGTGACAAAATTCAGCTTGTTCAGTGAGTGGTTATCCCCTGTCACCATATGAATATCGATATCCGTTTTATTGGTGTAAATCATGTCGTACAGTGAATGACCTTCGTACTCATTCAGACCAATATTTTTCGCATTAACCGCCACGTAATTGGCGAGCAGTGTGTAGAGCGAGATGCCACGGCCTTTACCCAGATGCTTTCTGGAATAACGGGATTGTATCGTACTGTCTGTCGTTGCAAATTTTTGCCCGTCTGCATCAGCCAATAGTTTGTTATCCATGAGATTCCACTGTTTGAAGATCGCCAGTGAATGGATATGATTGCTGACGATTTCATTGGCTGCACAAAGCGTATCCACCCGAATAAAATCTTCCCGTACTGCGCGAAGCGGGTTGAGTTCCATATCCGACATATCCGCCATTTTCAATGCACCAAATCCAAAGGCTTCCGACAACAAACAGGCATTAATTGCCAACGGTAACGGTTTTTTCCGCTTAGTATAACGGTCTTTCAGGTGGGTAAATCCACGCCACAGGTCAGTCAGCTCACCGATGAACATGACAATGTTAGCAATTTCAGCTTTGGGCAAGTTTTTGAAAAAAGCATCGTCCAGCTTTTCAACGCTGTCATAGTGCAGACTCCAGTGTTGTTGTCCGGTTTTGGTTTCACGAACGTTAAAGCCGGGATTGTTATTTTCACGAATATTGTGAGTCGTCCTCTCCCAGGCTTCATCCAGCTCCTGTAGCGCTTCATCAAGACGCTGGTCACAGTAAACAGGAAGGCGGGAATAACCAAACTCCGCCGCGATCTTTTCAACGTGATCAACCAGCGTATCGTCAACCAGATCGGTATCAATATCACAGTACGAGACACTGTCATTGCAATACAGACGGCCTCGTTCAATCTCATGGAGCATCTTTAAATAGACAAAAAACTCAAATAAATACGGATCGATTCGAGTGTCCGAGGGTTTCCGCTTCAGGTAGGCATTCATACTTTTGGGAATGGTGAATCCCAGCTCATCGCAGATTTTTAAGGCGGCCGGACTTTTTCCACTGGCGTAATGTGTTTTCAATACATGGATCAGTTCGCCTATTTGACTGTCTTTCTTATAATATTCCAATTTTACCCGGGTAAATACCGGACGCAGATACAACGAGAGCAAGCGGGATGACTGACCATAGTATTCCCACAACGCCGCTTTCTTATCAAAAGATTTGCCTTCCAAAAAGTCTGCCATAACGGAAAATTGTGTTTTGGGCAACATACTGAATGCCACTTCATTCAGTTCGGTCTGGCTCATGTTTGGGTTCCGTTCTGGAAACCATTTCAGAAACTTTGCCAGTCCGGGAAAATCCGTGACGACTTTGGCACTGTGATCCATGTGGGCTATCGACGCATAAATTTTACCGGCATCCATGATCGCCCGTGTGTGATAACAAAAGCTGATAATCAGATTATCCATGATTTGCTGATAACGGTGATAGACGAAACACAAGGCCTGTAGCCACTGTTGGGTTTTGCTAAGTCTGCGCAACCGGGAGGCGGCATATTGTTCGGCCATTTCCGCATAGTAACGGATAGCATTTTTTGACAACGCCAGAGAAGGCAGAAAATCCCGAGTAAACTGATAGAGATCTTCAATACGCAATGCCTTATCTACTTCCATTCTGACAGCGGTGTACTGAAAATCCTTTTGGTCGGCACGGATAATATTAAGGGCAGTGATACCGTCATCCCGCTGTACCAAAGTGTCCAGTTGCTCAGTGATTACGGCAGGCAACAAGGAAACTGCCGCATTCAGGCGATTTTCCTCCGCAATAAAGGCGTGGCTGAAAATATCCTGTAGAATTCGGTAGGACGGGAGCATCAATTTTTGATGCTCAAAATACGTCAGCAGTTGACGAAACGCACTGTGCCCTTTGGGATAGTAACGCAACAAATAGGCGAGATGAGATTCTATTTCAGTTGTATATTGCGGAGACCAGTTTCGGTAACCAAAGAGCGAGAGTATGGCCTGCCGCTGACTGCGCCTGTATTTGCGGGAGAGTGAGCCTGTGAACCGGGCCGCATCAGTATCGCTATAATACGTAGCCGCAATATACTGAACATCCTGGATGACCTTATCAAGTGATAAGTTGAAAAACTGTTGTTTCGCCTTGAAATAACCCAGTTGCAGGATGAAATGGATACGAGTCTGGGTATTGCGAAACTGTTCGAGAACAGCCCGTTCTGCCGGGCTTAAGGAAAAATACAGGTTTTGTTCGTGATCATTGAATTCGGGACAGGCATAGAGTTCTTCGATTTCGGTATTGGATAATAAGTGAATACGCTTGATATTTTCCATTGCGAGTCCCGGATTCAATGAGGCCAGACAATCAAATTATTTCGCGTCCGTCCAGATGATTTGCAGGCACCATCCGTTTGTGCAGCACACCAAATATCACCGGTTGCCGTTCGTGGATGAGGTAATAAATGACATGACTGACATAAGAAAAACTCAATACGCCCGATCCGACTTCCGGCCTGCTTCTTCCCAGTGCAGGGGTAGAAGCCAGCAAACGAAAGGTTTGTTGAAGTCCGGACAGGTATTTTTCCGATTGCATCTTACCCCATTGCTGTACAGTAAAACGACGGATTTCAATCAGATCGGCCTGAGCATCAGGCGTTAAGCGGTAGTTTGATATAGTCATTAAGGCTAATGATCCCTTGGAACGTCGATAATGCCCTCAGCAATACCCTGAGCCAACATTTCCATGAGTTTGGCGAATCGGAAAAAACCGGTGTATTGCTGGCAAATATCATCCAGCCGGGCAGTGGATGCACTGTCTATCACCTGTTTGAATGTATCCATATAGTCGTAACAGGTTTTCAGTAATTGCGCATCACCGGTTTCTGTCAGGGGAAAACGGGGAGCATATTCGTGTATACGTTTCACCCGTTGTAATTGTTCTGCACTCAGTCCGGCTACAGACATTTTTTTCTCCTCAATAGGTGAAGTTCTAATCGTACTGACCTGATATCAGTTCATTAAAAAAGGCTTCGCCATCGAGGGTGTTACCGGATTCAATATCAACTCTGGCCTGCTCAGCTCTTGACTGCAATAATTTTAACCGGAGTGTTTCAATACTTTCGTATTCATCCATTGAGATAACCACCGCAACGGGTTTTCCGTTTTTATTGATTTGGATTGGGGCACGTTGTGCTTTGAGTAGCATGTCACCAAACTGGGTTTTGGCTTCATTGGCAGAAAGAGCATCCATAATAGTCCTCTCATTGAATCATGGCATGATTCAAACAATATAAACGAATCGAACGATATGATCAAATTTAAGACTATCAAAAAGTATACTTTTTGACAACCATCGCAAATAACTCTCAAAAGTCCTATCATAAGTACTCAATCAAATGGTCTAAAGGATAATGATAGATTATGGCAAAAATTGGTTATGCGCGGGTCAGCTCAACAGGTCAAAGTTTAGACATTCAGCTGGAAAAATTAAGACAAGCGGAGTGTGAACGTCTTTATCAGGAAAAACGCAGTGGGCGGACAGCACACCGCCCGCAATACCAAGCCTGTATGGATTACCTGCGTGAAGGTGATACGCTGATCGTCACAAAATTAGACCGGCTTGCACGTTCAGTAGATCATTTATCACAAATTTCTAGTCGCTTTCAGCAAGAAAATATTGATTTGGTCGTTCTGGATCAAAATATTGATACCCGAACGTCAACAGGGCGTCTTATGTTCAATATGCTGGCCACCATCGCGGAATTTGAAAATGACTTACGCAGTGAACGCCAGGCGGAAGGGATCGCCAAAGCGAAAGAGAAGGGTGTCAGATTCGGGCGCCCCGCTAAGTTAACCGAAGATATACGAAATGATATTTATCTCAAGCGCCAATCCGGCACTACGATTGGTCAGTTAGCCAAGGAGTTCAAGCTAGGCGAAGCAACCATCTACCGTGTTTTGAACACATTTAAGCACGTGGATAACTCGTAGCTCTCACAAAGTTTACCGATCTGGGGGTTCTTCCACAGGACCCCAGCTAATGGAAAAAGGCATCGGTCTGAAAAGTCTCCACGATCCCGTGGACACAACGAATGCCCAGGGCCGGCTGGTATTTAATATCTTTGCATCATTAGCCGAGTTTGAACGTGACCTGATTGTTGAGCGGACTCAGGCAGGCTTGGCAGCAGCCAGAGCCAGGGGACGCTCTGGAGGGCGTCCTCCGGGGTTAAACGAAAAGGCAAAAAAGAAAGCGATTGCTGCCGAAGCGCTGTATATAAAAGGTGAGCTAAGTGTCAACGAGATAGCGGAAAACCTGGGGATCAGCAAGGTGACTCTTTATCGTTATCTTCGATACCAGGGTGTGGAGATAGGTTGTAAAAATTCTCTCACGTGACACTCCACTCAGGGAATAAGCTGTTGCGCCATTTCGCTATGCCAACATTTTACACGTATTATGAACAGACCCGATATGGATCTCACTGCCCGCCAGCGGCAGCGTCGTTACTTGTCTTGGTGTGAGTTTTTTAATGTGCGAATGACCGTGTTAATGCCGACGTTCAGAACCCGAGCTGTGTCCCTGACACCGGCGTTATTCATGGCCATATCAATAATTCGCTCTTTCATGCCGGGATGGCAGGCTTGATAGGTATAGTTCAGTTGGAAGGTTTTACGGCAAGCATAGCAGTGATAACGGGGATGCCCAGTACGCCCTTTTCCATGCTCTTTAACCTCGTTTGTTTTATGACAGTAACGACAAATCACATCCACTTTAGCCTTATCTCACCCAGAATAAAAAGCAGGGAGTTTATCACAAGATCTAATCATTGATGAGCATGACCGCAAATCCGTTGTCTTGTTCTTTGGTTAAATATTTCATGACGACACCATTTAAACCAGTAACACTTCTGGTCCGCGGTGTTCAAGAATGCGGAGCATTCTAAGAGCTGGGCCACTTGGCTTTTTTTCTTCTCGTTCCCATTTAGAAACGCTTTCTTTTGACATTCCTAATGCCAGAGCCAGCATAGCTTGAGACATCCCATATTGCACACGCAGTTGCTTTATCTCAACTCCAGTCATCATAGTAACAGCTTTAATCTTATCGTTGATTTTCCGTGTATTAACGGCTTTTTTGAGATCATTAACCAAACTTTCCGGTGCAGCATCAACAGCATGTAGTTCTTTGGCTAATTCAAGCATATTGTTTAATTTATTACTCATAGATGATTTCCTCCAAGATACCATGGGTTATTAACTCATTGATCTTTTGATCTGTATAGCTAAGGAAAAGTTTGGAAAGCTGTTTATACGCTTCCAATTCATCATCTTCGATTTCTTTTGTACCTTTAGAGCTAATGGTACTTTTTGTCCAGCCGTCAGCAAAAAAGAGATGGTTGTTAACCTTAAAGAAGATGATGACTCTTATTCCACCACTTTTACCTTTTCTATGAATTGCTATTCGCTTTTTGATAACGCCACCACCCAAATTAGCTTCAAACTTTCCGTTTTGAACTTCTTGTGCAGCACTCAATAACTGTTGATCTGAAATGTTCATTTTTTTCGTGCTTTTTTTGAAAGATGAGATTTTATAGAACGCCACAAATGTTCTCCGAGTGGTAACAATTATTATAGTAACAGATACTACTTTAAAATCAATTATTCGCTGTAATGATCTATAAACTATGCTGATTTTATGAGCGAAGCGAATGAAAGGCGGCTCTCATTATTTAACGGGGGCAAAGTGGTTGAACCGCCGAAGCCATACAGGATGAATGAGAACGCGATCCCCCTTCCCTACTGAGCTAGAAAAGCTATTAAGTGTTTTGGGTTTAATAAGTTCTGCCGAAGGCACGCAGTGGTCACGCTTAAGGCGTGGCGTATCTGCGCGTTGGCGGGCGTTTACGACCGCTTACGGGACGTTATATATTGAATTTTTCCTTTGAACGAAGTGAAAGGGGCTAACTATTGAGAGTTGTAGCCTTTAGGCTCAACTCCATTGGTTATTCCTTATTTATAAGGCTTTTTTTGTTCAGGAATAAGCTTCGAAATTAATGAAATTTTAAAGTATTCGTTCGAAGTTAATTATTTTACTTTTATACTCAATGATTGTTTTGAGCAAAGAATCTGTTTCAGAAACGAAAACTACCGGAAAAAAGCAAACGTAGATAAGCTGAACGGATAAAAAAGAGTCGAAACTTATTATTAGGTGAAACACCAAAACCGTGCTAGGCACGGTTATTCTGATGAGTCATCAAAGAAGTATTCAGTTAAGTAAAGATGATGCCTTCTTGCTCAAGTAACAGTCGGTAAAATTGTTCAGAGTACTCGCTTATGTAAGGATTCTTCTCTTTTAATTTGTTTTTTGCATAATGGACAGCAACCGGTGTTGTTGTTTTTTGCCATTCGACAAACATACTCCAGTAGATTGAATCTGATTTGTCCTTTTTACATAAATTCGCCACTGAACGCCGCGTTCCATTAAGTTTGGCTTCCAGATTTTCCGCTTGGTTATCCAAAGTCGCAATGTTGTCTTCGATATGTCTCAGTACTTCGTTTTTCTGTTCCTGTAAATCCTGAGCAACTACTGAGCGTTTAATCTTTTTCAGTAACTGGCGCAACGCATGTTTATTTTCTACATCAATACCCAATCGCGCCATGTTCAATAAATGACGTTGGTATTTTTTTTCCAGATTTTCAAGCTGGCCACTTTTTATAGCCCAGTTTTGGAAGTCAATTAAGCTCTGGCGGATTTCGTTACGAGGAATACCTTTGGACATGAAAAATTCTGGTTTCAACCAAATTCTCATCGGCTTATTTTGGCCCGCATCTCGATCTTTATCCCGATGGACGACAATTTGCTCCATTTGCTCAAGGACTGAAAGCGCATGAAGTGCTACATCATACGATTTACGACCGTTATCATATTCATGCAGTACCCCCATCGCCTTGGCGATAAATTCAAAGGGCACCATCACTTCAAACAGATAATCATGACCGGGAAAAAAATCCGCATTTGCCGCAAACGCCAGCGACAATGAGGTCAAAGCCTCACGACTCTCAGAACGTGTACTGACGCGCATAGGCTTTGGCACATAGTGCGGATTTTTTCGTTCGGAATACGGCGTATAGCCTTTTTGACGAAGCACTATAAGGTCACTATCCCGCCGCCAGTCATGGCTTTTCAGGGTTCGGGATAACCGAGCAGGTGCCCCTTTCGGAATTTTGATGTCCTGTTTTGGGATATTTCGCCGATGGATTTTAGACTGCCCCCGACGTAAAACGTTGGATTCACCACGCCGGCTACGACGAACAGAGGGATCAAATGTTGATTGGGTGTGTTGATTTTTAAACACATACCCTGCACTTATGGCGGGGATCAAAAAGTTGCAATAGAAGTCTCATCGTTCTATACTCCTATGCAGAAACCACTAATTCGATTTCTGCAAGTATACCCCATATATCTGATGCAAGCCGCCAAGTTTGATGCAGATTATGGGGTTTCTTCTTTTTAGCGGTTAGTTAATTGTGTTATCAACTGCCGCATCTAGTCACCTTTCGGCGTGACTGACCAACGAAAAACCTTGATAAACTAGCACTGTGAAACAAAAAATTCAATAAACCTTTCTAATTGTTTTGTTCTCACCAATAAGCCATTTGAACTTATCAGAAAAATAAAATAACTAAACAAAAATTAAACAATATCAATATTAGCACTGGAAGGGTGAACGCTCAAGAACGTGATGATTCTGCATCACTCATGCTGTGATCTGTACTGGTTTTTTTAGACAAGTAAATTGAGGTAAAAACCATATCAACGGTTTGACGCTTTCTTACCTAATCGTTAGTATTTTTTTCTACAAAAAAGATCCATCGCCTGTCAGGATCGCCTTCGGGCGGCGAAAAAAACTCCTGTAGCCTGAGAGGGAGAGCAAGATTGCGGTACATCTGCGCACTTTTGGAAGCAGATATCGTCTGATGGGCGATGAAAGTTATCCTGTCACTTTTATACGCGACGGGCTTATCACAAACATTGAGCAGGTTTCTGCTACGTTCACTATAACCGTTTTACTTTGTACGACTTTCACTTACGCTTTAAGTCACGCACAATAAACGTCCCGAAAACTTCGCGGCGTCACTTGTGTTTAAGCGAAGCGATTACCAAGTGACGCCGCCAAGCGTCAACGCCCAGAGCACGTCCGGTCTGGCTTTACGAACGATTTAAATCACGTTTTACTCAGTGTCACCACTTTTCATTGGCATTTTTCTGCCTTAATTCACTTAATTCGTTTTTTTTCACTCACTGCCTTGTAATAGGTCGATGTAGTAAAGAAAGGAAATACCACGTCAAGATAATGAGGCGTTCATCCTGATTGAGATCAGGCGCTGAACGGGGAGTAAACCATCGCCGTGCCTGGCATGCACGTAGCGAACTCCTGCAATAACTCACCACAATGCTATCTCTGCTACACATTATCTGACGCACCACGGAATGGTGAACCTAACCGACACGCAGGGAAAATGTTTCGAAATAAGTAAAATGAGTCTGAAAAACAAAGGGGAAATGCGGATAGCAAAGCGATCACGAACAAGAATAAATAACAAAGATTTATTTAGCCGTCCGTATTCTTCCCTGAATTTGTGCGCTTTTGAGAGGAATTATAGCCGTTAAACTTAGCGGTTTAGTTATTGAGTAAGCTAAAACAATCAGTTAAAGTATTCCCGCCATTGGCAAATACCAATGGTCAGGGATTTGCAACCCTGTGGACACTCCACTGGTAGGATATTTCTACCAGTGTGCCTGCGTTCGCCCTTTCTATGGGGATTCAGGCAGGGGAGGTTTCGACCTCGCCGGATGAGTGTCCCGGTATTGCAAACCCTGTCTGAATCGCCACCATCAATATTAATTAATAGAAAGGGGTAGCAGGAATGAATAACAATGTTAGGAATGACTGGCATCAGGCCGACATTATTGCTGCATTACGTAAACGCGGTACAACCTTAGCGGCACTCTCCCGAGAAACGGGACTCAGCTCATCAACACTCGCAAATGCATTCAGCAGACCTTGGCCTAAAGGTGAATGGATCATCGCAGATTATCTCGGCATCCATCCCTCAGAGATTTGGCCCAGCCGTTACTTTGATCAACGTGGCCAACTTATTGAGCGTAAGGTTCGCAATAAGTCACAGGGATAATCCACCTTCGTTTTTTTTAGCCCAGTTTGTGAAAATGATAAATTTTGATATGAAGCCGTGAGATTTAAATGGCAGTCTAATTTAGCCTTTTTTAAATTCCACGGCTTTTTTGGTTCACTTTGACTTTGCATACTATCTAAAACCATATCCCCGTTTCTATGTTTACCAGCTCTTCTTTTTCATGTGGAGTTTTATGATCTCTCAATAGCTCTCCTGATAAGCTGGTTAAGCCAAAACACAACCCCCCCCCCTGAAATTGATGCTAAATCTTGGCGATTTCATCCTGAAATTTTTCATAAAAAATAATTTAAAACAATAAGATAATCATTAAATTTCTATGGAGGAAAATAAGCAAAATAGCTCGATTTTTAACTTAAAAAGTTTACATTTATTATTTTATGTAGGATATTTAAATAAAATCAAAAAACCTACATATACGGTAAAATTATGAATGAAACCTATAAACAATTAGACAAAGTTGCGCAAAGGTCAGTTCGTCTACTCCAGTCGCTCAGTCACCAAATCCAAAGCCAAAAGCTGGAGTTGAGTAAAACAGCCTATTACCAAACGTATTCAAAGGCGGCTCTCGCAAAATTACCCAAGTTAACGCGCGCCAGCGTGGATTATGCCGTTAACGAAATGGAAGCACAGGGATATGTATTTGGCAAAAAGCAAGCAGGCTCTTCATCCAAGTACGCAATGACAATTGAGAACATCATAGATCTGTACCATCATAGAGGCGTACCCAAATACCGGGATCGCTATCACGAAGCATTGACCTTCTTTATCGGTAACTTGAAGGGGGGAGTATCCAAAACCGTCAGTACAGTTTCTCTGGCACATGCATTACGCACCCATCCGCACTTAATTTTCGAGGACCTTAGGATCTTGGTTATCGACCTTGACCCACAAGCATCGGCAACCATGTTCCTCGATCATGAGCAATCTATCGGTTCTGTTGATACAACATCAGCCCAAGCTATGTTGCAAAACGTTTCGCGTGAAGAGTTGCTATCTGAATTTATCACATCCTCCGTTGTTGCAGGTGTAGACATTATTCCTGCATCCATTGAAGACGCATTCATTGCATCACGTTGGGAAGAACTCTGCACAGAACACCTGCCAAACCAAAACATCTATACCATTCTTCGCGAGAATATCATTGATAAAGTGAAGCACGATTACGACTTCATATTTATCGACAGCGGACCACATTTAGACTCTTTCTTGTCTAACGCGATCACAGCCGCAGACTTTCTTATGACTCCAATCCCACCCGCACAAGTAGATTTCCACAGTACGCTGAAATATCTGGCTCGCTTGCCGGAGCTGGTAGAAATAATAGAATCAACAGGCGCCTCCACTCGCCTCAGCGGGAACATAGGCTTTATGTCCAAATTAGTTAATAAGACCGATCACAAATTGTGCCATAGCCTGGCAAAAGAAATTTTTGGTGGTGACATGCTAGATTTTGCCATCCCTCGACTGGATGGATTCGAGCGTTGTGGAGAGTCCTTTGATACCGTCATTTCCGCAAACCCTGCCACGTATATAGGCAGTGGCGAAGCTCTAAAGAATGCAAAAGGCGCAGCAGAAGACTTTGCTAAAGCAGTTTTTGACCGTATTGAATTCATCAGAGTCAACAGGGGCAACAATGCAAAATAAAAAACGTCTAACCATCGGCAGAACATTCAATTCAGTATCCTTAGATACCCCGACAGGGAATCAAGCTACAGAGCAGCGCTTCTTCACACTAGCTTCGGGTCAAACTGCCATATTTCAACTAGAGCATATCCAAGCCGATAAACTGGAATCTGAAACAACTGTTAATTTTTTGGTCAATGGTCGGGATCAAAGCACACTGACAAAAGAATCTGTCAGCGACATCATACACACTATCAGTCTTCAGCAATTTTTCCCGACAATCGGTCGTCGTATTGACGGCAAGATAGAAATTCTGGATGGTTCTCGTAGACGTGCCGCCGCTATTTTCTGTGGTATTGGTTTAGATATCTTAGTCACGAACACCAACATCAGCTCCGATGACGCAAGACAACTTGCTGCAGATATCCAGACTGCAAGAGAGCACAATATTCGTGAAGTAGGTCTGCGTTTGATCCAGTTGCGAGAAGGGGGTATGACTCAGAAAGAAATCGCTGAATCTAACAATATGTCACAAGCCAAAGTGACTCGCGCAATCCAGTGTGCTTCAGTACCTAATGATATTGTCGCTGTGTTCCCTGTTATCGCAGAATTAAACTACCCAGACTATAAAGCACTTTTGGACGTCACTGTTAACATAAAGAAAAACAAACTTTCGATTGATAAAGTCGTCAGCTGTGTGCGTGACGAAGTCCAGCATATGAATAAACCCAAGCTGGTTGCTCCCGATGAAATGAAATCGATCATCATCAAGCTGTTTAAAGATTTCAGCAACAACAAAGCAAAAAAAACCGCAGTAGAAAATCAGCAGGTAAGCTCCCTTTGGGACTTCAAAGATAAGGATTCTTTTGCCCGCAAACGGGTTAAAGACAGATCTGTGAGCTTTGAATTTAACCGCGTGCCAAAAGAATTTCGGGAGGAGTTAGAAAAAATGATCCAAATGTTAATGCGAAAACATTTCAATTTAAACTAGGGTGTGTTGACGTTTGCTTGAAAGGATTCGAAGAGAATTGAGTGGCATGATAATTTGGTATCCTTATTTTCGCCAAAAAACTCGTCACCAGAACTCTCATGCCACGACCTATGTTATCAGATCCCATGTGGGATAAGCTATTTGTATTCATGCAACAAAATCGACTTGTCTATCATAAAAAAACGCATCGCCTCATCATGGAAGGTATCCTTTTTCGAATGAAAACCGGGATCCCTTGGCGGGAACTGCCCGCTGAGTATGGGAAGTGAAACACCGTCTTTAAGCGTTTTAATGCCTGGTCAAAAAAAAGAGTTTTTGATTTTTTATTCAATGAATTAGCTAAACATTCTTATACAGAATGGTTGTTCATTGATGGCAGTATTGTCCGTGCGCATCAGCACAGCGCTGGCGCAGCTTCAAAGGAAAATGAAGCCATTGGGAAAAGCCGGGGAGGACGCTCAACTAAAATCCATTTGTCCGTGGACAGTTACGGTTTACCTGTTCATTTTGAATTATCTGAGGGACAAACTCACGACATTGTCCATGCGGAAAGTTTGGTAGCGCAATCACCGTCTTCGGACTTTGTGATTGCTGACAAGGGGTATGATAGTCAATCATCCAGAAATTATATCGAAGAACAAGGGGCAACGGCGGTTCTTCCCTATCGAAGAAATAACCGAAACGCGAATCAAAAGATTGATAAAGGCTTATATCGCTATCGTCATTTAGTCGAAAATGCATTTGCCAGAATCAAACATTTTCGTGCAATTGCAACAAGATAAGATAAATTGGCACAAAATTACGCCAGCACATTGGCACTGGCATTTGTCATTATCTGGTTCCCCATGTGGGTCGAATAAATGAAGAATACAAAACGTCAACACGCCCTAGTACTACAGCCGTAATTGGTCTGTAAGCACAGAATTATCACGACGACGATAATGACATTGTTGTGCGCGGTACTGATGTCGTCGTCGCCAGTCTGACCAAGATAAAATCTGTTCGACGGTTTCTCTTGTCTTTTTCATCAGTTTTGACAGTAGATTACGCAATTCCGACACGCTCAGGGCTATCAGTCCCGCCGGCGTTTTTTTCTCCTGTATCCGCAAAACAGCCAGGACCGCATGGGCCAATAACGACAGCGTAATATGCCGGTACCAACTCTACCACTGTCGCACTTCGTAATGATCCAGCCCACATTCCCCTTTGGTTTCTTCAAAGCCACTTTCAATTTCCCAGCGGTGTCCTGCGACCTGAGTCAGGGTTTTCAGGTCAGTCTTTTCTTGGCGCGCATACACCACATAATAAGCGAGTTCTTGTTTATCATTCCAGCTACGCCGAACCAGCAGATAATGTAGCGGTATAGTAGCTACGGACACCCCATAAGCCTACTAATATTTTATTAACGTGAAAGCGAGCTATGGTCTATCCCAAGGGGGGGGCTGCCATTGTTCAATTAAAAACTCGACAAAAGCACTTACTCTACAAGGCACAGGGGAACGTAATGCGCGTACCACATGTATCGGCTTTTCTGGTTCAAACCATTCAGGCAGTACATGTATTAATACTCCACTACGTAATTCCTCGGCAACGTCCCACATTTCGCGTAATGAGATGCCCAGTCCAGCTATACTCCAAGCACGCAGAGCACTACCGTTATCGCTGCGCAAGTCTCCACTGACTTTTATATTCTCAATTTTTACATCTTGTCCACAATATCTTAGCATCCAATGGTTTTGACGTAATCCAGGATAAGTGAATAGTAAGCACTGATGCTGACACAATTCTTCTGGATGTGCAGGTGAACCATGTTGATTTAGATAGTTTGGTGAAGCAACCAAAATACGACGACTATCAGTCAATCGACGAATAACTAGTTGAGAATCATTCAAATGACCAATGCGTACAGCTAAATCTATGTCATTTGAATAAATGTCAATTATTTGGTCGCTCAAGCGTAAATCGAATTTTAATCCAGGATGGCGTTCACGAAAGGTGGCAATAAGTGGTGCAAGATAGCGAGAACCAAGTGATACGGGAGCGGTTATACGAAGAACTCCAGATAATGTTTCTGTTCCCTGTTGAGCAATTTCCACAACATCATCAAGTTGTTCTAATGCTGAACGTACTAGTTTCACTATGGCGCGCCCTTCATCAGTGATGCGTAATTGGCGCGTGGTACGATCAAACAAACGGGTACTGAGTACTCGTTCTAGTCGCGCGATTTGTTTACTTACAGTTGCTGGAGCTAAATCTAGTGCACGTGCCGCAGCCGAGAATCCATTGCAGTCCACCACTTTCAGCAAAACAACGAGATCATCAAGGTTTCGTATCTTCATATATTCCATATCGCCATAAGTATTTTAACTATTTAATTATTTATTGGAATCAATAGTGTATCTATTATGACGATTAAGTTTCAATAGACCGCTTTAGCAGATGCTACTAAGGAATGATTCCAATGCCAATAGTTATATACATTTTTACTCTTTGTGCCTTCTCTATCGGCTTTACCGAATTTATCAGTATCGGTTTGGCTTCTGTCTTGGCTGAAGACTTGCACGCCACCGTAGCTCAAGTCGGTTTGGCTGTAACATTCTACGCAGTGGGAGTAGTAATAGGAGCTCCAGTGCTAACTGCTCTGGCATCGAATTGGTCGCGTAAGCGACTTCTACTAGTATCCATGCTGACTTTCACTATTGGCAATATACTCGCAGCCCTATCTATGCATCTGTCCCTACTATTGGCTGCTCGTCTTCTTTCTGGTTTGGCACATGGGGTATTTTTCGCAGTAGCTTCCAGTGTGGCAACGCGACTGGTAGCACCAGAACGTGCCGGTGCCGCACTGTCATTGGTGTTCGGTGGTGTGACTATAGCCATGGCTCTGGGCGTGCCAGCCGGTACTTGGATGGGCACCTTGCTTCCTTGGCAGTGGATTTTTGCACTGATCGCAATTTGTGGACTAGTTGGTATGCTGGGGGTAGCCTATTGGATGCCACTTGGTGCGGGTAATCTTGCTAATACCAACCAAGGTTGGCGCCAATTACCTACACTGTTTGACCGTCGTCTACTAGCTGCCGCTTGCTTACCACTGTTGTCCTATACCGGCTCTTTTGCTCTATATACTTTCGTCACACCTTTGCTATTACAAGTGACCCACAGTAGTATTCAGAGCGCTAGCGCGATTCTGTTAGCCTATGGTATAGGCGCTGCTATCGGTAATGTGATAGGAGGACGGATGACCGATAGTATGGGCATGGATCGTGCCTCGTTTTGGTTATTATCAGGCCTCGCAGTGGTACTGGCTATGATTGGATTAGGACAAACTTACTTCCCAGCTATGGTCTTTCTAGTCATGGCCTTAGGCTTAACCACCTACGGTTTAATTCCACCCCTCCAATCACGTATTTTGGGTTTAGCGCACCGTCATCGTCCTGAAGCGCAGGACATTGCTTCAGGACTAAACATTGCAGCCTTCAATGCTGGAGTAGTTATGGGATCAGTATTGGGAGCAGCGAGCTTAAATCACTGGGGTTTGATCAGCCTCGCATGGGTTGGTTTCGTTATAGCACTGTTAGCACTTATCACATTGCTCTGGCAACGTAGTCGGCCATCGATGCGTTTCGATAATCCTGGAACGTCTACATGAGGCGTGTAACTTGTAAATAACTAGCATTGCTTCTACCCAAATGATTTAGGAGGTTTCTATGCCTTTGAATCCTCAAATTAAGGCATTTCTAGAAGATTGCAATAGCAACGTGCAGGATATCGACTATACATGTATCTCCGCTCCAGAACTACGGAAACGTTTTATTATTCCGACTAGTTCCATACCCTCGGGAACAGAATTGTTGCGAATAGAAAAATTGATTATTCCTGTGCGGTCTGGAACAACAATTTTGCGGCTGTATGTTCCGTCAGCTGTTGTACCACTGCCCGTTACTGTATTCTTTCATGGTGGCGGTTTTTGTATTGGCAGTTTGAATGCCTCTGATAACTTGTGCCGCCTTTTGGCGGTGCATTCTCATAGTATTGTTGTTTCGGTAGACTATCGCCTAGCTCCCGAAGCAGCATTTCCAGCTGGAATCGAGGATGCTGAGGATTGCTTACGTTGGATTAGCCAGCACGCAGCGACCTTCGGCGGTGATGTCACTCGATTAGCTGTAGCAGGTAATAGTTCCGGTGGCAACTTTGCAGCAGTCATGGCACAATGGGCTCATAAACAACGCATTAAACTATGTCACCAACTTTTACTGTTCCCAGTAACCGATGGAAGTTGTGAAGCTGCTTCCTATTCTGCTTTTGCAAAAGGTTATTTCCTAACGAGCGACATGATGCGCTGGTTTTGGAGGAACTATTTAATTGATGCTGCTCAGGCTCACGATCCACGCGTTTCTCCGTTATTACAAACTGATTTCAAAGGACTTGCTCCAGCCACTATATTCACCGCTGAGTTTGATATATTGCGAAGTGAGGGAGAAGCTTATGCTATCACGCTGGCTCAAGCTAACGTTCCTGTGTGGTTGAAATGTTGGAAAGGTCAAATTCACGATTTTACCCAGATGACAGACTACATTACCGATGCTAATACAGCATTGAGAGAAGCAGGTGAAGTTCTGCGCCAAGCTCTGTATGGAAAATATCAGGGCAAACGGGTCTAAATTGACCAACGTGATTAACGGAGTACAGTTGGTACAGAGAAATAGGATTGGTCGCCGTTTGTGATTTATAATCAGCTCTCTGTCAACGATAACAGTAGAAACTGCCATGCAAGCAACAACTCTCAGCAAGGCCTTTGGGCACCTCACTGATCCGCGGGTTAACCGAACGAAACAGTATGCGCTCATCGATATCCTGACCATCTCGATTTGTGCCGTGATCTGTGGTTGTGAAAGCTTCAATCCAATTGAAGAGTATGGTAAATCCAAAGAATATTGGTTTCGGCAATTTCTGGAGCTTCCCAATGGGATCCCCGGCCATGATACCTTTAATGATGTGATAAATCGGCTTGCCCCCCAAGAGGTTGGGCACGCTTTTACCCAATGGGTGAACAGCTTAGCCAAAATATCGGTTTTGTATTCAAAGCGTTGATCACCCTCAAACATAATATTCACGTTCAATGAAAGTGCCGATGATTTTGTCATGCATTTCAGGTGATTTTGAATAACCGAGTGTTTTACGGTTCAGGCGCTTAATTCGGTTACGTAAGGTTAAATTTTCGCGTTCAATACGTTGAGTAAAATATTTTCCAACCAGATGGTTGTCTGAAGGCAGTAAATTATAGACACGATAATTATCAGTACACCAACAAGGCAAACGGGTCTAAATTATACTGACGTAAAACCCACCGTGAGGACTTTCAGCAGATAGCCATTATCCCATCCAGCTTTCTGACGCTTGGTTTTCACCCCCACCTTAACGGTTTTCTCATTTTTCAGTAGGTTAAGCGCTATTTTATTCATTAAGGCGACATTTTCAGCGGCATGACCACTTCTCAGGCGCTGATTGTCTTCACCAAAACTGACGTCCAATTGCCAGTGCAACTTCGTTTCAATGTGCCAATGACTGCGTATCGCATACGCGATAAAATCGGCCGACTTATCACGATGACTGGTGATATACGGGTCTGTTCATAATACGTGTAAAATGTTGGCATAGCGAAATGGCGCAACAGCTTATTCCCTGAGTGGAGTGTCACGTGAGAGAATTTTTACAACCTATCTCCACACCCTGGTATCGAAGATAACGATAAAGAGTCACCTTGCTGATCCCCAGGTTTTCCGCTATCTCGTTGACACTTAGCTCACCTTTTATATACAGCGCTTCGGCAGCAATCGCTTTCTTTTTTGCCTTTTCGTTTAACCCCGGAGGACGCCCTCCAGAGCGTCCCCTGGCTCTGGCTGCTGCCAAGCCTGCCTGAGTCCGCTCAACAATCAGGTCACGTTCAAACTCGGCTAATGATGCAAAGATATTAAATACCAGCCGGCCCTGGGCATTCGTTGTGTCCACGGGATCGTGGAGACTTTTCAGACCGATGCCTTTTTCCATTAGCTGATTCACTAACTCAATCAGATGGCGAAGAGAACGGCCTAATCGATCCAGTTTCCAGATAACAATTACATCACCCGGCCGCATTTTACTCAGGAGCTGCTCTAAAACCGGGCGGGCGGCTTTTATTCCACTCGCCGTTTCACAAAATATTTCTTCACAACCCGCCTGCCGTAGCTGATCAAGTTGCAGGCCAGCGTTTTGCTCATGTGTGGAGATACGTGCGTAACCAAATTTCATGCGATAAGTTTAATGAACTCATTAATTTTTAATAAGGTGAATGTTGATTTTGTAAACCTGTTTTTGATACCCATATGGCTCCGGACGTCATTTTCAGATGTCATAGGCATGCCCTGTTAATGGATATCATTGCCCTCTGAATGACATCTGAGAAGATTGTTGCATTTCGTCATCATCTGGTTTACAAAAACGAACGTATTAATGAACCGTTCAGAGTGACGAGTATACCACTATGACCTCGGTTGACCGCACGGCTTATCCGCACTTCAATAAACCCCTGTCGCAAAAAGAGCTGGCGTCCTGTTATACTCTCAGCGACGATGAACTTACTTCATCCGGCAAAATACCCGCAGCCAACACAGCCAATTAAACTTGGCTATCAGACTCAAAACCCGCCAACATCTCGGTTATTTTATTACTCTCTCTCAGCTCCCATTTTCAGTTGTTCAATTTATTGCTACTCAATTGAATTTACCAGAGAACGCTCGTTTGATACCGGAACGACGCGACAGAAAAGCGACACACCGCTACAAGATCCTTTCCCGTCAGTATCTGGACTGTCACCTTTTTACCCAGCAAGCGCGTCAGAATATCGTTAGTTTGATCCATCAATCAGCTTACACTATGAGTGATCCTGCTGATTTAATTAATGTTGCACTGGAATATCTCAGCAAAAAGAATATTGAATTACCCGCGTTCAGTACGCTGGAACGTCTGGCCAGCCATGAACGTCAACTCGTTCATAATGAACTGTATTTGCAAATTACCCAGCCACTCACGAAACCACAGAAAAATACGCTTGATTCCCTGCTTTTGATCCAGGAAGGTGAACTGACAACACGTTTTGCCTGGGTAAAACAGACACCGGGGCCTGCAACACTTCAGCATTTTCGTCTATGGGCTGATCGGTTGGCTTTATTGGATAACATCATTGATCCCCGTTCATTTTTTCACGGTGTCGCTTATACAAAAATTCGTCAGTTTGCGGCCGAAGCAACCGCTTATTCTATTGGTGATATGCGAGGGATCCGCAACAAACCTAAACTTTATACCCTGTTGCTAAGTTTACTTTTTCTTGCCCAGTCAACCACACGCGATGAAGTTATCACGATGTTTTTACGGCGAATGAAACGTGTGGCTCATTCAGCGCAAGAAAAATTACGCCTCATGCAGGAAAAACACCGTGAAACGGAAGAACACTTGATAGCGTTGTTAGGCGAAGTTTTGCAGTATTCTCCAGAAACTGATACAGATGAAGCATTGGGAGAACATGTCAGAAAAATCATGACCGCACAGGGTGGTTTGGCGGCGCTAACCTCTCTGGTCAACGAAGTGACCGCTTGTCATAACAATAATTATCTGCCCTTCTTATGGGAATTCCATACTGTTAATCGTTCGGTGATCTTTCAATTACTGAATGTAATAAAACTGCATTCGTCCACTCAGGATTGCAGCTTAATTAACGCACTGGCGTACGTCTGCCAGCACCACAAAACACGAAAACCCAAGATCCCGGCTGATATTGATATTCATTTTGCTTCTCAACGCTGGCGCACCTTTGTGTGCATCAAAGAAAATGGACACCCATTTTTCGATCGCAGGGCACTGGAGGTTTGTGTATTCATTCATCTTGCCGAGGCTCTCCAGTGTGGAGACATCTATGTTGAATATTCGAATGAGTATGCGGACTATCGTGCTCAGTTACTGCCGTGGGAGGCCTGTCAGGAGCGTTTATCTGCGTATTGCCAGTCGCTGTCACTTCCTGATTCCGGTACTGATTTTATTACTGATTTGCAGAAACAACTGGTACTGGCAGCAGAAAAAACCGACAACGATTTTCCTGATAACAGCGAATTCAGTATTGATGATGAAGGTATTCCACATCTGAAACGCGCGGGAACATCATCAACGCCAGAAGAGCGGGAGCAATTTAAAAAAGCCATATATGACCAAATGCCAGCGCGTCATTTACTGGATATTCTCAGAGATGTACAACACTGGACACAATATCATAAACACTTCGGTCCTGCCTCAGGAGCCAGTCCGAAGCTCTCAGATCCCGCCCGGGGTTATTTATTTACGGTATTCGGTTTTGGTTGCAACCTCGGAGCGTCACAGACAGCCAGCCACGCTCCCGGTAATATCAATCGACAAACGCTCAGAAGAATTAATACCCAGCATACGAATGCAGCCAAACTTCAGTCTGCTCTGGAAGAGATCATTGAGGAGTATGCCCGATTTGACTTACCTTCGTTCTGGGGTAAGCGTAATGTTGCCATTGCAGACGGAACACAAATGGAGTTACGAAAAAATAATCTGGTTGGGGAACAACATATTCGTTACGGAGGTTATGGGGGTATTGCTTATCACCATATATCCGGTGAATATATCGCATTATTCAGTCATTTTATCGCCTGTGGCGTCTGGGAGGCGGTATATATCCTTGATGCCTTACTGCTTAACAAATCTGTCTATCAACCCGATACATTACATGCAGATACTCAGGGGCAGAGTGAACCCGTTTTTGCGCTGGCCTATCTGCTGGGAATAAAACTTTTTCCCCGAATGAGAAACTGGAACGATGCGGTGTTTTATCGTCCATCAAATGATGCAACATATAAACATATCGATAAGTTGTTTACGAAAACGGTTGATTGGGGATTGATTCAGACGCACTGGCAGGATTTGATACAAGTCGTATTATCCATTCAGGCGGGTAGGGTATTACCCTCAATGTTACTGCGAAAACTGAACAGTAACAATCGACAGAACAAACTTTATCGCGCTTTTCGGGAACTGGGGCGGGTTGTTCGCACGTTATTTTTATTAACCTGAGCTTCGCTTAAGAGAAGGGAACTAAAGTGCCTGAGGCACGATCAAAGTTTTTACTAAAGAAAACAAAATGGTGGAGATCCTCAGGCATGTATAATTTAGAAGAACTTTACTGCTGCGTCGATGACTTTTGCCAAAAATTTATCCCTCTCTGGCATCAACAACTCATTGAAAATGGATTACGCAAACGGCACCGCGAAGCGTCCCTTTCTCTCAGTGAAGTCATGATGATCCTCATTTTATTTCATATGAGTCATTATCGTGATTTTAAAACATTTTATATTAAACATGTAAAACAATATCTTACAGCCTATTTTCCCAGGTTAGTCAGTTATACGGTAAGCGCCTAATTAACCCCACATACCCGATTAATTAATCTTTTGTCATAGTGTGTTTTCTTTTTATTCAGGAGACAAACCACCATGACACTGACTGAAAAACAGCAACACTGGACTGCCGTCATTGACGCCCAGAAACAGAGCGGACTGACGGTGACGGCGTTTTGCCAGCACCATGAGATTAAGCTGGCGACGTTTTACTACTGGACAAAAAAACTTCGGCAACAGCACGAGCCTCAATGCCTGCATCCTGTTGTGGTTGAAGAACACTTGCAGGCCGGACACACGGTTATACTCTGCTTGCCCAATGGACTTCGGGCGGAGCTGCCCGTCGGGTTATCCCCTGCACAGATCCGCCACTGGATTGAGGCTCTGCAATGATCCCAACCGGCAACATTTATCTGGTCTCCGGTCAGACTGACATGCGAAAATCCATCGACGGGCTGGCGAATGTAGTGGATGCACTGGGACTGGATCCGCTTAGCGAAGCCGGATTTATTTTCTGCAATCGTCATCGCGATAAGCTCAAGATCCTGTTCTGGGACACCAACGGCTTCTGGCTCTACTATCGCCGGCTGGAGAAAGGCCGCTTTCAGTGGCCTGCGCCGGTGGCAGACGGCACCGTACACATTACCCGCCCACAGCTGAACTGGCTGTTATCGGGGCTGACGCTGTCGCCGCCGCGTGCGCATCAGCCGTTACGGGGTTTAAAAATGTGATCGGTGACACTGAACCGCAATTTGGGCTTGCACGATCCCGCTGAGCTGTCACACTCAGGCTTTTCCCCCTGAGAGCCTGAATGATGACTGACCTGCCGGATGATATTGACCAACTCAAAGCGCTGATTTACCAGCTTCAGGCCGACATCCAGAGCCGAGATCGTCATATCCAGCACCTGCTCGAACAGCTCAATCTCAGCCAATCGAAACGCTTTGGCAAACAGAGCGAAAAAGCCGATAAAGGCACGTTCAATGAAGCGGAACAGCAGATAAGCCTGCCTAATACTACAGTCGTACACTCTATTGTGGCATGATAGCTCATGATATATTCTTCCTGAAAATAGGGGGAGGTGTTCAATGCACTCACCTGTCAACCTTTGGGAACAAGAACTGCTCTCATTACACACGCGTCTGACACCGTTATTTCACCATGCCAGTCCACAGCAACGCAGCCTCGCCTATCTCAGGGGATTACTCAGTGATGTTGAGCGTAAAAATAGCTGGCAACTGGCGGAATGGTTGGGTGAACACTCGCCTGATGGCATTCAATATTTTCTGGAACGCGCCCGTTGGGATGCCGAAGCGGCTCGCGATATTTTACGCGACTATGTGACTGACCATCTCGGTGATGAGCAAGGCATCCTCATCATCGATGAAACTGGTTTTATCAAAAAAGGGACCCATTCTGCTGGCGTCCAACGCCAATATAGCGGTACTGCCGGACGGATAGAAAACAGTCAGATAGGCGTCTTTCTCTGTTATGCCGGTCAGGGCGGCCATGCCTTTATTGACCGGACCTTATATCTGCCTGAACAATGGACAGATAACCGGCCCCGCTGTAAATCCGCTGGCATTCCTGACTCGGTCACCTTTGCCACCAAACCCCAACTTGCCCAACAGATGTTGGAACGCGCATTAGATGCCGGCGTCTCTTGTCGTTGGGTGACCGCCGATACGGTGTATGGTCAAGATCGTCGTCTGCGGTGCTGGTTAGAATCCCGATATCAACCGTTTGTACTGGCGATCCCCAAAAATGAACGCGTGTGGTGGCAAGGGCCCAGATATACCAGCGCCGACAAGGTTGTGGACAGTCTGCCATCTTCGTTTTGGGAAAAACATTCCGCGGGATTGGGGACAAAGGGAGAACGTTGGTACGACTGGGTTCGGGTGCCGCTTTGGCGTTTACAACTCAGTGAGGAAGAGCGGGATTATGGTCATTATCTGCTGGTTCGGCGCAGCCGGGATGAGAAACAAGAGCGGGCTTATTATATCGTCTATGCCCGCAGAGAACAGGCTGACCTGAAAACCCTGATTCAGGTGGCAGGGCATCGCTGGGAAATTGAAAGTGGTTTTGAGGAAACGAAGGGGGAATGTGGCCTGGATCATTATGAAGTGCGGCAATGGCACAGTTGGTATCGGCACATTACCTTATCGCTATTAGCTCATGCGGTGCTGGCGGTCTTGCGGATACGGGAG
>NZ_JAQRFN010000034.1 GCF_028598555.1 Xenorhabdus anantnagensis
ATGGTTGAGCAGGCGATGGGACTAGGCAGTATCAAGCGTTGAAAGAGCGCGGCAGGAAGTGAGTTCGCACCTCATTTCTGCCGCTCACCATAAGCAACTAATAGGAGTTGAACATGGCTAAGGCGCATTCTAAGCAAAACCGTGCGGTAAATAAAGCGGCAAAAACAGAACGTTATTACACCGTGGGATACGTGCCGCAAAATGGCAGGCCGAACCCCCGACCCGCGATAAATTTAACGGGCAGATGGCTTAAACAGGCGGGCTTTGAGATTGGTGGCACACTCACGGTTAAAATTATGAACGGCTGTCTGGTGCTTATTCCTGACAGTGACGACACCCACACCATTAAGCAACAGTACCAGCGCCAGCAAGACCAGCTCAGTGAGATTAAGCTCAAGATGCGGGAACTGCTTGGCGACTACACAAGCCGCTAAGGGCAGGGAGTAAGCGGCTCTTAAAAAGAAAAAAGCCGGAAGATCTCGGGGATCTTTCCGGCTATTAGATTTCATCAGTTATAATTTGTGCATTGCCAGTTGAATTTTTTCTTTTAATTCAAATAAATCATTTGCTGAATCTAAATAAATAGGATTTTCCCAGTTAAAGTCTTTAATTAATGCCAACTTAAACTGTCCATCAATTTCGAATGAGGGTCTCCAGCCTATGTCTAAAAGATATCCATTAGGAAATTCTACCTGCAACATATCTTCTTTTAATTCATCAATTTGATTCTCAAGAGGAATATCATCGCTAATACAAAAATCATTAAAAATGATCACTCCACTTTTTTCTGAAAAATCAATGTACATTATTTTGTTAGTTTCCTAAATTCGTTCAGAGAAATTGGATGTCCGTGAATAGTACCACCACTATATTCAACTCTTATCCATTGACTTGGTTTACCTTCACTAGCCCCGATAATTTCTCCCATATCTTGAACTTTCCAAGGTTTACCATTTGTAACTGGTTGACCTGTTTTATAAACAGAACGTTCTAATGCTTCAATATTAATCTCAGGCGTATATTTAGCAGGCCCAGATTTCGTTGATTTAACAATATCTTTCCAAGACATATTTTTCTGAGGAAAATGTTTAAATCCATGGTTTGTCCAATTAGGTTCATCTACTGTTGGGCACGGAGTTAACCCAAATGGATCAACCAAACCAACGGGATTATGCACATAGCCATACGGATTAAACCCACCCAGTAGCCCGATGGGGTCTGGACTGATATATTGCCCCGTCTCCGGCGAATAGTACCGGAAGCGGTTATAGTATAGCCCCGTTTCCTCATCCGCATACTGGCCCATGAACCGCAGGTTACAGTTTACATGATAATCCGGGTTATTGGAGGCGATGACCTGAAAACGTTCCGCTTTGCCCCAGGTCGTCAGTCGCTGTGCCCAGACCAGTACCCCTTCCTCGGACAACATCTCGCGCGGTGTCCCCTGATGGTCACTGACAATATAGTGCAGCTTGTCTTTTTCAACGCGTGCCGACGGCGTTAATGAACCGGGTTCATATAACCAACGGATACGTTGACCTTCCGCGGGTGTGCCATCCGCATAAACCGGCGTTTCCTCAATCAGCTGGTCGCCGCTCCACAGGTAATCCTGCCCCATAATGGCCTCGGCTCTCGGTTCTAAATCCGGTTTGCCATTCAGCCAGCGTTGGAGGTTGGCGGCAGTCAGTTTTCCATCGTGAACTTTCAGTTTCCGAATTCTGCGCCCAACAGCATCGTAGCGATAATGCCAGCGCGAGCCATCCGGGGTTTCGCAATGGGTCAGCTGGTTTTGGGTGTCCCAGCGGTAGCGCCAGATTTGCGGACGGAAGCCATCATGCTGTTCGGTTTTTTCCACCAGACGGCCATTGTCATCATAGCGATAGCGGATATCCCCCTGCTGCTGCACCCGCCCGGCTTTCTGGCGTTGGTTAATTTGTGCCACCGCTCCCCGCGCATCGGTCGGGAGATGTTGGCTGAGATTGCCGTTGGCATCATAGCTGAATTGCTCTTCATGCGGACGCGCACCCTCGAACAGGGTGTGGAGTATCTGGTCGTTGGTGTTGTAACGATAGCGGGTTTGTCCCCAGCGGCTGTCGTCAATCACCCGCACATTATGGGCACGGTCGTATTGCCAGCTCCGGTTGACGGCAGTGGCTTGTGGCGGGAAGTGCGGGTCATTTTGTGCCAGCGTTTCCCTGAAAAATTGGGTGGCCTGCCCTGCCGACTGATGTGCCAGCAGACCGGTTGCGGTGTAGCGGCTGGCGAGGATAAAGCCATGGGCACTTTCCCGCACTGTTTCCCGCCCCAGTGCATCATGCCGGAATGCCAGTGGCGCATGCTGGTTGAGCTGAAAGTGATTCAGACGCCCCGACAGGTTATAACCGAAGTGCAGGGTATTGCCCTCCACACTTTCGCTGACCGGGCGTCCCGTCAGATTATCCCATTCATGGGTAATCTCCCGTCCGTTGATGCGTTCACAGGTCGGCAGGCCAGTGGTCTTATCATACTCATACTCGACGATAGCATCGGCATTAGTGGCTTTCACCAACTGGTGACGGGCGTTGTACTCATAAGTCGTGGTGGTTTTAAGCACCCATTGGTTTTCTTCCGGCTGCCAGCTTTCCTGTTTGACCAATAAGCCCGCCGCAGAGTAGTGCCAGCGGAGCTGCTGCCCGTCGGGATACTGCACCTGTGTGCGTCGCCCCAGTTTATCGTACTGATAGTCGAGGGTACGCCCGGTAAAATCGGTTTCCCGGATAATCTGGCCCGCCGCATCCCGTTCATAACGGTAGGTTTCACCGGTGGAGGCGGTGACAGAATTCAACCGGGTCAGGCGGTCATAACCAAAGCGTAATACCGTGCCGTCGGGCCGGGTCACCTGATTGAGCAGGTCAAACGCGCCGTAGGTGTAGCGGGTGGTACGGCCTTCGCCGTCAGTAACCGCCACCACGCGCCGTTCACTGTCATAGGCCAGGTGCTGTGTGGTACCGTCCGGCAGTTCAGCCGCGGTCAGGCTGCCGTTAAGGCTGGCATGGTCGTCGCTATAGCGATAGTGGGTTTGTTGTTTGAGGGCATCGGTGAGTTGACGCAGGCGACCCAGTTCATCCAGTTGTAAATTGGTTGTCTGACCGTCCGGCGTCATCACGGCGGCCAGCCGTTGTTGCTCGTCATAAGCATAGTGCCACTGGCGGCCGTCCGGCAGCAGGCGCTGGCGTAATTCACCGTGGGTGCCGTATTGGTATGCTTCTTTGTGCCCCAACGGATTGGTCAGGGCTGTCAGGTTGCCCTGCTCATCATAGTGAAATTGCCAACGCTCACCCGTCGGCAGGACACTTTCGATAAGCTGCCCGTGTTCGTCATAACCATAAGCAAAAGTTTCACCCGTCGGCAGCTTCACTTCAGTCAGCGCACCGTCAGGGGTGTAATCGAATGTGGTGATCCCCCCTGCTGCATCGGCTTCCCAGACGATTTGGCTGTGGCGCCACTGGCGGCGGGTGACGCGCCCCAGCGGATCAACTTCACGGATCACCAGCCCGTTATGATCGTAGTGATGTTGGGTTTCGCCCCCCTCGGCATCCCGATACGTGGTGATACGCGCCTGATCGTCATAGTGGAAATGGTCACTCCAGTAGCCGCTGGGGGACGTCATGCTGATCACCCGTCCCTGTTCATCATAAGTGAGATGCAGATCGGTCTGAGCAGTATCGTGCCAGCGGGTCATCCGCCCCTGCGCATCATATTCATGCCACAGATGGTTGTGCTGGAACGCCTCACATTCACTCATATAGCCCTGCGGGTCATAGTGGCAGGTGACCAGCCGTTGTTGTTTTTGCTGGTCAAGATAATCCACTGTCTGGATCTGTTGGCCCTGATAACCCAGAATCAGCCGGAAACCATCTGTGCGTGCCACTTCAATCAGTTGTGACTGTTTATCGTAGATAAACCGGATGGCGTTCTGTCGGCGATCCGTGATGGCGGACAGCTTGCGCGTAGTTCCGACCGCATGGTTGAAATGGTAAGTCAACTGGGACTGGCGATCGGTCAGTTTCAGTTCACCGCGTCGTTCCCCCGTCAGCACGTAATGAGGAATATGCTGATTACGGGCGAGAACCTGATTTTCCGGGGTGGTGAAATCGTAGATCACGCCGTCGTTATCCGTGAAATTCACTTTTCCGGCGGTCAGCACCAGCTGGCGTGACCAGTCATCCGCCCATTTCGGGCCAAACAGACCGTTTAATTTGGCGGTCGAACGATAGGTCCGGGTCAGGGTGATCGGCAATAATCCGGGGATGGCAATGACGGGCCAGACTTGCAGGAAGTCACCGGTGGCCATATCGACAGGTTCACCCTTTACGCTACAGGTGCCATTGCAGCTGCCGTCTTTGTCGGTAGATTTGTTCTCAACGTGGTCTTCTTTAGCGTTTTTGGTTTTGGGAGTAGTGGCTTCGACCGCCTCTGCGGATCTCCCCTCAATACGTGCACCTGTTTCTGCGACTTTCGCGGCTTCACCGGTTTTTGCCGCCAGTGCGCCGGCTTCTGCAACTTTCGCTATTTCGCCCGCTTTAGTCACTGTGCCTGCAGCCCCGCCGACTTTTATCGGGCCAATCAACATGCCGATTTCAAGTGCGGTTCCCCCCAAGCGTTGCCCGGGAGTATCCAGTGTCATCTTGTATTCATCCAGATTAAACTGGCTTGCATTCGTGCGGTTGGCATCCGCCACTTCTCTTATGACGTCAGCTTGCTTTTCGGCGTCACTATCGTCAAATACCTTCCCCCAGAAAGCTAACGAGTTTGCCGATTCGTCCATCTCACGGCTGGCGTTCAGCATACCGCCCTTGACCGCCATTTCTGCCAGGCCAACCCCGGTATTACTGGCGGATTTGGCAATCCCTTTTTGCTGTTCAAGTGTATTCCATCCGTCCGGGGTCGACAGATCCTGGCCTGTTTCTTTGATTTTATCTGCGGCAGCATTTCCCAACGCAGTTCCCATCGCTTTAAGGGTTTCCCAAGCCCCCTTTTCGGATTTAGTTTCCGGCGTCACGGCCGCATTCGCCTCCTGCGGCGGCTTCGCGGCCTGCGGGGCCTGCCCGACAATACTACCCAGTGTATTGCCTTCCCCGGTCGGACTGTCATCCCGAACCTTTTGTGGCAACGGGGAATTCGGTTTGGGGGGGATAATATTGGTATCGTGCTCTTTCGGGCTAGCCGGTTCTTCTGTTTTGGCTACCGTTTTGCTATCTGTTCTAGCTCCATTGTTTTCTTCCATCGTTTCCTTCCTTATGCCCCATTCATCCAAAACTTATCCCCGTGGCGCAGCACCAGTTTGTTACCAGCGCGTACCGTGCGGGTGTGCTCCTGCGGATGGCATTTGCCGCCTACCGTGCCGCTTTTGACCCCGTTGGCGACACCGGGCTGGTCACCCAGCGTCTGCGGCACAAAGCTCTGGGCAAATACCACCACCGGTTTACCGTTGGCGCGTACCGATTGCACGGCGGCGGAGCTGTCCGCCAGTTTTGCCACTACCGGATAAGGGATCGGCGGTGTGGAGGAGCCCATCGGGGTTTTGCAGACATCAGGCAGCATGCCGATAATCATCCATGTGCCCGCCGTGCGGGCGATGTAGTTGTCAGCCATCCATTTTCTCCTCTTCCAATGGAGCCAGTTTGAGTAACGGCGCATCCGGGTTGATTTCAAACCGGGCTTCGGCTACCCGCACGGGCAGGGAGGCTTTGACGCTCAAACGGCAGGTCATGTGCAGTGTCCTGGCTTCGCTGTCGATAATTAAGGTGTCGGTACGCATCGGCACGGGCAGCAGCAGGCCGTTGTGCATCCGCAGCAGGATAAACGGGCGGTGTCCCGGCAGTTTGACATGCAGGTCACCGTTGGGCGTCAGGCCGCTCAGGGTGAGGGCAATATCGGTGTCCGGCCAGTCAATCTGCTGGTCTTCCGGTGCGCCGTTCCAGTAACCGAAGTCAAAATCTTTCGGCAGGTAAGGGTGACGATGTTCCAGCCAGTCGGCATCGTAAGTCCCAGCTAACTGGCGGCGGGGTAGCCACGGGCGGCCGATAAAGCCCATGCCCTGTGGCTGACCGGCTGGGGTATCGGTAGGCAGTGTTCCAGCCAGTTGTGCCGCAAAATGCTGAACAGTGAATGGCGCATCCGGTCGGGCAATGCGGGGGGCGGGATAGCGGGTGAGTTGTTTGGCCTGTGCATACCACGGGGTGATAAATCCCATCCCCAGCGGGTTGGTTTCACAAACGGCATGAGCAATCGGGGCATTTTCCCCGTCCGGGTGCTGCTGGCGCTGTTCCGGTGTCAGCCGGTCACGTTCGTTGAGGTGTTGGCTCGCTTTATCCTCTGCCTGAATTTTGCATTCGCCCCCAAAGGAGTAGCGATAATCCAGTGGTAGCATGGAAAAAGGTTTTGACTCCGTCAGTTGCCAGTTGCCGTTGGAGTCGCGGATAAACTCCCGCTCGCCGGTGACGGTCAGGGTTTTGTCGAGCAGGGACTGACCCTGCTTGGTTTGTACCTGTAATCGCACGGGAAATTCAGTGCAGGGTCGATTATCCGGCGCATACGCCGTGCCGTTGACAATCACATCGCAACGTGGCTTAAACGGGGCAAGGTCACTCTCCTGCAACACCTGCGAGACATTCATCTGCCCACGGTATTCATCCTGTAAACACAGGGGCGGTGCGGGCAGCAGTTCGGCGGCGTACTCCCCTTGTCCGGCAGGCATCAGCTGATAACCGATTTTCATGACGGCGACATGATGCTCGGTATCGTCGACATCCAACATCGAGTAGTTCATCACCGCAAAGGGGGTCAGGTTACGAAATTCCATCTCAGTCTGTCCTTGTTAGTTCAGGTCGATGTCTTTGCCGGTGATTTGTACCGGGCCACTGGCCTCAAATTTGAACTCACTGCCCTGTATTGTAATTTTGCCCGTGCTGTCCATGCGCAGGACGCTGGCCCCGCATTTCAGCTCAATCACATCACCGGCATTGATGGACAAGGTATTACCGACAACCACAGATTTGTGAAGCCCGACCTGTTCAGTCTGGCTGGCACCGACAGTGGTATTCATGCTGGCCCCGACGGTCAGGGCATAGACCATGCCGATGGTTTCCGTGCTGGTCATTTTCACCATTTCGTTTTTGTGCTCATTCACCTTGATGGTCTGGTTTTTCTCCACGGTTTCGCTGTGGTTTGCCAGTACATGGGTATCACGGTTATTGAGCACTTTGGTGTTCATGTCTTTCTGCGCGTGCAGTGCCAGTCGTTCACTGCCTTTGGCATCCTCAAACAGCAGTTCGTTATATCCTTGCCCCTTGTGGGTTTTGGAGCGGAATGCCATTTGGGTTTTGCTGCCCGGTAAGCTACCCGGCGGGATATTGCTGGCATGGTAGGTACGCCCGGTCACTATCGGCTGGTCGGGGTCGCCGTGCAGGAAGTCCACCACCACTTCCTGTCCGATACGCGGGATGGCCAGCATGCCCCAGCCCTGACCGGCCCACGGCTGGCTGACCCGTATCCAGCAGGAGCTTTGGTCGTCGTTCTTGCCGTACCTGTCCCACGGGAATTGCAGGCGTACACGCCCGTACTGGTCACAGAAAATCTCTTCCCCCGCCGGGCCGACCACTTTGGCAATCTGCGGGCCATCAATCACCGGTTTGGGCAGCGGTGCCGGGCGCCAGTTCTGATTCTGGCGGATGAAGTGGAAATGGCTGTGCAATGTGGTTCCCGAACCTGAGCTGGCGGTTTCCAGTGCCTGTGGCTGGCTGCCGCTGTGGGTGGTAGAGACGGTCTGCCATGACTGATTCAGGTCTAACCGGGGATGGTTATCGAGAATGAACAGTTTGCCCGGTTGCAGGGCGATGGCATTGCCGCTGCCTTGTCCGGTCACGGCGTCGCTGCGCAGCGCCTCCAGCCGGTAGCGGGTAAAATCCTTGCCATGCGCCTCGTCCTTGAAGCGGCCCGGATAGTCGTAGTGCTCGTAGTACAGCTGTTGCAGGTTTTCATCCCGCATCTGCTGCTGAAATTCTGCCGGCCAGGCCGGGTTCTTGAAGGTGTAATCCTTCAGCTGCACCTGAGCCGGGCGCACCTGTGCGCTGCTGGTCAGGCTGCTGACTGCCGGTTCGCCCAGCGTACTGGTCTCACCCGGCTGATAGGGCAGGCGTAGGCCCGGCGGCACTGAACCGCAATCGTCGGCGAACACCAGTGTGTTGCGCCCGTTACTGCATTCGAAGAAGTAGAAAATGCCCTCTTCCGCCGTTAACCGTTGCAGGAAGGCAAAGTCACTTTCCTGATACTGCACGCAGAATTCGCGTTCCGGGTGCGGGTGGCGCAGGTTAAACACCACGTCGCGGATGCTGTGCTCCTTGAGGATTTTGCTGATGATGCCGGCGATGTTGAGTTGCTGGAAGATGCGTGAGTTCTGCCGCAAGGTTGTGCGCCACAGGTCAGGGCGGATACTCATCCGGTAGGTGGTTTGGTGCAGGCCGGTGTTGCCCTGCTCAAAGCGGGTGACGATGCCGGTGACGCTGCGCTGTTCAATACCGTTTTGCAGAATGGTCAGCGTCGCCGTGCGGTCAAGCACCAGCGGGAAGCCAATGGCGGCGTCGGCGCTCGCCAGCCCCACTTCCAGCGCAAAGGGGCGCGAGAAGTGTTCGCTCAGGCTGAAGTCGGTGACGACAAAGGTCTGTGCCGGCAATCCGCCGGCTGTCAGGGTGAACAACAGGCCGCTGGGATCAGCGCTACCCATTAATCCCAATTGCTGACCGATGTGCTGCAACAGCTTGCCTGCCATCGAGTCACCGGCGGCGGCCCGGACAGCCAGCCCGGCTTTTTGTCCCTGACCACCGACAAAGCCACCCCCCATACCGCTGATCATGCTATTAGTACCGAGGCCACCGACGGCTTTGCCTGAGCTTCCCGCAAAGCCGCCCCCCATGCCACTGATCATGCTACCGGCACCGAGACCGGCAGCAGTGTTACCCCCGGTCCCCGTCAACAGGCCTTTGGCCTGTTTCGCCCTCTGTGTAGCTTGCTGTCCTTGTTCCAACAGCCCTTTTCCTTTCTTCAATGTTGTGAGGTGCTTTTTTACTGACATAGTCTGTCTCCCTGAGATGATGGAATGTTATGCAATAGGCTATCCCACCTGATAGCAACGCAGGGCATAACATTCGGGCACAAGATTTCAATTTAACTCACATTGTCTCCGACAAATGGGTTAATTAAGGACGCAATACGCTGCTTTACGATAATTTGAAGGGACGCTGTTGTCCGAATATCTCGGCGGAACCGTGATCAATAAAATGAGGGGAATAATAAATAACGGAGGAGTAAAGGCCAAATTAAATCAAGTGAAATAAAAAATAGCACACGGTAATAACAGCGTAAAAAGTTAAAATGATTGCCGTTGAAAAATAATATTCTGAGATAGCATATATTATTAGTGTATCAATGTGGTTGATATTTATCCATAAAAGGTGTTTCCTCCATAACATTATGAGATGAAAATAAAAAATCAGATAATGGTTTTAACAAAATCATGATCATTTTTCTTTTGTGATATTTGTCACATAAAACCTATTTTTAGAAATGAGGTTTTTATTTTCTGTCTTTTTATTTTTAATAAAAAAGAGTGTAACAATGAATGGTCTGTTTCCATTGAATATATAAATCACAGCCAGCCATTCATTCAAATGAAAGTAAATATTGCGATGATCCTGTTCAATCAGGTTATTAAGGTACTTATTCTGCCTGATATTAATCGGCTTATTTTTCAGTTTTTCCTTGTTTATTTCGTCCAACGCCGCTTTATTGGCACCGCTTTTATCAAGAGTTACCACGTCAGGTTGTCCATGTTGACGCATCGCCTTTTTGAAGAAACGCAATGCCGCTTTTTTATCCCGATGAGCTGTCAGCAAAAATTCATTTCTTCCAAATTACGCAGGCTCAGCGCGTAGGCCAGAGACCAGCGAACGCACTGAGCGATGATATCAACAGGATAATGCAGGCGTTTGAACGCATTTCGGATAAGGGACATCGTTCTGGATTCGCTAAAAAATAGGGAGCTTACCTGATGTTCCGTTAATGCGACAAAACCAAAATCAGTCAGCCAAATCAACTTGCTGATTATCAATCAGTCGTGTTTGTCCTAACCATGCGGCTATCAAGATCACGGCTTTTTTGCTTTGTTCTGTCAATGGCATCAGGTTTTCTGCATCACGGATAAATAATTCATCTGGCATAAAACCTTCTTCACGCAAATGTACAGATGTCAGTTCAATTAGCTGTTCAGTATTCCGTTCGCCATTTTTCAGCTTTTCAGCTGTACACTGCATAACTTTATTTAGCAAAGGCGCAATTTTTCTCTCTTCAACGGACAGAAGATTATTACGTGAACTGAGTGCCAAGCCATTTTTATCACGGACGATAGGCACGGAAACCAATGTAATATCGTAAGTCATATCAGCGATCATTTTGCGGATGATTTGCAATTGCTGGAAATCTTTTTCGCCGAAATAAACCAGATCTGGTTGGATCAGATTAAACAATTTACTGACAACGGTAGTGACACCTCGGAAATGCCCCGGTCGGCTGGCACCTTCAAGTATATGGGAGAGTTCTGGCTCTTCGACAAAAGTTTGTTTGCTGTTTAAGCCGTCTGGATACATTTCGTTAGCGTTGGGGGCAAATACTAGCTCGACATTGCGACGGCTCAGTTTTTCGCAATCTTCCTGCAATGTGCGGGGATAATTGACCAGGTCATCTTCTCGATCAAATTGCATCGGATTGACGAAAATACTGACGATAACGACATCAGCCTGTGCTTTGGCGGTATCAACTAACGCCATATGACCATCATGCAGGTTTCCCATTGTGGGGACAAAAGCAATACGCTTGCCCGCTTGACGCCAGCGGCGGATTTCACGGCGTAAAATTGGGATCGTTTCTATAATCAGCATTGCTGTACTCCTTTAATTAGTCGTCATGCTGGAGAATAATCATTTGAATGAATGTGTTTGGTCGGGATAGGCTCCACTTTCTACCTGTTCAATGTACAGACGGATGGCATCCCTGATATTGCCAGTTTCTTTGAGAAAGTCTTTGGCAAATTTGGGCGGTTTTGCGGTGATACCTAAGGCATCGTGCATAACCAAAATCTGAGCATCAGTACCATTACCGGCACCAATGCCAATTACTGGAATTGTGGTGAGCTTTTCGGTAACTTTACGCGCCAGTTCGGAAGGAACGCACTCTAACAACAGTATTTGCATACCTGAATTTTTTAGTGAGATAGCATCAGTAATCAATTGATTTGCTGATGATTCATCACGTCCCTGAACTTTATAGCCCCCAAGGATATTGACGGATTGTGGCATCAAGCCTAAATGGATACAGACAGGAACAGAGCGCTCGGTCAACATTTTCACTGTATCACTGAGCCAGCTTCCACCTTCAATTTTTACCATATTGGCACCGGCACGCATCAATTTGGCTGCATTCTCACAAGCTTGCTCCGGTGTGGCGTAACTCATGAATGGCATATCTGCGATTAAAAAAGAATTAGGGGCACCTGCGCGAACGCAACGAGTATGGTAAGTGATATCTTCCATCGTGACAGGTAAGGTTGAATCGAATCCCTGCACAGTCATACCAAGTGAATCACCAATTAACATGACATTGATGCCTTGTTCGGCGAAAAGATGGGCGAAACTGGCATCGTAAGCGGTGATAGTAGCGAATTTGCGTTTTTCTTTTTTTAACTGACGCAGGTCAGCCAGGGTTGTTGGTTTCATTATTATCTCCTGAATAGTTATACCCTTTATTTTTCAAATGGCTGTTTTTTTGTCTGCAATTTGAAATTTAATTGGGTATAGAGCCTATCCTATTGGGGACTCCCAAAATATGGGTAATCCCAAAATATCCGATAGGATAGGCCCCAATTATCCAGAAACAGGCCACAGCTGTATGAGCTATAACCAAAGAGTCAGGCCATTTTCTGGAACTTGTTTCAATCGTTCTGCTAGTGCCTCCCCATCGGGGAATACAAGGTTTGGTGCGATTTCTGCAAGTGGATAAAGCATGAATTCACGCTGTTTTAATCCGTAGTGGGGAATGGTCAAACGTTCTGTGGCAATGATGTGATCGCCAAACAACATGATATCCAAATCGAGCGTTCTAGGCCCCCAGCGTTCATCTTTGCGGACACGTCCTTGCTCCAGTTCGATCGATTGGGTGTGATCAAGCAATGTTTCTGGTGATAATTGGGTATCCAATGCGACGGCAAGGTTAAGGTAATCTGGTTGATCCTGTGGTCCCATTGGTTTAGTTCGGTAAAAAGATGATTGAACAACCAAAGTGGTATCAGGGATCTTTTTCAGAGCAGCAAGTGCGTTATCGACTTGCTGCAAAGGGTTGGCCAGATTACTGCCAATGGCGATATAGACTCGGGGCATATTAATCGCTGTCCCTGTTTTGGCGAGTAGGTTTACCACGGTGGCGTGTTCTGCGACGAATGGGTCTGTTGCCCAGTTTTGATATCATTCCGCGCTGCTGTGTCGGTGTTGACTGTTGGAATTCAGTCCACCATTGTACTAGCTCTTTCAGGTCATTACGGGACTCAATATTGGCACGTAACTCCAGTAAATCATATGCTGCACGGAACTTCGGATGTTCCATCAGTCTATTCGCGTGTTTTCCTTGACGATTCGGCAGGCTAAGCTGAAGTAACCAGATCTCGCGCATGATTGCGGTATAGCGTTTCGGTATCGCGATAGAGCCGCATTGTTTCATGCAAATGTCATTTATTGCTACCGAAAAGGCTTCTTTATACCGTAATCCACTTTCCTGGTTCAATTGTTCCGCATGTTCAATCATTGGATACCACAACATGGCTGCAAATAAGAAAGCGGGATTAACTCTCTTGTCGTTTTGCAAACGAAAATCTGTATTTTTCAGCACTTGTACCAACAATTTCTCCATCGGTGTATCACCATTCTGGGTGAAGCCACGTTGGATAAGTGGAAACAATGGCTGGAACAGATGATATTTGCGCAGCAGTCTGTAGGTCTTGTAACCCTGTCCCGACTGTAACAGTTTCAGGGATTCTTCGAACAAGCGTGCTGGTGGAATATCTTTTAGCAGAAATGCAAGACGCGGGATAGGCTCAGCAGTGGCTGGTTCGATGGTCATGTCCAGTTTGCTGGCAAAGCGGACAGCACGTAGCATACGCACGGGATCTTCCCGATAGCGGGTTTCTGGATCACCAATCAGACGAATGATACCTGCGTTCAGATCTGCCATTCCACCAACGTAATCCCGCAGGGCAAAATCTCCAATGCCATAATAGAGGCTATTAATTGTGAAATCGCGGCGAGCAGCATCTTCTTCTACTGAACCGAAAATATTATCACGCAGTAACATGCCGCTTTGGGCTTTATGCGACTGATTCCGGTCATTACTTTCAATTTGGTCATGTGGCCCACGGAAGGTGGCAACCTCAATCACATCAGGCCCGAACATGATATGGGCAAGGCGAAAGCGACGGCCGACAAGGCGACAGTTACGAAACAGTGTACGAACTTGCTCAGGTGTAGCATTGGTTGCGATATCAAAATCTTTGGGTTGTTTGTACAGCAGTAAGTCGCGAACGCCACCACCGACCAGATAAGCTTCAAACCCTGACTTATTCAGGCGATTCAGAACTTTCAGGGCATTATCACTAATGTCTTTGCGTGAAATAGGGTGTTGCTCTCGTGGGATCACCGTGATTGGGGAGTCCGAAGGCTTTGCCTTTGCGGATTTTTTCTTCATTTTGTCGTTTTCGGCATATGATGAAGATGAATGATTTTCTCTGCGACGTTTACGCAGAGAACTGCCCTCTATTTGAGCAGAATGGTCAGATACGGTGACTGGCCTTTCACTGACTGCCTGTGTGTTGCGTTTTACCCTGTTATCGCGGATTAACAAATTACGGCAGAAAGTTGCTACTCGGTTAAAAATGATACACCTCGATAGTGACTAATCAATTAAAACAAAAAAACAGCCGTCAATCATAACTTACTGAACATTTTTTGAGAATGCTTACAGTACCAATAGAAAGACTTTATTTAACTTTATCTATTGGCTATGTTTTTTGGCGGAACTGCATATATATTCCAACCGACGATAGCCTGCTGTAGCAGTTGATCTGTAGTGAGATCCTGCCAGCCTGCAATAGTGGGTTGATTCAAGAATGATAACGCATCAATAATCAATGGCCTTGGATCATCTAATGGGATCGGTTGGGCATGATTTTGCTTAGAAAGTTTATTTCCCTCTTTATTTAATACGAGAGGTAAATGCATATAATCTGGCGTTGCAAAATTCAAGTGCTGATACAGAGATAGCTGACGAACCGTTGGTTCAATTAAATCCGCTCCTCTGACAATTTCAGTGACGCCTTGATAGTTATCATCAATAACAACGACAAGATTATAGGCGAATAAACCGTCTTTGCGATAAATAATGAAATCTTCCTCAGCTATTTCAGTGGACACAGTGATGTGTCCTTGCAATTTATCGTAAAAACCATAAACCGGATGGTGCTGTTTTAGACGAACCGCGGCGTTGTGATCAGGAAGGTGTAAATGTCGGCAATGACCATTATAAAAGCCGCCGAGTTGTTGAATATGTTGGCGGGTGCAGGTACAGCAATAGCTGTTTCCCTGCTGTTTTAATTGAGAGAGGATAGCACGGTAAGCGTCATGGCGCTGGGATTGATAGAGCACTTCGTCATCCCAGTAAAGTCCGTAATGTTCAAGGGCATTCAATATTCGGTCGGCAGCGCCGGGAACTTCCCGTGGGGGATCAATATCATCAATCCGCATCAGCCATTTTCCGTGGCAGGCACGAGCTTGCAGATAACTGCCCAGTGCAGTTACTAGGGAACCAAAATGGAGATCGCCGGAAGGAGATGGAGCGAAACGCCCAATATATAACGAGGAATGTTCAGGTTGAGTCATATCAGGTTCAATATAGGGGCATACGGCGCCGGATAGCGCCGTACTTAACCCTATTCGTTAGCCAGCCATTTGCTTTTCGCGAATTTCGGCCAACGTCTTACAGTCAATACATAAATCGGCTGTTGGGCGAGCTTCTAAACGGCGGATGCCGATTTCAACCCCACAGGACTCACAATAGCCAAAGTCCTCGTCTTCAACCTTTTTCAGCGTTTTTTCGATCTTTTTGATCAATTTACGCTCACGATCCCGATTACGTAATTCAAGACTGAACTCTTCTTCTTGCGCCGCACGGTCAACTGGATCAGGGAAGTTTGCTGCCTCATCTTGCATATGAGATACAGTACGGTCTACTTCATCCCTGAGTTGATTGCGCCATGCTTCCAGAATCAGCTTGAAATGCTCTAACTGGGCATCGTTCATGTATTCTTCGCCTGGCTTTCCTTGGTAAGGCTCTACCCCAGCGATGGCGAGAATGCTCAAGGACGAGGTTTTACGTTTTTGCCCTTCTTGCATAATGCTTCTCCTTACACACGCACTATCACACGACCCCCCCAACAGTAGGGGGGAAAAAATAGGCCGCTATAAATAGCAGATGACTGCGAGGTTGGCAATTGTTCCTGCCATTAGTTTTGCAATGGTGTGAAGACAGACATGTTTACTGCCTAAATATGTCGCAAAACAACGCTCATTAGCATGATCTGTTTACAAATTATCCCATTGATACAAAAGGTAATTTTTCACTCAGAACCATCCCGTTTTCTGTCATGCAAGCCTTATAACAAATTACTTCGACTCCTGATTTAATTGCTTGTTCCAAAAGAAAAGCATAATCATGGTCAATATGTTTTGCTGCCGCAACCTGACTGATCCCAGAATGTAGAACAGCAAATAACAAGACAGCACGCTGGCCTTGTTGTGCTATCAATGATAGCTCACGTAAATGTTTTTGCCCCCGAATTGTGACTGCATCAGGAAAATACCCATATTTTTCCTGTAACAATGTCACTGATTTGACTTCAATATAGCAATTAACTCTTTGTTTTGACTGTAACAATAAATCTATACGGCTTTTCTCTTTTCCATAGCTAATCTCACGACTAATGTGCTCATATCCAGATAATTCCGAAATGATATTTTTGTCGATGGCTTGATGGACCAAGTCATTGGCTCTGAGAGTATTGACACAAATCCGGTGACCATCTTGGGTTTGCGTCAATTCCCAGCTATTCGGGTACTTGCGTTTGGGATTATCTGATGTGGAATACCACACGGTATCTCCTGGTGTGGCACATCCTGTCATGGCACCAGTATTGGCACAGTGTAGAGTGAGTGTTTCTCCTTCTGGCGTGAGGACATCCGCAAGAAAGCGTTTATAGCGTCGGATTAAGGTAGCAGGCTTCAGGGGAGGTGAAAATTCCATAAACTTTCCTTCATAACCAGTGGGTGTCGGTTTTCAGTAATCGAAAATATTTCGTGATTGCCAGAATCAGTAACCTGAAATTCGATGAAATGAAATCAAAGATGCTAATGCTACAATGGCATTCATTGAAATTTAATTCATTATGGTGATCCTTTGTCATTACCCATTTATGACGTTGTAGAGTTAGTGATTGCTGAATTGCAAACGTCAAAACAAGTGTTATTACATGCGCCAACGGGAGCGGGAAAATCAACCGGGTTGCCATTGATGATTTTGCATCAGGCGCAGTTGACAGGGCGCATCATTATGCTGGAGCCGCGGCGAATTGCTGCCCGCAGTGTGGCTGAGCGACTGGCTGAACAACTCAATGAACCTGTTGGTATGACCGTTGGCTATCGGATGCGCTCGGAGACCAAAGTCAGTGCTTCTACACGTCTTGAAGTCGTGACTGAAGGGATACTAACACGAATGCTTCAACAAGATCCGGAATTGAGTGATGTCTCTCTCGTAATTCTTGATGAATTCCATGAACGCAGTTTACAGGCCGATCTTGCATTGGCACTGTTACTGGATGTACAGGAAGGATTGCGTGATGATCTGCGTATCTTGGTGATGTCTGCGACACTGGATAATCAGTGTCTTTCCTCGTTATTACCCGATGCGCCTGTGATTGTGTCAGAAGGGCGTAGCTATCCGGTAATGAGATCATACCACCCACTTTCTCCTCATCAACCGTTTGAACAGTCAGTTGCATCGGCAGTATTGCGATTATTGCAGCAAGAGACGGGATCGTTGTTGCTGTTTCTGCCCGGTGTTGGTGAAATCCAGCGGGTATTGTCGCAATTGGAAGGCAAGATCAATGACGATGTGCTGTTGTGTCCTTTGTATGGTGCATTGTCGTTATCAGATCAACGCAAGGCAATAGCGCCAGCTCCAGAGGGTATGCGGAAGGTCGTGCTGGCCACCAATATTGCAGAAACCAGTTTGACGATTGAAGGTATCCGTTTGGTTGTAGACAGTGGACTAGAACGCAGCAGTCGATTTGAGCCGAAAAGTGGCCTGACGCGCTTGATCACTCAGCGCATCAGCCAAGCATCAATGGTTCAGCGGGCTGGACGGGCTGGTCGATTGGAAACAGGTATTTGCTGGCACTTATTTAGCCAGGAACAAGCCGAAAGAGCCAGAGAACACAGCGAACCGGAGATCTTGCATTCAGATCTCAGTAACTTGTTGCTTTCTTTATTGCAGTGGGGATGTCGTGACAACACCCAACTTCATTGGTTGGACAATCCACCACAACCTGCATTGGCTGTCGCGGAATCCTTACTATTGCGATTGGGAGCGTTGGATGATAATCGACAATTGACTTCCCGTGGTTGGCAAATGGCGGAATCCGGCAGCGAACCACGTTTGGCGGCGATTTTATGTTCGGGTAAAGAGCATAAGGAGAAGGAACAAAGCCGTGCAGCCTTGGTAACGGCAGCAAAATTGGTTGCTATTCTGGAAGAGCCTCCGCGTAGTAGGCAGCCAGATCTTCTTTATTGGATGATGACGAATCAGCGTCATTGGCAGCAACGAACCCATCAGCTTGTCAGGAATCTTGCCGATAAATTTGCTGTAAATAGTCAGGCAGATAAAAGAAAAAAACAACGCCTTGAAAGCAATTCTGAAAATAATTATGAAAACAATTCTGAAAACATCAGGCTGGATCTTGTACCTGAACTATTAGTGCGGGGATTCCCAGATCGGATCGCCAAAAATCGTGATAATCTCGGGCGTTTTCAGTTGGCCACTGGGCTGGGAGTGGCATTGGAACGTGAAGAGCCACTTTCGGGAGAGGCTTGGTTAGTTATTCCTTCATTTCAGCAGGGAAATAGTCATCCTGATGCCCGCGTTCTGCTCGCTTGTCCGCTGGATATTGAACAAACCATAAAGCAACATTCTTTTCTGTTTAGTGAGAATACAGCCGTTGAGTGGGATGATAATAAAGGTTCACTACGGGCATGGAAGCGTTTGCAATGTGGGCGATTAATTGTCAAAGCACAGCCATTGGCAAAACCTTCGGAATCAGAATTACAGGAAGCCTTGCTGAACTGGGTTAGGCAGGAAGGCTTATCGACGTTAAATTGGTCACAGGAAGCATTGCAGTTGCGCATTCGCTTGCAAAAGGCAGCAGAATGGTTACCGGAAGTGGAATGGCCTGCGGTTAATGACGAAGCGTTGTTGAATTCCCTTGAACAGTGGTTGCTACCAGCTTTGGTGGGTGTTGATGATTTGAAGGGGCTGCGCCAGATTGAGCTGTCATCTTGTTTGATGGGTTTGCTTGATTGGCAGCAACGGCAAATACTGGATAATGAATTGCCTACTAATTACACTGTGCCAACTGGGAGCAGGATCACTCTCCAATATTTCAGCGACAAGCCTCCTGTATTGGCAGTTAGAATGCAGGAAATGTACGGAGAACAGCAAAATCCAGTATTGGCGAAAGGGCGGGTTCCGATAGTCATTGAGCTGCTATCTCCTGCCCATCGGCCATTACAGATCACACAAGATCTCGCTGTATTTTGGCAGGGAACTTATCGTGAGGTGCAAAAAGAGATGAAAGGGCGTTATCCCAAACACTTATGGCCAGATGATCCTGCTAACACAGCACCGACGAGGCGTGTGAAAAAACATATATAATTATTTGAAATCGTGTACTTGTGTAAAATCATGAGCTTGTGAAGTTATGAGCCTGTATTTAATGAACATTTGGAGAATTCGGTATGTCTGATGATGATCGTCAGCCAATCGGACGCAAGGGTAAAAAATCAGGACTTCGTCGTGGGCGAACATCTAAAAAACGCAATCGGCGGGATGATTATGATGATTATGAAAATGATGATTTTGACGACGATGAGGATGAAGTCATGACTAACAAAGGGAAGAACTCCCGCGGGTCCAAGGTTCGCCAATCTAAAAGCGGTGGGCATAGGTTTTTGTGGCTGCTGCTGAAAATTTTTATTGTACTGGCAGTACTCATTGTTATTTATGGCTTCTACTTGGATAACAAAATTCGCCATCGTATCGACGGCAAAGTCTGGGATTTACCGGCTGCGGTGTATGGTCGGGTGGTCAGCCTTGAACCGGGCATGAATTACAGCAAGGGCGAAATGATTCGTTTGCTGGAAGGTATGCAGTATCGGAAAGTGACCAAAATTACCCGGGCAGGTGAATTTGTGGTCAGGGGTAATAGTATTGAGATGCTTCGCCGCCCATTTGATTTCTCTGATGGTAAAGAAGAGCAAATTCAGGCACGGCTGACTTTTGATAATAGCCATCTTTCCAGTATTGAAAATATGGAAAATCATCGTCAATTTGGTTTTTTCCGCCTTGATCCAAAATTGATCACCATGATGCAGTCGCCGAACGGTGAACAGCGTCTGTTTGTGCCGTATTCGGGCTTTCCTGATTTACTGGTGAAGACTTTACTGGAAACAGAAGATCGCTATTTTTATGAGCATGATGGGGTCAGGCCGCTTTCCATTGTCCGTGCTGCCTTGGCTAACCTGATGGCAGGACGTACGGTTCAGGGGGGAAGTACTCTGACACAGCAATTGGTGAGAAACCTGTTTCTCTCCAATGAACGTACTTTGAGTCGTAAAGCGAATGAAGCATACATGGCGCTGCTGATGGATGCACGCTATAGCAAAGATCGCATTCTGGAATTGTACTTGAACGAAGTTTTTCTGGGGCAAAGTGGTGATGAACAGATCCATGGCTTCCCGCTGGCGAGCTTGTACTATTTCGGGCGTCCGGTTGAGGAGCTGAGTTTGGATCAGCAGGCATTGCTGGTGGGAATGGTTAAGGGAGCCTCGTTGTATAACCCATGGCGCAATCCTAAAATTGCGCTGAAGCGACGTAATATTGTTTTGAAAATCCTCCAGAACCGCAAAATCATCGATCAGGAACTGTATGATTTGCTAAGTGCCCGTCCATTGGGTGTAAAACCGAAAAATGAATCGATTACACCACAACCTGCTTTTATGCAATTGGTGCGTCAGGAATTGCAGGAAAAGCTGGGCGATAAAATCAATGACCTGTCAGGCGTGAAGATCTTTACTACCCTCGATCCGGTTGCGCAGGATGCTGCGGAAAAATCCGTTGAAGAGGGAGTTATTGCTCTGAGAAAAACACGCAAGGTTAGTGATCTGGAAGGGGCGATGGTCGTTGTTGACCGTTTCAGTGGTGAAGTTCGTGCGATGGTTGGTGGTTCCCAACCACAATATGCCGGATTTAACCGAGCATTGAATGCCCGTCGTTTGATTGGTTCCCTTGCTAAACCAGCCACTTACCTGACGGCATTGAGTCAGCCGGATAAATATCGCCTGAACACTTGGCTGGCGGATGAACCTATCTCTATCCCTCAAGCGGGGGGCAAGCCCTGGGAGCCGAAAAACTTTAGCCGTACTTTCAGTGGGCGTGCCATGCTGATCGACGCATTAGCGCGTTCGATGAATGTTCCGACAGTAAACTTGGGAATGGATATTGGGCTGGATCGCATCTCCAATACCTTAGTTTCATTGGGTATTCCTGCGAAAGAGATCCAAAAGATTCCTTCTATGCTGTTAGGAGCAATTAGCCTGACCCCAATGGAAATGGCGCAGGAGTTCCAGACTATTGCCAGCGGTGGTAATCGGGCAAAACTCTCCGCGTTGCGTTCTATTATTACCGAAGATGGTACGGTGGTTTACCAGAGCTATCCACAAGCAGAGCATGTTGTGCCGCCACAGGCTGCCTATCTGACACTATATGGTATGCAGCAGGTTATGGAGAGAGGTACAGGACGCTCACTGGGTGGTAAATATGGAAAATATAATCTGGCGGGTAAAACCGGAACGACCAATGATCTTCGCGACAGTTGGTTTACAGGCATTGATGGCAAGGAAGTGGCGGTTGTCTGGACTGGGCGTGATAACAATGGCCCAACCAAATTGACCGGAGCGACGGGCGCACTGACGATTTACCGTCGTTATCTGGACAGTGAAACCCCACTGGAACTGAATAATCGTCCACCGGAAGGTATTATGGATATGTCAGTCAATGAAGACGGCAGTTTCAACTGTGAGGGCGGCGGTATCAGGATATTACCGGTTTGGACTGATGATCCACAGGGATTGTGTCAGCAATCGGTACAACAGCCCATAAAAGAGAATCAAAAAGAAGCTCCCGGCTGGCTGCGCGAGATGTTTGGTCAGTAACAGTCAGTAATAACTTATTACTGATAGAATGCGGCTCCCTACCAAAAATGGGTAGGGGGCTTATACGCAAGAATTTTAAATTGTTACCCGCGGGAGTTCTTCGGTGTTGTTCCCATGCTTGGACGAGGGAGGTGGGCTTGCAAATTCTTCTTGCTTAATCCCTGTATGTGCATATATAGCTTTTACATCAGGAATGGCTAATTTAGTGATTCTTATTGGCTCCAACTGTCCTTTGTGAATAGCCATAGCTTCTTTTGCAGAAGCGAGTAAATCATCAAAAAGTTCTTTACGCATAATGATTACTCCTTAGGCGATATACGTCTTGATATGAATATTCACGCAGATGCCACAGGATTGCAGCATCTGCGAAAACGAAATATTTTATTTCAGTTTTGCGAAACAACGGGCTGCCGCATCAACCGTGCGCTGGATATCTTCATCTGAGTGGGCGATGGACATAAATCCTGCTTCAAACGCAGAAGGTGCCAGATAGATACCTTCCTCCAGCATTAAATGGAAGAATTGCTTGAAACGTTCTACATCGCACTTCATGACATCCTGATAACAGGTGACACTTTCTGCATCGGTAAAGAAAATACCGAACATGCCGCCGACGTGGTTAACAACCAGAGGAATACCAGCTTCTGATGCCGCATTTTTTAAACTTGCCGCCAGTGTGTCGGTCAGTTCGCTCAAGCGTTGATGAACACCCACTTGGGCAACTTCTTTCAGGCAAGCCAGACCGGCAGCCATGGCGATTGGGTTACCGGAAAGGGTTCCCGCCTGATAGACAGGGCCTGTTGGTGCCAGTTTTTCCATGATTTCCAGACGTCCACCGAAGGCGCCTACTGGCATACCACCGCCGATGATTTTGCCAAGAGACGTTAGGTCGGGCTTAACATCGTAGTACTCTTGCGCGCCACCCAATGCGACACGAAAACCAGTCATCACTTCGTCAATGATTAGCAGGGCACCAAATTCATCACATAATTTACGCAGACCCGGCAGGAATTCTGGCTGTGGTAGAATGCAGTTCATATTACCTGCGACGGGTTCGACAATAATACAGGCGATTTCTTCCGGATATTTTTCGAAGGCCTCACGGACAGAATTCAGATCATTGTAAACACAAGTCAGGGTGTGTTTAGCAAAATCAGCAGGAACCCCTGGAGAGTTTGGTTGGCCGATAGTCAGGGCACCAGAACCCGCTTTTACCAGCAAACAATCAGCATGACCGTGGTAGCAACCTTCGAATTTAATGATTTTGTCACGTTGAGTATAACCGCGAGCCAGACGAATGGCGCTCATGGTGGCTTCTGTACCGGAGTTCACCATGCGAACCATATCCATGGAAGGCACCAGTTCAGTAACCAGTTTTGCCATTTCCACTTCGGCAGCGGTTGGTGCACCAAAACTTAATCCACGCTCAGCGGCTTCAATAACAGCATTGCGGATAGCAGGGTGGTTATGACCGAGAACCATCGGACCCCATGAACCGACATAATCGATATAAGCATTGCCATCAACATCATAAAGATGGGCACCATCGGCACGTTGGATAAAGACAGGTGTACCACCAACACCATTAAAAGCACGTACAGGTGAATTGACACCGCCGGGGATCACGTGTTTTGCCTGAGAGTAAAGCGTTTCGGACTGGCTCATTAATAAAAGCTCCTGAAAGACAAAGGAATAGATACGGGAATGCCATTCTAAAGTACCCCGATGGGGAAGCCAAATCATCATATGGAGGGGGATATGGAGAGAGGGAGATATGTATTGTTGCATTTGTGTGGCAAAACTTGAACGAATCAGTCAGGTATTGGATAATCGCGGTTAACTGATCAGAAAGCATAAAAACGACTTTCCGGGAATTTTACCGGAAAACCGGACTGGAGTAAAAATATGAGCGATGATGCTGCACTGCCTTTGCAATTTACTGATGCCGCAGCCAATAAAGTAAAAGTACTGGTTGCTGATGAAGATAACCCGAACCTGCGCCTGCGGGTCTATATTACAGGCGGTGGTTGTAGCGGCTTCCAGTATGGTTTCACTTTCGATGACCAGATTAACGAAGGTGATTTGAAGATTCAGAAACAAGGAGTTGAACTGGTCGTTGATCCAATGAGTCTGCAATATCTGGTAGGCGGTTGTGTGGATTACACGGAAGGATTGGAAGGCTCCCGTTTTATCGTTACCAATCCGAATGCAAAAACGACTTGTGGTTGTGGTTCTTCTTTCAGTGTCTGAGTAGAATGTTAGCTGTTGTAATAAGACGTTAATTTAATTAATAGTAATAATGGCCTCCTTTTCGGGAGGCTATTTTGTGGTCATGTATTGAATAGTTAGTTATTGTGACATGCTCTAACTTTTTAAGGGTGGAGTATGGCTAAAGTTGACGTTTATTGTCGTTATTGTCACACATCAGAACATGTCAAAGGACATGGAAAAGGAAATGGCGGCCATCCCCGTTATCGCTGTTATGCCTGCTGTAAGGTCTTTCAGTTGGAATACACCTATCAAGCCTGTAAACCCGGTGTTAAAGAACAGATTATCGATATGGCAATGAATAACCGAGGGATCCGCGACACCGCCCGTGTCCTGAAAGTGGCCACAAGTACCGTCATGACAACGCTAAAAACTTACCCCCCGAAACGTGACGACGCTTCCTCTTGACGGGGATAACATTCAGCTTATCTGTGAAATGGATGAGCAAGGGTCGTTTGTGGGGAACAAGAAAAATCAACGCGGACTCTGGTATGCTTGGGAACCCCGTCTGAAATGGATAGTGGCGCCTGTTTTTGGGGATCGCAGCCGGAAAACATTAGACAAACTGCTTACCCTTTTATCGCCTTTAATATCCGGTTTTATTGTACGGATGATTATGCTGTGTATGACCGCCTCCCAGAAGAAGAACACCTGACAGGGAAGGCATTCACCCAACGTTTAGAAAGAAACAATTTAATGCATCGAACCCGGATAAAAAGACTGAATCGAAAAACGATAGGGTATTCTAAATCAGAGGAAATGCACGATAAAGTGATTGGTACTTTCATTGAGCGTGAGAACTATTTTTAATAAGAGATCTAACTATTTAATACATAACCGAGAAGTTACTATTTCTAAAGCTGTTGCCAAACAAATAGAAAAAGATATAGGTTTAACAACAGATTCATTACTGGGAGGATTTAATATTCGAAAAGTTGAAGGTATACGTAATATGAATCCTCGCAGTCCTACAGATATTACAGGTAATAAGAATTTTCTAGGACTTGGTCAACACTTACCAGGGGGAGCTCCTGAAATGGTGATAAACTCAATTCCAACTTCAGCTACACCTATATTAAAGTTAAATGTACAATGAATAGATTTCCAGAAAACTCGATTATTGTTGAAGATATATCAACTAATACTTTAAAGAAAATGGTTACAAAAAACGGAAATATGCTAGTTAATAAGATGAAATTACTAGGTTTTTCTTTAATAACTGATGAAATCAGAGAATATTACAAAGATGATGATAGATATTATATAGATCCCTTTGCAAATTTTATGAAACTATCAATAGATACAGAAGAAGATAAAATAAAAATAATCAAAGAATTAATCAAAGAAGGATCTCTTTTTTCATGTGGTCGTAGTTGGTCTCCTGAAGAAGTAATGGATTATTACAAAAAAGATAAGAAGCTTATATCTGAAAAATACAAAACTATATGTTGGTATAGTCCGGAACAGTACTATATTAGAGAAGTTGAGTAAAATAACTTGGATTATATTGAAGATATATAGATTATTTTTCCTGTTAAATTAATTAATTATTTGAAAATCTTAGACTCAGAATAGATATTCTTTCAAGTAAAACCAAGTAAAAGGAGAATTAAAATAGTAAACTAAATCATATAATTCAAATTAGTATAACAAAGTTTATTGAATCAGTTTAAATTTTATCAACTAAAAGAAGATTAAACTATGATTATATTTAAAAACGCTATCTATTTTGTAAAAGTACTTCTCTTGCATCTTTATTCTTTTCTATCAACCCAGCCTTTGCAAATCCAACAATTCCTAACGATTCTAGTACTCAAATTCAAAATATTAATAATGTTCCAGTTGTTAATATAGCTACTCCTACTCTTTCTGGAATGTCTAGAAACACTTATAAAGAGTTTAATGTCGAAAAGCAAGGTCTAGTACTAAATAATTCACTAACTAAAATAACTTCTGAATTAGTGGGTAAATTAGATAAGAATCCTAATTTTAAAAATAGATCTGAAGAGTTAATTGTTAATGAAATAGTTGGTGGTAATCAATCTCAACTTTTAGGAACATTAGAAGTAGTTGGGGATAAAGCTAAAGTTATCATAACTAATCCTAATGGTGTTATGATTAATGGGGCTAGTTATTATTAATAATAATGATTTTAATATTACTACAGGTAAACCTACTTTCGATAAAAAAGATCTACTTACTTTAGAAATAGCCAAAGGTCAAATCACTGTTGGTGAAAAAGGCTTAGAGCTTAAATCTAGAGGATAATGGCCCTAAAGGAGTCTCTCTTATGAGTAGAGCTTTAGAGGTAAATGGTATAGTTAGAGCTCCAGTAATTATTGCAATGACCGAACCTGACAGGACTTAAAGATCCCCACCGTTTCCTATGGGTCGCTCCCTCGTGCACTCTCCTGTTCCCGCCATACGGTTTACTCATATCATTCCGCTGTTATGGCCGCGTTTTCATCATTCCACGCCTGACACTGGATTCCGGTTAGGCAGTTCGCTCCAAGCTGGGCTATCTGCACGAACTCCCCGTTTAGCCTGACTGTTGCATCTTTTTTTGGGTAACTAGTCTCATGATTCCAACCCCAAAAAACACGATAAAATCGGCACAGGCAACAGCCACTGGTAACAAGGATGAACAAGAAGATTGGTGTGTATTCAGAAAGAAGTACTTGAAGTGATTCAGCCTTGAAAAAACCATCCTTGCAAGGATGGTTTTTTCTTTTCTTGGGTTAAGGAGTACAACCTAACAAAAAGGATTTCAAGTAGATCTTTTTTGCCTTGATGATCCCATCGCACGTTTTTTAATATGTTAAGTTACTTGTCTCTGGCTTTAACCTAAGCCATCGTTATTAAATAAAAAACTAGGACGGTAACTTTTATGTCATACATGATTTATCTAACATTAAATGGCAAGAAACAAGGATTGATATCCGCAGGTTGCTCTACTCTCGACTCTATAGGAAACAGATACCAAAAGGGACATGAAGATCAAATACAGGTACTCAGCCTGAATCATGCAATTTCACGCCAGCAGAACGTGAGTCACCAGCCAATACAGTTCATCAAACCAATCGACAAGGCATCACCACTACTGGCAATGGCAATAGACTCAAATGAGTCACTGAATGGTGGTTTTATCTTTTATAGAACAAGCCAAACAGGGCAATTAGAATTATTCTACGAAGTAAAAATCACAGAAGCCACTATCACAGATATTTCCTGTGTATACCCACACTCTATTAATGATCATGATATAATGCCATATGAAAAAGTCACGTTAAACTATAAATCTATATCATGGAACCATGTGACTGCTGGAACATCAGCTTATAGCATCTGGGAAGATAGAACATTATAAAAATAAAACTAAGCATATTATATATGCTTAGTCACATAATTTTTCATTTTTTGCATACTTTTGGGGAGCACTTATCGATTTTTTATAACAAGTAATATATCCATTTTCTTTTAATTTGAAATCACCGTACCAATATACAGGCAAACTAATTACAAATCCTAAAATACCAAAAAATGTAAGAAATTTAAAAATTGAATTATTGTGTTTTGGCAACTTTAAAAAAAACAAATAATAAAACATAGAAATACAAAAATAAAATATTAAAGGATAAAAAAACAATATTGCAAACATCCTCCATGAAAAAACAATAACATCCGAAAGATTATAAATCAATAAAAATTCATCAACAGCAAAAAAGAGAGCCGCATTTATTATTAAAAATAAAAAAAACATACTAATTGCTAAAATTGATTTATTTTTACTATCCATCCCGGCCTCTTTATTATTTCCAACACAATTATGATAAATGAAGGTTATTTTATTCGTGGATAAGGATAACCAAATGGCTGTTTACGATAATCTAGTTTATCAGCCTCAGCCAGTTCCTTTTCACGCATGTAGTTTATCAGTTTTTTGCTAATTTTATAACGGTCATCAAGCTCAAATAGTACCCAAGTCGTAAAAAATCCAACAGCTAACGCCACAACAGCAACCCCTAAAGCAAAAGCTCCAGTTCCCAAAGCAATAGCGGCACCAGCAACAACCCCAAGGCCAACCAAAGCTCCAACAGCGGTTTTTGCTACATCCATCGTGATATTTCCGAAAAAATCATAAATATCATACTCATCTTTAAATAAAAGCTCCGCTGATCTATACAGGACAGAAACAATAATAACTCTTCTAGATACTGTAGCTATTCCCTCTCGCATTGCTTGTGTTCCTATGCCGATATCTATCACCCTCCAATGATCTGATCTATATTTTGTAGCGGTTAAAAATCTTCTGACTCCGGCATGCCCCGTAAGCCTGACCATTCTATTTCCATATCGATTGACATATTCAGTTACTCTTACGCCAAAATTACTACTTAATTCATTTGCTAATCGCATAAAAGCATAACTATCCAATATATTACCTGCATACGTTGTTACAACATCTGCAACTGAAAATAGACTATCTTTCCATGATGAATTCGGATTACTTCCACAAGAATTTTTTACAGCATCAACCAATCCACCATGAGTTAACACAACATAATACTCTTCATCATCACACATTCTTTCCACAACGTCAGATAACGCATTGGAATATTTTCTTTCAATTTCAGAAAAATTCTTTCTTCTATAATCTTTCGTATAAGATAGTGGTTTTATTGTTCCATTATCAACCACTAAAGATTGATCAACAAACGCTTCTTCAAAATCCCTTCTACTCACTTCAATACCTCCATATAAAATAGATGATTTAATGTTTTAATTTTTTTGATTCCAACTCTAATTTTAGAGTTCGATCATCTGAGACACGCATATTAACTCCGTTAGTTTTAGATGATGACAATAATTGGAAACAGAATATCATCAAAACAGATAATTTATCTTATGCAATAGCATCACTGTTATCCAACGTATTTTTTATTTTTTGTAGTAATTCTTTTCTTTTCTTTTATCCATAAGACATAACCTATTTTTAATATAAAAATAAGAATATAACATCTTTACATAAAAAATTGCCATATCAATCACATAACAACAAAGCATCAAAGAAAGCATAAAATCAAGCATTATTCTTTTATAAAAAGTAATGGTAATTTAAAAAGTTTAAATTACCCCTAATCTTAAATAACAGAAACAAGTAACTAAATCGCCTAACAACATCCCATTGATTTTATTATTGAAAAATATTATCTAACCCGTTAATCTGAAGTCACTATTGGCAAAATCCAGTAGGCAGGGGGTCGCAGCCTTGCAAAGAGTGTTCCCGCTGGTAGGAAATACCTACCAGTGTGCCTATTTTCGCTATTCCTATAGCAATTCAGGCGGAAAACATTGTCTCAGTTATTTGATAAATACCAGCTCTGCGAACCCTGTTTAAATCACCAATAACAAAACGAGGTGGAACAGGTATGAATATGAATCAAGACTAGCATCCAGCCGATATCATCGCAGCCCTGCGCAAGTAAGGAACTACCTTAGCTGCAATTTCACGTAAAGCAGGATTAAGCTCATCCACACTAGCTAATACACTAATCCGGCCCTGGACAAAAGGTGAATGGATTATTGCTAATCAACTTGAAATTCATCCCTCTCAAATTTGGCCTAGCCGATATTTCGATATAGCATACTCCCGAAAAGCATCGGCTAATTGCTTTTCTTCGTATGCTGTTAAATTACGCCGTTTCATATTTACTCTTCTCTGTATTCCGATATTAGTCTTTCATAAATAGCCTCAGCATCATCATGTAACGCCATTTGCCTATCTGAACGTATAAAACAGTTTTCTAAAAAGCAAATTGAGTCTATAACAGGATGTGCCTTGTACTTATCGCCATCTAGGCCACAAGGTCAGGATTACATCCCGACACCCAGTTTCTTTCATCAAAAAGAGAACAACAAAATGAAGCAACGTAAACTGATTAACTGGGCTGACTATCCAACGCCAGAAGCTCGCTTAAAAGCTTTGAATGAAAATCCAGACGCAATGGCTAATGAGTTATTAGAATCCGGTCAATCTATTGTTTATCGCACACCTGAACTCCCGTCAGGCTATTTTATTCGTGAATACCCTGATGGCCGAAAGATCCTCTATCGAAGAAGTGATAAACATTAAACCTCCATTTAGGCAGCTTACTCCTTAACGAATTAATTTCGTACGCATGAAATTATATGGGGGTTATACTTAAGGGCAGGATTCGCAAATTGCTGGCGTTTGGCATCAAAACAGATCAGAGAACGGCGAACACTGTCAGATTTCAATCTGACAGTGTGAGAGAGATGCCTAATTACGTAAAGCTACCCCAATCAAAATTAAATAAGTTACTACCCCAAAAACAGTAACTATCCAATAAGCAATTGCGAAATTCTTTTTATTTAAATTCGTACTTTTTGAAAGGCTCCAATAGGCTAAAAACACCAAGTTAACAAACGGAATCATCACTAGAATTAGTGTCCAAATCCATTCCCTTACGGGAATAACATGCGTTCTATCATTCGTTTCCATAAATCATCCTAAAAAAATAAATTGAAATTTAATCATATTGAATTATATAAAATTTATTTACGCACTTTCATTGGAAAAGTATTTATTTTTCCCGCTATAAGATTCTTTTGTCTCTGGCCGTCTAATTTTAGTGTCGCAGAAAATTCCGTGTCATTTTGGCTTTGCAGGAAGGGGATGGTTCCGCACTCCTTGATGAAATTCCCTCTTTGACCCTGTTTTTTTACACTGTCCGAGACACCGATATATTGATCGCATGAATCTTGCACCCACAGATGGATCACACCCAGCATTTAACATAACACCCGTTGCAATAACAGCCTGTACGCCGCTCTGGGCGGTTTTCACCTTAAACCCGTAAAAGTTCCCTCTCTTCTGCCCCAAAACGGGCAAAATCGCATATAGACATTTTTGCACCCATGCATAGTTATGTAGTGGTCAAGAACTACCGGACACATTTCTGGCCTCTTCCCACTGTCTTTCATATTCAGCCGGGGAAATTCCTCCATTAAAACTATGGGGACGGGTGTAATTATAATACCCGCCCAAATAGCAGGTGATATCCCGGATTGCCTCA
>NZ_JAQRFN010000035.1 GCF_028598555.1 Xenorhabdus anantnagensis
GGGTATCAGCAAACGCGGCAACAAAAATTTGCGCCGATTGCTGGTGCAATGCGCCCGGGCGTTTATGATGCGGCTTGAGCATCAGCATGGGAGACTGGCCGAGTGGGTTCAGGCACAACTGAGCAAGAAACATTCGAATGTGGTTGCCTGTGCACTGGCTAATAAGCTGGCACGAATAGCCTGGGCAATCACTACTCGGCAAAATGAGTATCAGGCCTAATAGAGGCTGACTGATTCAATAACTTGATGATTAAACAGTGAAATACACGTTACCTATCTGGTTTTGCGAAGACTGATTATTGATGACATGAACGGCCAATCGGCCTGATGAATAACCTAAGAAACAAAATGGCTCATTGAAGCCGGGGAGTTTTTAAGGTTCATCAGGCGCAGAACTCATCGTGGCGCGGATATCCATACTCATAGAGACGCCGGATAGATTTAAGCAAGCCAACCATACATCAAAATGAGTGTTGCAAAAACGGGGAGGACCATAGATTTATTTCGCCACCCGAAGGCGATCCTGACAGGCGATAGATCTTTTTTGTAGAAAATATATTAATGGTTAGCCAAAAGGGATTCAAATCGTGACAGTGTGTGTCAGCTTTATTTTTACCTGAATTGTCGTGAAAATTCCGCTAATTCCCCCATATCCGGCCAAAATCAGACAAAAATTGGAGTTTATTGGTTAATTAATTTTATTGATAAATGTGTACAATAAATTAACCTACCTGATAAAAAAATATAACATAAAAAAGTAAGCATAATGAAAAACAACAAGGAATCACTGTACCTGCAAGAACGTGCCTATCTGCGGGAACTGGCGCAGCGTGTGGCGAAAGACTCGCCGCATCTGGCGGATTTTCTGATTTCATCCCATGATCCTGATATTACGCGTCTTTTTGAAGCCTTTGCCCTGTTGATTGCCAATGTCCGGGCTAAACTGGAGGACGAACTTCCCGAAATCACGCACGGTATTTTGTCCCGCATCTGGCCGCTGGCCTTGTGTCCCCTTCCGCCCACCACGATAGTGCAGTTCTCTCCCGCCGATGGCGAACATCAGGGCAGCACGGATATTCCGGTGAACACCGCCGTTTCGGCTCACCACAACGGGCAGTTAATGACGTTTAAAACCCGCCGTCCGCTGCATATTGAACCCTTGGTTGTACAACAACGCACAGTAAAAAAAACCGGCACTCACAGTGAAATTATTCTGACCCTGTGCCAGACCGGCACGGCATCCCCAGTCTGGCAAAGTGGCGCATTAACTTTTTTCCTCGGCACTGACACAGAAAAGGCCGCCCAGCTCAGTCTGTGGCTGGATCAATATATTTGTGATGTCAGCCTGAACACGCAGGGCAAGCAGCGAAAGCTACGCGATTTCCCTTATGGCTGGCATGATCTGCTGGATAATCCGGTACTGCCTGTGCCCAAAAATACGTATTCCGGCCTGCAACCTCTGGTGGAGTATTATGCCCTGTCCCCACTGTATAACTTTGTCACGCTGGATATCAGCAAAAGTTGCACAACAGTACCCCTGAATGCGGACGGCACGTTTGAGCTGATTTTTCGTTTCGAGGGCGAATTGCCGCTGGATAATGTCGATGAGGCATTTTTATTGGGCTGTGTGCCGGCCCTTCATCTGGAAAATCGGGTAAGCCTGCCCATTGCGCTGGAGGCCGGTAATCACCGTTACCCTCTGCCGTTGGGGGGATCGGTGCGGTTGTTCCGGCTGGGTGATATTGAGGTTGTGGAACAGCCCGCTGACAGTGAGCAACGCGGGACACCGTATCACTGGCTGCCGATTGAACAGTTTACCCCCGCTGGGCATTTTCGGGATGAGAATGAGCAACCCGACACGTTTTATTACCAGCTCCAGACCGAACCCGATTTTCTGGGCCGAATCCAGCACCGGCTGCACTTTTTTGATTTGACGGGCAAACCGGCCAACGACTTACCCACCATTGCGGTTTTGTGTTCTTTCACCGGCTATCATGAACAGGCACCGGCATTGAGGCAAGGCACGATTACCGTGACGCAAGAAGGCGCACCGTCTCATCTCAGCGTCCACAATATCACGCCGGTCACGACTGATTACCCGCCCCTGTTGCAGGAAAAGAGCGGCTGGCCGCTGCTGTCCTGCCTTTCCAGCCCACCGATGATGCTGTTTGCCATCGACAGCCTGAAACAGTTTCTCCGGCTGTTTGACCCGTATGCCGACACGCATCGCCCCCTGAGCCGCCAGTTCCGCCAACACATTGACGGCATTGTGCAGGTGGAAGAGCGCCTGACTGACCGGATGCGGCTGGGGCGTCCCATCCGCGGGCATTTACTCTCGCTGACACTGAATCCCGGTTGTTACCGCAATCCGGGGGAGATGTACCGTTTCTGCCGGTTAATCCATCAGGCACTGGCCTGTTTTATCACCCAATCTGCGTTCGTCATGCTGGAGATTTTCACGCCGGACAGTCACAAGGTGCTATGGCAGTTCTGGCATGTCGACGGGTTACGCCCGGAGATGTAGTGGATTAAGGAATTCATGCAATAAATCAGAAGGAAAACAGTAATATGAAAAGTGGGTTACGTTTTGTTTTTACTGTCGCCGGCGTACCGGAAGACACCTTTGCCGTGGGGGAATTCTCCCTGCAAGAGGGATTATCAGAACTGTTTACCCTGAACCTGACGCTGGTCAGAGCCGGTAACGCAAACCCATTCAGACCACAGACTGAAATTGATTTGGCCTCATTGCTGATGCAGGAAGCGGTACTGCAAATCTTTAACGGGGCAACCGAGCAGCGCAAAATCACCGGCATCATCTCCCATGCTGACTGGGTAGGTACGGATGGCAACAAGACACTCTATACTCTGACGGTGCGCCCTGCCTGCTGGCGGCTAACGCTCAATCAGGACAGCCGGATTTTCCATCAGCAAAATGTGCCTGCTATCCTGAATAGCCTGTTGAAAAAGCACAAAGTCCGCGCTGATTCAAAGCTCTACGATCCCCATCAGGACAGAGAATATATCACCCAAAAACGCGAATCCGATTATGCGTTTTTCTGCCGGCTGGCGGCGGAAGAGGGATTTAGTTTCTGGTTTGAGGATGAAACCCTGTTTTTCAGTGACAGTCACCTCGGTATGACCGCCGGGCTGCCGCTGCAATACCAGCCCCAGCCGGAAACAGCCTATGGAACCGATACGATTTATCAGGTGCGGCTGGGTGTCGGTATGAGTCCGCAGCGCAGCCTGCATAAAGATTTCAATCCAGCAGAGCCGCGTTATCACCTCTCCCATATGCACAGCAGCGAAGGCTTCCGCGATTTCGGCAGCCAGACCCCCTATACCGTGTTTGAAAGTTACGGGCGTTTTCAGAAAGATGCGGCCGCTATCCCGTTTTTAAAATACCGGCAGGACGCGCTGGACAATCAGAAACAAACCGGCAGCGGCAGCAGTAACTGCATCAAACTGATGCCGGGCAAAATCTTTGAGATAAAAAATCACCCGCATAAACCGCTGAATGTACGCTGGCAGGTGGTCGGCATCAGCCATCACGGGCGTTGCCCGCAAGCATTGGGCGACAGTGGCGGTGAAGGCACTACGCTCAGTAATCATTTCAGTTTTATCGACGGCCTTGCCGACTGGCGTCCGCCGTTTCACTACAAACCGCTGGCGGATGGGGATGAAACTGCCCTCGTGGTCGGCCCGGAAGGGGAAGAAATTTTCGTCAATAAAGATGGGGCGATTAAAGTGCATTTTCACTGGAACCGCTATGACCCGCCGGATGATGGGGCATCGTGCTGGGTTCGTGTGGCACAGGGCTGGAATGGCAACGGCTTTGGTTTTATGGCGATACCGCGTATCGGGCAGGAAGTGATTATCTCTTACCTTAACGGTGATATTGACCGGCCGATTGTCACCGGCTGTGTCTATAACGGCCTGAATCGTCCACCGCTTGATTTACCGGCGCAAAAGACCCGCACGACTTTCAAGACCAAGACCCACAAAGGTAAGGGCTTTAACGAACTGCGCTTTGAGGATGCGAAAGGCAGCGAAGAAATTTATTTCCACGGACAAAAAGATTTTACCGCGCATATCGAAAACGATGCTTACTGGCATATCAAACATGACCAGAAAAGCCGCATTGATAACAACCGTTACCACGATATCCGTGCCGATGACCATCATCAGGTGGCCGGTTCGCGCAAAATCACTACCGAAGGGGATGTGTCCCACCGGATTGCTGGTAGCCAACATATTCAGACCGGGGATGCCACCGTGATTGACAGCGGACAGGAAATTCACCTGAAAAGTGGCGGCAAAGTGGTGCTGGAAGCGGCATCTGAAATCACGCTGAAAGTGGGTGACACGTTTCTCAAAGTCACGCCGGGCGGCATTCTCTGCTCACCGATTAATGTCGGGCAAGGTTCAGGCGGCAGCGGTCGCGGGATTTCACTGCAATTACCGGAAGGCGTGGCACCACTGGCACAAGTGGGGCAACTCCCGATGGCGGAAGCACTCCCGGTAACTGAATTTCCGGTGCAACCCGCTTGTGCAGAACTGGCGCAACAGGATGCCAGTTTAGTCATTAAACCTGTTAAAGAGTAAACACAATGGAAAGAGCTACCACGATGGCGAGCACAGGAACTGCAATAAGTTGGCAAGCCTGGCTGAATGAACCCAGTAAAGCGCCTGTCTTCTTCATTCTCAATTCACTGGCTAAACCGAATCCGATAGAGCCATTTTACCGCCATGACTGGGTTGAACAGGCATTTCCGCTGTATAGCGGTACCCCGATGCGCAATATGTTGAAACAGAGTCCGTGGTTGGTGCAACCGAAGGCTAATCAGTTATTTCAGATAGGGGCTGTGCTGGATCGCCATGAACTCAGTGACAACAGTTGGGGTTGGGCTTACCGCAGCCATACACCGTGGCAGGAACAGCTTAAACACTGGCAGCAGCGACAATGGGGCATGATGAATGGCGAACCGGTACTGTTCCGTATGATGGATGCGCGGATATTGGGCGCGCTGGTGCCTGCTTTCACGCCCAGCGACTGGTCACTGATGTTGTCGCCTGTCACCGAACTGATGATAGACAGACCACAGCCGATGCGGTTTTGCCGTCCCGAAACGTGTAGCGAAGGTAACAGCGAAATCCCGTTTACATTGGGTGAGCACTTGCTGGCAGTCTGGTTACGTTCTCCCTACGGACTGAAAGTGTTAACCAGTTCACTATATTGTGATTTATGGGAAAACCACGGCCAGATGGCAAAGCAACTGGATAAGCCTGAAGGCAATCTGGAACTACGGATTGAACAGTGGTTGCGGCAAAAACTCGACGCCGGACAACGTATTGAAAAAGTGTCCAGCCGGGATTACCTGCTGGCGATGGAACAAGAAAAAGAACAGGAGCGAGAGCGATGAGTGATGAAAATTCGGTTTATTGCCATGATTGTCAGAAAATACTTAAAGATGACTTATACATTAAACTGGTCAGAGACTACACCAATGAACCGATACCTAATGTGCCTTATACACTGACAAATAAAGGCATAGATCATTCAGGAACGAGCGATGGTAATGGGATGAATCTTGAAGAAGGTTTAACCAGCACACCGTTCACCGTCAAGATCAATCCTCCTCAGCCAGTTTAGTTGCTGCGTCTCATTAAAAATACAAATGAGGCGAATGGCTGGATATAAATGCTTAGTAACGGAATGATATTAACCCTATTTTAATCAGGAAGGCGTAAATGACCGAAGTCTTTAAAAAACATAAATACGATGATATGGCTTTGTACAAAAGCCCTCAATCAGTGGCCGCGTATGACTGTCATTTCGAAGAAAAAGACGGAAAACAAATTAAAGTTATTGATGTACCCGTACTCACCTGTGAGTGTGTTTGGCGCAGGTATCAGAAAGAGGCCGAAGATATTGTTGCGCCCGGCGGCAAATTGATTGCAGATCCTAAGGAGCGCAACAAACGTATTAATGCGGCTTACGCTAAAATATGGCTGGAAGATAACCGTTTTCAATGGGCAGGCCTTGCTGCTTTTGCTTCCAAACAAGTGGGGTGTGGTTTGTTGCATGCCTATAATACAAACGAGAAGATACAAACTCAAAGTGACACTAAAAAGCGTCGGCTTAAGAGCATAATAGAAGTTGATACATCATGGCAATCGGACTGGCCAGTTTACCCAAAGTTAATGACTGAGAGTGAGAGCGCCAATATTGCTCATGCTATGGAAGAACATAAGCAAGCTCGAGAAGATAATCCTCTGTCATTTATGCCCGATGCCCGTTTTCCTGGTGATAAATTAAGCATTACACAGAAACAGTTCGATCATGTGTATGAAATGATGGCGTTAGGAAACACAACGTTATTTTTGGATGTGTATCCACTACATGCTTTCTATAAGCAACGCGGGTTGGAAGATCTCAAAACTTGTATAAAAAAGCGCGAAAATATTTATGGTAATAGCCAATTCCCAATATTGTGGCCAATAGGACAAGAAAAATTTACATTTGGCCGTTTCTATCCAGATATTCTATTCGCGTTTGAAGCGATAGAAGCAGGTGATATCGCTCAAGGTGTTGTTCATCTTGCCAACCATGAGCAAATCAACATATTACAACCCACAATGTACAGTGATACTCACTTAGTCTTATTATTACGGGGCAATCAAATCTCTTTTGTCACTGGCTTTCCTTCTGGTGTAGCGGAATCAGTTGAATTAACGTTGGCGAGCCAGTGCCGACGTGTTGATGATGGTCGTACTATCGAATTTAGTGATGAGGCACTGGCCGATCTTTCTGATATAGAACAACGTATGCCTTTCGTGTATAAAGCAGCAACCCGTTTTGATGAGATGCTGCATGATAGCAACCGAAGTTTGCTCGAAGAATCTCTAAAAAATATTGCGGCAGGGCGAGGTGTAGAATGAGTCTCTTACAACGCATAGGTTGGCGGCGTAATGGTTCAATCCTTACGATTTTCATTGCATTAGGGCTGACCGCAGTTTACCTCTACCATTCTTTTTATTCCGATAAACCCGAGATAGCGCTGGTGATCGGTGAACCTTACGAGGATATGCGGCAGCGATCCAGTGCCGATATTGAGCCGCATCTTCCGGGTAAAATTTGGCATAATATTCCCAAAACAGATGCTAGTTTACGCTTTATCGACCCAAAATATGGATTTGTTACCCCTCCGGCCCGATTTTTTGCTGTTCTATATGGGAATGACATTATCACGAGTGTGCGCATGTCTCCACAAATCGAGCCATTACCCTACGATGATGCAATCAAGATAGTCTTGGATTTACAAGATCAGTGGCGTAAAACGGGTTGGGTGATGGCTAAAGGATATAAACCCTTAGTAGATACACCAGAATTGCATGAGAATCTTCGTCGTATGAAAGGTGGTGCAGGAACGACCTATTGGCAAGCTGCTGATCAGTATCAGATTATGCTGAGTTTAGCATTTTTCAAGGACGACAAGCATCCCAATGCCGAACGTTATTTGATCACAATGGTAATTTATAAACCGTGGTAAGCGGAGGATAGCACAAACAAAAGTGGGTGTGAGAATGTTATCTTTCACATCCATTATTCAGGATATTGCTTCAGAACAAGGTTTAAAATGAGTCTTTTACAACGCATAGATCGGCGACGTTCTGGATTAATCTTCGCATTATTAATCGTTCTTGGTCTGGCTAGCGTTTATCTTTACCATTCCTTTAATTCCCGAGAATCAGTCGAAATCGCCTTGGTAATCGGTGAACTTTACGAGGCGATGCGTCAACGATCCAGTGCTGCTATTGATCCTGATATTCCGAGTGAAATTTGGTTCAATGTACCAAAAACGGATGCACGTTTGCGTTTTACTGACCCCAAATATGGGTTTGTGACCCCTCCAGCCCGATTTTTTACTGTTATGTTTGATGATGGAATAATCAATAGCGTGCGCATGTCACCACAAATCGAGCCATTACTTTACGATGATGCGATCAAAATTGTGTTGGATTTACAAGATCAGTGGCACAACGCGGGTTGGGTACTTACCAAAGCTAAAGAACGCCCGGCTTTAGCCAACACTCCAGAATTGCGTGCTCAACTGCGTAGTATGAAAGGCGGGGTTGGAACAACCTTTTGGCAAGCAGATGAACAGTATCAGATAATGTTAAATATGGCGCTTTTCCAAGATGATGAGCATCCTGATGAAGAGCGCTATTTGATCACATTGCAGATTGCCGAGCCGTGGATAAAGAATTATTCAGACTGACACAGACGCGTTGCGCTTGTCTTCTCCGTATTACAGGGCTAATACATTAATCTGATAATACGGAGAGCGGTACAACATTTTAATGAGTTGTCAACAGTGATAGTAAACGGAATTCGGTCGAAAAATCGATACGAGCAATTGCTTCAGATGGAGGTGTAAAATGAATCTATTACGACGCTTAGGCCTACGACGTGGTAGTTTAATCATAGCACTATCCATTGTTTTTGGTCTGACGATTATCTACCTCTATCATGCCTTTTATTCCAGCGAACCAGCCGAAATAGCCTTAGTGATCGGTGAACCTTATGAGGCGATGCGGCAACGCTCCAGTGCTAAAATTAGCCCACCCTATGATAATAGCATCGGGTTCAGGATCCCAAAAACAGATGCATGCTTACGCTTTACCGATCCGAAATACGGATTTATTACCCCCCTGCACGATTTTTTACTGTTTCCTATAATAAAGGAATCATCGAGAACGTGCGCATGTCCCCACAAATCGAACCACTATTCTATGACGATGCGATCAAGATTGTACTGGATTTACAAGAGCAGTGGCGTAAAACGGGGTGGGTGCTGACTAGGGAATACCAACCTTTAGTAAATACACCAGAATTGCATGATAGCCTTCGTAAGATGAAAGGTACTGGAATAACCTTTTGGCAAGCAGATGATAAATATCAGATCATGCTGAATGTGGCACGTTTCAAAGATGACAGACATCCTGATGAAGAGCGATATTTGATTACACTGGCGATCGCCAAGCCGTGGGTAAATCAATAAAACAAACTCTGATGGGGGTGAGGATATTATTTCTCACACCCACTCTTCTAGTGTTTCAGGATGAGGGATTGAATGAACCTTTCACAGCGTATAGGTCGGAGGTCCAGTGGTTTAATATTAGTATTATTAAGCGTTCTTGGTTTGACTGTTGTCTATCTCTACCATTCCTTTAATTCACGTGAACCCGAGATAGCTCTGGTGATCGGTGAACCTTATGAGGAAATGCGACAGCGATCCAGTGCCGCGATAGATCCGCATCTTCCAGGTCAAATTTGGCATAATACTCCCAAAACAGATGCGCGCTTACGCTTTATTGACCCTAAATATGGATTTGTTACTCCCCCTGCCCGGTTCTTTGCTGTTGTGTATGCGAATGAAATCATCACTAGCGTGCGTATGTCACCACAAATCGAGCCATTGCTCTACAACGATGCGATCAAGATTGTGTTAGATTTACAAGATCAATGGCGTAAAGCGGGGTGGGAGCTTACTAAAGGGTATCAACCCTTGGCTAATACACCAGAATTACATGAGAGTCTTCGTCGTATGAAAGGTGGCGCTGGTGCGACCTATTGGCAAGCTGGTAATCAATATCAGATAAAACTAAATTTGGGGCGTTTTAAAGATGATCGGCATCCTGATGAAGAGCGGTATTTGATCACGTTGGTGATTTCCAAGCCATGGGCAAATCAATAACGCAAACTCAACTGAGTGTGAGAAAATAATATTCTCACACCCGCAATTCAGGACAATACTGACGCGCTGCGCTTGTCTTCTCCGTGCTACCGGGCTGGTAGCACGGAAAGCTGAAAAAACATAACCGTTATTATCGATTATCTTTATATAACTGCACCAATTTTCACGGGATAACGGGGTAAATGACATATTTATTATATATTCCATTGTGTTACCCTATCCCATATTATCCCAGTCTATCCCGTAACATCATGTCACTAATTTAAATCATTTAAAATTCAATAAATTATAACCTACCAGAGAAAAATCTTTTTCGGGATAACTTCCATTGCCACGATATCACTTTATTTGTAATCACCTAATGTTACGGGATAGCGCGGGATAATACGGGATAATTAAGTTATCTATAATTATCTGATATATAATTAAATTACTCTCTATTATCCCAATATCTCGTTATCCCAATATTTTTTTCTCCTACGTGAGGCTAATCCTCATCCCTGAAAATCAACACCACAAACCGTCCCTGAGTGCCGTTAACAGAAATGGTTTTACTGATAAAGCGGTCTTTCTCCGCTTTAACCAACATCCCAGCCTCTTCTAAGGCTTCAAAGCCGGATTTCTTCTGTAATCCCTGCAATATTTCTGCTTCAAATACACTGGGGATAATATGGTATTCCGCCTGTCCATCATGACGGCGGTTATGCACCAGATATCCGGCAAGATCACTGATTCTCATGGCGTGCGCCGTATCAATATCACCATTTGGCCTGCCATAGGTATAAGGCTGAAAGCGTGACAGTCCGTATTTCTGGATAAAGTCACGAGTTCTCGTGATCACCTGATATTTTTCCCGGTTACCTATACCAAAATCGGCTAACCAGTCATCGAAACTTTGCTTTACCGCAGCCTGACTCGCTTCTTTACTCCAGCCGGTGATTGTTGTTCCAGAATCCGGCATTAGGATTCAGGGTCGCGCCCGTGTCATAACTGACGCTGACCTTATCTACCGATTTAGATGACGCTACGCCACTATTGGCTCCGCCTGTTCCCCCTGCTGCCACTGACCGACTGTCCGCCGCCCATAGAGTTATATAGTGGGCGGTCATCAATTCCACCAGATAGCCGAACATGTCCCCCAGCCGGTTTTCGTCCAACTGTTTATCCGCCAGATTTAACCGGAACTGGATTTGGTTATTGGGGAATTTTACGGTATCAGTGAACTGAGGAAAGTCGGTGCGGAATTGGGTTACAGAGGGAAGTGCCTTATTTCTTGTTGCCCCCATTATTGGTGGTCTGATTTGGTTTTGGGTCTTGCAAAATCAGCCCTGCGATTTGGTTGTCGCGTTCCTCCAGCTGCTGTTTCAACTCAGCTATCTGGGTATCACGTTCCACCAGTTGGTTATCTAGTTCAGTGATACGTGTTCCGAGTTCATGAATAACGGGTTCATTGTCGACAGGTGCCGTATCCTCTACCGCGCCGTTGATCTCCGCATGAGCCTGTACGAACCAATGTTTAGCTACGGATTCGTTGACGTCATATGTTCCGACAGTGAATGTTTCAGACTCGCCATTATCATGAGTGAATCGAAATGGCGTATGTACCCGAATTTTCATCATTAAATACCATCCATATAGTTCAGGGTTTCACGGTAAACCAGTTCAACCGCACCCAATTTTCCGTAATAGGTCACCATCTGGTACAGTCCGCGATACTGGATCGGAATACTCTGTAATGGCACCATTGGAAAACGGATAAATTTCTTATCATTGGTGTAGGCAATAGCGCGGTCTTTACCTGCGACGCCAGCGTTTTTAGCCCATTTCACCGCACGGATATTTAACGGTGTACCATTTTGATGATACGCAATGGTGTTGGTTTGCAGATAGGTTAACAACGATTGGTTACCCGCCGTGGAAACAATAATTGATGACAGTAGCGCGTACTGTTCAGGCGGAATTAACAAATCCGTCGGTACCATTGTGTACGCTGAATGTGCCCATGCATCACTCAACAACTGGTTGATGCTCTCACGAATTTCATCTGGTGTGGACTGTGCCCACGGTTTGCGTGCATTGCTGATATTGGCTTTTTTCTGGTTCAGTAAGCCTTGTAACCCCAGGCTCTCATCACCGATGTAGACCTGTTCGTCGGTATCCATGTTCCATTTCAGGATCATGCCGTCGTGTTTCTGGGAATCAATAGGTCGTCCAACCTGTTGTGCTGCGTTCAGTTCGATAATCGTCCAGCCCAATTCCATTCCCCATAACGTCAATGGGTGCCCGTCACGTTCGATATTGACGTTGACGCCTGCCAATGCCGTAGAGTTGCCACTCACCCAGTTTTTACCGTTCGGGTTAATAGACCCTGCGGCGGCAAATTGGGTGTTTGTCCAGGTTGCCATCTCGTCGGCGATGGTCACATCTTCGCGAAACTGGATATCGCGGCTATAGGTGTATTGCACCAACGGTAAGTTAATGGTTTGATCCAGTCGTTCCAGTTCGCCTATCAGGAATGTACCGCTGGTATCAATGGTGCGTTGGTCATATGTAAATGGCATAAGTTCCCTCAAATTTTATAAGAAATTTCAACATTACCGTCAGCATCGCCTGCTCCGGTAAACTGTGCATTAGGAAGTAACACGGTTTCGCCGTCTATCGCTACATTCAGAAAGCTACCCAGCGGGCTGTTTTTGGCAGGTTTTCCCATCCGCACGTAAACCGAAGCGCCTTTTTTGATGCTGGAGGCGTCGCCGTCGAGCTTCACGATCATGTAGCCGCGTTTCAGGTTATCGCCAGTGTAATTGTTGCCTGTGCCGATAATGTGTTCTCTGTCTGGCATACTGGTTGTGGGGTAGACACGAACATAAATGCCCTGAATCTGGTCTGCTGTATCGCCGTCCGCCAGCGGTACGAAATACTCGCCGTCGTATTTTCCAACCAGACCATAGGCGGGAAACAGGTTGGTTGATTTCAAAAAAACGGGCTCAACGGTCATGTCCTGTAGGCGTGAGATAGCCCCCGCAATGCCCATCGGCATCCGCTTTAAATATGCTGTCATAGTGTTATTTACTCCTGTTTGCCCAGAATTCAGCGTTGGTTTTGTTCATGTCGGCAATCATATTGCCAGAGGATTTGTTACGTGCTGTACTGTCGCCCGTTGCCTGAACATTGCGGTTTTTTGCCAGCTCAGCCACGGCATTAAACGCCAGATCGACGACGTGTTTAGGCAGTTTTTTGATTTCAGCATCTCCGACAATATTACGTACCATCGCCTGATCTGCGCTGACCAGTACCCGACGTTTAAACGCGGTCAGTTTGGACGGCTTAGACAGGTCAAATCCTGGTATAATCAATTCTGCCTTGTACGCTGCATCTCCTGTGATTTTCTCCTCTTTCTCGTCTTTTTCTTCGCCATCGTCCCTCGTCGGTTTATCCGTATCATCAGGCTTCGTACCGTTATCACCTGTTTTTCCCTCCAGCACATCCAGACGCGAAAGAATCGCCTGCGCCCATGATGGGATATCAGTATCTGCCGTACCACCGTTCATTTCCGGATCTTTGTTCGGCAAAGGCTGTTGCGGACTGATATTAATATTGATGGCTTTGGGCAATTCGCCCGTACCCTCATCCCCGGTGACAGATTCAGGGGCACTGTTTAGCACCTCTTCCATCGCAGCGGAGTCTTTGGTTTTATGCGCCCGTCTCAGGCGTTGATACCATTTCTGTGTATTCGTAGACATACTATCTCCAATTGAACAACGTGAACCGGCGCGGCCATCTTGTACCAGCGCCACATGATTACCTCGGATTCGGTGCTGTGTGGCTTTACCCGCCACTGTTTGCTGATACTCCGTATCGTAGCCGCATGACACTTCATCAAAACCGGCATCAATGGCGGCCATTGCGTCAGTGTCTTTGATGATGAGATCTGCCAACATCAGGTCGGATTGTTCCCCCTCCCTGCGGCGAACATTCTGAACATGCCCGTAAGCCAGTTCACGCCAGTTATCAGGGTCAACAAACATGATCTTGCCGCTGTTATCCTCAGGATGCTGAATTGTGACTGTCATTCCCTCGAATGAGGCCAGCGTTGCTTCGTGGAAAACTTCCTCCGGGAAACGTGCAACCACAATCTCTCCCTCATCATCGGGTTCTAAATCCGGCAAATCGAAGTCGGCATACAGCTGTGTGCCCGTTCGGGCAATCGGCACGTCTTTACACAATAGGGAACCATCCGACAGTTGGTAACGGGTATTACCAAGACGGGTTTTAAAAAAATAATTCATGATTAATCTTCCGGTATCACAACTTCGCAGTAACAACGGCAGTTAGGCAGTGTGCCTGCATGGCCTGTCAGACCATCTAAGGTTGGCGGTCTGGCCCATTCAACCAATTGCCCTTCCATTTTTTGATGAGAATCACGCACGGCACCATCCCCTGCGGTGCGCCAGATATAGCCCATAGAGCCTACCGACTGTGCCCGCGCCTGTGTAAGCGCGGTCTGTGCCCTGCCTAATTCAGTACGTGCAATCAGTTTCGCCCTGGATAACACCACCTCGCCAGTTTTAGCTATTTCCTGTGCAAATGGCTCATGCCGTCCCCCCGTGACCGCGGCTTCAATAGCTTTATTGTGGATATCGTAGACCCTATCGGCTGCCTCTATTGGTAGCGATTTGATGTATTTGATTTGTTCCTCAACCATTGAACGCATCACGTGACCAACGGGCGTGTTATTCACCAGATTGCGCAGCGCCTGGCTCATTAACTGGCTGCGCTGGCGCCACTCTTTCTCATTGTGGCGGTTGACATCCAACGCGAATCGCTGAGCCACGCGCTGCGCCCACGGCGTAATTAACTCGCTGTAACTGTCCAGTGCGTCCAGTATCTCAGTGACCGAATCATTGGAACCGTCGTAAGATCCCTTGACGATGTCCCCGACCGCCTGCGCTATCGCCCGCAGGCTCGTTCGATATTGGTTTTCCGCCTGACGCGACCGGATCAATGTGGTTAATGTCGAGTCTCGGCGGCGGTTCATTTTCCGCATCGTTGATATCCTCATCCGATATTGAGCCACCAATGCCCGTAACATCAGCCATTTCGCGTAAATCGTTCATGGCGGCCTTCAGGTTCATCATGCCGCCATCGAGTGCGCCATTCAGTGCATTGACAGTATTCACGGCAATGGTGGAGCGATCGAGGTCAGACATTTGCCACAGTGGATTAAATTCAAATGTAAAATCGTCCGGTAAATCTTGCCCGAACTCAGAGCGGTGCATGACATCCAATAATCGCCGGATAGGTTGGCGTAACCGACGTTCTTGTTGAGTGCCGATATTGTCGTAGTAGTTGGCAAGGTCAGCGTCCCCCGTGGAAAAACTCTGTGGGGACTGTCCGAACAGTCGTACCAACGGAATACCCACTGCCCCGGATATCTGCTCAGCAAACTGTGCCAGTACGTTATCCAGTCCACTGAACGCATATTGATGGGTTTCAAACTCATCATTTTTATCCATCAGCGTCATGCCCTCGTTGCTCTGGAACTGGCGGATCATGTCCATGTGTTTGAGCAATGCGTCTAATCGCGCACCGCCCATCGCAATAATCTCACGCAATTTGTCGATACTGTAGGTACGAAGATGAGCCTTATAAACCAACTGCGCCGCACCTGTTGTGGCGCTATCGAACGCCGTGAGCCTGTCGTAAATCCGCTCGATAACCGACATGCCCCACTCGTTTTCAGTTTGCGCCTGTTGGTACGGCAGGGTTACGCCATCAAAACGAATCAAGCGACTGTGATGAATTCGCCACGCCGGAATGCCTCGCCCTGTATTTGTGATGTTGTAGAATTCGGGCTTGCCCAAATCCTTACCTATCTCTTTAATACGGCGGTTTAAATCAGGTTCGACCTGCCAGCGGTCGAGCGGCAACAACCCTTTGAACTTGCCCTTACCGATAGTTTCAGGCCGTAGCGGCGTAAATGGCGCCTGCCCCTCAATCAGAATTAATCCTACTGCCCCTCCATAGAGCCGTGACCATTTGATGATATTGTTCAGGTTTTCCCACAATTCCAGTTCATCAAACAGCGATTCCAAAACGCCGCGCGCTTTGGGGTCTATCTCAGAGGTGATTCTGAATCCTTTGCGCGTCATGTCGTCGGCCACCGAATCCACCGCCGCCCCGATAATCCAGGACGAACGGTACGCATTCTCTATCAGCATCCGGTTGCGGCTCGTCCAGTTTGGGCGATACGTGGATGCCGAGTGCTGGTTAGGCGTGTGCATCCCGACACGGGCCATCATGTTCTCGTAGCTGTCCGCGGTAGGCTGCAATTTGTTATTTTTTGCCATTAAGAACCTCGTCCTAGCAATTCCCATATTTCCATCGAAATATCCATCGGGGCGTAAAGAATCATGGCTGAGTCAGCTAAATTGGGACTTTTCGTCCCGTCTGGTTTTTTATCCACGACAATTTTCCCGACGCCATTCACCGAATAGGTGGGTTGCGATAACTCAATGATTAGCTTGTCTTTCAGCGGCATTTCACCGAAAAAAGCTATCAGTTCATCAGGATCGTAAAAACGTCCCTCACTCACTGCCCTGTGGGTTTTCTGGAACCGTGTTCGTAACGCCCACCACGCCTGCACCTTGGCATTGGCGAAAAAATCCTTATTCGGTAGCCACTCAAGGGAATGGGTATAGGAATATTTACTTTAGTTTCATAGGGTAATTAATTGTTAAGTATTATTCGCTTGTTGTTCGGTGGGAATGGGCTTATGTGTTGTTACAATAATGTTACTACAAACGAAATATGGAGAATAAAATGAAAAAATTCATTCTTCTTTGCTTGGTGGCAGGCACGACTCTTTTAGCTCCACTACAAACTTCTGCTTCGATTTGTGCGATGCGGCCTTATGGTAGCCCAGAGTGGCGAGACTGTATGACTTGGTGCATAGCAACGAGCGCTCCCCGTCCTGGCGCTTATGAAGTTTGTTTATAATAATGAAATCGAATAGGAGGCAGGATCTCCCCTGCCCCTATCAAGTTATTAAGTCTCACTGACACTGCGTCCTAACATACTCCTGCAACCCCAGTATCATTTGCTCTGCGGTGGCAATACGCTCTCTGAGTAGCCAATAATTTCGGATAGCGGCGTCTGTAGGTCGGACGGTGGTTGCGTCATCCATGCTGGAGGAGGCAGCGGTTTTAGGCACGGAACACTTGGCTTGGATGTACACCCGCTCAGGATGAGCAAGAGAAGCAATGTGCAGCCTGTCGATTTCAGCGTTTGCATGGGCTAGTCTCTGTGTATGTTTCGCGTCCATCTCATGCAGCATTTCAATGTGCGTGTTCTGGTAGTTGATAAGGTCCGTCAGTTGCTGGATTTCGGTTGCTTGGCGTTTATTGGCTTCTATCTGTTTTGCATACTCAGTGCTGTAATGATAACTTCCGAATGCGGCTACCACTGCAATGCTAATCAGAACAATCATTGAGTAGTGGGTTAATGTGAGTTTCATTCTTTCTTCACCCAATGCCCACCACCCCATGTCACCGGGTTCCACCATTTGGCAGTAGAGATCCACGTTTCCACTGAATCGTAATAACCTGCAAATTCGCCACAACGTTCACAAAAACGACTATGAGGGTGATGATTTTCAAATCCAGCACCAAACGGTGCCCACGGATGTATTCGATGACAGTTATTACATCGCACCAATTGACAATAATTACTCATCACCCAACCCCCAGCACATTAATTCCGATTCCTGAGCACGCCGCTCTACCTGACCGTAACAGCCGTTCGCTTGGCCTTTGATCTGCCTGCAATCCTTACCGCCGTCAAATATCCAGCGCTGGATTTCAGCACACGCCCCTTTCTTGTCTCCGGCATTCAACTTCCGGTAGAACGTGGAAGAGAAACATTTACCGGGACCCATGTTGTACGGGCAGAAACTGGCAATGCCGGCTATCTGGGGTTCAGTCAGCGGGACTTTGATATGACGTTTTACCCAAGCAATGGCCTGTTCTGCTTCTTTGGCGTTGAGGTTTTGGCATTGATTCGGTGTTAGCCTCATACCTTGCCGAACAGGAGCACCGTCTATCCGGGTGACCCCACGGCAAATTGTCCAGACTCCGCCCACATCCTGATACGCTGATAATCGGTTGCCTTCTTTTTCGTCCAGGAGCTGAGACAGGATAGCTGTAGCGCCTGCACCGGAAAGCACCAGACCGATAACGGCCGCACTTAACTTACTCGTCTTTTTCACATCGGTTGAACTCCCGATGCTTGTAATACCAGTTCACGGCAAAGGTGCCTATCGTGGAAAGAATGCCAATAACAATCGCCCAGTCGTTCAATGACAGGGCACCGAGCATTGCCGTAAATGCGCCCCATCCGTAAGCAGTGGGGCTAGTGTATTTGTCCATACGCATATTCCACCCCATTAGAACAATGGGTGTCCGTGGGGTGAACGATGGTCGCCCCTATTGATTAATAAATGTTGATTTGTGTGTATGTGTGTGTATGCTTATTTTCAGGTTAGGAGGAAAAATGAAATCAACTGACCTGATAAAGGAGTTAACAGCAGCAGGGTGTGAATTGCGGCGGCATAAAGGAAGCAGCCATCAAATATGGTGGTCTCCGATAACAGGGAAAACCTTTCCTGTTCCGCATCCGAAAAAAGATTTACCGCTTGGTACTGTTAAATCCATTAAAAAAATGGCGGGGATCTAATCCCCGCGCTCTTGGAGGTAACTATGTTTTTTTCAGTCGGTGTTGAAACACCCAAAGATGAAAATACGGCATACGGAATGGTTGTTCCTGCATTTTTCGATCATGACTGCGGTTGTTTTTCTGCTGCTGATAATCAAAAAGATATTCCTGCGATGGTGCGTGAAGCCATTTTACTCACCATTGAGGAAATGGTTTACAGCGGGAATTTCACTGTTGATCAACTCCACGATGCAGGACATCTGGTTTATGCTGCCAATCCTGAATATGCAGATTTTGACAGCTGGTTTGTGATTGATATTGATTTATCTGAGTTTGAGGGAAAACAGCAACGTATCAATGTTGCATTGCCTGATACCCTCATAAAACGAATCGATACCCGAGTAAAACAAAACCCGATGAAATACCGGGATCGCAGCCATTTTATTGCTGAGGCTGCCCGGCATGAGCTTCAACCTGATTGAGACAGTGGGGCGGATTATCGCCCTACTCGTTCAGTCTGCTTAAACCGTTTCTCTTCCAATTCAACACCCAAAGCACAACGATTGAATTTTAAGACTGACTGCTCACCCCTGTTTGTGTCTCAATACACCCCCGTGTAGCAAGATTTTAATGTTTGTGGGCGGTCAGCGAATGATATAGATAATTGTACGAACTTAGCGCCTATTTAACATAACGGCATACCAATTTCACGCTCTAGCGATTTTCAACTCAGGCAAAAAAAAAAGCACCTCAACACCTCAAAAGTAGCAATCTTCTTGTCCATAATGGACTGATTTTTGATATGACATTTTTGTAACAAATCGTCGCTATTGGCGTTCAGGCAAATCACGATGCCTACGCTCTGTTTTCCCCAGTTTTCGATTTTCGCCCAAAAAGAAAGGCGCTCTAAATTGAGCGCCTTTTCTCAGGGTATAAAAAACCATTTTTATCACAATAGAATAATTTTTGCGGGCCGCACTAGTATTTGGCATCTGATTGATTAATTTTTAACCCATAAATCCATATCTAATTGAATACATAGCATTTCTAGGCAGCCAGCAATAAAGCCCTCAGCAACTTGCATTTTATGACGTACTCGGCTCTCTGACATGCTGTGGCGCTGGGCTATCTCCCGTTTGGACAGACCATGTATGTAATGCTGTTGTATCCAGTCCAGCTCCTCTTCCTGTCCAATCATCTGTAGCCGTGCGACACAAAGATCAACGATCAATCCGTCCTTATCACTGCATGTCAGCCGGTTGTTACCGCTGGCAGGAAATAGGCCACTAAAACCAGCAGCGACAGGCGACCAGCCTACGCGCGTCGGTTCAGTCGTTGACCACCCACCCCATCGCACTAAAACTTGTTGAATATCACGCATGGAATTTCGCAAAACATTGCTGATCCGCATCTCTTCACGTTTGCTAATTCGTGAAGGTTCAAAACCCAAAGCCTCCTGCAATACATCACTGGCCCGCAGAAAAGATCGCAAACAAGGTTTTTCGCCCGTCATCAAATCAGGCTCATCTAACCATCTTTCGACGATATCCCCGGTATCACTGAGCGCCGAGAGTTTGCGCTGTCCTTATTGACTGAGGGCAAACAAACAACCGAGCCAGAGCCAGAGCCAGAGCCAGAGCTTGATTATGCAGTCCTTTATGATAAGGCCCAACAAGCACTTTTGCGACTGGCAAAAGGCGGTTACCGCAGCGAGGCTGTGGGTATCGTGTCTAAATTCGGGGCTAAAAAGCTGGGTGATATCCCTCAAGAGAAATTAGCTGAGGTTCTAAAATTAGCCGAAAATGCTTGGGTGGAGGAATAGTCATGCCGGAGGCACATGCAAAACTATCACCCTCAGCAGCACATCGTTGGCTACGCTGTCACGGTAGCCTGGCAATGGAGGCTGACCTGCCGAATACTGAATCCCCGTTCGCGCTGGAGGGAACAGCCGCCCATGCCCTCGCTGAAAATGTCCTGCGTAACCGCCAAGACCCAACACTGGCGGGCGAGCCGTTCACAATGGGGCAAACTACCGCCGAATATCTGGGGCAAAACGTATTGCTCAAGCCTGACACACCGTGTGTTAATGAGGAAATGGTGGAGGCAGTCGGTGAATATGTTGAAACGGTGTGGTCACTGGCTCAGGGCAATGAATTGCTGATAGAGCAACGCGTCGATTTTTCCGAGGTGATCGGCGTCGAAAACTCTTTCGGTACGGCTGACGCTATCATTATCAAGGGTAGTGAGCTGCAAATTCACGACCTGAAATACGGTAAAGGTGTGAAAGTTTATTCCGAAGAAAACGAGCAGTTGATGTTATATGCGCTCGGTGCCCTGAATCAGTTTGATATGTTATACGAATTCGACACAGTACGGCTGTTTATCCACCAACCCCGACTGAACTACGTTTCAGAATGGTCGGTCAGTGTTGATGAGCTACGGCAATTTGGAGAACGCGCCAGAAACGCCGCCGCATCGGTTATTACGACATTCGCCGTTGCTCAGTGTGAAGGCGTAGACACGCTACCTCCCGATTCGTTTACTCCGGGGGATAAGCAATGTCGTTTTTGCAAAGCCAAAGGTGGTTTATGTGCTGTAGAAACACAGCATAATTTAAACGTGATCGCGGAAGACTTTGTAGACCTGGCCGAGCCGCTAGAACCACAGTTATCAGGAGCCACAGAACGCGTTAACACTCTTGATAACGAAAAGCTGTCAGTGATTTATAACCAACTAGATGTTATCGAAAGCTGGTGCAAAGCGGTTCGAGTCCGTGTCCGTGATGAACTGAATTCCGGACATGAAGTACCCGGATTTAAACTTGTTTCTGGTAAGCAAGGCAACCGTTCGTGGGGTGTTGAATCAGATGCTGAGGACATGCTAAAAACATTCCGGCTCAAGCAAGACCAAATTTATACCCAAAAACTCATTAGCCCTAAGCAAGCGGAAAACCTGCTCAAGAAAGACAGCCCACGCCGATGGGCCAAATTGGAATCACTCATTATTCGGCCTGACGGTAAACCCACCGTCGTACCTGAATCCGATCCCCGTCCAGCACTGGACGTTAACCCTATCAACGATTTTGAAGACATATCTGACGATATGTTCGTTTAATTATATTTAACCAATAAAGAGACATAAACAATGAAAATTAAATTACCCAATGTACGTTTGGCATTTCCTGATTTATTTGAAGCAACCCAAGTTAATGGTCAGGGGGATTATAAATTTCGCTCGACTTTCCTTATTTCAAAAGCGCGCAACGATTTAATCGCTGAAATCGAAGCAGCAATTTTAAAAGTGGCTACCGATAAATGGGGGGCTAAAGCTGAAGGTATTATTAAAAGCATCCGCGGCAATAATATGCGGTTTAATTTCCGTGATGGCGACGATAAACCCGATTATGACGGTTACGCGGGGTGTAAGTTTATTTCTGCCAGTAATAAAGCAAGACCACTGGTAATTGACCGTGACCGTACTCCACTTACCGCACAAGATGGCCGCCCGTATTCCGGCTGTTACGTGAACGCCACTATCAGTATTTTCGCTTACGAAAACAACGGCAAAGGCATATCCGCATCACTGTCTGGCGTTCAGTTCCTGAGAGACGGTGACGCATTCGCAGGCGGTGGTGTTGCTTCAGTGGATGATTTTGACGATATCAGCGAAGGGGCTGACGCAGAAGCAGATATTTTTAGCTAATTAATAGTTAATCGCCCCGTTAAATACACGGGGCAAGATTAACTATAATTTATTTAGGTTCATTTAGGTAACGAGTAATTTCAGCAGAAAGATGCGAGTCTTCTTTTGAAATTAACTCATAATAATCACGTTGAATTTCACATGATAATTTAGGATTCTTTGCTAATTCCTTTATATCTTCAGAAGTAACAAGATCTCCGTGTCTTTTTATCAATTCAATGTAAATGTTAGTAAGCGCTTCTTCCACTTGTGAGGCAGGTAACCTATTAGCTTTAACGGGCTGTTTTATTGAGTTTATAATACCATCCATATAATCTTTTTGACCCATTTTATCCCCTAGTGACTTTCCTATTCTATCTAAATCAGGATCTCCAATTACACCAGGGTATAAAGACTTAAAACACTCCACCCCAGAGGGGTCAATAGTTAATAAACCAGTAAAAAGCTTGGCGCGATACTTGGTAAAACCATTGGTAGCATCATCAGAAGCATAATTTAATATTTCAGGTAAGCGACCATCAAACCATTTCCGCAGTGAGAATACATTTTTAATAATAGCACTATTTTTAGCATCTTTATCTTTAATAAGATATGAATCTCTCACTGCGGTATAAAACTCGTCAAACCTCTCAGGTTCAATAATTTTTATAACATCCAAAATTGGCCAAGTTTTTAATACTTCTTTCTGTGTTGGCCTATCAAATTCTCTTGATTTATCTTTTATATAGCCATAACAAGCAGTAAAAAAGATAAGCATAACCACAATTGAAATAATAAGTTTTTTAATATCAATACCACTTTTAGAACTTCCCATGTATCCCTCACCAATTTAAAACCAATTATTATGAATAATACTATTCTCTGGCTCGACCTCGAAACCTACAGTGAAGTACCGATTAAAAACGGTACTCACGCTTACGCCGAACAGGTAGAAATTATGTTATTTGCATGGGCGGTTAACAATAACCCTGTTCAGGTATGGGATGTGACAAGCGTCGCTCCCATGCCCGCCGAATTACGTAAAACTTTACTCGATCCGACTGTTATTTTATTCGCCCATAACAGCCACTTTGACCGTACTGTTTTACGCCATTACATGCCGAAGCTGCATCTGGATGTTTCCCGTTGGCAAGACACGATGGTGCAGGCACTGGCACACGGTTTACCCGGCGCATTAGGCGCACTGTGTGAAGTACTGGGTATTCCGTCAGATAAAGCGAAAGACAAAGAGGGCAAAGCGTTAATCCAATTATTCTGTAAACCCCGTCCGAAAAACGTCGCCATTCGCCGTACCACCAGCAAAACTCACCCTGAAGAATGGCGGCGCTTTGTGACGTACGCAGGGCTGGATATTGAGGCCATGCGTGAGGTACATAAACGCCTGCCCAAATGGAACTATCAGGGTGCTGAGCTGGCACTCTGGCACCGTGACCAGCAAATTAACGATCGTGGTGTACGCATGGACATTGAACTGGCTAACTCTGCCATTGACGCGGTAGACCAGGAACAAAAGCGGCTGGCAAAACGCACACAGGAAATGACCGAGGGTGACGTACAGGCCGCAACGCAACGTGATGCCATGTTACGACATATCACCTCGGCTTTTGGCGTTGAATTACCCGATATGCAAAAAAGCACATTGGAACGACGCATAGCTGATCCTGATCTCCCCGTCGCGTTAAGGGAATTGCTGACGATTAGGTTACAGGCCTGCACCACCAGCACCAGTAAATATAAAGCTCTGTTGAAATCAGTCAGCAGTGATGGGCGTTTACGTGGAACTAAGCAATTTTGCGGCGCATCCCGCACAGGTAGATGGGCTGGACGTATTTTCCAGCCCGACAACCTACCCAGACCTACACTACCTCAGAAAGTAATCGACACTGGCATTGAGGCGTTAAAAGCCGACTGTGCTGATCTGCTGTTCGACAACATCATGGAACTGACCAGCTCAGCGATACGCGGCGTTATCATCGCGCCGAACGGTAAAAAACTGGTCATTACTGACCTGTCCAATATCGAGGGGCGCATGCTGGCGTGGCTGGCGGGTGAAGACTGGAAGTTACAGGCGTTTCGGGATAATGACAACGGCACAGGCGCAGACCTCTACAAACTGGCCTATGCCCGTGCATTCAACATCGAACCGGATGATGTCACAAAAGACCAGCGCCAGATAGGTAAAGTGATGGAGCTGGGGCTAGGGTACGGTGGCGGGGTCGCTGCGTTTGTCACATTTGCCCTCACCTATGCTCTTGACCTTGACGAACTGGCGACCGCTGCACTGCCTAACATTCCGGTAAAAATTCAGCGGGATGCAATGAGCTGGTACAAGAAATCCGTTGAACAAAAACAGACGTACGGCCTGAGCGAGAGGGTATTTATCACCTGTGATTCCCTCAAAAGAATGTGGCGCCATGCCCACATCGCAACGGTGCCGTTCTGGTACGAGCTGGAAGAGGCCGTTAAGCGGGCGATCAGTTCACCCAGTGTCACTATTCCCTGCCGTAAGCTGAGAGTCCGCCGCGACGGGGCGTGGCTCCGTGTGGTCTTACCGTCCGGTCGTGCGGTGTGCTATCCCTCACCCCGCCTCAATGAGGGGCAGATCAGTTATATGGGCACCAACCCCTACAGCCGCAAATGGCAACGGCTCAAAACCTACGGCGGGAAACTGGTCGAAAACGTCACTCAGGCCGCCGCGCATGATGTGCTGGCGGGCAACATGCCCCGCATAGAGACTGCCGGTTATGACATTGTTTTAACAGTGCATGACGAAGTGTTGACGGAAGCACCGGACACACCCGATTACTCTCACGAACATCTCAGCAATCTACTCGCCACCAATCCCGATTGGGCACCGGACTTACCCTTGAGTGCTGGCGGGTTTGAGGCACATAGATATCGAAAGGAATAAATTATGGAACGTTGTAAAGAATGTCACGGCTATTATGGCGAGCCGAAACCTGTCGCTGTTGGTGAAAAATGTTGTTTTACCATTACCACCGGCGATGGTCGCTCATTTAACCACCGCGCAGTAATTGGGAAATTATTACTAATCAAAAATGACGGTTACTCCGTTACCTACCGTAAAAAAGTATATCACGCTGACCTCATCGCTCACCCCGATGATCCATCACCAATTACTTTGGCGTTTAGCAGTTCCTGTACCTGCCCTCCTAAATAAGGCTCATCTTATGGCATATAAATACCGAGACAGCCCGTTATATTTTCGGTCTACAGGGTGGGTATGGAAACCCAACCGACGCTAGTATTAGCGCCATTACGTGTTGCTCGGTCAACGTGGCCGGATGAGGCGGAGAAGTGGGGCCATCTACACAATATCGAAGTACAACCGATTGTGGGCGATGTTAAAGAGCGCACTTTATCGTTGCAAAATACCAATGCCAGTGTCTTTACCACCAACTACGATAACCTCGTTTGGCTGGTGGAAACGTTGGGGGATAAATGGCCGTTCGCCACCGTCATTGCCGATGAGAGTACGCGGCTGAAGTCGTTCCGGTTACGCAAAGGAGGTAAGCGTGCGGCGGCACTGTCTAAGGTCGCGCACAAGCACATACACCGCTGGGTCAATCTCACCGGCACGCCTGCCCCTAATGGTTTACTGGATTTATGGGGGCAAGCGTGGTTCGTCGATCAGGGCGAACGGCTGGGCAGGACGTACAGTGCCTTTACTTCGCGCTGGTTTAACAATTTCCAACGACCCGGGCAACACTGGCCCGATTTAAAGCCGAAAGACTTCGCCCAAGAGCAAATCCAAGCCGCGCTTAACGATGTGACTATCTCACTCGATGCAGCAGACTGGTTCGATATCGAAGACCCCATTCACAACGTTATTCGTATCGATCTACCGTCCAAAGTCCATCAACAGTATACGGCGATGGAAAAGGAAATGTTCGTGGAGCTGGAAGGCGTTGGTATTGAAGCCCCTAACGCAGCGGCCAAGACGGTTAAATGTCTGCAAATTGCCAGCGGGGCTATCTATACCGACGAGAACGGCACGTGGCAGGAACTGCACGACGCCAAACTACAGGCATTAGACAGCATCATCTATGAGTCCGCCGGAATGCCGGTGCTGGTTGCCTATCACTGGAAACACGACTTAGCGCGGCTGTTAAAAGCATTCCCGAAAGGCCGACATCTTGACGACAACCCGCAAACCTTACGCGACTGGAATAACGGAAAGATCCCCGTGATGTTCGCCCACCCTGCCAGCGCCGGACACGGGTTAAACCTGCAAGACGGTGGCAACATTCTGGTCTTTTTCTCTCACTGGTGGGACTTAGAGCAATACCAGCAAATCATTGAGCGTATCGGCCCTACCCGACAGATACAAGCCGGACACAACCGCCCTGTGTTTGTTCATCATATTATCGCAGCCCGTACGATGGACGAGTTGGTGATGGAACGGCGTAATTCTAAGCGGGAAGTTCAGGATATTTTACTGGAGGCCATGAAGAAGCGGTAAATATAGTAACATTCCGCAACAAAATTTCTGCAACACCGTTTATATAACGGTGATGTTCAATCTGAACGGTTAATAGGTAATCGAGGTCAATATGGAAGTAAAAACCGGCATCATTAGCGATGCAGATATGGCCGATATCACGGGCTATCAAATCCCGTCTAAGCAGTGTGCAGCACTAAAAGAAGCCGGCATATTTTTTATTGTCCGCCGGGACGGGAAACCCCGAACCACATGGGAGCATTTTAATAACCCGATGTCACAACGGATTAGAAACCATGCTCCTGCCCCTCAAGAACCTAATTTCGGAGCACTAGATGGGTAGAAAACGCAAAAACCCCGCAGATAACTGGATGCCGCCGCGCGTTCGGCGGGGGCGATCAGCGTATGAATTTCAGACCTATGACAGCCGGACAATCCGGCTATGTGATTTTTCCGCAACACAGGCAGAGGTGTGGGTAGCGTATGAAAAAATGCTCGCTGAACAGAAAAATGAAGAGACGCTAAACGGTCTGGTAAATGCGTTTCTGTTCTCTGCTGATTTTTCAGCCTTGGCCAAGGAAACCCAAAAAGACTACCGGAAATATGCGGGCAAATTATTGCCTGTATTTGGGAATATGCTACCGGATAACATTCAACCGAAGCATATTCGTAAGTACATGGATAAGCGGGGCTTAAAGGCCAAGACACAGGCCAACAGGGAGAAAAATTTCTTGTCCCGAGTCTTTGGCTGGGGGTATGAGCGTGGTATTGTGAGCAGCAACCCCTGTAAAGGCGTACGGCAATTCAGGGAAACGCCGCGGGATCGGTATATTACCGATGAGGAATACAACGCTCTTTACTCCGTTGCCCCAGCTATCGTTAAAGTGGCAATGGAGCTGGCGTATTTGTGTTGTACCCGACAAGGCGATGTACTGTCACTGACGTATGCTCAAACAAACGACATTGGCATATACATTAGGCAGGGTAAAACGGGTGTTGCCCAAATCAAGGCGTGGACAGATCGGTTAGATAATGCTGTTGCGATGAGTAAAACACTGCCCTTGGATAATAATATCAGCAGTATTTATGTACTCCACCAGCGCAAAGGCTCGCGGTATACCCGGGGTGGATTTAACAGTCGTTGGCGAAAAGCAAAAAATAGCGCGAAAGAAACGTTTCCCGAGTTGGACTTTAACTTCACATTCCATGATCTGAAGGCAAAAGGGGTCTCTGATCTCGAAGGCCCGTTGTCGGAAAAACAACAAATCACCGGACATAAAAACATCACTCAAACGGCAAGGTACGATCGAAAAGTGAATGTTGTGCCTGTCGTTGGGGGACAAAAAAAGTACATTAGAGGCCAAGGAATATAGTGAAAAGATATAGTGAAAAGATATAGTGAACAAATAGTGAAAGGTGATTTGAGTCATAAAAAAGCCACCCGAAAAGGTGGCTTCTT
>NZ_JAQRFN010000036.1 GCF_028598555.1 Xenorhabdus anantnagensis
CTCTATTCTCCCTACTAAAATTATCCAAGTATATATTATACTCCGAGTCCCACATAGGTTTCTTTATTAGTGTAAATTCAATATTATTGATACCACTAGGTTTTATAGCAATAATATATTCTTTTAATTTTGGAATAGTTCCTAGTTTTTTGACACTAGCCATTTTTAGGCCACTGGCTTCACTCATTTTAACCGCAATGATTTTAACGACATCGTATCCAAATATTTCCTCACAAACCTTAACTAAATTAAAGACTTCATTATCATCTATAGATATATATATTATTCCTTCTGGATGAAGTAAATTTTTAGCGACAAGCAGCCGTGAAAATATCATATTCAGCCAGCTTGAATGATACCTACCAGAGGTTTCTCTATTAGTTGAATTCAATTGACCATTGATATTAATTTGCCCAGTTACCTCTAAATAGTTTCTCATATTATCATGATAATTATCTTTATAAACAAAATCGATACCAGTATTATATGGTGGATCGATATAGATCATTTTTACCTTTTTATGGTAAGACTTTTGTAATATTTTAAGTACTTCAAGATTATCACCTTCAATAAAAAGGTTCCCTGTGGTATCCCAATTCACACTTTCTTCTTTACAAGGGCGTAGCGTGCCTGTTGATGGAGTCTGGGCAATTTGACGCGCGCGGGTTTTACCATGCCAAGTGAAGTTATAGCGCTCATCTGAATCATCAACGACTTCACCAAGCACAGCCTTTAAAGCATCAAAGTCGATTTTTCCTTCAGAAAATACCTCAGGAAAAAGCTGTTTAAGTTGATCGATATTTTCTTGAGTGATATTCGTACTTTTGGATTCTGGGTAGTCCAGGGTGATTTTTTCAATTGTCATCAGGGGCATTCCATTCATTGCCAACTGAGCAAAACTCATGCTCGAGGTTAATATTCTTCGCTAAACTGTTAAATAATTGCCTTAATCGCAGCAATTTGCTGTTTAAGTGTAGTAAAGAATCCCTGATTAACATGAAAATGAAGTATCAGAATGAAATCATCGAAACGCCAATATGTTGTGAATTTAAGCTTGAAGCCGTTCAAAAAGTGATTATTCATCAACAACGGATTGCAGATGTGGCTCGTTTACTGGAACTCCCTTGTTCGGAGTGGAATATAGATAATATCACCGCTTCACACAGTATTTGGACGCACTAATAAAAAAATCCGGTCAGCTTACGCATAACCGGATTTTAAAAACATTTAGCTTTGCTATATGCCTATATTAATGGCGTACTACAACACCATTACTCCACCGTCACCGATTTCGCCAAGTTGCGTGGTTGATCCACATCTGTGCCTTTGATCAAAGCAACGTGGTAAGACAGCAATTGCAGTGGCACGGTATAGAAGATCGGGGCGATCAACTCTTCTACATGTGGCAGGGAGATGATCTTCATGTTTTCGCTATTGGTGAAGCCTGCATCCTGATCAGCGAAGACATACAGCAAACCGCCGCGGGCGCGAACTTCTTCGATGTTGGATTTCAGTTTTTCCAGCAGTTCGTTGTTCGGTGCAACGATGATCACTGGCATATCCGCGTCGATCAATGCCAGAGGGCCATGTTTCAATTCACCCGCCGCGTAGGCTTCTGCATGAATGTAAGAGATCTCTTTTAGTTTCAGCGCACCTTCAACCGCGATCGGGTATTGATCGCCACGGCCAAGGAACAGGGCATGGTGTTTTTCGGAGAAGTCTTCTGCCAGTGATTCAATCAGCTTGTCTTTCGACAACATGCTTTCAATGCGGCTTGGCAGGGCATGCAGGGCATGAACGATGTCTTGCTCCAATTCTGCATTACCATCTTTCAGGCGTCCCATGTAAGCCACCAGCATTAACAGTACAGTAAGCTGGGTAGTAAAGGCTTTAGTGGATGCCACGCCGATTTCTGCCCCGGCTTTGGTCATCAGGGCAAATTCTGATTCGCGTACCAGCGAAGAACCTGCCACGTTACAGATGGTCAACGAAGTCAGGTAGCCCAATTCTTTGGATAAACGCAGTGCGGCCAAGGTATCCGCCGTTTCACCCGACTGGGACAGGGTAATTAACAGGCTTCCTTTACGGCATGCTGGCTTGCGGTAACGGAATTCAGAGGCGATTTCAACATCACATGGAATGCCTGCCAACGATTCGAACCAGTAGCGCGAAACCATGCCCGCATTATAGGAAGTACCGCAGGCAACAATTTGGATATGCTCAACTTGAGACAGTAATTCCGCAGCATTAGCGCCCAGTTCTGACAGATTTACCTGACCATTGCTTAAACGCCCTTCCAACGTGCTCTTGATCGCCATTGGTTGTTCGTAAATCTCTTTCTGCATGTAGTGACGATATACACCTTTGTCACCTGCGTCGTACTGAACGTTGGATTCAATTTGCTCGCGCTCAACCGCCTCGCCCTGTACATCAAAGATGCGAACAGTACGGCGAGTGATTTCTGCGATGTCACCTTCTTCCAGATAGATAAAACGACGGGTCACCGGCAGTAACGCTAATTGGTCAGATGCAAGGAAGTTTTCCCCCATACCCAAGCCAATCACCAATGGGCTGCCAGAACGCGCTGCTACCAACACATCAGGTTGACGGCTATCCATAATTACGGTGCCATAAGCGCCACGCAATTGTGGAATAACACGCTGAATAACTTCCAGCAGTGATCCGCCTTGTTGCTGTTCCCAGTGAACAAGGTGGGCAATGGTTTCAGTATCTGTATCAGAAGAGAAGGTGTAACCACGCGCTTTTAATTCTTCGCGCAGTTCTTCGTGGTTTTCAATAATTCCGTTATGTACAACCGCAATATGTTCAGAAACATGCGGATGGGCATTGCGTTCGTTTGGTTCACCGTGAGTCGCCCAACGAGTATGGGCAATCCCCGTTCCGCCAATGACTGGCTGTTTGTCGGCTTCATCAGCCAGCATCTGCACTTTACCCACTTCACGCAGGCGGGTCATGCGGTTTTCACTGTCAACGACAGCCATACCCGCAGAGTCATAACCACGGTACTCCAGGCGACGAAGACCTTCGAGCAGTATTTCTGCAATATCTCGTTGTGCTACTGCACCAACAATTCCACACATGGGTTTTATTCCTAAAAACAGGGCTAATCAACGCCCTTTTTATGTCGCACAACCTGATTGTCTTACGGCAAATCGCGTTCCGGCTTTGCCGTCCCCGAGCTTTGTAGAGATGGGGATTTTTTTATGGGTATATCTTATTTATTTTTTCTTTACTGGACGTTGCCAGTTTTTAATATGAGTTTGTTTTACGCGGCTGATAACCAGCTCGTTCTCAGCAACGTTTTTTGTTACGGTAGTGCCAGCGCCAATCGTTGCCCCGTTCGCTACTGTAATTGGTGCAACAAGCTGGGTATCAGAACCAACAAATACATCATCACCAATGATGGTTTTAAACTTGTTGGCGCCATCATAGTTGCAGGTAATGGTTCCGGCACCAATATTCACATTATTACCAATTTCAGAATCACCAAGATAAGTCAGGTGGCCCGCTTTGGAACCTTTGCCAAGGGAAGATTTTTTCATTTCAACGAAATTGCCAATGTGAGCTTTTTCCGCCAATTTGGAACCAGGGCGTAAACGAGCAAAAGGCCCAATCGTACACTCAGCAGCAATTTCAGAATCTTCAATGACAGTGTAAGGGCTAATGACGGCACCATCACCAATTACGCAATTTTTCAGGATACAACCTGAGCCAATCTCAACATTATTCCCCAGTGTGACATGGCCCTTGATAGTGACATTGGTATCAATCACCACATCGCGTCCATGTTCTAATGTTCCGCGCAAATCAAAACGAGCCGGATCTAATAACATGACGCCTGCCAGTAGTAATTTTTCAGCTTGTTCTGTTTGGTAAATACGCTCCAGAGCGGAAAGTTGAAGGCGATTGTTAACCCCTTCCATCTCACTTAAACGGCTTGGGTGTACTGCCTTGATTTGACGGCCTTCTTTGTGTGCAAGCGCAATAATATCGGTCAGATAATATTCGCCTTGGGCGTTGTTGTTTTCCAACTTGGATAACCAACTTTTTAAATCACCGCCATTCGCCACCAAAATACCGGTGTTGATTTCATTGATTTTACGCTGTTCTTCTGTTGCATCTTTTTGTTCGATAATGCCCGTCACTTCACCATTTTCACGAATGATGCGACCATAGCCCGTTGGATTATCCAGAATTGCAGTTAATAAACCAATTCCACCCTCTGGTTTAGTCTCAATCAAACGCTCTAAGGTGTCTTTGGCAATCAAAGGCACATCACCGTAAAGAATCAGAATATCTTCATCATCCGAAAAATGCGGGGCAGCTTGCTGCATGGCATGACCCGTACCTAGCTGTTCAGCTTGCAATACCCAGTTCAGATTCTGGTTGGAAAGTACTTGTTTCATCAGATCACCGCCATGCCCATAAACCAGATGAACATTTTGGGTACCCAATTCCATTGCGGTGTCAATAACATGCTGAACCATGGGTTTCCCGGCCAGCAAGTGCAGAACTTTAGGAAGAGCGGAATACATGCGAGTTCCCTTGCCAGCAGCAAGGATCACAACACTTTTTTCACTGACACTATTTGCATTGATACTATTTGCAATAATAGACATAAGAAACCTGACAATTCCAATTTTAAGTATGAAAGTAAACCTGTTTGCGAAATAAATTGCCACATATTTCGCAATGCAAAAAAGCCAGTTAGCTTTCACCAACTGGCTTTCTATCTAACTGCCTATATCCTGCATTTTTCGAGTTGCAACTCATTTGGATGCAATTCGAAATCTATCGGATAATTATAACATCATCTTTTTTGTCATCTCGATAACGCGAAGTTTCGCGATCGCTTTCGACAATTCAGCAGATGCCTGAGCATAATCAACATCGCCGTGAGAATTACGGATGTGTTCTTCTGCCTTGCGCTTGGCTTCAAGCACTTTAGCTTCGTCCAAATCCTTACCACGGATCGCTGTATCAGACAGTACGATAACGCCGTTTGGCTGAACTTCAAGAATTCCACCTGACAGGTAGATAAACTCTTCTTCACCAAACTGCTTAACAATACGTATCATGCCCGGTTTTATGGCAGTCAGCAGTGGTGTGTGTTGAGGATAGATCCCCAACTCACCTTCACTACCTGTCACCTGAATTTTCTGTACCAGTCCTTCAAACAGCTGTTTTTCAGCACTGACTACGTTCAGGGAGAACGTCATTGCAGCCATATCAACCTCCCGTCAGCCGTATTAAAGCTTCTTCGCTTTTTCCACAGCTTCGTCGATGGTACCAACCATGTAGAACGCCTGCTCTGGCAGATGGTCATAATCACCGTTCAGGATGCCCTTGAAGCCACGGATAGTGTCTTTCAGAGAAACGAATTTACCTGGAGAGCCAGTGAAGACTTCTGCAACGAAGAATGGCTGAGACAGGAAGCGCTGGATCTTACGGGCACGTGCCACAACCAGTTTGTCGTCTTCAGACAGTTCATCCATACCCAGAATGGCGATGATGTCTTTCAGTTCCTGATAACGTTGCAGGATAGACTGAACGCCACGAGCCACATCATAGTGTTCTTGACCAACAACCAGTGGGTCAAGCTGACGGCTGGTTGAATCCAGTGGGTCAACCGCAGGATAAATCCCCAAAGATGCGATCTGACGGCTCAATACGACCGTTGCATCCAAGTGGGCAAAGGTTGTCGCTGGTGATGGGTCAGTCAAGTCATCCGCAGGAACGTAAACAGCCTGTACGGAGGTGATGGAGCCAGTTTGGGTTGAGGTGATACGCTCTTGCAGAGCACCCATCTCTTCCGCCAACGTTGGCTGATAACCTACCGCAGATGGCATACGGCCCAACAGTGCAGATACTTCTGTCCCTGCCAGGGTATAACGGTAAATGTTATCAACGAACAGCAGAACGTCGCGGCCTTCATCACGGAATTTCTCCGCCATAGTCAAACCAGTCAATGCTACACGCAGACGGTTTCCTGGTGGCTCATTCATCTGACCGTATACCAGAGATACTTTATCCAGTACGTTTGAATCAGTCATTTCATGATAGAAGTCGTTACCTTCACGGGTACGCTCACCTACACCGGCAAATACAGAGTAACCTGAGTGCTCGATCGCGATGTTACGGATCAGCTCCATCATGTTAACGGTTTTACCTACACCCGCACCACCAAACAGACCTACTTTACCACCCTTAGCGAATGGGCAAATCAAGTCCATGACTTTGATACCGGTTTCCAGCAGTTCCTGCGAGTTGGACAGCTCTTCATAGGTTGGTGCTGTACGGTGAATTGACCAGCGCTCTTCTTCGCCGATCTCACCTTTCATGTCAATTGGATCGCCCAATACGTTCATGATACGGCCCAGTGTTGCTTTACCCACAGGTACTTCGATTGGGTGTCCTAAATCAGTCACATCCAAATTACGGCGCAAGCCATCGGAGGTACCCATTGCGATACAACGGACGATACCACCACCTAACTGCTGCTGAACTTCCAGCACCAGTTTTTCTTCACCGTTTTTAACCTCAAGGGCATCGTATACTTTTGGTACGCTGTCCTGAGGGAATTCGACGTCCACTACGGCGCCGATTACCTGGATAATCTTTCCAGTAGCCATCTTGAATCCTCTACGTAATTCGTAAACCTAGCTGTTAAACCGCAGAAGCACCCGAAACGATTTCGGTGAGTTCCTGAGTGATACTGGCCTGACGAGCCTTGTTGTAAACCAACTGCAACTCTTTGATCAGGTTGCCACCGTTATCGGTCGCGGCTTTCATCGCTACCATTCGTGCGGCCTGTTCACTAGCCAGGTTTTCAACGACGCCCTGATAAACTTGCGATTCTATATAGCGGCGCAGCAGGGTATCCAACAACGCCTTAGGATCAGGTTCATACAGATAGTCCCAGGACTTCTTCTTCAGTGTTTCATCGTCTCCGGCTGGCAGAGGCAATAACTGAGTGATCGTCGGAACCTGAGACATTGTATTCATGAACTTGTTTGTCACTATATACAGTTTATCCAGACGTCCTTCGTCATATGCTTGCATCATGACGTGGACTGGCCCGATCAGTTCGGACAATGATGGGTTATCTCCCATCCCTGTTACTTGGGCAACAATGTTGCCACCAACAGAAGAAAAGAAAGAAACCGCTTTCGATCCAACAAGCGCCAAATCAACTTGGACGTTTTTATCAGACCAGCCTTTCATTTCTATCAGCAATTTTTTGAACAAGTTAATGTTCAAACCGCCACACAAACCACGATCAGTCGAAACAACCACATACCCAACACGCTTTACTTCGCGCTCTTCAAGGTAGGGATGCTTGTATTCCAGATTACCTAACGCGAGGTGTCCAATCACACTGCGAATGGTTTCTGCATAAGGACGGCTGGCCGCCATGCGATCCTGCGTTTTACGCATTTTGGACGCGGCGACCATTTCCATCGCTTTAGTGATTTTTTGCGTGTTCTGCACACTGGCGATTTTGGTGCGTATCTCTTTTGCGCCGGCCATATCTGCTTCTCCTCATTAACCAGACGGCCCATGTTTAGTTAAACTGGGCCGAATAGTGTTACCAGGACTGAGTCGCCTTGAAGGATTCCAACAGAGATTTCAGCTTAGCTTCAATCTCTCCGTTGTAATCACCAGACTGGTCAATCTCTTTCAGAAGATCAGCATGTTCACGGCTAGCATACGCCAACAGCGCAGCTTCGAAACTGACCACTTTCGCGATTTCGATATCTTCCAGATAACCACGCTCAGCGGCAAACAGGGACAGCGCCTGCTGTGCAATGGACATTGGCTGATACTGTTTCTGTTTCAACAACTCAGTTACTTTCTGACCATGATCCAACTGCTTACGGGTTGCATCATCCAGATCAGAAGCAAACTGGGAGAATGCCGCCAGTTCACGGTACTGAGCCAGAGCGGTACGAATACCACCAGACAGTTTCTTGATGATCTTAGTCTGAGCAGCACCACCTACACGGGATACGGAAATCCCTGGGTTAACCGCTGGACGGATACCTGCGTTGAACAGAGAAGACTCAAGGAAGATCTGACCATCAGTGATGGAGATAACGTTTGTTGGTACGAACGCAGAAACGTCACCCGCCTGAGTTTCAATGATTGGCAATGCAGTCAGAGAACCTGTTTTACCTTTCACTTCGCCATTGGTGAATTTTTCAACGTATTCAGCGTTAACACGCGCTGCACGCTCCAGCAAACGGGAGTGCAGATAGAAAACATCACCAGGGAATGCTTCACGTCCAGGTGGACGACGCAGCAACAGAGAAACCTGACGGTATGCTACAGCCTGTTTAGACAGGTCATCGTAAACAATCAGTGCATCTTCACCGCGATCACGGAAGTATTCACCCATCGCGCAACCAGAGTATGGTGCCAGATATTGCAGTGCCGCAGATTCTGAAGCGGATGCAACAACAACGATAGTGTTTTCCAGTGCGCCGTGCTCTTCCAGTTTACGAACTACGTTAGCAATGGTAGACGCTTTCTGACCAATCGCAACATAGATACATTTGATACCAGAATTACGCTGGTTGATGATCGCATCAATAGCCAGAGCGGTTTTACCCGTCTGACGGTCACCGATTACCAATTCACGCTGGCCGCGGCCAATTGGGATCATGGCATCAACGGATTTGTAACCTGTCTGGACAGGCTGGTCAACAGATTGACGATCGATAACGCCCGGTGCAATAACTTCAACAGGAGAGAAGCCATCATTTTCAAGAGCGCCCTTACCGTCGATTGGTTCACCCAGCGTGTTAACAACACGACCCAGCAGACCACGACCAACAGGTACTTCTAAAATACGGCCAGTACATTTGACTTTCATGCCTTCGGCTAAGTCAGCATACGGACCCATCACAACTGCACCTACAGAGTCACGCTCTAAGTTCAGTGCAATTGCGTAACGATTGCCAGGCAGAGCGATCATTTCACCCTGCATGACATCGGCTAAACCGTGAATACGAATGATACCGTCGTTAACGGAAACAATCGTACCTTCATTGTGAGCTTCGCTCACAACATTGAACTGAGCAATACGCTGTTTGATCAGTTCGCTGATTTCGGTGGAATTCAGTTGCATATGCTCCAGTCCCCTTAAGACTGCAAGACGTCTGTTAAACGATCCAGACGGCCACGAATACTGCCATCGATCACCATGTCACCAGCGCGGATAACCACACCAGCAATAACAGACTTGTCAATTTTGCAATTCAGCTTCACTTTGCGTGACAGACGTTTTTCCATCGCCGCAGAAATTTTAGCTTGCTGTTGCTCATTCAGTTCGGACGCAGAAATCACTTCAACATCAATGGTTGATTCAAGTGATGCACGCAATTGGATAAATTGCTGGAAGACTTCCGGCAGTACCAGCAAGCGACCATTTTCTGCCATTACACGAATAAAGTTCTGAGCATGCGCATCAACCTGCTCACCACAAATAGTGATGAAGATTTTGGCTAACGTTTCCGGTGCCAATGAACCGGAAAGCAGCTCACCAACCTGCTCATTACGAGTGACCTCAGCTGTGAACGCCAGCATGTTTTGCCAGTGTTCAAGAGATTGGTGTTCTACAGCAAAGTCAAAAGCTGCTTTGGCGTAGGGGCGAGCTACCGTAGCAAATTCAGACATGCCCCTCCCTCCTTACAGTTCAGCGACCAGTTTATCAACGATGTCGCTGTTAGCAGCTTCATCCACGGAACGTTCGATGATTTTCTCGGCACCTGCGATAGCCAGCATCGCAACCTGTTTACGTAACTCTTCACGAGCGCGTTTGCGTTCAGCTTCAATTTCAGCGTGAGCCTGCGCTACTATTTTGTTACGTTCCAGCTCAGCTTCTGCTTTAGCGTCATCAATGATTTGGGCTTTTTGTTTATTAGCCAGCTCAATGATAACTTGCGCATCAGCTTTCGCTTTTTTCAGTTGGTCGGACGCATTGGCTTGCGCTAAGTCCAGGTTCTTTTTGGCACGCTCTGCTGAAGCCAAACCGTCAGCAATCTCTTTCTGACGTTTTTCAATGGCCGCCATGATTGGTGGCCATACATACTTCATGCAGAACAAAACAAACAGGACAAACGCGATGGCCTGGCCGAGGATTGTTGCGTTAATATTCACAGCACAATACCTCTATTTCAATTAATGAATCGGCGTAATTTTCAGTTCTGCTATTTTATTTAGTGCCAGTAGCGAACATCATATACAAGCCCAGACCCACAGCAATCATCGGGATGGCGTCAACCAGACCCATAACGATAAAGAACTGTGTACGCAGCAAAGGAATCAGATCAGGTTGACGAGCAGCACCTTCGAGGAATTTACCTCCAAGTATGCCGATACCGATCGCAGCACCAATAGCCGCCAAACCCATCAGAATAGCGGCAGCTATGTATACCATATGCATTTCCATGACAATCTCCAGTTTGTTTTAGTTAAAACATAATGATTGATAAAAATTAATGCTCTTCAGATGCCATCGACAGATAAACAATCGTCAGAACCATAAAAATAAAGGCTTGTAACGTAATAATCAGTATGTGGAAAATCGCCCACGGCAGGCTGAGTAACCACTGTGACCAAAACGGTAAAAGAGCCGCAATAAGAATAAAGATCAACTCACCAGCATACATATTACCAAACAGTCGCAGACCGAGTGATATAGGTTTGGACAGCAAGCTGACCCCTTCCAGAATTAAGTTAATTGGAATAAACAATGGATGATTGAAAGGCTGTAATGCCAGCTCCTTCGAAAAACCACGAATTCCTTTCATCTTAATGCTGTAGAACAGAATGAGGACAAAGACACCCAAAGCCATCGACAAGGTGACACTGACATCTGCTGTTGGAACAATACGCAGAGCAGGCAAGCCGAAGAAGTGTTCACCGATTAAAGGAATAAAATCGATTGGCAGCAAATCCAATGCGTTCATTAGTAACACCCAGACGAACACAGTCAAAGCCAGAGGGGCAATCACTTTGCTCTTGCCGTGATACATATCACGCACAGTGTTATCAACGAAACCGATTAACATTTCTACTGCAGTCTGGAATTTCCCCGGCACGCCATCAGTGGCACGCACCGCGACTCTTCTGAATACAAATAGAAACAACATCCCTAATACGATGGAGAAAAAAAGCGAGTCAATGTTCAACGTCCAGAACGTCGCCTCATGACTCTTGTGAGGATCGACCAACTCAAAGGTACGCAAGTCCAACTGAAGGTGACTCAGATGGTGACTTATGTAATCTCCCGGAGTTGAAACTTCTCCTGATGCAGACATGATGCTTTTACCCTTTTGTTGTTAAAAACGCTAACCGTTCATTACGGCAGGTGCGATGAGCTGCACAATCAGCACCGCTAAATAGGCCACACCAAGTGGTGCAAATGCCGCCTTGAACACTCCTAAAGCGACTATCAGCACGGTTATCGCAATGATAACCTTAATCCCTTCGCTAATCGCTAAAAACCATGCAATCCGTACTGGAACGCCCTCTTCCTTTGTCTTTTGGAAGCGGCCAAGCAGCATAAAAATGGCATTTGGTAGCCAATACGCCAGCCCACCGACAAAAGCAGAAGCGCCCCACTCTATACTTTTGGTACAAAAAGCCACACTGAGAATAACAAAAGTCATTAACTGCAAAAGTAACAGTTTCAGTACCATTCTACCGCTGTAAAGGGATACAGACATGACTTTTGTTTTCTCCCTGAGGTACGCCATCACATATCAGGCTTTGCTGAATGTTGTATAAAACTGGCTTTGCTTAAGAGTGTCAAGTGACAAAAACGTGCAAATTATACGGGCAGCCAAAATGAATTCAATCCATAAGTAGCGAAAAAGTGAATTATTATTTAAATTTCTAACTTTGGTGCTAGATCGCTCACAAATACCATTTAATATTCTGCAATGCTTAATGATATAACCTCAAAACTAAACGTGATATGCATCACACTAAACAAGATTCATCAATTATATTTATCATTAAATGTATGTTAGAAGTATTTTGTTTTTTTATTGAAAATCAATTAATTAATATTACACCTATAAAGTTTTATCTGATATATCGATAAAAAAGGTGAGATGTTTATTTTACTTACTTTCCCTAAAGTTTATTTATAAAGAAAATCGATAACAATCTTTAGAAAGAAAAATTCTTCCAATATAAAAATAACGTTGGTTTTCTGTGAACCATCAGTAAATAAATTTGAATCTATGGAAGGAGATAATTAGTAACGCCCGTTACATTTTAAATGTGGTTGGCGTTACTCATTATTTGAGTTTTTATTGACAAACAGCAAAGTTAGTTTGACTTAAGTATTACCAGATGGCGTTGTTCATCCAATCCTGTGATCTGGAGAGGAATGACAGTATCAAGCACAATCCCCGCAGGCAATTGAGTCAATTCATCTTTCGGTAATATGCCTTTCAAGGCATAAAAACGTCCTTCAAGTGGTTGAGGAAGGTGGCTACACCACGAGAGCATGTCTTGCAGTGAAGCAAATGCACGGCTAATCACCCCATCAAAAGGTGGCTCAGGAATAAATTCTTCAACTCGGCTCTGTACAGGCTCAATATTGGTCAAACCTAATTCATGTTGAACCTGACGCAAAAAGCGAACTCGTTTTCCCAAACTATCCAACAAAGTGAAATGGGAATCTGGACGCACAATTGCCAGCGGGACGCCTGGCAAGCCAGGGCCTGTTCCCACATCAATAAATCGCGTTCCATGCAGGAATGGATTAACAACAATGCTATCCATAATATGCCGAACCAACATCTGTTCCGGATCTCGGACAGATGTCAGATTGTAAGCCTTGTTCCATTTATTCAGCATGTCGACGTAGGCAATAAGCTGCTGTTTTTGTTCCAGTGTTAACTTAATATCCGTTTTCGCCAGCAGTGATTCCAATTTGTTAAGCAAAATTTGTCTCCTTAGGCGCTACGACGCAATAAACCTTGTTTTTTCAGCCATACCAGCAAAATAGAAATTGCGGCTGGAGTGATGCCTGAAATACGTGAAGCCTGACCAATTGAACTTGGTTTATGATCATTCAGTTTTGCAATAACTTCATTGGAAAGCCCGTTGACTTGTTGATAATCCAAATCAACGGGTAATGCCGTGTTTTCATTGCGTAATTGTTTTTCGATCTCTTCTTGTTGACGAGCAATGTAGCCTTCGTACTTCACTTGAATTTCAACCTGATCAGCAGCTTGAGGCTCTGTCAGTCCGGGTGAAAAACGTGGTAATGAAGTCAGTAATTCATAATTCATCTCAGGACGACGCAGCAAATCTTCAGCATTGGCTTCTTTTGATAACGGTTTTTTCAACATTTGGTTGATATCCGCTAGGTTGTCAGAATTAGGATGAACCCAGATATTGCGCAGACGTTGGCGCTCCTGATCGATCATTTCAACTTTGCGGCAATAATGTTCCCAACGGAGATCATCAATCAAGCCAAGTTTACGGCCTTGTTCAGTCAGACGAAGATCCGCATTATCTTCACGCAGCATCAAGCGGTATTCAGCACGGGATGTAAACATGCGGTAAGGCTCTTTAGTTCCGAGTGTGCATAGATCATCAACCAATACGCCAATATAAGCCTGATCACGGCGTGGGAACCAACCTTCTTCACCATTGGCATAACGTGCAGCATTGAGGCCTGCCAGTAACCCTTGTGCGGCTGCTTCTTCATATCCTGTAGTGCCATTGATTTGACCAGCAAAGAACAGACCGTGGATAAATTTACTTTCCAGTGTTTGTTTTAAATCGCGTGGATCAAAGAAATCGTATTCGATCGCATAACCAGGACGAATGATGCGGGCATTTTCCATGCCTTTCATCGAGTGAACTATTTGCATCTGAACATCAAATGGCAGACTGGTCGAAATGCCGTTTGGATAGATTTCGTTACTGGTCAGTCCCTCTGGTTCTAAGAAGATCTGGTGAGCGTTACGATCCGCAAAACGCATAACTTTGTCTTCAATGGAAGGACAGTAACGAGGACCGATGCCTTCAATGATCCCTGCATACATTGGACTGCGATCCAAGTTGTTACGGATCACTTCATGGGTTTTTTCATTGGTATGTGTGATGTAGCATGGGATCTGCCGTGGGTGTTGATCAATGTTACCCATGAATGAAAATACTGGTGTCGGATTATCGCCCAGTTGTTGTTCAAGCTGACCAAAATCAATAGTTCGTGCATCAATGCGAGGGGGTGTACCTGTTTTTAGGCGAGCTACGCGCAAAGGTAATTCACGTAAACGGTGAGACAATGAGATCGCAGGCGGATCTCCAGCTCGTCCTCCACTGTAATTTTCCAATCCGATGTGAATTTTTCCATCAAGGAAGGTCCCTACAGTGAGAACCACAGATTTAGCTTTGAATTTCAATCCCATACGAGTAACAACACCTGTAACGGTATCATTTTCAACAATGAGATCTTCAACTGGCTGCTGGAAGATCATTAAGTTAGGTTGATTTTCCAGTGTTGTTCTTACTGCTTGTCGGTAAAGTACTCGATCCGCTTGTGCCCGTGTTGCTCGAACGGCTGGGCCTTTGCTGGCATTGAGTGTTCTAAACTGAATGCCAGCTTGATCCGTGGCTTTTGCCATTAGGCCACCAAGTGCATCGATCTCTTTTACCAGATGCCCTTTACCGATCCCACCAATGGCTGGATTACATGACATCTGGCCCAAAGTATCAATATTGTGAGTCAGTAGTAAGGTTTGACGCCCCATACGTGCGGAGGCCATCGCTGCTTCAGTACCGGCATGGCCCCCGCCGATAATGATGACGTCAAAGTGCTCTGGATAAAACATGTGTGAACCTTCAATTGTGAAAATGCTTCATATGCATTGAGGAGAGAATTCTACTCAAGTTTGGACCTAAGACCAAGAGGTGTGAGATCATCATTATTTAAAAGAAGATCTTTTTATTTAAAGATCTCTTTATTAGATCTTTTATTAGGATCGCGATCTTCTGTGGATAAGTGGATTTTCCATATAAAGATCATAACGGTGTAAAGGATCATTTGCTGTGAATGATCCGTGATCCAACTCAGTATAAGCTGGGATCTAAAAGCCGAGTTATTCACAGCCACTAGAATGATACTAGGTTATTAAATGGATAACTACGGGTTAACCCCTGCTTTTCCGATGAGTTATCCACAGTTGATCGTTATATTTTTAATCGGATCAGAGTAACTTCGCCCACTCTTTAACCCATTTTTCGGCCGGATCTTCGGGAATTTCGTGTTGCAGAATGTCTATTTCCAATCGATCCCCGATCCGTTTTGCTCCGAGATCCTCCAATAAACGTTCCAGTGATCTTATTGCGCCACAGAATGTGTCATATTCGGAGCTGCCAATGCCGATAGCACCAAATGTGATATTACTTAGATCGGGTTGCCGTTGTGTGATCGCATCTGCCAGAGGCTGGAGATTATCAGGTAAATCTCCAGCTCCATGCGTTGAAGTAACCACAATCCACAATCCTTCAAGGGGAAGATCTTCCAATGAGGGACCATGAAGCATTTCCGTTGAAAACCCGTCATTTTCTAAGATCTCAGCTATATGTTCTGCGACGTATTCAGCGCTACCCATTGTACTGCCGCTGATTAAGGTTATCGTGCTCATCATGATCCTTGCTAAATTAAAGGGTAGCTATTGTACGCTGTGAATCTATTGGTATCTACCTGTGGATAATGTGGTTAACTGGTTTCTGCTTTACGGTTTTATTGTCCTTATTATCGGGTTTTGCAGGGAGATCAATGTTTCTGTTGACTGGATCTCGTCGATAGTCTGTATCTTGTTGATAAGTACGTCCTGAAGAGCTTCGATAGATCGACACATGACCTTAATGAAAATGCTGTAGTGTCCTGTGGTGTAATAAACTTCAACGACTTCATCAAGCATATCGAGTTTCTTCAATGCAGCCGGATAGTCTTTTGCGCTTTTCAATATGATGCCAATAAAGCAGCACACATCGAACCCCAGTTGTTTAGCACTGATATCAACCCGAGTCCCTGTGATGATCCCTGATTGTTTCATTTTTTCTACTCGGACATGAATTGTTCCTGGGCTTACCGCGAATTTTTTGGCTAATTCTGCGTAAGGTGTACGAGCGTTTTCCATTAAAGCGTGAAGTATGTCACGGTCTAAATTATCGATCTGATAAATTTCTGCCATTTTTAATCCCTATTTTTGAATAATATTCATTTTTATAGTCTAAAAATTATCGTTTGTAGATCTAATACAATATTTTTATTATCAGATATTGAATTTGTACCTCATTTTGTTGCTTAATCTATACCAACAGGACACAGGGCCACTAAAAATTTTGAGATCAGAACCATGAAAACATCCTTCATTGAAAAACAGCAGCAGATTAGTTTTGTGAAATCATACTTTTCCCGTCTGCTAGAGAAACAACTTAGTTTAATCGAAGTTCAAGGACCTATCTTGAGCCGTCTTGGTGATGGTACTCAGGATAACTTGTCTGGCCATGAAAAAGCGGTTCAGGTGAAAGTGAAAACTTTGCCGGATGCCACATTTGAAGTGGTTCATTCTCTGGCGAAATGGAAACGCAAAACATTAGGTCGCTTTGGTTTTCAGGCTGAACAAGGATTGTATACCCACATGAAGGCTCTGCGTCCTGATGAGGATCGCTTAACCCCTATCCATTCTGTGTTTGTTGATCAGTGGGATTGGGAGAAAACGATGGGTGAAGGTCAGCGTTCACTCGACTATTTAAAACAGACAGTAGGTAAAATCTACGAAGCAATAAAAGAAACACAACAAGCAGTAAGTAAGGAATTTGGTCTGGCACCGTTCCTGCCAGATCAAATTCACTTTATTCATAGTGAAGAGCTTCTGAAACGTTACCCTGATCTGGATGCTAAAGGTCGTGAGCGTGAGGCTGCCAAAGAGTTTGGTGCGATTTTCCTGATGGGCATTGGTGGTAAATTGTCTGATGATCAGGCACATGATGTACGCGCGCCGGATTATGACGATTGGACGACACAAAACAGTGATGGTTTCTTCGGCCTGAACGGTGACATCATTGTCTGGAACCCAGTTTTGCAGGATGCTTTTGAAATTTCTTCAATGGGTATCCGTGTTGATGCAGAAACTTTGCAACGTCAGCTTGCACTGACCGATGATGAAGATCGTCTGCAATATGATTGGCATCAAGCACTGATTAAAGGTGACATGCCGCAATCTATTGGTGGTGGCATAGGACAATCCCGTTTGGTGATGTTGCTGCTGCAAATGGCACATATCGGTCAGGTTCAGTGCGGTGTTTGGTCACCAGAAATCATTGAATCCGTTGAGGGCGTACTCTAAGTTTTAATTTAGCCATCTTCTCTGTAATCGGTTTGTAATCCCGGTATTAAAATGCCAGATATGATCAAATATCCGCATAGTACCGGGTCTTCCGTATATCGTCATTTTGCTTAATTCCACTAATTTACTCATATCCCATAATCGATCATTAGTTGTTCTTTTTCTTGTTCTAACTTATTGAGCTTCAATGAGAGAATTAAAAAAATCGATTCAGCTAACCTATTCAATAAGTTAGTTTTTTTCTTCACTTACCTTCTCCTTAAACGTTTCTATGATGATCACAGTTTCGTATCAATTATATTGTCTTTGATGTTTAGATTTATATGATGGCTGGATAGCGAAACGTTTCGCTAAGGAGTTTATAAAAATGAAAAAAGGCGTTTTATTACATTCTGATATTTCAGCCGTTATTTCTCGTTTGGGGCACACGGATCAGATTACAATCAGTGATGCGGGGTTATCTATCCCGTCGTCTACCCAGCGAATTGATTTAGCGCTAACCCAGGGAATCCCCGATTTGTTACATGAGCAAATCATCAAGCGTATTGCTGATCTCGAAATACAACAGGGAAATGCAATTGCAAGAAAGTATGTCAGTCATAGCATTCTGAAAGCGAAAACAGAGAAGAGCAAAGCGGTTATTCGTACAGGAGAGTGTTCTCCTTATGCCAATATCCTTCTTTGCTCTGGCGTAACTTTCTGAGGATATTATGGAGCCATTACTGGAGTTAAAGGGGATTGATAAGACTTTCCCTGGGGTAAAAGCGTTGTCAGGGGCAGCGTTACGTGTTTATCCCGGGAAAGTGATGGCATTAGTCGGAGAAAACGGTGCCGGCAAATCCACGATGATGAAAGTCTTGACTGGTATTTATAAAAAAGATGTTGGCACGATCCGCTATCTTGGACAAGATGTGGCTTTCTCTGGTTCCAAATCGTCTCAGGAATCGGGTATTGGCATTATTCATCAAGAGTTAAACCTCATCCCTCAATTAACGATTGCTGAAAACATTTTTTTGGGACGTGAGTTCGTTAATAAACTGGGTATCATCAACTGGAAAAAAATGTACAAAGAAGCTGATAATTTGCTGAAGCGTCTAAATATCCATTACAGCAGCCATCGGCTTGTTTCTGAATTATCCATTGGTGAGCAGCAAATGGTAGAAATTGCTAAGGTGCTGAGTTTCCAATCTAAAGTCATCATTATGGATGAACCCACCGACGCTCTAACTGATACCGAAACTGAATCCTTATTTCATGTTATACGGGAACTGAAAGCACAAGGATGTGGCATTGTCTATATTTCTCATCGCTTGAAAGAGCTATTTGAAATTTGTGATGATGTGACAGTATTGCGCGATGGGCAATTTATTGGTGAACAGCCCATTAAGGCTCTGAACGAAGAGCGATTGATCGAAATGATGGTGGGGCGAAAGCTAGAGGATCAATACCCACGTTTGGATCTACCGAGAGGTGAAAAACGACTGGAAGTTGAAATCCTCTCTGGATCGGGGATCAATAATGTCAGTTTTTCCCTGTTTGGTGGAGAAATTCTGGGGATCTCTGGATTGATGGGCGCTGGTCGTACTGAACTGATGAAGGTGATTTACGGAGCTTTGCCAAAAACTGGAGGTAAGATCTCGCTTGATGGCAAACCCCTGACGATCCGCAATCCACAGGAGGGACTCACCAATGGCATTGTCTATATTTCTGAAGACCGTAAGCGTGATGGATTAGTTTTGCAAATGTCGGTCAAAGAGAATATGTCCCTCACTGCATTACGCTATTTCAGCCGAAATTCTTGTCTTTTGCATCACTCCTCAGAACAAAAATCCGTTGCCGACTTTATCAAGCTATTTAATATAAAAACACCCTCAATGGAACAAGCTGTCGGTCTGCTTTCTGGCGGTAATCAGCAGAAAGTTGCGATTGCCCGTGGATTAATGACTCGGCCAAAAATATTGATCCTTGATGAACCAACCAGAGGCGTAGATGTTGGGGCGAAAAAAGAAATCTATCAGCTTATCAACCAGTTTAAAAAAGAAGGCTTGAGCATTATTTTGGTTTCTTCTGAGATGCCTGAAGTAGTGGGAGTAAGTGACCGTATCTTGGTCATGCATGAAGGTAATATCAGCGGGGAATTCGATGCGAAAGGTGTTTCTCAGGAAGCATTGATGGCTGCTGCTGTTGGTAAACAATATATAAGCAAACAACCTATTGGTACACAATCTATCGACAAGCAAAGTACGGGCAATTAAAAGAGAATGGTCAAGGATAATGGATATGAACTCTAGTACAGCGCCAGCTTCCCGACGTTGGTTTACGAAAACATGGTTGATGGAGCAAAAATCTCTCATTGCGCTCTTATTGTTGATTGCTGTGGTTTCTTTCCTTAGCCCCAATTTTTTCACATTGAATAACTTGTTCAACATCCTCCAGCAAACTTCTGTCAACGCTATCATGGCGGTTGGAATGACATTGGTTATCCTGACATCGGGAATTGATCTATCTGTTGGTTCCCTGCTGGCTCTGACAGGAGCTGTGGCTGCATCAATGGTAGGAGCAGACATCAATGCCTTACTCGCTGTTGCTGGGGCTTTGGCATTGGGAGCTGCAATTGGGGCTTGTACAGGTGTGATTGTTGCGAAAGGCAAGGTTCAGGCATTTATTGCGACATTAGTGATGATGTTATTACTGCGCGGAGTGACCCGGGTTTATACCGATGGGAGTCCGATTAATATGGGGTTCAGTGACAATGCGGCTCTGTTTGGTTGGTTCGGCATTGGGCGTCCATTAGGAGTACCTACACCTGTGTGGATCATGTTGCTGGTGTTTGTCGTTGTTTGGTTCATTCTTCATCACACTCGTCTTGGGCGTTACATTTACGCATTAGGCGGAAATGAATCTGCAACACGTTTATCAGGTATTAATGTTGATAAAATAAAAATAATCGTTTATTCCCTATGTGGTCTGTTGGCTGCACTGGCCAGCATTATCGAAGTTGCCCGATTATCTTCTGCTCAACCCATGGCTGGAAGTGGTTATGAACTGGATGCTATTGCAGCAGTCGTACTGGGTGGCACCAGTTTGGCAGGAGGCAAAGGACGCATTGTTGGTACGTTGATTGGTGCGCTGATCTTAGGCTTTTTGAATAATGGATTGAACTTGTTAGGAATTTCTTCCAACTACCAGATGATCGTCAAGGCAGTTGTGATTTTACTGGCTGTATTGGTTGATAACAAAAGTAGTACATAACCTCACCCTACAGGAAAAAACAACATGAAAATGAAGAAGCTGGCAACCATTCTCTCCGCCATAGCATTAAGCGCTACCATGAGTGCTAATGCACTGGCGAAAGATAGCATTGCATTGGTTATTTCAACCTTGAATAACCCCTTCTTTGTCACAATGAAAGATGGCGCACAAAAAGAAGCTGATAAACTGGGATATAACCTGATTGTGCTTGATTCTCAGGATAACCCGGCAAAAGAGTTGGCCAATGTACAGGATTTGACGGTTCGTGGCATAAAATTGATGTTAATTAACCCAACCGACTCGGATGCCGTTGGTAATGCAGTGATCATGGCAAATAAGGCGAATATTCCGGTTATCACTCTTGACCGTTCAACGTATAAGGGCAATGTTATCAGCTACATTGCCTCAGACAGCCGTTCAGGCGCCAAAATGGCAGCTGATTTTATTGCTGGAAAATTAGGTAATGATGTCAAGGTCATTCAATTGGAAGGTATTCCAGGAACGTCAGCTGCGCGTGAACGTGGTGAAGGTTTTGGTCAGGCAGCCCAAAAGCACAAATTCAATATGTTGGCTAGTCAGCCCGCTGATTATGATCGCACAAAGGGAATGAATGTCATGCAAAACCTACTAACAGCTCATCCGTCAGTGCAAGCCGTTTTCGCTCAAAATGATGAAATGGCTCTTGGTGCATTGCGAGCGTTGCAGACAGCTGGTAAAGAAGATGTGCTGGTTGTCGGATTCGATGGCACTGATGATGCTCTTAAGGCTGTACAGAGCGGTAAATTGGGAGCAACGATCGCACAGCGTCCAGATCAAATTGGTATCATCGGCGTTCAGACCGCAGACAAAGTTTTAAAAGGTGAAAAAGTTGACGCTACCATTCCGGTTGAGTTGGAATTAGTTATCAAAAAATAATTAGCATTGCGATGTAGCTATCGAGATGGGTGGCTGCATCGTTGTTGAGCAAGTAATAACAGCTGAACAGGAATAAATGTAATGAACATGGCAAAACTGGTGGTGATAGGTAGCATCAATGTAGATCACATATTGAATCTCGATTCTTTTCCTCAACCAGGTGAAACAGTGAAAGGAGAACAGTATAGGGTTGCATTTGGGGGAAAGGGAGCAAATCAGGCTGTTGCTGCTGGTCGTTGTGGTGCTGACATTACATTTATTGCTTGCGTTGGCCGAGATGATATTGGTGCACGGATTTACCAACAGTTGGCGAAAGATAATATTAATACTTCCTCAATTGAAATTATTGAAGGGGAAACAACGGGAGTTGCTCTGATTTTTGTTAATCAGCAGGGTGAAAATGTCATTGGCATTAATGCCGGGGCGAATGGGAGTTTAACCCCGGGTTATTTCCTTCGCCATGACCACGCGGTCAAAGATGCTGATGCACTGCTATTGCAACTTGAAACACCCCTAGAAACGGTACAACTTGCTGCTGAAACGGCCAAGAAACACCAGACTAAAGTGATCTTGAATCCAGCTCCAGCGCAGAAAATTTCAGATCAGCTGCTTTCGCTGGTGGATATTATTACACCGAATGAAACGGAAGCAGAGTGCCTGACTGGCATTGCTGTCAAAGATGATGTTGGCGCGGAAAAAGCAGCTCAGGCCTTACATGATAAAGGCATAGAAACGGTTATTATCACATTGGGTAGCCGAGGCGTATGGCTGAGTGAGAAAGGTAATAAAGGTAAAATTGTTCCCGGATTTAAAGTAAAAGCGGTCGATACAATTGCTGCAGGGGATACATTTAATGGCACCTTGATAACGGGATTGCTGGAAGGAAAAGAAATGTTGTCAGCGATCCGTTTTGCTCATGCAGCGGCTGCGATTGCAGTGACACGTCAGGGAGCGCAGCCTGCGATTCCGTGGCGAAATGAAATTGATGCATTTCTATCTGAACAGGATTAACTGTGGCTACCATGAAGGACGTTGCCCGTCTGGCGGGCGTCTCAACATCAACTGTTTCTCATGTGATTAATGACAATCGTTATGTCAGTGAGAGCGTGAAAAAGAGAGTCAATGCAGCGATTGAGGAGTTGAATTATGCTCCGTCTGCTGTGGCGAGAAGCTTGAAAATCAAGCAAACCAAAACCATTGGTATGCTGGTTACGGCCAGTGATAACTCTTTTTATTCCGAAGTTGTCAGAAGTGTCGAAAGGAACTGTTATGAACGGGGATACAGTTTAATTCTGTGTAATACCGAAGGTAACGTTACCCGTATGGTTCGCAGTATGGAAACCTTGCTACAAAAGCGTGTTGATGGCCTGTTAATCATGTGTTCTGAAACTCAGCGCCCACCCAGTAATGTCCTGCGCCGTTATCCATTGATTCCGATGGTAATCATGGATTGGTCTCCTTTTGATATCTTCAATGACATTATTAAGGATAATTCCCTGCAAGGGGGAGAAATGGCCACCAATTATCTGATCAGTCGAGGCTTTCGCAAAATTGCCTGTATCACTGGCCCACGAGATAAGACACCTGCCTGCCAGCGTTTGGCTGGATATCAAAAAGCGATGCAGGAAGCTGGGCTGGAGATTCCCGTTGGATATGAAATCTACAGTGATTTTGAGTTTGCTGGCGGATTGTCATCAATGAATCAACTACTCCAATTATCTGAACCACCGGAAGCCTTATTTGCGGGTAACGATGCTATGGCGATTGGAGCCTACCAAGCCTTGTATCAACAGGGGCTTTCTGTACCGGATGATATCTCCATTATCGGATATGACGATATTGCAATTGCACCTTACTTGATCCCTCCGTTGACAACCATCCATCAACCAAAAGATGAATTGGGTAAGTTGGCGATTGATAGCTTGATTTATAGAATGGATAATCCAGAGAGTGAGCCAAAACAACTGATTTTGACGCCTGAATTGATCGAGAGAAGTTCTGTCGCCAGCCGTTAATCGATTTATTTCTTCTTAATTAAGTTATTGCCGTCTTCTTTATTCAGTAATAGGAAAACAGTAGAAGAAATCAAGGTAATCACTCCCATCGTAATCAAAGTATAGTGAAAATGGCTCACGGCTGAGCCATATCCCATTGACTCATAAAACCGCAGGGCTGCCGCACTGACGGTTACCCCAAAGCTGATAGATAACTGTTGAGTAACTGCTAGCAGGCTATTCCCGGCACTGGCATTGTTATCGTTCAGATCACCTAGGGTGATTGTATTCATCGCTGTAAACTGTGTGGACATCACCATTCCCAATATAAAAAGAGGAATTATTAAAAATGCGATAGGGAGTTCCGGTGTCTGTAGAGCAAATTGCGAAATCATTATACCGATAATAATCGTGACCCAAATGAGCGTATTTCTATATCCAAAGCGGGTCAGTACCTTGGTGACAAAAGACTTGGCTAAAATTGAACCAATTGCGTTCGGTGCCATCATTATTCCTGCTATCACCGCTGAAAACCCAAATCCCACCTGCAACATCAAAGGAATAATAAATGAAAGCGATCCAGTACTTAGTCGAGTAGCAATATTGCTGGCGATGCCAATTGAAAATGTACGTGTTTGGAACAACTGGAGATTAATGAGAGGATTTGGATGTCTTTTCGCATGGAAAACATATCCTGCTAGCATGATGATACCGCTAAAAAATAAAGCGAGAGGAATATAGCCAGAAAATGAGTTATGCCCAAATAAATCAAAGCTGACTGAAATCACGACCAATCCTATGCTAAACAACATGAATCCCAGAAAATCGAAAGGGCACTTGGGCATGGTTAAATTGGGCATATTCTTTTTGGCGTAAATGATACCCAATAAACCAATGGGAATATTGATGATGAATATCCAATGCCATGTTGCATAGGTCACTAACAACCCGCCAAACATTGGACCCAAAATCGGACCCAGTAATCCTGGCATGGTGACAAAGTTCAGAATAGGTAATAGTTCGCTACGCGGATATGTTCTTAACAAAGCCAGACGAGCGACAGGCATCATCATAGCTCCACCTATGCCTTGAATAATTCTGGATATAACTAAGGAAGGGAGATTGTGCGATAGTGCACAAGCAAGCGAGCCTAAAGAAAAGAAAGAAACAGCATAAATGAATACAGTACGAGTGCCGAATCTATCAGCGAGCCAACCGCTTACAGGAATTAGCATCGCTACAGTTAAGGTATAACTGACAATAGCAGGCTGCATTGCCAGTGGAGAATGATTAAGACTTTTAGCAATTGCCGGTAGTGCAGTGTTAAGAATTGTAGCGTCTAAAGACTGCATAAAAAAAGCCATGGCCGCAATCCAAGGTAACCCCGACATATTGCGTGCAGATTTAACCATTAGATATCCCGTTTATTTTTTATGATAATTAGTGAATACATAATACTTTAATACATTAAACCCAAACTATTTTTAGGCTATTAATAAATCAATCGCGTCATCTAGGGTCGATTGACTGTTGTTACAGTCTGTTATAGACAATGGCACTAACAATCGTTGTATGCCATATGGATTTAATGATTGTTGTCTAAAACGTCAATTTTAGAATAAAAAAAGCGCGTAATGGTCGATTTTGTTGAAAAAAAACACGAACAGAAAAAAAATCAAAAAAAACTATTGTCACATCCG
>NZ_JAQRFN010000037.1 GCF_028598555.1 Xenorhabdus anantnagensis
TGCTGGAACTGGTCGAAATGGAAGTACGTGAGCTGCTGTCTCAGTACGATTTCCCAGGCGACGACACTCCAATCATCCGTGGTTCTGCTCTGAAAGCGCTGGAAGGCGAAGCAGAGTGGGAAGCGAAAATCATTGAACTGGCTGAAGCACTGGATTCTTACATCCCAGAACCAGAGCGTGACATTGACAAGCCATTCCTGCTGCCAATCGAAGACGTATTCTCCATCTCCGGTCGTGGTACTGTTGTAACCGGTCGTGTAGAGCGTGGTATCGTTAAAGTTGGTGACGAAGTCGAAATCGTGGGCATCAAAGAAACCACGAAAACCACTTGTACTGGCGTTGAAATGTTCCGCAAACTGCTGGACGAAGGCCGTGCTGGTGAGAACGTCGGTGTTCTGCTGCGTGGTACTAAGCGTGATGACGTTGAACGTGGTCAGGTTCTGGCGAAACCAGGTTCTATCCACCCACACACTCAGTTCGAATCAGAAGTGTATATCCTGAGCAAAGATGAAGGTGGCCGTCATACTCCATTCTTCAAAGGTTACCGTCCACAGTTCTACTTCCGTACTACTGACGTAACCGGTACTATCGAACTGCCAGAAGGCGTTGAGATGGTCATGCCAGGTGACAACATTAACATGATCGTTAACCTGATTGCCCCAATCGCAATGGATGACGGTCTGCGTTTCGCCATCCGTGAAGGCGGCCGTACTGTAGGCGCTGGTGTTGTTGCTAAAGTTATTGCTTAATCTTTGATTATTAAAAGATTATGATAAAAGAGGAGCCTTGGCTCCTCTTTTCTATTTTGGGCCACCGTAATTGGTGGCTTTTTTGTTACTCAAGAAAACAAAAACAATAATTGAAATGAGATTTATTTACATTTACTATTCTGTGGTATCGCTTGTTTTGTAAGCGTGAACAATTTTAGGTATGGATATTTTATCTGACCTGAATAGTCATCAAGAGTGTAAATAGTTAGAAGAGTGATTTCATGTATGTCTGTCTCTGTAATGCAGTAAGTGATAAAACCATACGTAACGTTGTTCATCAACAACATATTCGTTCTATCAGAGAGTTGAGGAACTTTGTTCCTGTAGGAAGTGACTGCGGAAAATGCATACGTCAGGCACGTGAAATACTGAATGAGGAGATAGCTCTACTACCTCCAATAAATAATGTCGCTTAAAATAAACACAATTTTCTTGCAATTACTCTGCTAAATTAGTACTACAGTTAGTGACTGGAAGCGGAGGAACTTGCTATGAAAGGTGATAAAAAAATAATTGTACATTTGAATAAACTTCTTGGTAATGAACTTGTCGCCATCAATCAATATTTTTTGCATGCCCGAATGTTTAAAAATTGGGGACTGATGCGTTTAAACGAAGCTGAGTATCGTGAGTCCATTGATGAGATGAAGCATGCAGACAAGTTTATCGAACGTATTCTTTTTCTGGAGGGAGTACCAAATCTACAAGATTTAGGCAAACTTAATATCGGAGAAGATGTAGAAGAAATGCTGCAATCTGATCTGGAATTGGAGTTACGTGGTGCCAAGGATCTGAGAGAAGCGATCTCATATGCCGATTCTGTTCATGATTACGTCAGCCGAGATTTGATGATAGAGGTACTTGCTGATGAAGAAAATCACATAGATTGGTTGGAAACCCAACTTGAACTGATAACTAGAATTGGCATACAAAATTACATTCAATCTCAACTTAGTGAAGAAGAATAGTTATAATTTATCCGCCCTATAGTTTTATATATAGGGCGCTTTTCTACTATTTTCCTTCTCGCTTTCCCTTCTTGTACGTACTTTTTTGAATAGATTTCACTCTTAATCTTGCTTTGTAGGTAAATCCACGTATAATGCGCGAGCTTACCTACACAAAGTAGGGCTGGTTTATTATCAGCAATGAGCGGTGAATAACCGCCATTTAAAATACTCCCGATATGGGGGTTACACATTGAACGATTACACTCCCCTATCAATCGAAATGGGTGCGAGGAGTAATTATTTACGTTTATAAAATAGTTGGAGCTCTGGTCTCATGCAGAACCAAAGAATCCGTATCCGCTTAAAAGCATTTGATCATCGTTTAATCGATCAATCAACTGCGGAAATCGTAGAGACTGCGAAGCGCACTGGTGCGCAAGTTCGTGGTCCGATCCCGCTGCCGACTCGTAAAGAGCGTTTTACCGTTCTGATTTCTCCGCACGTTAACAAAGACGCGCGTGATCAGTACGAGATTCGCACTCACAAACGTCTGGTTGACATCGTTGAGCCAACCGAGAAAACCGTTGATGCTCTGATGCGTCTGGATCTGGCTGCCGGTGTAGACGTGCAGATCAGCCTGGGTTAATCAGGTCATTGAACGATTGAGAGGTTGAAACAATGATTGGTTTAGTCGGTAAAAAAGTGGGCATGACTCGCATCTTCACTGAAGATGGCGTTTCCATCCCTGTAACTGTTATCGAAATCGAAAATAACCGTGTAACTCAAGTTAAAAACAACGAGACTGACGGTTATCGTGCAATTCAGGTAACGACTGGTAGCAAAAAAGCTAACCGCGTTAATAAATCTGAAGCAGGTCATTTCGCTAAAGCTGGCGTTGAAGCTGGCCGCATCCTGCGTGAATTCCGTCTGTCAGAAGATGAGGCAGAGTTCATTATAGGTCAAAGCATTAGCGTTGAAATTTTCGCTGACGTTAAAAAAGTCGACGTTACTGGTACATCTAAAGGTAAAGGTTTCGCGGGTACTGTTAAACGCTGGAACTTCCGTACTCAGGATGCTACCCATGGTAACTCCTTGTCTCACCGCGTTCCGGGTTCTATCGGTCAGAACCAGACTCCGGGCAAGGTATTCAAAGGCAAGAAAATGGCAGGCCAACTGGGTAATGAACGTGTAACTGTTCAGAGCCTAGATGTAGTACGTGTTGACGCTGAGCGTAACCTGCTGCTGGTCAAAGGTGCTGTTCCAGGTGCAACGAACAGTAACCTGATCGTAAAACCGGCTGTTAAGGCGTAACGTCGAGGAGATAGGAATGGAATTGGTAATGAAAGACGCGCAAAGCGCGCTGACTGTTTCCGAAACTACCTTCGGGCGTGATTTCAATGAAGCGCTTGTGCATCAAGTAGTTGTTGCGTATGCAGCTGGTGCTCGTCAAGGTACTCGTGCTCAGAAAACTCGTGCTGAAGTTTCTGGTTCAGGTAAAAAACCATGGCGTCAGAAAGGCACTGGTCGTGCACGTTCTGGTTCTATTAAGAGTCCAATTTGGCGCTCTGGTGGTGTAACTTTCGCAGCGAAACCACAGGACCACAGTCAAAAAGTTAATAAAAAGATGTACCGTGGTGCTCTGAAAAGCATCCTGTCTGAACTGGTACGTCAAGATCGTCTGATCGTTGTCGAGAAGTTCACCGTTGAAGCACCTAAGACTAAGTTGCTGGTGCAGAAACTGAAAGAAATGGCTCTGGAAGACGTGCTGATCGTCACTAGCGAAGTTGATGAGAACCTGTTCTTAGCAGCTCGTAACCTGTACAAGGTTGACGTTCGTGATACAGCTGGTATCGATCCTGTAAGCCTGATCGCCTTCGACAAAGTGGTTATGACTGCTGAAGCTGTGAAGCAAGTTGAGGAGATGCTGGCATGATCCGTGAAGAACGTCTGCTAAAAGTACTGCGCGCGCCGCACGTATCTGAAAAAGCTTCTACAGCGATGGAAAAAAGTAATACCATCGTTCTCAAAGTTGCGAAAGATGCAACTAAAGCAGAGATCAAAGCTGCCGTACAGAAACTGTTTGAAGTTGAAGTTGAAGGTGTAAACACTTTGCTGGTTAAAGGTAAAGTTAAACGCCACGGTCAGCGTATTGGTCGTCGTAGCGACTGGAAAAAAGCTTACGTCACCTTGAAAGAAGGCCAGAATCTGGACTTCGTTGGCGGCGCTGAGTAAGTCGGAGGAGTAAAGAACAATGGCAGTTGTTAAATGTAAACCTACGTCTCCGGGCCGTCGCCACGTTGTTAAAGTGGTTAACCCTGAGCTGCATAAGGGTAAACCTTATGCTCCGTTGTTGGAAAAAAACAACAAAACTGGTGGTCGTAACAACAATGGTCGTATTACCACTCGTCACATCGGTGGTGGCCATAAACAGCATTATCGTCTGATTGACTTCAAACGTAACAAAGACGGTATCCCTGCTGTTGTTGAGCGTCTGGAATATGATCCAAACCGTTCAGCAAACATCGCACTGGTTCTGTACAAAGACGGTGAGCGTCGTTATATCCTTGCCCCTAAAGGCTTGAAAGCAGGTGATCAAATCCAGTCTGGTGCTGATTCAGCGATCAAGGCTGGTAACGCTTTGCCAATGCGTAACATCCCGGTTGGTTCTACTGTTCACAACATAGAAATGAAACCAGGTAAAGGTGGCCAGCTGGCTCGTTCAGCAGGTGCTTATGCGCAGATCGTTGCACGTGATGGTTCTTATGTAACCCTGCGTCTGCGTTCTGGTGAAATGCGTAAAGTGCTGTCTGATTGCCGTGCTACTTTAGGTGAAGTTGGTAACGCAGAACATATGCTACGCGTTCTGGGTAAAGCTGGTGCAAGCCGCTGGCGTGGTATCCGTCCTACCGTTCGCGGTACGGCGATGAACCCAGTAGACCATCCACATGGTGGTGGTGAAGGTCGTAACTTTGGTAAACACCCTGTAACTCCATGGGGCATCCAGACCAAAGGTAAGAAGACCCGTAGCAACAAACGTACTGATCAATATATCGTACGTCGCCGTTCTAAAAAATAATTAGAGGATAAGCCATGCCACGTTCTCTCAAGAAAGGTCCATTTATTGACCTGCACTTGCTGAAGAAGGTAGAGAAAGCGGTGGAAAGCGGAGACAAAAAGCCTATTAAGACTTGGTCCCGTCGTTCAACGATCTTTCCTAACATGATCGGTTTGACCATCGCTGTCCATAATGGTCGTCAGCATGTTCCAGTTTTTGTTTCCGACGAAATGGTTGGTCACAAACTGGGTGAATTCGCGCCGACCCGTACTTATCGCGGCCATGCGGCCGATAAAAAGGCTAAAAAGCGCTAAGGTAGGAGGAAGAGATGGAAACTATCGCTAAACATCGCCACGCTCGTTCTTCTGCTCAGAAGGTTCGCCTTGTGGCTGACCTGATCCGCGGTAAGAAAGTGTCGCAAGCTCTGGAAACTCTGACCTATACCAACAAGAAAGCTGCTGGTTTAGTGAAGAAAGTACTTGAGTCTGCTATTGCTAACGCAGAACACAACGATGGCGCTGACATCGATGATCTGAAAGTCACGAAAATTTTCGTAGACGAAGGCCCGACTATGAAGCGTATTATGCCTCGTGCCAAAGGCCGCGCAGATCGTATCCTGAAGCGCACCAGCCACATTACTGTGGTTGTGTCCGATCGCTGAGACTCTGGAGACTAGCAATGGGTCAGAAAGTACATCCTAATGGTATTCGTCTGGGGATTGTCAAACCTTGGAACTCTACCTGGTATGCGAATACCAAAGAATTCGCTGACAACCTAGACAGCGACTTTAAAGTTCGCCAGTACTTGAACAAAGAACTGGTTAAAGCATCTGTTTCACGTATCGTTATCGAACGTCCTGCGAAAAGCATCCGTGTGACTATTCACACTGCTCGTCCAGGCATTGTAATCGGTAAAAAAGGTGAAGACGTTGAAAAACTGCGTAAGGCTGTAGCGGATATCGCTGGCGTTCCTGCGCAGATTAATATTGCCGAAGTGCGTAAACCTGAACTGGACGCAAAACTGGTTGCTGACAGCATCAGCTCGCAGCTGGAACGTCGTGTTATGTTCCGCCGTGCTATGAAGCGTGCTGTACAGAACGCTATGCGTCTGGGCGCTAAAGGTATCAAAGTGGAAGTCAGCGGCCGTCTGGGCGGTGCTGAAATCGCACGTACTGAATGGTATCGTGAAGGTCGTGTACCTCTGCATACTCTGCGTGCGGACATCGACTACAATACTTCTGAAGCGCACACCACTTATGGTGTAATCGGCGTTAAGGTATGGATCTTCAAAGGTGAGATCTTGGGTGGTATGGCTGCAGTTGAACAGGCGGAAAAACCGGCTGCGCAACCTAAAAAGCAGCAGCGTAAAGGCCGCAAGTAAGGAGAGTCGCTGATGTTACAACCAAAGCGTACGAAATTCCGTAAAGTGCACAAAGGCCGCAACCGTGGTCTGGCTGCCGGTGCGGATGTTAGCTTCGGCACTTTCGGTCTCAAAGCTGTAGGCCGTGGTCGTCTGACTGCTCGTCAGATCGAAGCGGCACGTCGTGCTATGACCCGTGCAATTAAACGTCAAGGTAAAATCTGGATCCGTGTGTTCCCAGACAAACCTATCACCGAAAAGCCACTCGAAGTGCGTATGGGTAAAGGTAAAGGTAACGTAGAATACTGGGTTGCCTTGATCCAGCCCGGTAAAGTCCTGTATGAAATGGACGGTGTGCCTGAAGAGCTGGCTCGTGAAGCATTCAAGCTGGCAGCAGCGAAACTGCCTATCAAAACCACCTTTGTAACTAAGACGGTGATGTAATGAAAGCACAAGAGCTGCGCGAAAAAAGCGTTGAAGAGCTGAACACTGAGCTGCTAAACCTGTTGCGTGAACAATTTAATTTACGTATGCAGGCGGCAAGTGGCCAGCTGCAACAGTCTCATCTGTTGAAACAAGTGCGTCGTAATATTGCACGCGTTAAGACTTTACTGACTGAGAAGGCGGGTGCGTAATGACCGATAAAATCCGTACTCTGCAAGGTCGTGTTGTTAGCGATAAAATGGAAAAATCCATTGTTGTTGCTATTGAACGTAAGGTGAAACACCCTCTATATGGTAAGTTCATCAAACGTACGACTAAACTGCACGTACATGACGAGAACAATGAATGTGGAATTGGTGATGTCGTGGAAATCCGCGAAACCCGTCCACTGTCTAAGACTAAATCTTGGACTTTAGTTCGCGTTATAGAGAAAGCGGTTCTATAATAGAACGTTATCTCGTACGAAATAAACGGCTCAAAAAATAACGGGCCGTTTATTTTTCTGTCCATCGCGAAGATGTGGTGTTATAATGCCGCGCCCTCGTAGTATGGGATATTGAAACGGCTTCTTTAAAAATAAAGTGGCTCAGTAGTAGTTGACATTTAGCGGAGCACTAAAATGATCCAAGAACAGACTATGCTGAACGTGGCCGACAACTCCGGTGCACGTCGCGTAATGTGTATCAAGGTTCTGGGTGGCTCGCACCGTCGCTACGCACACGTCGGCGACATCATTAAAATCACCATCAAGGAAGCAATTCCTCGTGGTAAAGTGAAAAAAGGTGATGTCCTGAAAGCGGTAGTGGTGCGCACCAAGAAGGGTGTTCGTCGCCCGGACGGTTCTGTCATTCGCTTCGATAGCAACGCTTGTGTATTGTTGAACAACAATAGTGAGCAAGTTATCGGTACGCGTATTTTTGGGCCGGTAACTCGTGAACTTCGTAATGAAAAGTTCATGAAAATTATCTCTCTGGCACCTGAAGTACTCTAAGGAGCAGGAAATGGCAGCGAAAATCCGTCGTGATGACGAAATTATCGTGCTGACCGGTAAAGACAAAGGTAAGCGCGGTAAAGTAAAACAGGTTCTTTCTTCTGGTAAAGTAATTGTTGAAGGTATCAACCTGGTTAAAAAACATCAGAAGCCAGTTCCGGCTCTGAACCAACCAGGTGGCATCGTTGAAAAAGAAGCGGCTATTAATGTTTCTAACGTTGCTATCTTTAATGCAGCAACCGGTAAGGCTGACCGTGTAGGTTTTAGGTTCGAAGACGGCAAAAAAGTTCGTTTCTTCAAATCTAATAACGAAACTATCAAGTAATTTGGAGTATACGATGGCGAAACTGCATGATTACTACAAAGACGAGGTAGTCCAGAAACTGATGACTCAGTTTGGTTACCATTCTGTCATGCAAGTCCCTCGGGTCGAGAAGATCACCCTGAACATGGGTGTTGGTGAAGCGATCGCTGACAAAAAACTGCTGGATAACGCAGCAGCTGACTTGGCAGCAATCACTGGTCAGAAACCATTGATCACCAAAGCACGCAAATCAGTTGCAGGCTTCAAAATCCGTCAGGGCTATCCAATCGGCTGTAAAGTAACCCTGCGTGGAAAACGCATGTGGGAGTTCTTTGAGCGCCTGATTTCTATTGCTGTACCACGTATCCGTGATTTCCGTGGCTTGTCCGCTAAATCATTTGATGGTCGTGGTAACTACAGCATGGGTGTTCGTGAGCAAATCATCTTCCCTGAAATCGATTACGATAAAGTGGATCGTGTACGTGGTTTGGATATTACTATCACCACTACTGCGAAATCTGATGATGAAGGCCGCGCACTGTTGGCTGCGTTTAACTTCCCGTTCCGCAAGTAAGGCAGGGTACTCATGGCTAAGCAATCAATGAAAGCACGTGATGTAAAACGTGCGAAATTAGCTGAGAAATTCTTCGCAAAACGCGTTGAACTGAAAGCGATCATCTCTGATGTCAACGCATCTGATGAAGACCGTTGGAATGCCGTTCTCAAGCTGCAAACACTGCCACGTGATTCCAGCCCTTGCCGTCAGCGTAATCGCTGCCGTCAAACTGGGCGTCCGCATGCGTTTTTGCGGAAGTTTGGGTTGAGCCGTATTAAAGTCCGTGAAGCCGCTATGCGCGGTGAAATACCGGGCCTTAAAAAGGCTAGCTGGTAATTGTCACCAATTGAATCACGGGAGTAAAGACAGATGAGCATGCAAGATCCGATCGCGGATATGCTGACCCGTATCCGTAACGGTCAGACCGCGAATAAAGTTGCGGTCACCATGCCTTCCTCCAAGCTGAAAGTGGCAATTGCCAAAGTGCTGAAGGAAGAAGGTTACATTGAAGATTTTAAAATCGAAGGCGACACCAAGCCTGAACTGGAAATCACTTTGAAATATTTCCAAGGTAAGGCTGTTGTAGAAAGTATTCAGCGTGTAAGCCGCCCAAGTCTGCGCATCTATAAGAAAAAAGATGAGCTGCCACAAGTTATGGCTGGTTTGGGTATCGCTGTTGTTTCTACCTCTAAAGGTGTAATGACTGATCGTGCAGCTCGCCAGGCTGGTCTGGGTGGCGAGATTCTCTGCTACGTAGCTTAATTCGGGAGGAAAGAATGTCTCGTGTTGCAAAGGCACCCGTCGTCATTCCTGCCGGCGTAGAGGTTAAACTCAACGGTCAGGTTATTTCGATTAAGGGTAAAAACGGCGAGCTAAGTCGTACAATCCACAACGCAGTTGAAGTTAAACATGCGGATAACCAACTGACTTTCGTTCCACGCGAAGGTTTTGCTGACGCTTGGGCGCAAGCAGGTACAACTCGTTCTCTGCTGAATGCAATGGTTATCGGTGTTAACGAAGGTTTCACTAAGAAGCTTCAACTGGTGGGTGTTGGTTACCGTGCAGCAGTTAAAGGCAACGCAGTTAGCTTGTCTTTAGGCTTCTCGCATCCGGTCGAGCATCAACTGCCAGCAGGCATAACTGCGGAATGCCCATCACAAACTGAAATCGTACTGAAAGGTGCTGATAAGCAGGTGATTGGTCAGGTTGCGGCAGATCTGCGTGCCTATCGTCGTCCTGAGCCATATAAAGGCAAGGGTGTTCGTTACGCCGATGAAGTCGTGCGTACCAAAGAGGCTAAGAAGAAGTAAGGTAACACTATGGATAAGAAAGTAGCTCGTATCCGTCGTGCGACCCGCGCACGCCGCAAGCTCAAGGAACTTGGTGCAACTCGCCTGGTGGTACACCGTACCCCTCGCCATATTTATGCGCAGGTTATCGCACCAAATGGTTCTGAAACTCTGGTGGCAGCTTCTACAACAGAAAAAGCTATCAGTGAACAACTGAAATTTACTGGAAACAAAGAAGCCGCAGCATTAGTTGGTAAAATTGTTGCTGAACGTGCTCTGGAAAAAGGCATCAAAGATGTATCCTTTGACCGTTCTGGTTTCCAATATCATGGTAGAGTCCAGGCACTGGCAGATGCTGCCCGTGAAGCTGGCCTTCAGTTCTAAGGTAGAGGTGTAAGATGGCTCACATCGAAAAACAAGCTGGCGAACTGCAGGAAAAGCTGATCGCGGTAAACCGCGTATCTAAAACCGTTAAAGGTGGCCGCATTTTCAGCTTTACAGCACTGACTGTAGTTGGTGATGGTAACGGTCGCGTTGGTTTTGGTTACGGCAAAGCACGCGAAGTTCCGGCAGCGATCCAGAAAGCGATGGAAAAAGCACGTCGCAATATGAAAACCGTCGCTCTGAACAGCGGCACTTTGTACCACCCAGTGAAAGGCTCACACACCGGTTCTCGCGTGTTCATGCAGCCTGCTCACGAAGGTACAGGTATCATCGCCGGTGGTGCGATGCGCGCTGTTCTGGAAGTGGCTGGAGTTCGTAACGTACTGGCTAAAACCTACGGTTCCACTAACCCGATCAACGTGGTTCGTGCAACTCTGGATGCTTTAGACAGCATGAAGTCTCCAGAAATGGTCGCAGCTAAGCGTGGCAAATCCGTCGAAGAAATTCTGGGGTAATGACCATGGCTAAGACTATTAAAATCACTCAGATTCGCAGCTCAATTGGTCGTTTGCCTAAACATAAGGCAACTCTGACTGGTTTAGGTCTGCGTCGTATTGGGCATACTGTTGAGCGTGAAGATACACCAGCAATTCGCGGTATGGTCAACTTGGTTTCCTATATGGTTAAAGTTGAGGAGTAACAGATGCGCTTAAATACTCTGTCTCCGGCTGAAGGTGCCAAGCACGCATCTAAACGTGTAGGTCGTGGTATCGGTTCTGGTCTAGGTAAAACCGGCGGTCGTGGTCACAAAGGTCAGAAGTCTCGTTCTGGCGGTGGCGTACGTCGTGGTTTTGAAGGCGGTCAGATGCCTTTATATCGTCGTCTACCAAAATTTGGTTTCACTTCACGTAAAGCAATGATCACCGCAGAAATTCGTCTGTCTGATTTTGTCCGCGTTGAAGGCGATGTTATCGATCTGAATGCACTGAAAGCTGCTAACATTATTGGCCCTCAAATTGAATTCGCTAAAGTAATGCTTTCTGGCGAAGTCAATCGTGCAGTAACTGTGCGTGGCTTGCGTGTTACTAAAGGCGCCCGCGCTGCAATTGAAGCTGCTGGCGGTAAAATTGAGGAATAAGTAACAGATGGCTAAACAACCAGGATTAGATTTTCAAAGTGCCAAAGGCGGATTAGGCGAGTTAAAACGCAGACTTTTGTTTGTCATTGGAGCTCTAATTGTTTTCCGTATTGGCTCTTTTATTCCAATCCCTGGTATTGATGCCACTGTGCTTGCCAAATTGCTCGAGCAGCAAAGAGGCACCATCATTGAAATGTTTAACATGTTCTCTGGTGGTGCTTTAAGCCGTGCTTCTATCTTTGCACTGGGTATAATGCCGTATATTTCAGCATCTATTATTATCCAGTTGCTAACTGTGGTTAATCCTCGTTTAGCAGAGATCAAGAAGGAAGGGGAATCTGGTCGTCGTAAGATCAGTCAGTACACCCGCTATGGCACACTAGTGCTGGCAATATTCCAGTCAATCGGTATTGCTACTGGGTTGCCGAAGATGCCTGGAATGCAAGAGTTAGTGATTAATCCTGGTTTTGCATTCTATTTCACGGCTGTTGTAAGTCTGGTCACGGGAACCATGTTCTTGATGTGGCTGGGTGAGCAGATTACTGAACGAGGTATTGGTAACGGTATTTCAATCATAATCTTTGCTGGTATCGTTGCAGGTCTACCACCTGCAATTGGTCACACCATCGAGCAAGCTCGGCAAGGCGACCTGCACTTCCTCCTGTTGCTGTTGGTTGCAGTATTAGTGTTTGCCGTGACTTTCTTCGTTGTTTTCATTGAGCGTGGTCAACGTCGTATCGTTGTTAACTATGCGAAACGTCAGCAAGGTCGTAAAGTTTTCGCAGCACAAAGTACACATTTACCGTTGAAAGTGAATATGGCTGGGGTTATCCCTGCAATTTTTGCTTCCAGTATTATTTTGTTCCCTGGTACCATAGCTTCTTGGTTCGGGGGTGGAACAGGCTGGAATTGGTTGACAACTATTTCTATGTATTTGCAACCAGGTCAACCACTTTATGTGTTATTATACGCATCTGCAATCATCTTCTTCTGTTTCTTCTACACGGCTTTGGTTTTCAATCCAAGAGAAACAGCAGATAACCTGAAGAAGTCCGGTGCATTCGTACCAGGAATTCGTCCGGGAGAGCAAACGGCTAAGTACATCGATAAAGTAATGACTCGTCTAACCTTAGTTGGTGCGTTATATATTACTTTTATCTGCTTAATCCCGGAGTTCATGCGTGATGCAATGAAAGTGCCATTCTATTTTGGTGGTACTTCCCTACTGATTGTAGTTGTCGTCATCATGGACTTTATGGCTCAAGTGCAAACTCTAATGATGTCGAGTCAATATGAGTCTGCATTGAAGAAGGCAAACCTGAAAGGATATAACCGCTAATCGGTTTGCTTGAGAAGTTACGGAGAGTAAAAATGAAAGTTCGTGCTTCCGTCAAGAAATTATGCCGCAACTGCAAAATCGTTAAACGTAACGGTATCGTTCGCGTGATTTGCAGTGCAGAGCCTAAGCACAAACAGCGCCAAGGCTAATTAATCGCATATTTTTCTTGCAAAGTTGGGTTGAGCTGGCTAAATTAGCCAGCCAATCTTTTTTATCTGACAGCAACATTGTTTGAGTATCCTGAAAACGGGCTTTTCAGAATGATGTTGCAGTGAATAAATATTGTAGGAGTGCATAGTGGCCCGTATAGCAGGCATTAACATTCCTGATCAGAAACATACTGTGATCGCATTAACTTCGATCTACGGTATCGGTAAAACCCGCTCACAAGCAATCTGTGCAGCAGCGGGCATTGCTGAAAATGTTAAGATCAGTGAGCTGTCTGAAGAGCAAATTGACAAGCTGCGTGACGAAGTTGCCAAATACGTTGTAGAAGGTGATCTGCGTCGTGAAGTAACCCTGAGTATCAAACGTCTGATGGACCTTGGTTGCTATCGTGGTTTGCGTCATCGTCGTGGTCTACCAGTTCGCGGTCAGCGTACTAAGACCAATGCACGTACCCGTAAGGGTCCGCGTAAGCCGATCAAGAAATAATCGGGGTATTGAATAATGGCAAAAGCACCTATTCGTGCACGTAAGCGTGTAAGAAAACAAGTCTCTGACGGTGTGGCTCATATCCATGCTTCTTTCAACAACACCATCGTTACTATTACTGATCGTCAGGGTAACGCACTGGGTTGGGCAACTGCCGGTGGTTCCGGTTTCCGTGGTTCTCGTAAATCTACTCCGTTTGCAGCTCAGGTTGCAGCAGAGCGCTGCGCTGAAGCAGTAAAAGAGTACGGAATTAAGAATCTGGAAGTTATGGTTAAAGGACCTGGTCCTGGTCGTGAGTCAACTATCCGCGCATTAAACGCGGCTGGTTTCCGCATCACTAATATTACTGATGTGACTCCGATTCCTCATAACGGTTGTCGTCCACCGAAAAAGCGTCGCGTTTAATACGCTTTCGTTTTTTAGGATTGTTGGAGAAAGAAAATGGCAAGATATTTGGGTCCTAAGCTCAAGCTGAGCCGTCGCGAGGGTACAGACCTTTTCCTGAAGTCTGGCGTTCGCGCGATTGACACCAAGTGTAAGTTAGAACAGGCACCAGGCCAGCACGGCGCACGTAAACCGCGTCTGTCTGATTATGGTGTACAGTTACGTGAAAAACAAAAAGTTCGTCGTATTTACGGTGTTCTGGAGCGTCAATTCCGTAACTACTATAAAGAAGCAACTCGTCTGAAAGGCAACACAGGTGAAAACCTGCTGAACTTGCTGGAAAGTCGCTTGGATAACGTCGTTTATCGTATGGGCTTCGGCGCGACTCGTGCTGAATCTCGTCAGATGGTAAGCCACAAGGCTATCATGGTAAATGGTTGCGTTGTTAACATCGCTTCTTATCAGGTATCCCCGAATGATGTAGTCAGCGTTCGTGAAAAAGCGAAGAAGCAGGCTCGCATTAAAGCAGCCTTAGAGCTGGCTGAGCAGCGTGAGAAACCAACTTGGTTGGAAGTTGATGCTGCGAAGATGGAAGGTATGTTCAAGCGTATACCTGAGCGTACTGATCTATCCGCTGACATTAACGAACACCTGATCGTCGAGCTTTACTCTAAGTAAAGCTTAGCACCAAAGAGAGGACACAATGCAGGGTTCTGTGACAGAGTTTCTAAAACCGCGCCTGGTAGATATCGAGCAAGTCAGTTCGACGCACGCCAAGGTGACCCTTGAGCCATTAGAGCGTGGCTTTGGCCATACTCTTGGCAACGCACTGCGCCGTATTCTGCTTTCGTCTATGCCGGGTTGTGCGGTGACTGAGGTTGAGATTGATGGTGTACTGCATGAGTACAGCACCAAAGAAGGTGTACAGGAAGATATCCTGGAGATTCTCCTCAATCTGAAAGGGCTGGCGGTGAAAGTTCAGGGTAAAGATGAAGTTATCCTTACTTTGAATAAATCTGGCATTGGCCCTGTGACTGCAGCCGACATCATCCATGATGGTGATGTCGAAATCGTCAAGCCGCAGCACGTAATCTGCCATCTGACTGACGAAAGCGCTTCCATTAGCATGCGTATTAAAGTTCAGCGCGGTCGTGGATATGTGCCGGCTTCTGCCCGAATTCATTCGGAAGAAGATGAGCGCCCTATCGGTCGTTTGTTAGTAGATGCTTGCTATAGCCCAGTAGAGCGTATCGCCTACAATGTTGAAGCAGCTCGTGTAGAACAGCGTACTGACTTGGATAAGCTGGTTATCGAGATGGAGACTAACGGTACAATCGATCCTGAAGAGGCGATTCGCCGTGCAGCTACCATTCTGGCTGAACAACTAGAAGCTTTCGTTGATTTACGTGATGTACGTCAACCAGAAGTTAAAGAAGAGAAGCCAGAGTTTGATCCGATCCTGCTGCGCCCTGTTGACGATCTGGAATTGACTGTCCGCTCTGCTAACTGCCTTAAAGCAGAAGCTATCCACTACATCGGTGATCTGGTACAGCGTACTGAGGTTGAGTTACTTAAGACTCCTAACTTGGGTAAAAAATCTCTTACTGAGATTAAAGACGTACTGGCTTCACGTGGACTTTCTCTGGGCATGCGTCTGGAAAACTGGCCACCAGCAAGTATTGCTGATGAATAACTAGATCACAGGTTAAGGTTTTACTGAGAAGGATAAGGTCATGCGCCATCGTAAGAGTGGTCGTCAATTGAACCGCAACAGCAGCCATCGCCAAGCTATGTTCCGTAACATGGCAGGTTCTTTGGTTCGTCATGAAATCATCAAGACGACTCTGCCTAAAGCGAAAGAACTGCGTCGCGTCGTTGAGCCGCTGATTACTCTTGCCAAGACCGACAGCGTAGCTAATCGTCGTCTGGCATTCGCCCGTACTCGTGATAACGAGATCGTGGCAAAACTGTTTAATGAACTGGGCCCGCGTTTTGCGAGTCGCGCAGGTGGTTACACTCGTATTCTGAAGTGTGGCTTCCGTGCTGGTGACAATGCACCGATGGCATACATCGAGCTTGTTGACCGTGCAGCAGAGTCTCAGACAGAAGCAGCATCTGCAGAGTAATCTGTAGAGGCGTAAAAAACCGGGTATAATCCCGGTTTTTTATTGCCTTTTAACTAATATTCCTCTTCTTATCATCGTATTATCTTTATTCGTTGGTCTGTAAATTTTCCCATACGGATGATCTTTTAACCTATTCTGTTAGTATTGTGTTTATTTGCTACTTAATAGGAAAATCCCTTATGTATCGTATCGGTCAGTTGGCTAAATTAGCAAGTGTAACACCCGACACTATCCGCTTTTATGAAAAACAAGGATTAATGTTCCACGGAGAAAGAACGGAAGGTGGCTATAGACTTTATACTGAACAGGATCTACAGCGATTACGTTTTATCCGTTATGCAAAACAATTAGGTTTTACACTGGAAGCAATTGTAGAATTACTATCTATTCGGGTTGAGCCTGAGCGTCATACATGTCAGGAATCAAAACATATTGTTGATTCTAGATTACAGGAAGTTGAAGAAAAATTATTAGAGATGCAAAAGATGCGTGATTCTTTGAAAATGTTGAGTGATGCCTGTTGTGGTAGTATGCACGTCAGTACATATTGTTCTATATTGGAAATTTTGGAAGAAGGCGCAACAAATAGATAATTTTTCTTTATTATTCTGAGTGCTAAGAGTACAATTGTGCTGTTTTTAATCAAAAAATTTTCTTATTCATTAATTATAGTCAGAGGTCATTATGACAACATATCGCCATAAAAAAGGCGTTATTAAAGATAATGCTATAGAGGCTTTATTACACGATCCTTTGTTCAGGCAGAGAGTAGAAAAAAACAAGAAGGGTAAAGGAAGTTATAGTCGTAAAGAGAAACATGGTAAAAAAGGTGGTTTGGAGGCCAATAATAATAATTTTTTCAAGTTGTTATTATTGGCCTTCTAACTTTTTAAGTGAACAATATTAATCTAATAGAATTTTAATTAATGTTTTTACAGGAAAAAAGGGCTAGGCTGGAAAAGCTTTTCCACTTCAGGAACATATTTTTTGTCAGTAATAAACATGATTACATGATCACCTTGTTGAATGACACTGTAATCATTATCAATGATGACCTCTTCATTGCGAACAATGGCTCCTATTGTTGTTCCTGGTGGTAATTTGATATCACCTATCCTACGCCCAACAACTTTTGAAGTATGCTCATCGCCATGAGCTATGGCTTCGATAGCTTCAGCAACTCCCCTTCTTAATGAGAATACACTGACAATATCTGCTTTACGGACATGGCCAAGTAATGCTGATACTGTTGCTTGTTGAGGAGAAATTGCGATATCAATGACTCCACCTTGTACCAAATCAACATATGCACTACGTTGAATAAGAACCATTGCTTTTTTGGCTCCCATCCGTTTTGCAAGCATAGCTGACATAATATTGGCTTCATCATCATTTGTTAGTGCTATAAAAACGTCAACTTGTTCAATGTGTTCTTCCGCTAGTAATTCTTGGTCTGAAGCATCGCCATAGAACACAATAGTATCGTGCAATAGTTCAGCTAATTCAGTAGCTCTTTTTTGATTATGTTCAATTAATTTGACACTATAATCCTTCTCAAGACGCAAGGCTAAGCCTGCACCAACATTCCCACCACCAACAATCATGATACGTTTATATGGCTTCTCAAGACGTTGTAGTTCGCTCATTACTGCCCTGATATGTTGTGATGCAGCAACAAAGAAGACTTCATCTCCGGCTTCAATAATTGTTGAACTTTGTGGTCTAATAGGGCGATCTTGACGGAATATTGCAGCAACTTTGCTATTGATATGTGGCATATGTTCTCGGAGTGAAGATAAGGCATTACCTACCAATGAACCACCATAATAGGCTTTAACCGCGACAATACTGACACGTCCTTCAGCAAAATTAACAACTTGTAATGCTCCTGGGTATTGAATCAATTTATAGATGTAATCAGTGACTAGTTGTTCGGGAGATATTAGATAATCAATAGGAATATCATCATGATGGAATAACTTCTCTGATTCTCGAATATATTCTGGTGAGCGTATTCTGGCGATTCTATTAGGCGTGTTAAATAGAGAATAAGCAATTTGGCATGCAACTATATTGGTTTCATCTGAATTTGTGATTGCTACCAACATATCAGCATCTTCAGCCCCAGCTTCTCTCAATACTCTCGGATGAGAACCATGACCATTTACAACTCGGAGATCGAATTTATCCTGTAACTGGCGTAAACGATCTGTATCGGTATCAACGACAGTAATATCATTGTTTTCATCAACCAAGTTCTCGGCTAATGTTCTACCAACTTGGCCTGCACCCAGAATGATTATCTTCATAGCATTTTCTTTTTGATTAGAAGCCGTCTTCTATTCTTGATATTTTGGTAAAATCATAAAATTCTCTCGTTCAGTCGGAACGAGAGAGCGTTATCATTGCTTAGTGAGCCTGGTATAAAAGAAACCGTCGCCACCTGTAGCTTCTGGAATAATTTGTGTTCCGAAAGTACCCGAATTACCTGTTTCTGATAATACTGCATCGGAATGACGAGCCAAAAATGCTTTTATTTGCTCACTATTTTCCTGAGGTAAAATTGAGCAGGTAGCATAAAGTAGCGTGCCATTTTGTTTTAAGTATGGCCAAATCGCATCAAGTATTTCAGATTGTAATGTAACTAATTGATATATATCTTCATTTCTGCGGAGCCATTTTATATCAGGATGACGACGAATCACTCCTGTAGCAGAACATGGAGCATCAAGAAGAATACGATCAAACTGTTCATCAGCAGCCCACTCGTGTGGAAGACGACCATCGCCTGTTTTGACAACAGCATGTAAATTAAGCCGTTGCAAATTTTCTTTCACTCGCTTAATTCGTTGTTCATCAATATCGATAGCGAGAACCTTAGATTTTGGTGCTATTTCGAGTATATGAGTGGTTTTTCCACCAGGTGCAGCGCAAAGATCTAGTATAGACTCTCCATCACATGGGTTTAATAGTTCAGCACATCCTTGCGCGGAACGATCCTGAATCGTTACCCACCCTTGATTAAATCCGGGTAATGCACTGACAGGGCAGGGATTCAGAAGACGAATGGCACTGGAATGGTTGATATCCAACTCTGCTTTTATATTAGCTTCTTCTAATAGTGCAAGATATTCGTTAGCTGTATGATGAAGTTGGTTAACTCGCAACCACATAGGTGGTTTTTGGTTGTTGGCATCCACTATGGTTTGCCAATTTGTTGGATATGCTTTTTGAATTCGTTCTAGCAGCCATTTAGGATGTAGGTGCTGACTAATGTGATTATTTGCTTGTTCGATTAATACTTGTTGTTGGCGCTGAAACTGGCGAAGAACACCATTAATTACCCCTTTCAGCTGTGGTCGTTTTAAGTTAGTTGCACCATTGACGGTTTCGGCAAGTGCAGCATGCGCAGGTATGCGCGTATATATAAGCTGATATATACCAACCATGATTAGATAGTGGAAAATACGTTGTTTTCCTTTCAATGGCTTTGCCATTAATTGACTGATAAGCCACTCGAGCTGAGGTAATACCCTCATTACACCAAAACAGATCTCTTGTAGTAACGCTTTATCTTTATCGGAAACTTTTTGTTGGAGTTCAGGGATAATGGTGCTGAGGGATTGCCCTTGCTCAAGCACTTGAGTGATTGCTTTTGCAGCGATACTTCTCAGGTTATATGCATTTTTCATGATATGGTCAAAAAAGCTGACTTTCGTCAGCATAATAAATGGGTAGAAGCCTAGATGCTAAAAACATGCAGGCAAAGTTAGTATCAATTTATTTTGCTGCCAGGTGTAAACCACTCACGTTTTGAGTTTAAGAGATCGGCGGCTGACATTGCTTTCTTGCCAGGTGGTTGCAACTGAGTAATATTTAATATCCCATCTGCAGTTGCAATTTGAATACCTTTTTTATCTGCGCTGATAACTGTTCCCGGAGCTTGGGTTGTTTGCTCTGTGATGGCTTCTGTTTGCCAGATTTTAACTGGTTGATCATCAATTAAGAAGAAGCTCATAGGCCAAGGATTGAAAGCACGAACACAACGCTCAATTTGGGTTGCTGGCAAATTCCAATCTATTTTTGCTTCATCTTTACTTAGTTTTTCAGCATAGGTCGCAAGTGTATCATCCTGAATTTCAGGTTGACATTTTCCTGATGTAATTAAGCTTAAAGTGTTGAGTAAAGCTTCTGGGCCAATATCAGCAAGTTTTTCGTATAAGCTGGCGCTGGTGTCTTCATTTGTAATTGGGCAAATGGCTTTCAATAGCATATCACCAGTATCAAGCCCTGCATCCATTTGCATGATCGTTACGCCAGTTTCTTGGTCGCCAGCCCAGATTGAGCGCTGGATAGGTGCTGCGCCCCGCCAGCGAGGCAGCAAGGAACCGTGCACATTCAGGCATCCCAGACGAGGTATATCTAAAGCAGCTTGAGGAAGAATTAATCCATATGCAACAACGATCATAATATCAGGTTGTTGCGCCATGACCCATTGCTGGCTTTCTTCTGTACGTAAGGTTTTTGGCTGGAAAACAGGAACATCATGTTCTTCAGCCAATACCTTTACAGGACTTGGTGTCAGTTTTTTACCTCTTCCTGCCGGTTTGTCTGGCCGAGTGAGTACTCCAACAACTTGGTGTTGAGAGTTTAATAAAGCAGCCAAATGGCGAGCCGCGAAATCAGGGGTTCCGGCAAAAATAATACGTAAAGAATCAGACACTGTTATTTCCTGCGATAATAAAAATTATTTGTTTTTGGCTCTCAGTCGGTCAATTTTTTCAACTTTCTGACGGATGCGTTGGCGTTTTAATGGCGATAGATAATCAACAAAGAGTTTACCAATTAAATGGTCCATTTCGTGTTGAACACAGATTGCCAGTAAATCGTCGGCTTCCAATTCAAATGGCTGACCGTGATAATCTAGAGCCTTAATTTTGACTTTTTCAAAACGGGGCACAAATCCACGCTGCTCAGGAACAGATAAGCAACCTTCTTCTATTCCTGTTTCACCAGTTTCATCAACCAATTCTGGGTTAATAAGAATAAGACGTTGATCTCGATTCTCAGAGACATCAATGACAATAATTCTCTGATGTATATCGACTTGTGTTGCTGCTAAGCCAATACCTTCCTCTGCATACATCGTTTCAAACATATCATCAATGATTCGCTGGATTTCTGCATTGACTTTTTCTACTGGCTTGGCAACTGTGCGAAGTCGCTCGTCTGGATAATGTAATACTTGTAAAACTGACATATATATTTAGAACTGCATCCAAAAAGTGAGTGATAATTAGAGTCTATTCTAGACATTTCCCATTTAGATTGACAGTATTGAACACAAATTAATCATGAGAGTGTTTCTCTCAACTTCAAGTCAGGATGACGATATGGAAGCGATGGAAATATGGTTAAGAATGAAAATGGTTTCTCATCTTTCAGCAGAGAAGGCCATATTTATTATAGAACACCTGTTGCAAACGAAGAGTTTTAGCACATCCTCCCTAAAAGCGTGTGGGCTGTCATCTGCACAATGTTTGCAATTTATGAAAGCCAACACTTCCATGCTGATTTCGGCCCTCAATTGGTTAGAACAACCAGATCATCATTTACTGACTTTCTCTCACCCCGCATATCCACTTTTATTAAAGCAAATACACTCTCCTCCTCTTGTGCTTTTTGTCGCAGGCGATGTATCGGTCTTATCTCAACGGCAAATTTCAATGGTTGGTAGTAGAGCTGCGACTTTCTATGGCGAGAAATGGGGAAAGATATTCGCGAGTGACTTAGCTAAAAATAATCTAGTAGTGACTAGTGGATTAGCGATTGGTATTGATGGTATTTGCCATCAAGCAGCCTTGGATTCGGGAGGGAAAACAATCGCAGTACTTGGTAGTGGACTTGAAAATATCTATCCCAGTAGACATAAATCTTTGGCCGGGCATATTAAAGAACATGGTGCATTAGTTTCTGAATTTTTTCCTGATGCTCCACCTAAAGCCAAGCATTTTCCAAGGCGAAACCGGATCATTAGTGGATTAAGTTTGGCTCTTCTTATTGTAGAGGCCCATAAAAATAGTGGATCACTGATTACAGCTCGCTGTGCCCTTGAGCAAGGTCGAGACATCTTTGCACTACCTGGGCCATTGGGGAATTCTGCAAACGAAGGTAACCACTGGTTGATTAAGCAAGGAGCTTATTTGGCAACGAATGTAATAGATATCATGGAACATATTAGTGCGTCATTTCAATGGGTTAATATCGAAGGTAAAGGTTGGGAGGAGGAAAATAAACAATTTGAACAAACAGAGTTGCCATTTGTGGATGTGCTGGTTAACGTAAGTAGCGAAGTTACACCTATTGATGTGATCGCCCAGCGTTCTTCCCTACCTGTTACGGAAGTTATGACCAAATTATTAGAATTGGAACTTATGGGAAAAGTTGCTGTTGTTGCTGGTGGGTATGTCCGAACTAGTTAAGCTATTTAATTTGCGCTTATTTCCAATGTTAAGGCGGTTGTTGATATTCAGCGAGTAAGATATGTCTAAGAAGGTTCCTTTTGTTATAAAAGAAATAGAGCATTGTCCTGAGTGTGGGGCTGAGTTAGTGATCCGCAATGGTGCTCACGGTCCATTTTATGCGTGTTCCTGTTATCCGTCTTGCCATTATCTTCGTCCATTGAAAGCACAGGTCGATGGACATATTGTTAAAGAGTTGGATGGGCAAATTTGTCCGGAATGTGGCTTCACCTTGGTCTTACGTCAAGGGCGTTATGGCATGTTTATTGGCTGTAGTCATTATCCTGAATGTGAGCATACAGAATTAATTGATAAACCAGACGATACGTCAATTAATTGCCCTCAATGCCAACAAGGAAAATTACTCCAGCGTAAATCTCGTTTTGGTAAAACATTTCATTCCTGTAGTCGCTATCCAGAGTGTCAGTTTGCACTTAACAATAAGCCCATTTCAGGTGAATGCATGTTTTGCCACTATCCATTATTAGTAGAAAAGCGCACTTCCAAAGGCATAAAATTATTTTGTGCCAGTAAATTGTGTAGAAAGCAACAATTTAATGAAATTGAGAAATAAAATGAGTCACGAAATCTCGCCAGCATTTGATTCTATTATCACAGCTTTAAAAGAAGAAAAAGTCATTGCTTATCCGACTGAAGCTGTTTTTGGATTAGGATGTGACCCTGATAGTGAAAATGCAGTGCAAGAGCTATTAGCGTTGAAAAATAGGCCTTGGGAAAAAGGGTTGATTCTTATTGCTGATAATTATGAGAGGCTATGTCCTTATATTGATGATGAACAGCTAAATGATATACAGAAAGAAACCATATTCTCATTTTGGCCTGGCCCTGTTACATGGGTAATACCCGCGAGAACAACCACACCAAAATGGTTGACTGGCAAGTTTTCAACATTGGCCGTCCGAGTTACAGATCACCCTTTGGTTAAGCAGCTATGCTCTATATATGAAAAACCACTTGTTTCGACCAGTGCGAATCTAAGTGGATTAGAGCCATGTCGTAGTGTAGAAGAAGTGAGGCAGCAATTTGGAATTCATGTCCCAATTTTAGAAGGAGAAGTCGGTGGACGTAAGAACCCATCAGAAATTAGGGATGCTTTAACTGGCAAACTATATCGGCAAGGCTAGGTAATAATGAATAAATTCGCAGTTTTTGGTAATCCAATCGCACATAGTAAATCTCCTTATATTCATCGATTGTTTTCTGAACAGACAAGTGTTGAGCATCAATATGGGACAGTACTTGCTCCGGTAGAAGACTTTGAACAAACCTTAGGTCATTTTTTCGAACAGGATGGTTTAGGGGCGAATGTTACTGTTCCTTTTAAAGAGAGAGCCTATAAGTGCTCAGATGAATTGACTGAACGGGCAAGTATCTGTGGTGCAGTTAATACATTAAAACGGATAGAGGGAAACCGACTACTCGGTGATAATACAGATGGGGTGGGATTATTGGTGGATTTGCAGCGACTTAAATTCATTTCTCAAGGACAAAAGATCCTGATCATAGGCGCTGGTGGAGCTGCGAAAGGCGTATTATCTCCTTTATTATCATTGGGTTGTTCCGTCATTATTACTAACCGTACATTTGAACGGGCCCAAAGAGTCGCAAATACCTTTTCTCTACTAGGTGATATAGAGGCCATTGAAATGGGTGTTCTTGGCCTTACTACTCCAGACTTTGATATTATCATTAATGCAACGGCTTCCGGTCTTGATGGGCAAATTCCGGCTATATCACCGTTGATTTTCCAAAATAATAGTGCGTGTTACGACATGTATTATCAGCATGGATTAACGCCTTTCCTTAAGTTCGCTCATCAAAATAGTGTTTCACGTTTGGCTGATGGATTAGGAATGTTGGTAGGACAAGCTGCGTATTCTTTTGAATTATGGCATGGAGTATTTCCTGAAATAGAACCTGTTTTAACTGCCTTAAGACGGGAATTACATGTATGAACCAATCAATTCAATTTCCTGATCGTGAAGATTGGGATGAGATAGAAAATAAGGTGATATTCCCAGCAATGGTAAATGGTTTGCTGGTGGAATGTATGCTCAGTTCTGATGAAATAATAGATCGTTATGGTAAAGATCATCATCCACTCGAGTTGTTTCGCCAGCATCGCTGGGATTTGGAAGACGAGTTTGAAACGGTCATTTTGAGTGGACATGATGATCAATTTGGGCGCTACTCTTTACTTTCAGATTGTGCTGATAAATAGTTATCTTTCCAGCGAGCGTAATTATTAGCGGAATAAAGGAGTCCTTCCAATTCCTCAGGTTTGAGTTTTCTCACCTGTTTGGCAGGGCTACCGACGTACAGATAGCCGCTTTCTAATTTTTTCCCTGGAGGAATTAGGCTACCGGCTCCAATTACAACATCGTCTTCAATAGTTACTCCATCAAGTAAGATGGAACCCATACCAACTAAGACTCGATTCCCAATTTTACATCCATGTAACATTGTTTTATGTCCTACCGTGACATCTTCGCCAATTATCAGTGGGAAGCCACTAGGATTATCAGGGGATTTATGGGTCACATGTAAGACAGAACCATCTTGAATATTTGTACGTGAACCAATTGAGACATAATTTACATCTCCTCTGATGACAACAAGGGGCCAGATGCTGACGTCATCTGCCAATCTGACATTCCCAATTACAACAGAAGAAGGGTCTAAAAGAACTTTTTGACCAACTTTGGGATAGAAGTTTAAGTATTGGCGCAAAACAGTGGACATAAGAACCTCAATAGTAAGTAGAGAAGAACAATTATATAGAAATATTATTGAGGAAAAAAACGCCATGCAATGAAAGAGTTTGCATTAATCTTAGCCTGTTTGAATGTTTTTTATATTAAAGCGAGCAAAAAGTGTTCGCTTAAAAATAAAATTCAAAAAAACTATTGCCAGCGGCG
>NZ_JAQRFN010000038.1 GCF_028598555.1 Xenorhabdus anantnagensis
GGGGCACGGATTTTTGTATCATTTTCCGAATTGCCTCAGTCAACTGGGCATCATCAGATTGACTGGGTTTAATTTCCGCGGCAGCCAGTGCATTTATTAATTCTCGCTGAACACTGTTAAACCACGCCGCATCCAATATGGTTGGCGCTACACCTGCCGCCACATTACCGTTGGTAAATTCACCGTTTCCGTCCGCGGTATTTGTAATATCACCAATTTTTAGCATAACGAATCCTCACTCAATGAAGGTGATTAATATTTAAATTTAATTAATGACTGATTACGGGTTGTAACCGAATTGCAGAATGGTGTGAGACGGGCTAATTTTCTGAAATTGACATTCGAGTTTTTTATTTCCCCACGAACGTAATGGATCGCCGCAATAACTGCCGCCCGCCACGGCATAATTGATCGTTGTCGCAGGGGAATTAATCCGCCAGACAAACGGCCAGTCGTCGCCGTTAATCGCTGCACCACATGCAGACATGCCTGCCCGTGCCTGCCGAAACTCGGTGATGGTGATTTTAAATCCCAGTTCAGCAGCCAAATCAATAAAATACTGGTTCGACTGACCGCCAGTTCTCAACAATTTAGAGACAACCGATTTTTGCCGTAATGAAACGCTGTCAATTTCGCCAATCGCGCAATCATCAGGCAACCCCAATGTTTTCTCCCATTCAGGCAACATAATCGTTGCGGTTGCAGGAAAACCGCCATCCAGTAACGCATGTGCATCCTGATCACTGCGATGATAGCTGCTGGCGTTAGCCCGAATCACCGCGCTCATGACTGAATTGGGTTGGCGCGTCCACGCCATGCCCGTTGGCAATAATCCGTTCAACGCGGCAGTATAATCATTCACACTATACTGTTTCATGTGTATTTAACCTCGCCCCGCACGGGTAATTGCCCGACCGACAATTCAATATTTTCTGTCGGAGACGAAATCACAAATCCTGTCGTTCCCGGCACATCAGCAATTGCATATTGCAGATCGGATATAAAAATTTTCCCGGTTCCGTCCGGATTGCCATTCTCAAACAACACATTATCAATCGCGGCCGCGATTTTATGGGTTATTTCTGTGCCAGCATGTGCAATACCACTGATATTAAAATCAATGATGCGTTTTATCGGTGATAATACCCAAACTAAGGCCGTTGTAGGGCGAACCCGATAAATATAATCAGCCACACGCAATTGATCGCCCGTCGCATGCACAACATAACCTGACTCATGGGCTGAAACACCCTCTGTGCCATTGGGAAAACCACCCTGTCCATTGTTGTCACACATGATGTAAACACCTACTGTGCCCGCACCGACTGCCCGGCCTCTGACCCACGTGCGGGTGACGCCCGGTACAGACAACGCCCACAGTTTATAATCATCATCAGAGCCGCCCTGGGGTGACCCCTGATAGGCCAATAGCATGCGAGAGCGAAAATTTGATTCGCTCTCAATATCAGCACCGCCCGTTATGGGTGCAATCGCCGTTCCCTCAACATCAACACCGGCAATACTCTGATCTAACGTCAATACTGTACCCAATGGCGCATTACCGACAACGCCCCCACCTGAAACATTGTCAGTGATATCAGGCAATATTCCGATAATACTGACAATTCCACGCCCACGGGTATCAATACGAGTTTCTGCTGCCGTCTGATACTGATAACCATCACCCCGGTTTAAAATTGTATTGACAGGAATAATAGTCTCCGCAACCCCCGTAAACTGGAATTGCTCACACCGGGCAGCAGTCGCCGGTTTTCGGAATATTTTTTTCAACGCAGCCCAGCCTGACAGCCATTCATCCGTTGACGTAAACGGCGTTGTTTGCCGGGCAATATAATCGAGGTAACCGTAATGCAGATGCGCCATCCCAGCGTCCATATCAGCCAGCACACCCATATTGGAAAATCGCAATAACGGGCCGGTTTTCTGTAATTCCGACTGCAAAAAACTGCGGTTCTGCTCGCGTAATTCGGTCAGTGTTTTTCGTTTAAATGGCATTTTCTCGCTCCCATACCCAAAAAAACCGCAAATCCTCATTATCCCGCCCGGGGCGCTGATAACGAATGATCATATTCAATCGACTGGGCCAGACAATCTGGGTGCCAATGTCGATAGAATCAGCCACCCCATCATCCAGCATCCATTGCAACGCTTCACGCGCATAATCCTCGGCGGCCAGTGCAACTGCCGTAGTGAGTTTTTGTCGGTGCAATAGCCACAACCGAGAGCCGATTTGATAATCCGTACCACTATCGCCCCACCACCCCCGGCGATCATTGCCGTCAATGACATCATCCGCCCGCGCCTGTCGGTCAGTAAACAAACTGATAATAATCGCGGTTTGCAGGTCGTTACCTGTGACTAAATCACCGCGGCCAACCAGCCAATCGGCATGGATATTGTTGACATCCCACCATGACGTTATGTCACTCATTTCACTGTCGCTCCTGTTGTTCTGCTGGTCACGGTCGAATCACCTGATCTCACTCCGGGGACGGGATGGGTATGTTCGTTATAGTTATCACGGAGCTGCTTCATGGTGGCGTTATTGCTGTTGCAGTTATCAATAATATCGCCGGAAACCCGTAACACGGGCGTATTCAGCAAAACCGCTGTCGAGGCATTAACTGTTACCTGAGACGCATTATTAACCGTTATAGGCTGTCCCTGCGCCTCGACTGTAATTCCTGATTCGGTCAGCAAAATATGCAACCCCCATTGGTTATACACCACCACCTCACCGGGATTTAACCCCTTATGCCGATATTGTTGATGATTACTGCCAATCACCACCGCATTAGAGCGGTCACCCCCTAAAAATGCGAGGACAACATCGGTTTCCGCTGGCAACCCGGACGAAAAACCAAATTCAGCGATCCGCTTTGTGTTATCGCGGACTTCCATCACGGTTTGATACTGAACCTGCTGGATGACGCCACTGTCATTGCAGGTGGTCACACGCCCCAGCCCCAACATCATCATGGCACGGCGATACAAATTTTTAACGTCCATAATTACGTGTCTCCATAATTGTCTCGTAGAATTCATAGGGCTGAACGGTAAACGCCGCAGGGGGCATCAGGGTTAACTCAGCTCTTGTGCCATCATCTTTATTGCGAACGTAGGACACTTCTGACAATAGCCACTGCTCAGACTCCAGCCCGAAAACAGGCAAATGAATCGGGATCAATGTATTGGGTTGCCACAATGCCCCGCTGATATCACGCCAGCTATCCACCAATACTTTCAATACTTTTGAACGTCCATAGCGACGGTTCATTTCCCAGTCGACGGCTTCCTGTTGCCGCTGGTGTGAATGCAGTGTGCTTTCGATAATGGTGACGTAATTGCGGTAGCGCATCTTTTCCGCTTCGGGGTCTTTTGCGGAGGCAATTTCAACCACTTTATACCCCTGCCCCTGAGACAATTCACTCAGGCCGCTGACGTTCATGGACAGGCCACTGTACTCCGAGAACCGTTCATTCATGGAGGATTGGTAGTCCGCCATTTCAACGTTTTTACCCTGTTCAACGCCACTCGCCGCCACGTTGTCACTGACACGGGTTAACAACAGATCCCCATCAGGGGTGTCGTAATACAGCATGGCGGACCAGCGGGTGATACGGTCAATAATTTCCTGTGAGGATTCCCCCCAGTTCAGGGTAAATTGCGGCACGGGCTGCATATCGGTTACATCGGAGGTCACGCCAATGCCGTACCCCTGCGCCAGTTTCTGGCTAATCTGTAACGCCGTCGCGGACGAAATAACGTTCTGCGGCCATTTAGCCGAACAGTCCACAAGATCTTGGCATTTACTCCTGCCCGTTACGCGGATTTGATGTGTTGATTTATTGATGGATGAGTTCCAGATATCGATATAACCAGTGATAACAGGGTCATCGCCCAGCAGAACCTCGCAGGGCTGCCCTGCCTCGACCAGTTGCTTTTCATTGCTACCGGGATAATAGTCCATCAGCATCAATTCAAAATCAGACGGCAGTCGTTCTATACCACGCGTGACTCGGATACTGTCCCAGCCGTAAATCCGTTTGCCGCCAATCACCAATGAGAGTTCATTTGAATTTTGTTTCATTTCCGCAACGCCGTAAATTTGACCGGCATAAAGGCCGGGTGACGGGGGTTGGTCGCCTGTATTAACTCATTACTGCGACCAGCATTCTGATAAATCCGGTTGGCCACATTCAATGCCGGTAATATTGTCGGCAAATTGAACTGAGCCAGTCGGCCTGATTCAGCGCCGTTCAGTTCTGCACTGGTGACGAACTCATGTCTCAGCGTTGTTAACGCCGCATAGATCTCATCCATACCCAAATCACCAGACATCACTAGCGCGGTATTCAACGCATGGCACACACGCCGCTGTAATTCGTTCGCACCTTGCGTGTTCGCGGGTGTGATTTCACTGGCAACCTGAGCCATTGCCCCGGCAGATAACACAACCAGGAATAAAACCGTCATGTTGGTCACATGGCGATCACTATCACTCGGTTGATATTGGGTGTTTTGAAATGCAGATAAATTTTCAAAAATGGCGATTTTCTCTTCCGTGCTGCCCGCTGAACGGATAATCGCATCCACGACGCCCTGCGCTGCCTGACCGAACCCGTCAACAGTCAACGAATGTGTCATTTTATCGATAGATTCAGCGATAGATTTGCGCCCCATGACAACCGCCGCTGTAGCCTGTTGAATAATTTCAGCATCATGCCGGTTCTGATTATCACGAGACCTGACGCCCGTGGCACCAGATACCGCACCGCCAATTTTCCCACGTTGATAGCGCCCATAGCGTTCTGTACCAAACGTTGTTTTCAGCATATCACTCAGGTTCGTCACCTCATCCACTGAACGTGTAATCATTCCAATCCACTGATCGGCTGTCGATCTGATGATTTTCATACCCCACACCACGGAGCGAATTTCACCCCGCACCATTGAGACATATTTCGCCAACGTCGTGGTGTACGTTCGCAGCCAGTGATTTTTAACCTCGGTTGCAGACTGGGTACTGTTGGTGACAGCAAAAACCTGTAGCCCGGATTCGATGACCGTCAGGGTGAACTCAAACACCCGCCCGAACTCGGCACTCTCAGTCATGCGCAGGCCGCTTTCGGTCACGCTGACCGTCAGTTCGCCCAGCGTCGGGTGTACCAACGTCCCAGTTGAACCCGTTTCACAGGCCGCAACCAGATTTTTACGCTGAGTAATAACATCCGGTGCGTGATAAACCGCGCTGCCCTGAATGATAAAACCGCGCAGGGTGATTTTTCGGGTTGCCCGGCCTAAATCCTCAATCCATGCGGTATCGCGGTAGGGGTATTCATGCACCGCCTGACGGCGACCGAATACACTCTCACCGGAAACCACCGCAAACGGCACACCGCGAAATGAGGCAGGATGTAAATGTTCTGACCATTTCCATGATGAGTCATTGCCACCCCCCAGCAATGAGGAAATGGCATCTTTAATAAATGCCATACATACTCCTCTTAAATTTGGACATAAAAAAACCGCACGAGGCGGCATAGATTTAAGTATAAAAACCCGCGCGGAGCGGGTTAGTTATATAATTTATTTCTACTTATGATGTCGACTATATTATCGCTATCATAATTTAATTTTTTTCAAATCTTGTATGGCATAGGCCGTATCGGGTATTGTTTCAGGAGCTAAATGTCCCAGCCTTTCGAAAAACTTGATTGCATGATCCCGCATTGCAATTAAAAATTCATTTTTCTCGATAGACGTTTTCACCTCTGGACGGAACGGGCGACGCACACTGACACATACTCGTCTATTCCCTTTTAAGGGGATGAACTTCACTTCTATTGGTTGATCAGGAAAGCCACATTCAAATTCTTTATTTTCATAGACTAATGATAATCCCTCTGTGAAATAACCCCAAAGGTGATTGGTATCATCCCACATTGATTTAGTGATAAGAGGCTTACCGTTGATAGTTAATTCTAATGCGCCTTCAACATAATCAATGTCGTCTATATCGTCTTTTATATTTCCTTCATATTGGAAAAAATCAATAAACTCATCTCCAATTTTAATATATGAATTAATATTTATATTTTTCATCTTGCCTCTATTCTACGATTGGATAAAATTGGGCTATTCTTCCTCTATTAAATCCAACTCTATACCAGTGACCTTTATACCGTCCTTTAATTTGATAAAACTTTTTACCGCCTTTTTTTATTAAAACATCTCTGTTTTCATGCATTATACTCTGAATGACGTAAACAATCTCCTTTACTGACATATCAGGCGATAAAAAGCTTTGCGTATCTTTAATTGAGCCATTCCAGAAACAAGGATGATGCCGCTCCAGAATATGTTTCATGCCCCTTCTATCTAATTGAAACGTTTGATTTCCAAAATGATAAATTTTCCTTTTGAATGAATTCAGTTCATTAACGACTCTGTGTTTACAGGTTTTCTTACCGGGAACTTCCAAAGAATTCGCATGAGACAGTGAACCGAATGCTACACAAAAAATCGTCAGAATGACGACGAATAACTTTTTCATCATTGCTTCCTGCTTTACAATAAAAAATTGACCACATCACATTAATATGATGTATTTACCATCACTCGCAATTCTGAACATACAGAAATAAAAAAGACATAACAATATTTTATATAAAATTATTTACACTCTGTTTATGAATTATTTATCATCACTCAATCAATGGCGTTAATTTAAAAAATCAATAACTGGATAAACAAAAAATTATTAATTAAATATTTAACGTTTAAATATAAATGTGTAAGGGAAATTTTCCCAATACAAGAGCATTAATGTTCACTTATAACTGATCGTCATGACGATACTATGTAAAGTAGTATCGGAAAATAGACAACAAAAAGCCCCGTAATGGGACTATTTTTGCGGGGTTATCTCTTCAACAAGACACATCACTGGCGTTTTATGGTGTATCGTATGTGCATGATATACATTACATGTAACTAACGCTTTTTTTCCTTTTGATTTCTCAAAGATATCCCACTGTTCTTTTCCAGATATAGCTAGTTGCATCACAGCAATGCCATATTCTAGTGGTTCCATGTCGTCGTAAACATCATCACTTGGCGAAATCGAAATGAGATTATCAAGTCTCAAAGAAGGAAAGCCATCAAATTCACGATTCAAGGTGCCTTTGAACTTTACTGAAGTATTGTAGAAATATGTATTGTTGACCTTTTCACCCTCTCCCCTAGTAGCTGCAATCCGTTGATATATTTCAGATGATCGCCTGTACCAGCCCTGAAGACACTCAACCGTATCGCAGTTCTTTTCACGCAATTTCCAGTTCTGCTTGACTAAAGCTTTAAAGCCGTCACTATTTCCAGTTGAAATCTTTGCTTGGTGATAATCGACATATAGAGCATCATCAGCTTGAGATAAAGCCGGAGTGTTACAAATTAACTTCTCAGCTTTACTCTCTGCTTTTGAACAATCAAAACTTGCAGCATTGATAGTTACTGAGACCAGAAAGCAAATGGTGGTCATTTTTTTTAACATCCCCACCCTCACTTCTCTGTATAAAACAAAGTAACTAACAATCCATACAGGATAATAAAGCATCCTATAATGACGTGGTTTTGCTTGCTTGAGACCAATCCAATGTTCTGAACGGTTTCACCATAAGAAGAAACGGTGGTGCCCATATTCAGGGCCGCAATTAGCCATATAATACCAACCAATAATAAAAAACGCCCAAATCTATGCATTTATAACCTCATTGATAATATGATAAAAATCACATTGATGAATGAAATATAAACTATCTTCAAGGATACTGCATGGAGGTGGTGACTTTCCCTGTAGTTTTTTCTTGGAATCTTTGCCGTTCTCCGGTCTTATTATCGACCAAGGCTATTTCAACCAGAAAAGGCTTATCACCGATGGCCTCCCTGACCACCCTTGCTATGTTCGCAGCGATCAATTCCTCATACTCACTCTCTTTCTTCTGACCGTAGAGTGAAGGGAATGGTTGTTCTTGCCCGTTTGAGCCATATCGCAAACGCTGGTTCTGCAAGTAATGATTTGAACGCAGCCCCGCCCAACGAGGATCATCAATAGACGCAGAAATTCCATTTTGTATTTGTTCCTTGCTGTATGGCTGCTGCCCCAGATTCTCCATTTTTATTATGGCGTTTATCAGTGTTTCAATCATAGCTGGATTATGTAAGTCCATCTTTTCATTTGGGCTAATTCCTAGCTGTTTAGCTGTATAATCAATATATTCCTTCGTATCATTTCCTGCTTTTTTAGGAGCATATATAGGGATAATGTGGTTTAACGTATTCTGACCGCGATCCCCATGCAACATTAGCTGTCTACTCAGTGCTGCTATTCCATCGTGAGGTGTCGCAAATTTCATGTAGACATGGCCGTTGCCATAATCTTTGCCCACCGCATTGGGAGCATCGGTTAAGTTTCCGGGATTATTATTGCGAATACCGCGTGGTTTTCTGGTGTTACCGCCACTCTTTAATGGATTGGGGTAGTTGGGTTCCCGTAAAACAGGTATATCGGGCACCTTTTCACCCACATGGCTGGGCTTTTCATTCGGGAAATAATATGCATTTAATTTTCTGATTAAGTCTGCTGACGCATATTCAAACAATAAATCCGTCTTTTCTTTAAAGCTCAGCGTCTTTCTGAATTCATCATCTTTTTTTGCTTTTTTCAGTAACGCTAATTGGTCGCCGCCGTTATTAAATCCGAATGGATTAGCAAATGCCCCTGCTCCCGCAAAAAAACCATGAACCGGATTTTTGTCTTTAGCGGCTTCTTTCGCTTTGTCCCATTGACCAAAGCCCGTCAGTAACATGTCATCCCTAAATTCTCTCAACGCTCCTGCTGCTCTGGCTTCGACTTCGTTTATGCGCTCACCAAGTTTCTCAATTTGTTCATTGTCCTTATCTTGCTTGGTCAGTCCAAAAACATCTGATTTACTTAATAACTCTTCAATCTTAAATTTGCCATTTATTTTCTGTCCTCCATCTCTCAAAAATGATAAGGTGCGAGGATCTAATCCCAAATGCTCACGCAACGTATCTTGTGTTTCAGGTGCGATGTTATTCCATTTCGCCGCAAGGTTTTTCATTGTCTGGTAAACATCTGCGTTATCATTTTTATTTTTTGCTATTTCTACGCCAATTTTATTCAGTTCAGTTTTTGTGGTGCTATTTCTGTTCGTGAGGGCATTCTGAAGAACGGGATAGAGTGATTCGACAGACTGATCAGCATCATCCATTGAAGCCCCGGTAGAGAGTTGCATAGCCCCGGACATACGGGTAAAATCCGCCACGCTCATTCCTGAGTTTTTTGCCCGTGTACTGCGGGTAATCGCTTCTTTGCCTGCATCCCTCATACCTTGATACAGTTTTGTTGCGCCATATCCTATAGCGCCCACCCCGCCGACGATCCCCCCGTATTTTTTAGCAAGGCCGCCATATTTTGCGGTAAGTTCGCCGACATTTTTTAGTGGAGGAATAATAGCGCCGATGTGCTGAACGTTGTCTTTGGCAAACTGTGACATGTCACGCAATTTATTACTGACGGAACCGACATTATCCAGCGTTTCGCTGCCGCCAAATCGCAATTCCTCACGAACGCCTGCCAATGATGGACGCAGGCTTTTTAACTGCATCTCCATCTCTGCAATCGTTTTGGTAACGTTTTCATCCGCGTTTAATTGAAAATCAAATACATTAGCCATTGCCTCCCCCCGCATTCATGATTCGTTCTGCCTGTTCAGCCCACCATTTCAACCGTGAACGACTCAGGAGCCACGCATCCTGTGGCCCCCATTTATAAAAGTAGGTGACTTCTGCCGCTAGTCGCTGCCACTGTTGGAATCCAGATTTCCCGACAAAAAAAACAAAAGATACTCCCTGCACTGGTTAAAATCGCTGATTGCCATTTTTTTCAATACCGTTTCAGGTACGGCTGATACCAATGCAATTAGCAACCGCATCGCAGGCAGAGAACTGTTATGGTTCTTCGCTTGTGCGTCGTAGAATTGCTCAACTTCTATCAGACACGGCTCCCGAAGATGGATCTCCTGATAAACCTCTTTGCCGTCGTTACTCTCAATCGGTTTACTCAATGTGATAACTTTAGTTTTTTCCATGATTGCCTCTTAATTTTCTGTTACCGAAATACCTTCCCAGCGCACTTCAAATTCAGCGTCTTCACTGCGTACTTCCTGCGTGTTTACCGTCCACAAGCCCTCACCAATGATGGTCTTGCCGTTGGCGAGTTCTGCAACAATAGTGACGTTGGTCTGGTTGTTAAAATCGGCAACCGTGGTGCCGCCAGAGTCACGCACCCGGCAAGAGATGAACGGAGCGGAGGGCTTTTCTTTGTATCCATGCACCGAATCCATGCCGGTCAGCGTTTCACGTGTCACTGTTGAGGGGCTGTAGTTGAAGTCGCCTACAACCATGATCCGCATTCCGTCAACAGAAACGTAGGCCGTACCTGCCAGCCTGTTAGATGTATTTCCCATAGTTACCTCATGCCGTCGGTTGCAAACGGAATTGATTGAGCAGCGCGAACACTCTCAATTGGTTGATCAGTGTGCCCGTCCAGAGAACATCCAGTCGGTTTGGATTGTGTGCGTTAACCTCGACCCGCAACCCCTCAGCAAATGATTTCGAGTCCTGCACATAACCGTTATATTCCAGCGTCCGATACTGAGCGATGAGTTCGGCACGCACTACATTTGGGGTCACAATCGCGGAACCCGCAGCAAACCGTGTGCCATCTTTTGCCAGTTTCATGCGACGAAATTTAGACGTGATCTGTGTGCGAATATAACGAGAGACAAACGCCAGTAAAAACAGCGTTTCTATCTGCAAATAACTGTCATCGTTATCGCCGTACGGGTTTTTCTGGTAGGTGCTAATGACGTTTTCAATCTGCACCGTGCCATCATCAGCCACTGTCACTGTTGAAATACCACTGTGCAGCAGGTTGTTTCGCTCAATCAAATCGAGCTGGTCTTCTGCCGACGGTGCCAAAACGCCCGCCACCGGCACGGTCTGCAACGGCCTACCGGGGTCATTTCTCAGGCTCGGTGCAATCGCCCCCGTTATTGCTGCTGACCAGATGTAATTGGGGGTCGGTGATTTCGTTACCCCTAACAGAGTTTCATGCTGATTGTTGCGGCGCGCGCCGGCATCCGCCAGTTCGCCATAAGTTCCGCTGACGACACTGATCGCATGACCGTACAATTGCTGCTCCCATGACCAGCGCCCGCCCGTATCCGACAAAAATGATTTCAGTTCATCCAGCGAGGCCGTATCGGTATAGGGATTGACGATAAAATCAAATGAACGGTCACTGAGGTTAGACAGGCCGTTTTTCAGCTCGGGTGCGCCTGCACCGCCTGTCATGGGAGTGATCACCAATGCCAGCCCTGCCGGAGTCACCTCACCGCCTGCCTGCCCTCGGTAATTAAGGCAAACGTTGATACCGTTACCGTGCGCACCTTTATTTCTGGCGGTTAATGTCACCGTGTCATGCGCCACAGTTGCGGTCACCGGCAACGAGATTTTACGGTTAATCACGGTGGCCAGTGCCGCCGCAATCTGTGTCGTGTTATCGGTGGCCATAACGGTGACCTGTACACGCTGACCTGCAATATACAGTGAAATAACCCCGGCATTGGTAGGCAGGGATGCGACTTTTACCAGCCCTTTGGCAGCCAGCAGGTTATCCCCGTCTTTCAGGGGCAACACCCACAATTCAGCCGCGGAATCATTCGCTAAATAGGCCGCAACCATGCCATGCAGCAATGAGCCGTGACCATACTGTGATGCCGCCTGTTCTGCCGAAGAAACACGGACCGGAATATCTGGCGTTGCCGTGGCGCTATCCAGCATTTGCCCGATGATGAGCGAGCGTTGGGTCGCAATGGCGCTGTTGGCCATTGAGTTATCAAACTCAACGAAAAACAGCGGCGTTCTGAGATTATTGGGGATATGGGAAAAGGGGATCGCCATTATTCAGTCTCCTGAGCGCCTTTTTTGGCGACTTTGGTTTCAGCTACTGGCTGATAAAGTTCAACGTCACCATCTTTTAACCGGCGATGCCAAAATAGGGTATCCGGCACCTCTGCACCGGATTCGGGCAAAAATTCGCCCCTGACCGGACAGCGAACGAGCCGCCCAGTAACGGGTTTAACAAACATGGGGTTTACTCCAGATTAATCTGATTTTGGGTTCGGGGGTGTGTGCTGGCATCGCTACGGTCACGTCAATACCGTCCAGTGGGTGCGTTTCGATGGGGTAAAAATCCTCCTCACCCTGATAGTATTCAATGTCGATATCCATCAGGAGTTGTGCGAAATGCGATTCACCACTGGCATCAATATCGATTTGCGAGCGAATTTCAGCATATTGCTGAATAACCTGGGTCAATTCGTAACTGTTAATGACAGCCCGTTCAATTTGTTCCCGCAGCGCCTCTAATGCCAGTTCCGCCTGTTCTGCACCGTTATCAATGTCACCGTCAAATTCCTCTATCCTGCCAGTGATCCTGACGGTGGTTACAGTATGAAATTGGGGAACGTTGCGACCCAGCGATTTTTTGTGGTCAAACGGGGTTTGTACCAGAATACACGGGTAATCATCGCCCCGTGTTGACCAGTCGCGTGGCGAGTAGATGCGGGATTGTGCATCCGTTTTCCCGATCAGCGTCTGAACCACCAGATTACGGACTGTTGATGCGTTCATTGTTTGCGTTTAGTCCTGTTGAGTTGCAGATGTGTTCCGCCGTGGCTGTCCGGCTGAACATCACTCACGACGAATTCAGTATTGATGCTGTATACAAACACCCGGTCGGACTGCTGCGGCGGGGATTTGAATACCGCATCACGCACACCCAGCAACGGTTTAGTGGTGTTGATACCGCTATCCCCGTCCAGCGACTCCACCTGCTGGGTATAGGCGCGATCAAACACGCCCATAATGTCGTAGGGTTCGCCGTTCTTGGGTCGCCAGTTCACCCGCTCGGCAAACTGTTGATGCAAAGGGGCCAGCAGATGTTTATCCCAGTCAATCGGCATCAGACCCCCTGTGAATTACCGGATAAAAGCTGCGCCCTTAAGTCATCCAGTCGCATGACAACACCTAACTGAATCAGGCGCTCAGCCTCGTCACCCTGTAAATCGATTACGGTGTTTTCAGGGTAGTCAACACCGTTATGACGAACCGTATTCCCTTTGACAACAACCAGTTCAGGGGCTGCTTCATGAGCAGCCGGCTCGTTATCCGATTCCTCGAATGGAATTTTTTCACCTTTTTTTGGGGTTATATCCTCTGACGGGTCTGTCTGCAATTCGGGCGGTAATTCGCCCAGTTCCTGCTGTGGTTTCTTTGCCATCTCACACCACCGTTGCGCATAAAGCGGCGTTCACCCGGCTGGGAATGACCAGCGGGGCAGATTGCATCATCAGGAAACGCTGTGCGGGATCTTCCTGTAACCACGATTTCGGGGCGTATGCCATCGGGCCATAGTTAAATGCCGGGTCCAGTATTGCCCCAAAGGCACGCGTTCCCATCAGGTCAGCGCCAGACATAATGACCATACCCTCTGGCAACATCGGTTTTTCTTTGCCATCCACCGGGTCGATAAACCAGTCATTGTACACCCACAAATCAAACTGCCCCCAGTGCCCCTTATAGGCGGCGCCTTTCTGCACCTGCGTACCCGGGTTAATCTGGTTACCGTACGGGTTTAATGCTGGGAATTTGATAGCACTATCGGTAACCGTGGTATCCAGCCTAAACGCATTCCATGCCGTCGTGGTAAACACCAGATCGGTTGGCACTGCACCAGAATTTTTCAGAATGCGCTGCGACCATTCTTCAATATCCTGCGTTGGTTGGCTGTTGGTTTTACCTGCATCGACCTTTGTTGGCCACTTATCGCTGCCGCTCAGGGTGACAGTCAGGTCAGCAGAACGCCCGAAATTGACCGCTTTTGTCTCGTAACCTTCGCCTGAAACGGTGATAGTGCCGGTTGTCAGTGCGCTGGCCGCCATCCACTCTAACCGTCTGTTAATCATGTCAATCTGGTCACTTAGCTCAAATTGAATATTGAGCATCTCACGTTCAGCCGCCGTGTACTGACCACCGATGCGCTCCCCAATCTGGCGGCGAATCGGTTTGCGCAGATCTGGCGCACGTTTATCTTTGATGTAGGCGGGTTTGAACGTATTCGTCTGGAATTTGCGTGATTCAACCAGCTTGCCTTGCACTAACGGGGAAACAAACGGGGCCATACGGCGCAAACCGACATCCACGTCAATAGACACTTCTTCGGTGTCAGACTCCACGACATTGGGAAAGAATTTATCCAGCAGCCAGTTCTGACTGGTGATCAGGTTAGGCACAACCTGCACTAAAACGTTGGTGTCATAGATGTTCATACTGTTTCTCATGTTAAAGACGTCACAGTGCCTACGGTGACCGCATTAGACGTCTGTTAAAATTAAATTAGGCCGTTACGCTGTCGCGCAGGAAAATCGAGAATTTGCGGAGTTCGGTGGTTAATTCAGGCAAATTCCAACTCTCATCATAGGTGATACGATGCTGATTAAATTCACCCATCAGATAGACACCGCCGCTAGCGCTGCTTTCTGCGGTATTTACATCATCCACCAGAATGGCACATGGGGTTTGACTACCATCTGTTGCCCCTTTTTTACTGAGCACGTACTCACGGGACGCTGTGATTTGACCCAGTACTGCACCACGTTTCAATACGCCGGATTTCGCAATGGTCACGGTATCAGTAACTAATTGCAGCTGTCCCGCAATGAGCTGGTCAGGCACATAAACCGACTGACGAACACCCGGTTGAAATGGGTTATTGGAAAACTGATCCATTATTTTGTTCCTCTATTGGCGTTGTATAAACCCGTCATCTGCTGCGCCATTGCAGCCGCTGAGCCTTTCGCGGGCTGCTGAGCATCGGGACCCAATCGCACCTGTTGTTCGGCGCGCATCCGGCTGTCCAATGTGACGTGAGTCATGGCTGGCTGAACTGACCCCATCGCTTTTAGTGTGCTGATAGCCTCACTCGCTGACATGCCGGTATTGAGAGCCAGATGTGCTGCCATATCAGGGCGCCCAGCGGCATATTTACTACCAAAGATTTGAGCGCAGCGTTTACGCTCGGCGCGCTGTCCTTTTTTGACATCCTCGTCTTCTTCCGCGTTTTCATCATCCTCGTCTTCTTCCGCGTCGGGGTTGTCGTCATCGTCTTCTGACTTCGCTTTCTTGGCTTTTTTGCCTTCCTTTTTGTCGTCTTGCTCTTCCGCATCCTCCCGATCTTCATCGTCTTCCGCATCCTCTTCGTGCTCGTCTTCTTCGGCGCGACGGCTTTTTGCTTTGCGTGCTTTTTCGTCATCGTCTTCTGACATGCGTGATTTTTTGCCAAACGGGGGAATCAGATGAGCGAATTTTGTTATAGCCATATTAAACTCCAGCCTCTTTCATTAGTGTTTGAAATGCGATATCGGGTGTAGCCACAACATCAGCCAACCCCAGTTGAACACCGTCAGCGGCCAGATAACAGGCCGCCTGTGTGTCACGAATTGTTTTTTCTGTCATCCCACGGTTACGCGCGACGGTAGTAACAAACAACTGACCCATTGCATCAACATCGTTCTGTATTGCCTGTTGTGCTTCCGTGCTTAATTTTATGTACGGATTACTCTCGGCTTTTCGTCCACCATAGGTGATGATCGTGACGGTCAATCCATCGTCTTTAATACGCTGTGACCAGTCACAATGGATAACAATCACGCCGACTGAACCGACTCCGCCTGTGCGCGGAACTGTGATTTTATCTGCGGCACTGGCGATAGCGTAGGCAGCGGAGTAGGCATTTTCCGTCAAAATGGCATGAATGGGCTTTTCACCACGAGAGTGGTAAATCAGGTCAACCAAATCAAAACAACCGGCAACCTCACCGCCGGGCGAATCAATATCCAGACAAATTCCGCTCACATCCGGGTCATTGAGGGCTGTCAAAAATGATTGACGAATGCCATCATAACCGGTCATTCCGCTGTACGGACGCAGAGTTCCCAATTTTTGAACCAGCGTACCCTGTACCGGAATGACCGCTACACCCTCCAACACGTCGTAACCTGTGTCGCGTTTGCGGCGGGAAAATGATTCATCCTCATCATCCCAGTCCATACCGGCCTGAATTTTAGTGATACCGAATCGGTCGGTTAATGCCGCCATGACCACTTCCGCTTTTCGCGGGTGTATCGCCAGCGGCACGTTAAACACCCGCTGGGCTAAATGGGGTAAATTCATGGGTTGAATTCCTCCGGTTTGCTATCGGCGGTCAGGCGTGATTGCGCCCAGCTGGGCAGGGGTAATCCGCGCTCCTGACACACCTGTATTTCATGCGCGCGCTGATCCATAAATTCTTCCCAGTCACCGCCGGCGTTTTCGGCAATTTCGATTTCCAGTGTAGATAGTCCTGCTTCCAGCCCCATGATCACACCTTCTTTTTCCTTGACCGGATCGACCCAACCGCGTCCCGGACCTATCCAGCGGGCACGGCAATACGCTGCACGAGCTTCCAGAAAATCCGGTGCGCCATTGGGCAGGGGTAATTCAGCTGTGTCGTGCAACTCCTCAACGAATGCACTCAGGATCGGCTGGGCAAACCCGATGGAAAAATCGTCACGACGACGGGTCAGGGTTTTCCACGCCTCCAGCATCGCCGCACGGGCAGAGCTGTAGTTCACATCTGACCAGTCCTGTGTGACCTGCTGCGTGGACAGTCCGGTTGCCGAGGCAATGTTGCGCAGTACGGCACTTTCGAATATTTCAAAATTGCTGTGCGGTCTGGCGGCATTGACGGTGCTGATTTTCTCCCCGGGATACAAAATCGGCATGCGTGCCCCGTTTTGCAGGGATAACCGGCGTTCGTTATGAAACTCTACTCGACCGCTCTGATACGCCCCTAAATTCGGATCGTCATTCATGCCCGTATCACCCAATGCCGCCTCGACTGCCGCAGGGTCATAGGGTGATTCGATATAGGCGGCAAAGATGGAATTTAAAATGGCGGATTCCAGTTCGCTTTGGTCATATTTGATGAGCATTTTCAGGCGCTGGACGACGGGGGTTAACATCCCGTTCCCACGATGCTGTGCCCCGCGTTCATGGTCGTAATCATGCACCACATGCGGACGCCCCCACGAGGTCTCACGCGGAATGCGTTTCCACGTCATGGTTTTTTTACCACTCCACCAATCCCCCATATGCGCCTCACGGATATGGTAGGCAACCGGCGCGCCGTCACTGTCGATTTCCACCCCGCCGCGCACGTGCTCCATATCCATCATTTCCTGCGGATTGCTGAGGCGATCGGGATCAACTATCTGGATAGTGGTCGCGTAGCGCCCTCGCCCCTGACCTAATCGGTCAGTACGGTATTGCAGCACCGCCAGTGCGTCACCGTCGAGCAATTTGTGACGAAATGCTAATCGCATCATCTGGGAAACAGTCTGATTTCGTTCCACATCACAATAGCGTCCGGGGTCGTCTGCCCATGAACGCCAATGGGCTTCAACCACTTTGCGGTATTCAGCAGCCCACGTGACATCAAACGATTTATTACCGGTTAACAGTGCCAACATTCGGTAATCAGGTTTCAGAATAGGACGAAAATTAGCCCCAATGGCGTTGTCCAGCACACGGGTAATAGAACCCGCCGCCCAGCCGTCATTACGCGCCAAATCACGGACACGCGATACAATGCGGTCACGATAGATATTAATTTCGTTATCTGGCGACCACAATGCAGGCTGCCAGTTCGCCAGCTGATCACTGAACGAATCGGCGGCATCGTAGGGAACGCGGCTGCCCCCCGTCAGCATGGAATAACGGGGACGGGACGGTGCTAACGGTTTGCCGTCCGGCCCCAGTATTTGAATAGCCATCAGAATCTGAACCTCGCCGGACGCCGCGTACTGATACCTAACTGTGTCTGTATCATCTGGATCAGCGCCAGCAGATGACCTAAATCTGTCGGCTGGTAGGATACCGAACGGGTCCCATCGCCCTGAGAATAGGAAAATGACACACCTTTGTTCCCTGTTGCTAAATCAACGTAAGCAGCCTGCGCCGTCTCCAGCGCAGCCAAAAGCTGCCCGCGGCTCATGCCCGCCAGCAGACTAGTATTGCGATTAAACATAATTTTTCCTATGGCAACATCTGCGAGATGGGTTTGCGTGTCTGGGGTTTATCCGGTTCCTGAATAACAACACCCGGATATTGCAGACTGATTTTGGCCTCCGGTTCAACCGGTGGTGGTTTCAGTCTGCTGGGATTCGCGTCAATCGCACCGGCCAGTACATTGAGTTTCAATCCCAGATACAACAGGCCACATAATGCCGCGTAGCTGTATACCCGACAGTCCAGCGCCTCATTGGCACGTCCGGGAATTTGTTCCCATACACGATAGCGCTGGCCGCCCGTGATTTTGATGACCGAACGTTCCGCCAGTAATTGACTGAAATAATTTAAGTCACGGTCAACCGGAAAGTGCATATAGGCCGGTGCCGGTTCGCCTGCTTCTGGTGGTTCAATATGCAACCGGGCGCGGATTGCGTCTTTGGCCGCATTGACGCCAAGAATAATCGGTTTGAAACTGGATTTACTACGGGGTGTTGGGCGCTTGGTAGGCCAGATCGGTGAACGGGCACCACCTCTGGCTGACTCACCTTTAATCGCCCAAATCCGGCGACCTAGTCGTTCACGGGCAAAATCATAGACCCGCTGAGTATGGTGACCACCGGAATCCATGCAGGCCGCCATGATAGTAAAACCATAACCATCAGCACGCCGCCAGATTTGCTTTAAATACGCATCCAGACGCCGCCACGGTTCGTCGGTCTCCAAATCCCCCTCAATCACATCGTGAGCAATCGACCAGCTTTCTTCATTGCAACCCCATCCGACCACCTCAATCTCAAAACGTCCGTCTTGGGTATCAATGCCTGCTGTTAATACAGCTACACCGTCTGGGACTTCTGCCGCCCAGACCTCGCAACGTTCCAACAGCTTACGCTCACTGAGGGCTTTTTCGCCCCGGTCTTCATAAGGCTCACCCAACACCAAGTTAATAAAGGTTTGCCGCATCAGGGGGTCACTTTTAACCCGCAACCATTCCTTGACCAGATTCGGCCATGCGGCATTCGGGAACAGGCTGTAACCCGCCCAGATATGAAAACCCGCATGACCCGTAAACGGTTTTTCAGCCCGCCACTCCCCGCCTTTGATCATCAGGGGTTTGTCACTGTCATGAATAACGCAGCCGTTATGACGGCAAACGTAATACGCAGTCTCCGGTAACCCGTTGCCATGTTCGTCTTTCTCCCATTTCATGCCGTAAGGCGTATCAGGGCCGCCCCACTCCAACACCTGAAACTCGCCACAGTGTGGGCAGGGAACGTAGTAGTAACGTTGGTCACTGTCCTTAAACGCTTTCTCTATCCGGCTGGTCTCTTTGACGGTAGGGGTTGACCCCAACACAATCTTACGGTTCCAGAATGTCTCAGAGCGTTTGATACCCAATGCTATCTGATCCCCTTCCGCCCCAGCGCCACCAGACGGGTAGCCGTCAACCTCATCAAACAAAATGATTCGACAAGTAATACGGCGAAAGCCGCCCGGTGAGTTAGCTCCCACCAGTGTTAAATTGGCTCCGTTGGAAAACTGCTTCTTGAGAATGGTCTGTCCGCTGTCTTTTGCCTTGGCTTCACCGGCGATCTCTTTGAGTACCGGGGTGTCACGCAACATCGGGGCAATTTCGGTCTTGCTGTAGTCCTCGGCATCCTCCACACGAGGCTGCACCACCAGTATCGGGGACGGATCATGAGACAGGTAATAGCCAACAACGTGGTCTAAGATTTTGGTGTAACCCACGCGCGCCGATTTCATGACAGACACTTGAGTCACGCCCGGATCAGTAATGGCATCCATCATGCCGTCCTGATAACCAAAGGAGCGGAATTTACCCGTCTGGGCACTGTTCTCTTTAGATAAAACAGCGTATTTATTGGCCCACTCGCTTAAGGATAACGGCTCTGGAGGTCTGACATCAGCACGTTTCTGAACCAGTGCACGGGTGAAGTTTTGCCATGCATTACCCCCCCTTTGCCCTGTGTGTACTGTTATCAAGGCTCAACTCCTCCATCGCCTCATGAATAATTTCCTGCAACGCCGTCACAAACTCCGTATCTGTAGACGTTGTCGCCAACGCCCGGAGCCGTGGCCCGTGTTCAGGGGCTATTGCTATCAGACGGGTGCGCATCCGTGAATACTCCTGTCCCACCGCATCAATCATGTCCTGATAGGGTAAGACCGCACCGGATTTCAGGTCGTAATCGTACTGGGTCAACAAGGCCAAGTAGTTTTCCTTCATGGTCCGGGCTTCATCCAGTGACATCGTTGCGCCCCGTTCAGTCAGAATGCGCTCGACAATTTTTGCCGGGGTATCAGGGGCTGGGTTGTTACCCTGCTTGTTACCTTGGGGGGTGTTACCCGGTTTGTTACCTTGCTTGTTACCTTTGGACTTTTTTTCGCTACGGGTAACAGTTTTCCGGTAACGTTCAATGTTGGCATTTGAGGCTTCAACATCAATGTCGTCGTCCGTCATAACCAGCCAGCCACGGGCTTTCCACTGGGTGACCGTCTTGCGGCTGACGCCATGTAATTTGGCAAATTCTGACTGGTTCATCTGTTACCCTCGTGTTACCTGTTACCCAAATTTCAAAAGTTCATAGCTAGTGAAATATCGCGACGCGCAATGCCCGTGTAATATCAATCAGTTAGGAAGGACCCAAAAGGTTTGGAGGTGTTACTATCACATCACTGTTACCTTCTAGTCCCAGCCTCATCAACCCGTCTTTTTGGTCGTGGCGGGGGGCAGGAAATATTGATGGGATATGAACCATTCGACGCCATCAAAATAAATAGAATGACTACCAATGTTATGACTACCGTGATTATCATTCCCATAGTTCAACCTCATCTAGTTGGGACCACGGTCCCAGTTCTATTTTGCTGTCCGAATTGCCTCACTCAATGCCCTATTAATCGCTCGCGGCATTAACGCCTGAGCCATTTGTTGGGCGCGTTCCTGATAACCGAGCACTGGATCAACTGGCAGGGCATCACCGAACCGAATGAGTAATTTTGGTGGTCTTTGTTTCTCTCTCGGTCTGCGTGTGCCATTCGGTGAGCGTTTTAACCGCCTCTTGTTCTTTTTCACTTTCTTGGCTTTCTTACGCTGCCATACGCCATTGACGTTATCTCCGTAGCGGGTTGAGAGTTCGCCAATGAACGTATCCTCTTTGCCTTTCAACTGGTTCAGCTTGTTACGGGGTAAGTTGCCATACTTATTTAGCTTAACGTTTTTGGGGTTAAGCAATGCAGCGCCATTGAGTTTATGCACTCCACCTTGTTCAAACGGTTCTAAGTAGCTGGCTGCGGTTGGTAATACAAATACTTTTGCGGTTAGATCATCCTTACGCGCCCCTTTACTTCTTACCGCCTTAACCGTAAATGGTGTTGGATTTTCGAGCTTGCGTTCGAACGCCACTTTTTGGGCTTTTTCTATCTCACGCGCCACTTGGGTGAGTGCCTGAGCTGTTGCAAATGGGATTTGCTTTCGTATCTTTGCCAGTCGGTTAGCGAGATCGTTGAGATTCGCCATAATCACCCCTCATTCAGCATATTCAACTGGTCTGATTTATATAACCCCGTACTTTTTTAATCGGGACTATATAAAGTTCTGCATAAGTCACTTGTCACCGCCCTAAATATGGGCGATTTCCTTTTTACTGCCGCCAACCAACCCAAGCGCCATCTGACCAAGATCATCAATCAATCTTTCAGCCTTATCGAGAGTAATCAGATCATCTTGTCGCTTTCTCAGTCTGCGGCCTGCATCAGAGGAATCTTCATCAGACGCTCTTTTTGCCAGAACAAGCATGTCTTGCAGTTGCTGGAGGGTAAATCCGAATCCAGATTTCACTTCAAGGTCAGTCATGTGATCGAACACCTGAGCCTGTAACTCATAGCTGTAGCTCATTGCCATCAAGCAGGATTCACGTTTGGGAAATTTATATCCGGGGTAAATCTCGCCGTTCTGTTGGTTCCTTATAGGGTGTGAGAAATTTTTCGCATACCCCTCACCTAGAACTTTAGGCACTTTTTTAGTGAAATCAGAATGACGTAGCTTTTTGTACTTCTTACAGGGAAACGTTAATCCCTCCATCTCAGCTTTTGCCTTACGGTCAACATTGATGTAATCAACCATTTCCAGACTGGTCATGGTGGGCGCTTCTGTTACAGGAAGATTTGTTTTATTAGTTTTGACTAATTTCATCGGGTACTTTTCCTTATAGAAAGCCGAACCTGTTCACACAGAAAAACCGCCCGCAGAAATACCCTATTAATAACGGTTTTCTCAGGCTCGACTTTCTGTAAGGCTCTGCGTTTTTATTGATATGCGTGTGAATGCACGGTGAAAATAAAAATGCCACCAGCCCGTGTGCGTTGGGTACGCGGTGGGTACGGGGTGGCAGCATAGGTTATTCCTGTCGCCACTCAGGGAATGGGGACGGGAATATTGCCTTTAGTTTCAGAGAGTAACTAATTGTTAAGCATTATTCGCTTGTTATTGGGCGGAAATGGGTTTACGTCTTGTTGCAGTTATGTTAACTCAAGCGAAATAGGGAGAATAAAATGAAAAAATTCATTCTTCTTTGCCTAGTGGCCAGCACGACTCTTTTAGCCTCAACACAGATTTCTGCTTCTATTTGTTCGAATCAGAATGATCTTGGCAGATGGAAAGCTTGTATGGAGTGGTGCGTAGCAACGAGCGAAAAAGGCCCGTTCACTATTCCAACTTGTTTATTATTATAATAGA
>NZ_JAQRFN010000039.1 GCF_028598555.1 Xenorhabdus anantnagensis
TGTGAGCTTGCCTTTATTTCTTTGGTTGATATGTGTTTTTCAATTTCTTTATTTTCGTGCATTTTAATACATTTTAGGCCATTTTCGGATAATCGGTACACCATCCAGTACACCACACCTAATGGTGTACTGGTGTCTGAGAGGTAGGTAATGGCTTACTATAACATAGTGAAACGCTCTCGCACTGATGGCACTATCAGATATCGCTGTATGGTGGGAATAAAAGAAGGTGGGAAGGCAGGGAGAACCAAAAAGTATGTACTAAACATGCTGATGGATTGCGAGATTGCAAATATATACTTATCAGATCTGTCAGAAAATCACGTTATTGACCATTGTCGTTACAGAAGAGAAAGTATTGCGTCTCCAGCCACTATTAATCATGATGTCAGTTATCCCACATCCGTATTAGCATCAGCTAAACCAGTTTATGGCATAAACTACACCGCAAATCCTGCATACGGATCTAGGTCAGTATTGTTGGAAATGGGATCGATTGGAAAGTCTAACCGTCGCAATAAGCATCCCATTAATGATGAGCTGGATAGATTGGTAGAAGGCAAATCACACACCAAAACTGCAAGTCTATTTAAGGAGTCCGCTATGAGTGATATCGATGAAGATGATGAAATGACATTTGGAGAACTCATTGAGATTTTTCTATCAAATAAACATAATATGATAAAATCAGAAAAATTACTTTCAGTACAAAAAAATAAAGAGTTACAACGCCCAGCCAAACCTGAAGCACTTTATTCTTTAGAGAAAACTGAAAAATATTTTTTAAGAAATTATATAACTAAAAACTTAAAACTCGCTGATGGGGTATATATATTTATTATTTCTGCTGATGATCCATACACCATATTATGCGCAAAAAGTGCACGAGACACTAATTATCATTGGCATGATACAGTTGATGGACATACCTCAATAGGTTATAGAAAGCCTGTTCGTTATGCAGGAACTTTATCATTTAGCAAAGGCAAACTATTAGTTTGGTCAAATGCCAGTGGACACTACAAGCCTCCAGAGGAGTTACGGTATTTAATGATACCATACGTTAGACGCTTGCTACCTGATTGCAAATTTCATCGCACTAATTTTAATAAATAGCCATTAACCTCATCGCTATTCTAACTCGCAACCTTCTGCGGGTTTATTTTTACATCCAGGAAAATCACTATCAATAATATAACTCACGAATATATTATTAATGAGAAGCATAGTAGCTCTTTAAAAAAAGCTACTATGCAGTAATAAAAGTCTCCCCCTACATTCAAAATATACTTTCTCTGATAGCTATTTTCCATACCCATTTGGTTACATTGGAAACAATATCAGCACTAAAATATCATAAGAACAATGGGTGGATTAGCATAATTAGTGCAAAACTCGAATTTCAGTATGGCTATTATCTTCATCCATTATTTCGTCATCGAATGAGTCTTCCATTTGATCCCGCAATAGAGAATTAACAACATCAGCAAAGCCATCTTTCATATATTGTTCCATAAAGATGCCTTTCGCATTTGGCCAAGGTAATTGAGCCATCGGCCAGTCACAATGCTCTTTGTAAAACAAAAATTCTTTCAGACGCCCTTTTACCGTGTCAAAATCCCGGCTCCAATAGGCATTTCCTAGTCGGTAATTTGTATAGAACGCATCAAAACTGTCAAAAATTTCATAAACATAATCGGCTGTTTTAAGTATATTTTTCCACGCTGTTTCTTCACTGATATAACCGGCAGAAAAACAGTTTCGGCTCAGTATAATCGCTCGCCAGAGATCAAATCCCCAAAGTAAAGCGGGAGGGTGTCCATCAATCGAACGAGAACATTGCTGTACATATTCAGGCTGTTCCTCAATCAAGCTACCAAGTACCTTGAACATTTCTCCATCGGTAAAAACCGCATCAACAGCAAAACGTTCTGAATGCATCCCTGCCCATAATTCATGCAATATTTCCCAATAATCTTTTTCATTAAGAATGCCCCAATTTTTGTAAACTTCGGATTGATGAGGCTTTGCATCAGAAAGAGGTAAAAGGCGATATTGATAATTATCGAGAGAAACACGGCTTTTCAAAGGGTAATGTTCTAATGTTTCTGTCCAAAATCCATCGTAATAGCAGCTAACGATATGCAAACGTAATGCCTGACGTTTTTCTTCCGGCAAAACAGAGCACTTTGCCTGTGAGTAATAGCGTTTTTGTTCAGTAATAGGGAGTTTTTTAATACGTTGGAGACTGTAGAGGGAGAGATATATTCCAAGTGAATTCAAACCAATCAAGCTAGCCCAGAGCAGATATCCCCCTGAAAGCATGTTATTGGTATCAAAGATCAATACCGTGATTCCGAGCGATAGCACACTCAGCAAAAATGTTGCTATCCAAAGAATGATTAAACCAACTGCCTGAATAGGCTTGAGAAGCTCCACTCCTTTTCTTTCCTTGAGGATATTTTTGATTATCCGAAAACCATTAACAGGAAATCTTCTATTATTGGGGTGGTTTTGCAGTAATTCTTTCATTTTTAATCCATTAATCAAGTAAGCTATATTTGAAATATTTTTAATGCGGCAATCTTTTTCCTTCCTAATCATAACCATTAGGGTGCTATATTTAAATAATTCATAATTTTGACTATCAATATAATTACTCTGATAAATTAATTCAAATATCCAGATATTATCCAATATTTCCTGTTTTATTTTCTCGGTTTTTTAGCCCATTTTATTGTTCTTATCCATGGATTAATTTGATTTCCAATCAGCGTACACCTGTAAATCAAGTATCTCATAATGACAATATAGCCACTCTTCTTTACAGGTAAATTACCTACCCGAAGGGAGCTGAACATTATATAGATTCCACTCCCCACCCCAAAAACATGATAACATTAAAACTATTAGCATCGTGTAGATGTGAGAGGTGTAATGAAAACTATCAACCAAAAAAAGTTACTGGCACAGGCTGAAGCAATCTGTCTGTCAAGAGGGGTTCGCTTAACACCTCAACGCCTTGAAGTTCTTCGCTTAATTACAGAGCAACCTAGCGCAATAAGCGCTTATGATTTACTGGATTTATTGCGTGAAGTCGAACCACAAGCCAAGCCGCCAACGGTTTACCGAGGATTGGAGTTTCTGCTGGAACAAGGTTTTATTCACAAAATAGAATCTACAAACAGTTATGTTCTTTGTCATCATTTTGAAGAACCCAGCCATACCTCGGCTATGTTTATCTGTGAAGTGTGTAATTCAGTAACCGAAAAAGATGCAAAAGATATTGAATCCGCTATTCAGCAGTTAGCTCAAGGTACAGGGTTTCATTTGCGAAATAGCGTGATAGAAGTCCATGGTATATGTTCTTCCTGCTATGAGATTGAATCTTGCATGGATCGCGATACATGCCAGCACAATCATTCGGTTGAAGAGAATAAAAAGAAATAAGAAAAGAACGCTTGAGGCCGGATTAAGTAATAAGGCGGTCATAACTGATATAATCACATATTTTCCCAGTACCCGCTAAACTCAAGTTTAACGGGTACTGGGAAAGATGACCGCCCCAGAATGGCAAAGTACAATTATCTGTTTTTACAATCAGACCCAATCCCCGTTACGAATAACGCCTACTGCCAATCCTTCAATAGTGAAACTCTGCTCGCTTAAATCGACAACAATTGGTTGGAATTCCGGATTCTCAGCAATCAGCTCGATTTTGTTTCCTGTTTGCTTGAAGCGTTTGACTGTGACTTCATCTTCAATGCGCGCCACGATGATTTGCCCATTATGAACATCCTGTGTTTTATGCACAGCCAGTAAATCCCCGTCCATAATGCCGATGTCTTTCATAGACATCCCACTAACACGCAACAGAAAATCAGCGCTTGGTTTGAATAATTCAGGATCAACCTTGTAGTGACTTTCGATGTGTTCCTGAGCTAGCAGTGGTTCCCCAGCAGCAACACGACCAATCAGCGGCAATCCCGCGCCTTCATCTTCCTCTTCGAGAAGCAAACGGATACCTCTGGATGCACCAGAGATAATCTCTATCACCCCTTTACGCGCAAGTGCTCTTAAATGCTCTTCTGCTGCGTTAGGTGAACGAAAACCAAGACGTGCTGCAATTTCAGCTCGTGTTGGTGGCATACCCGTTTGCGAAATATGGTCACGCACCAAGTCATAAACTTGCTGCTGCCTGGCAGTTAATGCTTTCATTTCGCCCCCTGTTTGTTTATACAGTCCGACTGTGAGTATATACAGGTAAATTCAAATTGGGAACCTGTCAGCATGTAAAAGCAACTAAATAACGTGTTTTGATGAAAAAATACGTTATCTCAGCGCATGAAATGCGACCAAAAGATCATTCCCCAGATAAACAGCGCCAGAAGAATGGTGAGCAATACAGCTGCAGACCCCATATCTTTCGCTCTACCCGATAATTCATGATATTCACTACCGATACGATCCACTACCGCTTCTATGGCACTGTTGAGGATTTCGACAATGACCACCAGCATAACAGAGCCAATAAGAAGGAGCCTCTCAAATAAGCCAAAATCTAAGGAAAATGCAATGATGATCGCAAGTATGGCAGCTATTGTTTCCTGCCGAAATGCCGCTTCATTCTGCCATGCAGCTTTGATCCCTTTCGCTGAATACTCAGCCGCTTTAATGATGCGGATCAGACCTGTTGATTGATTTGCCATAAAAACTTTCTTCAGTGAACTTAACAATTGTATGGTTATATAACTTTTAACTCTTATTATTGTCTTATTTCCACAGATCTCAAAATCTGTTTCTGGTATCCTTGCGACGCGTTGCTAACAAGAGGCTTAAAGCAGTTATGTCAGGTTGGCGTAAAATATATTATAAACTATTGAATTTACCACTAAAATTTTTAGTAAAAAGTAAACTTATCCCTACAGATCCCATTGCGGAGCTGCGTCTTGATACGACTCGGCCTATTTTGTATGTACTACCGTACCACTCAAAAACAGACTTATTGACCCTGCGTCAACAATGTCTGGCGCAAGATCTGCCGGATCCGTTGAATCCTTTGGAAATTGGTGACATACAGCTTCCCAGTTGTGTCTTTATCGACAATGGCCCACGTGTGTTCCGTTGTTATGCACCAAAGCATGAATCGGTGAAAATTTTTCATTCCTATCTGGATTTGCATCGCAACAATCCCGATTTAAATATCCAGATGGTGCCTGTTTCCGTTATGTTTGGCCGCTCTCCGGGGCGCGAAGGGCAAGAAGGAAACACAACTCCGCAATTACGTATACTAAATGGCGTGCAGAAGTTTTTTGCAATCTTATGGCTTGGGCGAGATAGTTTTGTGCGTTTCTCCACACCAGTGTCTTTGCGCCGTATGGCCGACGAGCACGGTACAGATAATATCATCGCTAATAAACTCACCCGTGTTGCACGGATACACTACTCCCGTCAGCGTCTTGCGGCTGTTGGGCCTCGTTTGCCAGCCAGACAGGATCTGTTCAACAAGTTATTGGCATCAAAGGCAATAGAAAAAGCGATTGCTGATGAAGCACGTAGCAAAAAAATCTCTCCCGAAAAAGCAAAACAGAACGCTATCAATATGTTGGAAGAGATTGCTGCGGATTTCTCCTATGAAACAGTGCGCTTGACCGACCGAGTTTTGAGTTGGACATGGAACCGTTTGTATCAAGGCATCAATGCTCATAATGCCGAACGTGTTCGCAAGTTGGCACAGGATGGCCATGAACTGGTTTATGTGCCATGCCACCGTAGCCACATGGACTACCTTTTGCTCTCTTATGTGCTCTATCACCAAGGGCTGGTTCCACCGCACATTGCGGCGGGCATTAACCTTAATTTCTGGCCTGCCGGCCCGATATTCCGTCGTCTTGGGGCGTTCTTTATCCGTCGCACGTTTAAAGGTAATAAGCTCTATTCAACAATATTTCGTGAATATCTCGGTGAGCTGTTTGCCCGTGGTTATTCGGTGGAATACTTTGTCGAAGGGGGACGCTCCCGTACTGGTCGTTTGCTTAATCCTAAAACAGGGACTCTCTCCATGACATTGCAGGCAATGCTGCGAGGAGAATCTCGTCCAATCACTATTGTGCCGATCTATATTGGTTATGAATATGTGATGGAAGTGGCGACATATGCCAAAGAACTGCGTGGTGCGACCAAAGAAAAAGAAGGTTTTTTCCAGATGGTACGAGGGCTGCGCAAATTACGTAATCTGGGACAGGGTTATGTGAACTTTGGTGAGCCGATCCCATTGATACAATACCTGAACCAGAATGTTCCGGAGTGGCGTGACTCCATTGATCCAATAGAATCCCAGCGTCCAACTTGGCTGGCTCCGACAGTCAGTAAGCTGGCTGACAATATTATGGTCAATATCAATAATGCCGCCGCCGCCAATGCTACCAATTTATGCACCACGGCATTGTTATCTTCACGTCAGCGAGCACTTACTCGCGAACAGCTTATTGAGCAGTTGGATTGCTATCTGCAATTACTGCGTAATGTGCCTTACACTGACGATATCACGGTGCCAAACAAAACAGCAGAAGAGTTGTTAGAACATGCCTTGCTAATGGATAAGTTTGAGGTCGAAAAAGATAGTCTGGGAGATATTATTATCCTGCCACGCGAAAGCGCGGTATTGATGACTTATTATCGCAACAATATCCAACACTTGCTGATACTGCCATCCCTGATTACCAGTATTGTTATGCATCACCGCCGCATTAGTCGCAGTGAATTGCTCAGACAAGTAGCACTGATTTACCCGCTGATCAAGCAAGAGCTGTTCATGCGTTACAGTAAAGAAACGCTCTCCAATGTCGTCAATACCCTGATTGATGAACTGGCGCGCCAATGCCTTATCTGTAACAAAGAGCAAGAAATGCTGGTGCTGAATCCTGCACGTATTCGCCCACTGCAATTGCTGGCGGCAGGTATCAGAGAAACACTGCAACGTTATGCCATTACGCTTTCTTTGTTGAATGCCACACCTGAAATCAGCCGTGGTGTACTGGAAAAAGAGAGCCGGATGTTGGCACAACGTCTGTCTGTTCTACATGGCATCAATGCACCGGAGTTCTTTGACAAAGCGGTTTTTGCCAGTTCGGTCAATACGCTGCGCGAAGAAGGTTACATTAAAGACAGCGGCGACATGATTACAACCAGCGCTCAGGAACTCTATCATGTATTGAGTGAGCTGATGTCACCTGAAATTCGTTTGACGATTGAAAGTGTCAGCATGCCGCCAGAACAAAATGAACCTGTGCCAGTAGCGCCAGAGCAGCAATAACGACGCTAAGCTGGTCATGGAAAACAAGAAATTAACGGGCGGATTACCGCCCGTTATATTAAAGGCATATCATGCTAGACATAGCTGAAAAAGATACCAAGGAATAAAATTAAACCGACATAGTTATTGTTCATAAAAGCCTGAAAGCAGGCCGATCTTTCCCGATCTGCAATCAATTTCTGCTGATAAACGAACAGTGCTGTTGCCAACAATATTGTCCAATAATATATTCCTTCCAGATTCACCATATTGCCAACTGCAACCAAGATGCCCAACATGATGAATTGCAGAATACCAATAATCAATTTATCAAAGCGTCCAAAAAGCACGGCGGTCGATTTCACCCCGATTTTCAGGTCATCATCACGATCCACCATGGCATACTGAGTATCATAAACCACAGACCAAATGACATTAGCCAAAAATAACAGCCAGCATTCTAAAGGTAAGGACTCGCTTACTGCGGCAAATGCCATGGGAATTGACCAGCCGTAAGCAGCGCCTAACACAACTTGTGGCAGATGGCTGACACGCTTGACGAAAGGGTAAGTCCATGCCAATGCCAAACCAACGACCGACAGTGCAATTGTCATTTTATTCAGCGTCAGCACCATCGCAAAAGAAATGAGTACCAGTGTGGCAAACAAGATTTTGCTTTCTTTTTCAGTGACATCACCACTAGGAAGAGGACGAGATTTTGTCCGTTCCACATACCCGTCAAATTTTCGGTCTGCAAAATCATTAATACAACATCCCGCAGCACGCATGGAAAATACACCGATAGTGAAGACTAACAATACGTGCAAATTTGGCATACCTTTTGCGGCGATCCACAATGCCCAATATGTTGGCCATAGTAATAATAATGCGCCAATGGGTTTATCAATACGCATTAAACGGCAATACGCACGCCATTTATTTTGCGTCATACTGACCTCCAATCTATTTCTCCCTTTTTATTTTGTTGATTTTATATCCTTCGACTTTCAAGTTGCCTCTTTGTTGGCGGCGTTCACTCACCCCGGTCACCGTTGTTATGAACATAGAGTTATCTATGCTCCCGGGGATTCGCTCCCTGACCGCCGCGACGCATCTTGAAATCCATTGGGTATATATGCAGGTGATTCAGACAGAAAAATCTCAGTAAGCAGCAGTGGCTTACCTGATAATCTCAGTAAAGAACGCCGCGCCCAACGATTTTCCTGTCGGCCTATTTGAATATAATCTCGTGTCAGATTATTACCACTAAAAAGATAGCGTCCAAGTGGTACTGTCCCCACATCAACCAATTGTCGATCCGGGCCAGTCAATGTTTCTACTGGAATAACAGTGCGCCCCAATAGCCAGGGAATGCCATCTCCATATAAAACAATTTCACGCAACCAATATTTTTCACTGAAAGGTAAGTGCTTACTTTCATCACCTAACTCTTCAGCAGTGATAAAACACTCCCGAAAAGGGGAAACCGTTACTTTCTGACAATATTGTTCAAAGCGGCGCGTCATTGAGCCAACTTCCATCAGCCAACTTAAAATATCTTCGGGAAGGTTGACTTCATCAGCCGATAACCATTGGATAGGTGCCGAAGCTAATATATGGGATGTTGAAGTTAATATGTAAGGTGTTGAAGTTAATATATGCGGTGTTGAAGTTAATATAGTGTCATCTGCCATGTCATTTTCCCATTGCGGGGAAGACCAGTTTCCCCGACAGCACAACGAATGGAGAGTGAGGATATCATGTTGCAGACTAATAAAATAAAAAGTTGATAACAAATTATGTAAATTACAAAAAAACTCACCTCAATAACAACAATTATTGAGGTGAGTAGAAATTAGATAAAATAGAAATTCAGATTAACGCCATTCTTTGAATCGGTTAATCAGACCATTTGTGGAGCTGTCATGGCTATTTACAGCTTCTGCATCCTGTAGTTCAGGCAGAATACGGTTCGCCAATTGTTTGCCTAATTCCACGCCCCATTGGTCAAACGAGAAGATATTCAAAATTGCACCTTGAGCAAAGATTTTATGCTCATACATGGCTATTAATGCCCCCAAACTGAATGGTGTAATTTCACGCAATAAAATGGAGTTGGTTGGACGGTTCCCTTCAAACACTTTGAATGGCACAACCCCCGCCACATCTTGAGCATTTTTTCCTGCCTGCACAAATTCAGCTTCCACCTGAGCCTGCGTTTTACCAAATGCCAACGCTTCAGTTTGCGCAAAGAAGTTAGATAGCAATTTGCCATGATGATCGCTAACTGGATTATGGCTAATGGCTGGTGCAATAAAATCACAAGGGATCAGCTTAGTTCCCTGATGGATAAGCTGGTAGAACGCATGCTGACCATTGGTGCCCGGTTCACCCCAGATAATCGGCCCTGTCTGGTAATTCACCGGATTGCCATTGCGATCGATGTATTTTCCATTCGATTCCATGTTGCCTTGTTGGAAGTATGCGGCAAAACGGTGCATGTATTGATCATAAGGCAGAATCGCTTCAGTTTCCGCACCAAAGAAATTGTTGTACCAAATGCCAATCAGTGCCAGCAAAACAGGAATGTTCTGTTCAAAGGCGGTTTGCTCAAAGTGTTTATCCATCGCATGAGCGCCACTCAGCAACTGTTCAAAATTTTCATAACCAATGGAAAGTGCAATGGATAAACCAATTGCAGACCAGAGCGAATAACGTCCCCCGACCCAATCCCAAAACTCGAACATGTTTTGTGGATCGATACCGAACTTGCTGACTTCTTGTTCATTGGTTGATAATGCCGCAAAATGTTTCGCGACATGTGCCTCATCAATGGCACTTTGCAGAAACCAACGACGTGCAGAATACGCATTGGTCATCGTTTCTTGTGTGGTAAAAGTCTTGGAAGCAATCAGGAACAAAGTTGTTTCTGGATTCAAAGTTTTTAATGTTTCAGCGATGTGAGTTCCGTCAACATTGGAAACAAAATGCATATTCAGATGATTTTTATATGCTTTCAGTGCTTCAGTCACCATATAGGAACCAAGATCAGAACCACCAATTCCAATATTCACTACATCTGTAATGGCTTGGCCTGTATAGCCTTTCCACTCACCACCAATGATGCGTTCACTGAATGATTTCATTTTCGCCAGCACCGCATTAACTTGCGGCATCACATCTTCCCCATCCACCATAATCGGGGTGTTACTACGGTTACGCAGGGCAATGTGCAGTACAGCGCGATCTTCAGTACGATTGATTTTCTCACCAGAGAACATGCTGCGGATTGCACTGGCCAAATCAGTTTCTTGCACCAATGCTTGTAACTTTGCCAGCGTTTCTGTGGTAATGCGGTTTTTGGAATAATCCACCAGAATCTGCTGATCAAATGTCGCAGAAAATGCCGTAAACCGTTCTTTGTCCTGTTCAAACAACTCCCGCAAATGCACGTTCTTCATTTGCTCAAAATGCTGTTGTAATGCTTCCCAGGCTTCGGTCTGGCTAGGATTGATGTTTTTCATGAATAATGCTCTCTATCAACTGTCAATAAACAATGTCAATAAACAAATAGGAATACACAGATTGTAACGGGTTAATTCCGTGATTGTTCTCTCTTTCCTTGTAATTGCTGATATTGGTCAAAATAGTCGGTAATTTCCAGCGCTAATTGTTGAGATAGGCAAAAACGATAATTTCATTTCCATCATGAAAATTATTTATGCTTCGTGGTCAAACATTGACTCAGTGCGCCTAACCCGATATTTCTAAAAGTCTATTCTCCGAACAAAAGGTTATCATCCATGTATGCTGTTTCATCTCCTAAGTCGCAGTATGTTGTAGCAAAATTCGGTGGTACTAGTGTGGCAAACTTTGAGGCCATGAATAACTGCACCGATATTATTTTGGCAAACGCAAATGTCCGTGTGGTCGTTCTGTCAGCTTCTGCTGGCGTGACCAATTTGCTGGTTGCATTGGCGGCTGGCTGCGATAACGACAAGCGGGAGAACTACCTGAAACAGATTCGTGACATTCAATATGCCATTATTGACCGATTGAACGAAACTGCTGTGATTCGTGAGGAAATTGATCGCCTGCTGGAAAATATTGAGATGCTGTCAGAAGCGGCATCGCTCGCAACCTCAGAAGCACTGACTGATGAATTGGTTAGCCACGGCGAAGTCATGTCCACTTTATTGTTTGTGGAATTGCTGCGCCAACGCAATATTGATGCCGAATGGTTTGATATTCGCCGGATCATGCGAACCAATGATAACTTTGGGCGAGCAGAGCCGGATACTCTTCAGCTCCATACTTTAGCGATGGAACATCTTCATTCTCGCCTGAACAATACAATCGTTATCACCCAGGGTTTTATTGGCAGAGAAGAAAAAGGCCGCACCACTACGCTGGGGCGAGGTGGCAGTGATTATACCGCAGCCTTGCTAGGTGAAGCGCTTGGTTTACAGCGCGTTGATATTTGGACAGATGTTCCGGGAATCTATACTACCGATCCCCGTGTTGTTCCTACAGCTAAACGTATTGATAAAATTGCCTTTGATGAAGCGGCAGAAATGGCGACATTCGGTGCCAAAATCCTCCATCCCGCCACATTGTTACCTGCGGTTCGCTGCGGCATTCCGGTATTTGTCGGCTCCAGCAAAGATCCAAAAATGGGGGGAACCGTGGTTTGTGACAAAACAGAAAATCCCCCGCTGTTTCGCGCGTTGGCATTGCGTCGCAAACAAACTTTGCTGACACTGCATAGCTTGAAAATGCTCCATGCCAGAGGCTTTCTGGCGGAAGTCTTTACCTTATTGTCGCGCCATAATATTTCAGTCGATTTGATTACCACGTCAGAAGTAAGCATTGCCTTGACACTGGACACCACAGGTTCCACCAGCACTAATGGCAGTTTGCTGACCAATGCGTTGCTAACTGAACTTGCTACGTTATGTCGTGTGGAAGTCGAAGAAGATATGGCACTGGTTGCGATTATTGGCAACGAGCTTTCACAGGCTAAAGGATTAGGGAAAGGGGTTTTTGGGGTGCTGGAATCATTTAATATTCGCATGATCAGCTGTGGTGCAAGCAGCCACAATATCTGTCTGCTTGTTCCCAGTAAAAATGCGGAGCAGGTGATTCAGACATTGCATCAGAGTTTGTTTGAATCTTAATATTTGTCTTTTTATTTATGCAGTTAATTCCACTTTTAGTGGTGGAATTAACTTCCATCCCGCTGCACCAGCCAAAATACATCATTTATCCCACTTTTCCATTCCTAACACATCGGATGTGTTTTTCCCCTCTTTATCATTCATAATAAGAAAACGAAAATAAATTCCATTTTTGTTCCATTGCAGCAACCTTTGCTGCAAACAGACGATTTTCCAGAGGGCATCTTATGAGCACAGCCGTTGCCAGCAAACGCACAAAAAAAACTAAAATAACGACAAACAGTGCCGCTGCAAGCGGTCAGGTTCAATCGTTAAGTCGAGGGTTGACACTTTTGGAATATATTTCCGATTCTCCCGTCGGCGTTGCTTTAACTGATTTGGCTATCCAGACCGGTCTCCCCAATTCCACCACCCATCGTCTTTTGACTACCTTGCAGCAACATGGTTTTGTCCGCCAGATAGGTGATTTAGGATTATGGGTGATTGCTTCCCATGCTTTTGTCGTTGGCAGTAGTTTTCTGCAAAGCCGTAATCTGATGGTATTGGTTCATCCAATATTGCGTCAATTAATGGAAGACTCCGGTGAAACAGTCAATCTCGCCATCCTTAACCTTGATGAATATGAAGCTGTGATTGTCGATCAAGTGCAATGCAATGCGCTGATGAGAATGTCCGCTCCCATTGCTGGCAAACTACCAATGCACGCTTCTGGCGCGGGAAAAGCGCTACTTTCTACACTGCATGAGCAAAAATGTCTGCAATTACTGCATAAGAAAGGAATGCACGCTTATACACAACACACCTATACCACCGCAGCAGCATTAACAAAAAATCTCGAACAGATCCGTAAGCAAGGATTTTCGTTTGATGATGAAGAACATGCGTTAGGATTACGCTGTATCGCTGCTTGTATCTATGATGAGCATCAAGAAGCCTTTGCCGCTATTTCTATCTCCGGCCCGATATCACGCATCTCTGATGATCGAGTTACTGAACTCGGTGCCCTTGTTATGCGGGCTGCAAAAGCAGTTAGCCGGGAATATGGTGGAATTAAATAATTTTGCCATAACTCCATCTAAAAAGCTGATTTGTTGACAAGCTGTTACGTTTCAGCTTTAAAAATTGATGCAGATCACAGATAAAACGTGTAGTTGGCGAAAGTTGATTGCATCCTCTGATTATTACATTAACAATGTTACCGGTAACAATGAAGCAATAGTCACATTCCATTGTGGTGTCGGGAACAATTATCATGACAACAAACCAGAACAGCACGGTCACCAATGAAACCGTCGCGCGCATTACACAACGTATCATTGAACGTTCAAAAGAAACTCGCAGCCAGTATTTAGCCCGTATTGAAGCCGCTCGTTCAAAAACCGTCCATCGCGCACAACTGGCATGCGGTAATTTGGCTCATGGTTTTGCCGCCTGTCAAAATGATGAAAAAATCGCATTGAAAAATATGGTGCATAATGACATCGCTATTATCACCTCTTACAACGATATGCTCTCCGCCCACAAGCCTTATGAAGACTATCCACAAAAGTTAAAAGACTCCCTGCGTGCTGTAGGTGCTGTCGGTCAAGTTGCCGGTGGGGTTCCTGCCATGTGCGATGGCGTGACACAAGGTCAGGATGGCATGGAATTATCCCTGCTTAGCCGTGATGTAATTGCAATGTCGGCTGCCGTTGGGCTTTCTCATAATATGTTCGATGGCGCCCTGTATCTGGGAATTTGTGACAAAATTGTACCGGGATTAGTGATGGCTGCTCTATCATTTGGTCATCTACCCGCCGTTTTCGTTCCCGCTGGGCCAATGACCAGTGGCTTGCCAAACAAAGAAAAAGTCCGCGTTCGCCAGCTTTATGCCGAAGGTAAAGTTGACCGTCAGGCGTTGCTCGAAGCTGAAGCCGAGTCTTATCACAGTATCGGAACTTGTACTTTTTACGGTACTGCCAATTCCAATCAAATGGTGATGGAAGTCATGGGGCTGCATTTGCCGGGTGCTTCTTTTGTCCATCCTGACACACTACTGCGTGAGGCTTTAAATGATGCCGCCGCACGTCAGGTTACACGTCTGACTGAAACTTCAGGTAATTATCTTCCTTTGGGTCAGATGGTCGATGAAAAAGTGATCGTCAATGGCATTATTGCTTTGCTGGCAACCGGAGGATCAACCAACTTAACCATGCATCTCGTTGCAATGGCAAGATCGGCTGGGATCATCATTAATTGGGATGATTTTTCTGAATTCTCAGAAGTGATTCCTCTGCTATGTCGCATCTATCCAAATGGACCCGCAGATATCAACCAATTTCAGACGGCTGGCGGAGTAGCGTTGGTTATTCGCGAGTTACTGAAAAAAGGCTTGTTGCATCGTGATGTTAATACTATCGCTGGGTTTGGTCTGGAACGTTATACTCAAGAGCCGTGGCTTAATGAAGGTCAATTAGTATGGCGTGAAGGTGTATTCATTTCATTGGACAACAACGTAATTGCCAATATTGAACAGCCGTTCGAACAACATGGCGGCACAAAAGTCATGACTGGAAACCTTGGGCGTGCGGTAATGAAAACGTCTGCGGTTCCGGCAAATAATCAAATTATCGAAGCCCCTGCTGTGGTTTTTAATAGCCAGCATGATATCGTCCCCGCTTTTGAAGCAGGCAAGCTGAACCGTGACTGTGTTGTTGTTGTCCGTTATCAAGGCCCGCAAGCTAATGGGATGCCTGAATTGCATAAATTGATGCCACCGCTGGGTGTACTCATGGATCGGGGCTTTAAAGTTGCTTTAGTTACTGATGGCCGATTGTCTGGTGCTTCCGGCAAGGTTCCTTCAGCCATTCATGTTACGCCAGAAGCCAAAGCTGGCGGATCACTGGCAAAAATACAAGATGGGGATGTGATTCGCGTTAATGGCCGTACTGGCGAACTCATGCTTCTGGTCGATGCACGAGAACTGGCACAAAGAGCACCCTATCAGCCAGACTTGAGTGAAGGACATATCGGCTGTGGCCGTGAATTGTTTAGTGCGTTGAGAACCCAACTTTCGGGTGCAGAACAAGGGGCATGTTGCATTACATTTTAATAAGTGAGGGATTTTAAATCCCTTGTGTTCTGAATTAACGAGAGAAACTGCTAATGAATAATTGGAAAACAACCGCAGAAAATATCCTGACCGACGGTCCTGTCGTCCCTGTCATTGTTATCAATGAAATTGAACACGCCGTTCCTTTGGCAAAAGCACTGGTTGCTGGTGGAATTCGTGTTTTGGAAGTGACATTAAGAACTGAATGCGCGCTGGAAGCCATTCGCCTTATCGCTAAAGAAGTTCCCGAAGCAATTATCGGTGCAGGTACTGTTATTAATCCTGAACAATTGGCTGCTGTCACTGAAGCAGGTGCTCAATTTGCCATTAGTCCAGGATTGACTGATGAACTGTTAAAAGCAGCGACTGCGGGTTCAATTCCTCTTATTCCGGGGATCTCTACTGTTTCTGAATTAATGTTGGGAATGAGTTATGGCCTGAAATGCTTTAAATTCTTCCCCGCAGAAGCAAACGGTGGAGTTAAGGCACTAAAAGCCATTGCAGGCCCATTCCCACAAGTATGTTTCTGCCCGACGGGGGGTATTTCTCCTGAAAACTATCGTGATTATCTGGCATTGAATAGCGTTCTGTGCATTGGTGGCTCATGGCTTGTACCCGGCAATGCATTGAAAAAAGGCGATTATACCCAGATTACGGAACTGGCACGTACTGCTATTGCAGGTGCAAAAGCGTAATTTCATTATTTAAATATTTTTTATGCGGAAATTAACGATTACGTAATTTCCGCCTTGTAAAATAAATCAATCTCATTTAAAAAATCATTTAGATAATAAAAAATAGCACTATGTCATCCCTATTATTTATCATTTAGTAAAATATTATTTTTATCTATGATAAGTACTATTTCGAATTTTTTATTTCATTCACTTCATCATTTACTTCATTACGTTGGCTGAATCGCTGCCTACGACGATAAGCAAAAACATCTTCTACATGTCCATTGTTAATGCGCTTTTGCAATGCCCGCCAGTAATCGGCTTTGAATAGATCACTGTGACTTTCTTCAAAATAGCGCCGAATGTGCTTGTCAGTACATAAAAAGTGCCGAAACTCTTCTGGAAAAACATCGTTAACAGCCACACTGTACCAAGGTTCACTAGCCAATTCATCTTCTGGATAACGTGGCGGAGGAATATCCCGAAAGTTCACTTCAGTCATGTAACAAATTTCATCATAATCATAGAAAATCACCCTTCCGTGACGCGTAACACCAAAGTTTTTAAACAACATATCACCAGGGAAAATATTCGCAGCAGCTAATTGCTTAATGGCATTTCCGTATTCTTCAATCACATCTTTCAATTGCGCTTCATTGACTCGTTCCATGTAAATATTCAACGGCATCATTTTACGTTCCATATAAAGATGCTTTATCAAAATCTTATCGCCCAAATCTTCTAATTTTTCTGGTATCTCTTTTTGCAATTCTTCCATTAACTCAAGACTGATATGATGTTTATCAATAATAAAATTTTCAAATTCCTGTGTATCAGCCATTCTTCCTACACGATCATGCTCTTTTACCAGACGGTAGCACTCCTGAACGCGCTCTTGTGAAACCTCTTTCTGTGGCGCAAATTTATCTTTAATAACTTTAAATACACGATCAAATGAAGGGGAAGTAAAAACCAGCATCACCATGCCTTTCACTCCCGGTGCAATCGTAAACTGTTCCTGAGAGGAATTAATGAAAGTCAGGTATTCGCGGTAATACTCTGTCTTACCATGCTTCTGACAGCCTATTGCCATGTATAACTCTGCCGTTGATTTCGTAGGAAGAATTTCACGCAACCACTCAACTAAAGCCGCAGGCAAAGGGGCATAAACCATAAAATAGGAGCGGGCAAAACCAAAAACAATACTGGCATCATCGTGGCTGGTCAAACAGGTATCGATAAAAATACTTCCCGATTCATTATGATGAATCGGCAACAAAAACGGATAAACAGACTTCCCTATCCTGATTTTTCCTACCAGCCATGCTGCTTTATTTCGGTAAAACAATTCATTAACAATTTGGAAAGTAGAGTGTAATAAATCACCTTCTGAAAATGTATTCTGTAAATATTGCGTGATATAACCAATATCCCGATCCAAATCCTCCCATTTAAGACGTAATGGCAAATCATTTAAGATGGTTCGCAGCATTGACGCGAGATTACCGTCAGGAACAAAATCCCGTGATAATGGACGAGAAATATGGCGAAAGCGAGAAGATGGCTGAGAAGAAAAGATATATAGATTTTCTGGTTTTAAATTACGATGTTGAAAAAAACGACAGTAAACCGAATTAAAAAAACTTTCTGCAATTTCAAAACGCGGATAGTCAGGCAGTAAACGAGTATAAATAGCTTTGACTTCAGCAATGTAATCTTCATCATGTTGTAATGAGGTATGAATACGCTTCAATTGCTCCACCACTAATCCGACATGATGATCGTACAGGTTAATCCTCTTTTTCATGGCCAGCTGTACAGCCTGCCAGTCAGCTTGTTCAAAACGTTGCTGAGCACCGGAAGTGACTTCCAGAAATCGACCATATTGCGCATCAAATCCCTGCAAAATGGTTTGTGCAATTAAATGTGAGAGATCTATTTCCATCTTTAGCCACCTGTATCAGACACATAAAGGGGCATTCCTTTTGGAATCCCCCAATCATCCAGTCTCTATCAGTATAATGAACTTAGAATTGTTGTTCTTCTGTCGATCCTGTCAGTGCAGTAACAGAAGAACCCTCTCCCTGAATAATAGTAGTCACTTTATCAAAATACCCTGTTCCTACTTCCTGCTGGTGTGAAGAGAATGTATAACCTCGCTCAAGAGCAGCAAATTCTTGTTCCTGAACTTTTTCAACATAATGTTTCATTCCTTCACCACGTGCATAATCATAAGCCAAATCAAACATGTTAAACCACATGCTGTGTATGCCCGCTAATGTGATGAACTGGAATTTATATCCCATCGCAGATAACTGCTCTTGGAAACTAGCGATAGTTTTATCATCCAGATTCTTTTTCCAGTTGAAAGAAGGTGAACAGTTATAAGCCAACAATTTACCCGGATATTTTGCATGAATAGCTTCAGCAAAAAGACGAGCCGCTTCCATATCCGGTGTAGAGGTTTCACACCAGACCACATCAGCATAAGGGGCATAAGCCAGCCCACGGCTGATCGCTTGTTCAAGGCCTGCTCGTGTACAATAAAATCCTTCGCCGGTTCGTTTGCCAGTAACAAACGCCTTATCATAAGGATCACAATCAGATGTCAGAAGATCGGCTGCATCTGCGTCAGTGCGTGCAATTAACAGGGTTGGAACACCAGATACATCAGCCGCCAAACGTGCAGCTACCAGCTTCTGAATAGCTTCTTGAGTCGGAACCAATACTTTGCCGCCCATGTGCCCACATTTTTTCACCGCAGCCAGTTGGTCTTCAAAATGAACTGCGGCAGCACCAGCTTCAATCATCGCTTTCATCAGTTCAAATGCGTTGAGTACACCACCAAATCCAGCTTCTGCATCTGCAACAATCGGCAAGAAATAGTCAATATATTCCGGGCTGTCTGAATCAATACCATTTGACCATTGAATCTGATCTGCTCGACGGAAACTATTATTGATACGTTTAATCACATTAGGAACAGAATCAACGGGATATAATGATTGATCTGGATACATACTAGATGCGGTATTCGCATCTGCCGCCACTTGCCAGCCGGAAAGGTAAACCGCTTCAATACCCGCTTTAGCCTGTTGAAGTGCCTGACCCCCCGTCAGTGCTCCAAGTGCATTCACATAGCCTTTTTTCGAGTTGCCATTCAGCAATTCCCACAACTTTTTCGCTCCCATTTGCGCCAAAGTGTGTTCAGGATTAATAGAACCGCGTAATTTAATGACATCTTCAGCACTGTACGGACGAGTAATACCTTTCCAACGCGGTTGTTGCCATTCTTGTTCCAGTTGGGCGATTTGTTGTTTCCGGGAAATGGTCATGATGTTCTACTTCCTATTATTAATTAATCGGATATGTTTGCCGCTGTTGTTTTTAAACTACGCTAATGTTTTTAAACTATGTTAATGTTTTTAAACTACGCTAATGTTTTTAAACTAATCTAATAACTGATAACCAGGTAACGTAAGAAAATCAATCAAGTCGTCCTGAGTAGTGATTCTTTCCATCAAATCAGACGATTCCATAAATCGCCCTTGATTAAAGCGTAGCTCACCCACTTCCTGTTTAATTATGTTCAACTCTTCTTTTAACATTTCCCTGAACAGCTCCTTTGTCACTTTTTTACCATTGGAAAGTGATTTTTCATGGCGAATCCATTGCCAAATAGAAGTCCGGGAAATCTCTGCTGTAGCAGCATCTTCCATCAAGCCGTAAATCGGTACACACCCATTCCCCGAAATCCAAGCTTCTATGTACTGGACTGCGACACGAATATTTGCGCGCATTCCCTCTTCTGTTCTTTCTCCCGAACAAGGTGCGAGCAATTGTTCAGCCGTAATCGCTTCATCTTCTTCACGCAAAACTGTCAATTGGTTTTGGTGTTCTCCCAGTTTTGTGTCAAAAACCGTCATGGCAATATCTGCAAGCCCTGGATGTGCGACCCATGTGCCATCATGGCCGTTATTCGCTTCCAGTTCTTTATCCGCTCTGACTTTGTCCAAAACTTGCTGATTCTGCACAGGATCTTTGCTAGGAATAAATGCCGACATTCCTCCCATCGCAAACGCGCCGCGTTTATGACAGGTTTTAATCAGCAAACGAGAATAGGCATTCAAGAAAGGTTGTGTCATCGTCACGGATTGACGATCCGGTAAAACACGATCAGCATGATTTTTCAGTGTCTTGATATAGCTGAAAATATAATCCCAACGTCCACAATTTAAACCAACGATGTGATGACGTAAGTGATACAGAATTTCATCCATCTGGAATACAGCTGGCAATGTTTCAATCAAAACGGTTGCTTTAATCGTACCTTTTGGCAAATTGAAGCGTGATTCAGCAAAACTAAAAATATCACTCCACCACTGTGCTTCATGGTAGCTCTGTATTTTTGGCAGGTAAAAATAAGGCCCACTGCCTTTTTGCCGTAATTTCTTATGATTCAAATAAAAATAAAGCGCAAAATCAAACAGTCCGCCAGAAATCGGTTCCTCCTTATAGAGGACGTGTTTTTCTGACAAATGCAACCCCCTAACCCGAGCAATCAATGTTGCAGGATCCGATTTCAATTCATAGCGCTTACCCTGCTCATTGGTGTATGAAATCGTACCATTGACGGCATCCCGTAAGTTAATCTGTCCAGTGATGACTTTATCCCATTCAGGCGCTAATGAGTCCTCAAAATCCGCCATAAATACTTTCACATTTGCATTCAGGGCATTGATGACCATTTTGCGCTCTACGGGTCCTGTTATTTCAACTCGACGATCTTTAAGATCATCGGGTATTACCTGAATTTTCCAATCCCCCTCCCTAATGGAAGAGGTTTCCGAAATAAAACCCGGTAATATTCCGCTATCTATTTTGTTCTGCCAATGTACTCGATCATCTAATAATTTTGTGCGTCTGTCAGAAAATTCACTGATTAAATCCTCTAAAAAGCTAATACATTCAGGTGATAACACCTGATACTCTGTCTCTCCAAAAGGCTTAATAAAGGTTAGTTTGGTTGCTGATACCTGCTGCATAATTTCCCCGCTTCTCACTTTTAAACACTCATCTGATTAAGATTAACCAATCTAAAAAATAAATCAAAAACCATTTCCATTATTTTAAAAAACAAAAATTAATCAAATAAAATCAAATAATTAAGGTAATTTTAAGACAAAGAAAACAGGGAAATAAATTCCAAAAAATCAGGCATGAAAATGTTAAGTTTCTGTTATGTATGAGAAATAACGAAATAGCTACTGAACAATAGCTATGAAAAAAATTAACAAAATGAGGAATGGCTCGCTTCAGCAATTTCTCATTTTGTTATCTAAAATTCAAATTGGATTCAATCTAAGGAAGGATTCATAAAAGCCAGATCATATGGCGTAATTTGATAGACATAATAATTTAACCAATTTGAAAATAGTAAATGACCATGACTACGCCAAGCCGCAATAGGTTTACTTTCAGGATCGTTATTCGGGAAGTAATTGATAGGCAATTCCGGTTCCAAACCTGCGTCGCAATCACGCAAGTATTCTGCGGCTAATGTACCAACATCATATTCAGGATGCCCCGTCACAAAGACTAATCTTTTATCTTTGCTGGCAAATAAATAAGCTCCTGCCTCTACTGAACTGGCTAAAATATCTAAATCGGTATGTTCACGAATTAGCGATTCAGGAAAATCAGCGAAACGCGAGTGAGGTGCAAAAAATGTTTCGTCAAATCCACGTGTTAATAATGCCAGGGGATCTAAAGTTGAATGAGGATAAACACCAGATAGTTTAGTTTTTCGGGTATATTTAGGAAGGTGATAAAGAATTTTTAATGCAGCCTGAACCGCCCAACAAACAAAAAGTGTCGAAGTAACATGTTTTTTTGCCCAGGCTACTATCCTTTCAACCTCGTCCCAATAAATCACATCTTCAAATTCAACAAGTCCCAAAGGGGCACCTGTCACTATCAAACCATCGAAATTTTGATCTTTTATAGAATCAAAATCACAATAAAAAGTATTTAAATGTTCAGAAGGGGTATTTTTACATTGACGACTATCAATACGTAGCAATTGAATATCGATTTGAAGTGGTGTGTTAGATAATAACCGAATAAACTGGTTTTCTGTTTCTATCTTCTTTGGCATTAGGTTAAGTAACAATACCTTCAGTGGACGAATATTCTGAATATTGGCCCGTGTTGATGTCATGACAAAGATGTTTTCATTGCGAAGAGTATTCACCGCAGGTAATTCATCTGGTACACGAATTGGCATTGTTCAAAACCTCGATCATTATAATTTGCAAGTTTAGACTTCTAGATAGCTAAATTTAACCAAAAGGAAAGGTAAATGTCGAGTTATTGTACTCAAATTGAAATTATTTCATTTTATTATATGAAATAGAAAAGAGTAATAAATAAGATAATTAAAAAGAATAAATTGGTATAAAAATACCCAA
>NZ_JAQRFN010000004.1 GCF_028598555.1 Xenorhabdus anantnagensis
ATAACTCTGGGTCAATTGACCTCGTTCAAGGTGACAAACTCCACTCCGCATGCCGTCATCTGTTATGGATTTATAGAATTTTCCTTTATTAATCAGTTTATTAATAGCCACTTAAAATTTGTTGATATAGGCAGAACCTAAAGGTAATGTTGAAGGGTGATAATCAATATGGTTACTTAATGGCAAACCATAAAATTTTATACCTACCATTTATGGAGGAAAATTATGATAAATGCCACTGACAACATGCTACGTTTTAGCTTCCTTTTTATATTTTGTTTAATTTCAGGGAATGTACAGGCAAAACAATCGATCAATGATAATGTGGTTGGCAATGATAATGTGGTTGGTAAAAATCACTGGGCCAATATAAAGGAAAACAATAATTCATATATAAACAATGCGTATATAGACAATGTGGAGAAACGCTATCTATTACCCGCTTTGCCCTCCGCCACTGAAGAATCGGAGCGTCTACGTACGATGAAGCTGGCAGATTATTTTCCCTCCGGCTTATATGTTCGCAAAGGTGAAACTATTCGCCTGTCATTAACTGGAGCGAAAGCCATTTCGGTTTTTTTTAGTTCTCCCACAATCCCTTTCACTGGGGGAGAGGATGGTAAGTCGATTCTTGTATCCTCAAAAGATAAAATCAGCACTTTCACATCTCCCACTGACGGGATAATGTATTTCCGTTACACCCAGCATTATTCTAATAAGCCCAACCCCATAAAAGCGTCGATTAAGGTTTTAGAAGGAGGTGAAGCCATTCCTTTGTATGTTGCGGGTCAGACAACACTTGATGAATGGCGGAAGATGTTAAAGAAATATAGCCATTCACAATTTATTGAGATAACCGATCGCAAAAGCATAATCACTATAACACGGAATATTTATGATCGTTCTGCAAGGGCGGAGGCGGACCCGGCAGTATTGTTGGGCCAAATTAAACGTATCATCAATAGTTATGATGATATCTCTGGTTTATCGGCTAAGGGCGATAACAAAGACCGACCATCTCCGCTTAAAATTCATTATATTGAGGATAAGTTTTCTCCAGCAGAAGGGCTTGGAAATATTTACATGTATGCGGCAGATTACATAATAGGTATGCCGGGAGACAGTGCACTGGATGTACTTAATGTACTTAATCCAGACAAATTATCATCCGGTTGGGGAATATGGCACGAAATTGGTCATCATTATCAACAGGATGATTGGGTTTGGAGAGCCGTCCTAGAAAGCACTGTTAACATTTATTCTCTGTATATTCAATCGGTATTAGGTTTTCCTTCCGAATTAGACAAAAAAATGGATAACGGTTTAACCTGGAATGAAGTTGCGAAGAAATTCAAACGGTCCCCTAACCGTGATTTCAACAGTGAGAAGCCGGATAGTATGATCTGGGTAAGACTGGCAATGTTTGAGCAACTGAGGAAAGGATTAGGGACTGACTTTTATCGTAAACTTCACAGCTATTATCGACACCATCCGTTGAAGGATACTACCAGCGACGAAGAAAAAATAAACAAGTTTGCCTTGCGTGCAAGCAGGGTTTCAGGCTTTGATTTGACGAAGTTCTTTGTCGATTGGGGGTGGACTATTAACAAACAAACCGGTGATGACATTAAAGCGCTTAATCTTCCAAAACCACCGCTATAAACAGCAAATTACATAACAGTGAGCCATCTGATAAAATCCACGCAGTTGCGTGGATTTTATCAGTCTCGATAAGACATTCTAAAATGTCTTAAGACAAGAGAAATGATTTAGACATTGAATAAGAAATTCAGCACATCGCCATCTTTAACGATATAGTCTTTCCCTTCAGCCCGCATTTTGCCAGCTTCTTTCGCGCCTTGTTCACCTTTGTAAGTGATAAAATCATTAAACGCGATGGTTTGGGCACGGATAAAGCCTTTTTCAAAATCGGTGTGGATTTTACCCGCAGCTTGTGGGGCTGTTGCGCCGACCGGAATAGTCCAAGCACGAACTTCTTTCACGCCCGCAGTGAAGTAGGTTTGCAGGTTCAGCAATTCATAGCCAGCACGGATAACACGGTTCAGGCCTGGTTCTTCCAGACCCAGTTCCGCCATGAACTCTTCGCGATCAGCATCTTCCAGTTCTGCAATATCGGATTCGATGGCCGCACAAACGGGAACAACGACAGAGCCTTCTTTTTCCGCAATGGCGCGAACGATATCAAGGTGTGGGTTATTCTCAAAACCATCTTCATTGACGTTTGCAATGTACATGGTTGGTTTCAGGGTCAGGAAGCTCAGATAGCGAATAACCGCTTTTTCTTCTGCATTCAGGTTCAAAGAGCGCAGCATACCTGCTTGTTCAAGGTGAGGAAGACATTTTTCCAAGGCTTCCAGTTCTGCTTTGGCGTCTTTATCACCGCCTTTGGCTTTTTTCTGTACACGCTGGATGGCGCGTTCACAGGTATCCAAATCAGACAGAGCCAGTTCTGTATTGATAACATCAATATCTGAAGCAGGATCAACCTGACCAGAAACGTGAATGATGTTGTCGTTTTCAAAACAGCGTACCACATGACCGATCGCTTCTGTTTCACGGATATTGGTCAGGAATTGGTTTCCTAAACCTTCACCTTTTGAAGCGCCTTTTACCAGACCAGCAATATCCACGAATTCCATGGTGGTTGGCAGTATGCGTTGTGGTTTAACAATCTCAGCCAATTGGTCGAGACGTGGGTCTGGCATCGGCACAACACCGGTGTTTGGCTCGATGGTACAGAACGGGAAGTTTGCTGCTTCGATACCTGCTTTGGTCAGCGCATTGAATAATGTAGATTTCCCAACGTTAGGCAGGCCAACGATACCGCATTTGAATCCCATATATTTATCACCTTAAATCACTTATAAACCAACGAGCAAGATGCTTGTCGGTGAGTTATACAAAATTGGCGCTATTATACACGCAATAGCCCGTTGCGCCACGCACTCCCAGCTAGGCGCTGGCTTTAAAGGCATGCAGGCGGTTAATTGCCTTGTTCATACCCTCTTTAATAAGGATGTCAGTACAGCGCAATGCTTCATCTATCGCATCGTCAATCAGTTTCTGTTCGCTGGCAGGGGGCTTGCCAAGGACGAAACCCACAACTTTGTTTTTATCGCCCGGATGGCCGATGCCGATACGCAGACGATGGAAGTTAGGGTTATTGCCGAATTTGTTTTGAATGTCTTTCAGGCCATTATGACCGCCATTACTGCCGCCCAGTTTCATTTTTGCCACGCCGGGCGGGAGATCCAGCTCATCATGGGCAACCAGAATTTCATCCGGTTGAATGCGATAAAATCCAGCAAGAGCAAGGACAGATTTGCCGCTGAGGTTCATGAAAGTGGTTGGCACCAGTAAACGAATATCCTGCCCATTCATGTTGATGCGGGCGGTATAGCCAAAAAATTTACTCTCTTCTTTCAGGGACTGGTTATGGCGTTGTGCTAACAAATCGACAAACCATGCTCCGGCATTATGTCTGGTCTGTGCATATTCAGCCCCAGGGTTTGCCAGGCCAACGATTAATTTTATATTATTCACGGTTTAGGTTCGCTTATTGGCAATAGAACAAAAAAGGGGGTTAGTTTACCTATCTCAAGGCTTGAGTACAAAATTCATTATAGCCTTATCTTTCAATTCGTTGTTTTACCGAATGCATTAATCCGAATCACTCTGACTATTTTCGATAAGACTGTTCTTTTTAATAAATATTATTTTGGTGGAATGTAAAAAATTAGGCTTAAATTTGTACATCATGTGATCATTGCCGCAATAACCTTTTATATGATATGGCTATAATTAATACATGAAGAAAGATGTCTACTTTCGTGCTTTTGAGTTCGTTGTGTTTGCAAATTAGCGTTCACAAAAAGTATTGGAGGTTGTTTATGAGACGTAAAAAGGCTTTTATTTTTGGCAATATTCTCATGGGAACGGGAATGACGGCAATGCTTGCTAGCCTGGCTTATGTATTGCTTAGCCATATTTTCAAATTTGGTCAGTCTGAATTTCTTACAGGTCTCTCATTAATGGGATTGTTTGTTGGGGCATTTATTTGGTTGGTAGGCGCTAGGATTGGTGGCCGGGAACAGGTTACTGATAGATATTGGTGGCTGAAAAATTACGATGAACGTTATCGTCGTAAGAAACATCGACATCCATAATTATTTCAAATGTTAAAATTCAGTACATTTAGATAAGGCGGCAATTTACTACCGCCTTATCTTTGTTTGTGAAAGGGTTGGCATATCAAAATCTGACATTGAGACCGAGATTGAAGTAATAATCGTGATTTGGCTCATTATCATTTTTTTCATGTGATACAGCCGCAAATGCGTGAAGATTATTGGTCAGATTGGCATTGACGCCAACAGTGTATTGAACGCGATCCTTCTTCTGTTCTTTCCCCTGTTGTACGAAACTTGTTTGAGTGGAATTGATCGCGCTGCGAAGAGCATAGTGCTCATTATTGAATTGGTGCTTAAACAGGACAGAGGCATAAGGATTAATAAGCCCTAATTGTGTATCTGCTCGCCAGCCCACCGAGACAATTCTGGCATGATAGTGTTGACCTCCAAAATGCATGGCAGTACTCCTGTTCCCCGACTCACGATAACCATCAATATTCCCTTTGTCCCAAGTGTATTGGATGATTGGACTGGTGGTCAGATAACGGGTGACAGGGATATCCCAGCCTGCCGTAATACGCCAACCCCACTGCTTACCCATCGTTGAACCTGATTCCCTACGTGTGGCCTGACCAAGTTGGATGGAACGTGACAAATTATCATAATTGATGCGTGAGTAATGGAAATCGCCGCTTAGCCAGCCGTGGTCATAGTAGTTCCATAGTGTGTAAGCTGTTATGACATGGCCTGTCGCCGCATAATTAAAATCAGGCGTTGCATTTTGTTCATCTCTATAACGTGAAATTGTTGCCCCTAATAGCAAATTATCCGTCAGTTGATAATCGCTACCTAATGTAAGGGTACGATTGTGATTGCCAGTATAACCGCCGAATACACCAATTTTACCTTGTTCTTTATGACTATGTTCTTTATGACTATGTTCTTTATGACTATTGCGTAATTGTTGCAGGTGGCTGTCAAGTGAGGATAAGGCGACTTTGGCTGGAATGCGATTGATAGGGTTCAATGCCATCACTTGTAGCGGGGCGTTATAGATCGACATAATGTACTGACCGATCACATGATGTGCATAAGGTGTCGGATGGAAGTTATCGGAAAACAAGAATGCTTGGCTTTTATCAAATTCAGGGTCAGAAGAAGAACAAGATATAGCCATTTTACCTTGTTGACAAGCATAACCCAGGGTATTGGAGATACCATAAATAGTCGGGTTCTCAATCACTTCTCGTAAGAGAAGGTTGATATTGGCAAGAAGGATATTTCCGTTACCGAGTTGGCTTTCTTCAATTTGATTATATTTGTCAGAAAGTTGGGAGGCAGTTTTGCTGGCATTATCGTAAGCATCATGCAATTGGTGGTAAATTTCTTTAGCTTTTTTGGGATCTTGGGGAGATGCGTTTGCGGCAATTTTTTTTAAGACGCCTTCAATAATTTGATTTCGGATTTCGGTATTTGGCGTAGGATAATGGTTAATGGCTTCATGAATTTGTTTCAGGGTTTGAGCGATCTTTTCCTTAGGTACTTTCTTTTTCTCCAATGAAATTCTAAGAACTTCTTCTAGAATTTTGGGGGTTGTTCCGACATCAGGGACATTAGGTACAATAACCAAGCCGGCACCAGCTTTAAGAAGCCGATTAACTTGCGATGCTGCGGATTCAGAACCATCATTGATAAGATGTTGTGCAGATTTTTTATCGCCTTTCGCTAAATGTTCTAGAGCCTTAGATATATTATTGCCCCCGACCCAATGTATATACACACCATTAGGATCAGCCTGTTCAGAATGTGTTTTTAAATAGTCATTGAGTTGTTTCTCCGTGGAGTGAGATATAATATCCCAGATTGGATCACCTGAACCATTAGCTGTAGCTCCTCCGTAGGCATAATTAGTTCCGCCTTTACCAGATGGTATTAGTTTTTTGCCTGTGAGTTTTCTCGTTATATATTCATTATATAGTTCAGCGTTTTTTCCATCTGTTGTGAACTTTCCGATATTCCCACTATCACTCAAACTATCCCCAAAAACATATACATTGTCATAAGCATAAGAATTAGTAGTGAAATTTACTAATAATGCAGTTGTGGCTGATACTAAAAAGGATACCTTTTTCATATCTTTCTCCTGAAAAACAGCATGTTATTTTGGCATCAGTTCAACACATTGAGTTAAAAGATCATTTAATTATCTCTCTGGTTGATGGCTGATTTTCTGCGTATTTCAGTTAGATACTACATCCATTTACATATACAAAAATTCAACAAGATATTAATGTCAGGAGTGACTTATTATTAAACAAAAAACGCAAGGCAGTAATATTTATTGCCCTGCGTTCCTGAGTGAAAGTTTACAAAGAATTAGAAACTGGCATTGATGCCAAAACTGAAATTATAGTTAGGATCTTGAGCGCTGCCCTCATTGCGAGTCACGGAAGCAAACCCACGCAAGTTATTGAATAAGTTTGCGTTCACTCCGACAGTATATTGGCGCCAATTAGTGCTCTGTTTACCACTTTCCTGCACAAAAGAAGTTTTGGTGGAGTTAATGGCACTGCTCAGTTTATAGCTTGTGTCGCCAAATTGGTGATTGAACTGAACAGAGGCATAAGGATTGAAACGGCCAAATTTAGTATCTACTCGCCAGCCCAGTGTTCCAACTTTAGAAGTATAGCTTTGATCGCTAAAATGCATAGAAGTGCTATTGTTGCCGGATTCACGGTAGCCATCGATTTCACCTTTGCTCCAAGCATATTGGGCGATTGGGCTGGTGGTCAGATAATTAGTGACAGGGATATCCCAACCCGCGGTAATTCGTGCCCCCCACTGTTTACCCGTGCTCGAACCTGTTTCCCTGCGGGTGGCGTTGCCAAGCTGGATGGCACGGGTCAGGCTGTCATAATTGGTGCGCGAATAATGGACGTCACCGCTCAGCCAACCGTTGTTATAGTAGTTCCACAATGTATAAGCTGTCAGAACATGCCCACGTCCTTCGTAAGAGAAATTAGCGGCAGGAGTGCGCTCATCTTTATAGTCAGAGTACATTGCACCCAACAGCAGGTTATCTATCAATTGATAGTCGCCACCCAGTGTAAAGGTTTTGTTCTGGCTGCCAGTGTAGCCACCAAAAACGCCGATTTTGCCCTGAGCATTGCCGCCATTGCGCAGTTGTTGCAGGTGGCCGTCAAGGGAAGAGAGGGCACTTTTAACTGGAGCACGGTTAACTTGGTTCAGGGTCATTACCTGTGATGGCGCATTATAAATAGAGGTAATATATTGGGCCATTATCTTGTGTCCCAACGGTGTTGGGTGGAAGTTATCGGAGAATAAGAACTGTTTATCCCCTGTAAAGCCTTTTTTAGGGTCGGAGTCGCATTCAGCAGCACTTTCTCCTTGTGCACAGGCATAACCCAACGTATTTTGAATGCCATAAATCAGAGGATTGGCGATTACTTCATTCAGTAGACCATTGATATCAGCACGCAGGATATTGCCATTTTTTTCGCTGATTTTTTCGTCGACTAGACTGTTGTATGCATCAGTGAGTTTTGAAGCATCTTTGCTAATTTTGTCATAGCCCTCTGTAAGTTCTTTTTCAATTTGGTCAGCAGAAGCTTTCGGAATTAATTTTGCCCCTTTTTGTGCTAACGTATAAAAAACGTTTTTTAGTGCAAGCTCGCGAGCTGCACCATTGGGGATTTCATGTTTATTAATTTTTGAATGAACTTCTTGCAAAATAGAATTGATTCCATCTTCAGGAATTCCTTTATCTTTTAAACCCGTTTCTATTAGGCTTTCCAGTAGCTTAGGAGTAATTCCAACATCAGGAACAGTTGGTGCGATAATTAATCCGGCACCTTTTTCGACAAGTTTATTGATTTGATTAGAGGCTTCGGTAGCGCTGGTATTGACAGTTATATAAGCTTTAGAAGGATCTTTCTGACCAGCAGCTAAAGCCTCAGCAAGATCATTGCCACCAACCCAATGGATATAGATGCCGTTGGAATCTGCTTGCTGATTATGTTTATTCAGATAACGTTCAACTTGTTCTTTTGTATTGGGGTTAAAAGCATTCAACTTAGGATCTTGGCGTAGCATTTTTAGAGCTGTTGCACCACCTTGTGCATAATTAGTTCCACCATTATTGGATGGGATTAGCTTCGTGTTTGTAATTTGTTGGGCAATATATTCATTGTATAACTTACTGATTTTTCCATCTGTCGTGTATCTTCCGTTATTGCCACCATCACTCAGGCTATCACCAAAGACATAGACTTTGTCATAAGAATAAGCATTGGCATTAGAAATGGCATTGATTGAAAGCGCTAACAGTGCAGGTGTGAATAAAAATGCCTTTTTCATTGGCATTCTCCTTAAAAAGTAGTTTTTGTTATTGATCAGCACCTCGCCTTTGAATAAAAAAGTATCCAGTGATTTTTCCATGAAAAAATTGGAGGTGCTGATGGGGATGGTATTTCAATTAAAATGTATATCAGTCAGCTAATGGCTGACTGTAATTAACTATGATTCCCTGTTAACGATATTCGATATTCCATATTCCATATTGCTTCTGATTTTTTATATATAATGTGATGTTAAAATATCCAACTCTTAAATATTTCCTAAAATAGTCTGATGAACACTAACCTTAGTTAGATTAAAACTAAAAGAATTATCACTTCAGTCTCAGTTGCTGATTCATTAGGAAAATTTATTTTTAAAGCTAAGAAATAAAAACCTATCGTCACTAATTTTTCAAAAGGTTAGCAGTAACTATTCAATGACACCAGTATTGTGAGAAGGTTTGACAACTGGACGTACCAGATGAACTGAAATGATTGTGAGATATTAATTTTAGTTTGTATGTAAAATAATCATCTTGTTTTTGTTGATAACAATTTATTATTCTTGGGTTAACTTATTGATAAAATTAATTATTAATCCTACATTAATATTCATTTTTGTTATTAATTCTTAATGAAAATATTATTTATGTATATCAAATAAACAAAAAACCCCGCCGCTGCGAATGCAGCCACGGGGTTTTTCAAGCAATGATTTATTTAATCACTTGAATAAGTTAGCGCTTAATATTAACACTAAAGCTTAAACATTCGAGCTTAAACATTAATGCTTAAACATTAATGCTCAAACATAGCAGAGATAGACTCTTCATTGCTGATACGGCGAATAGCTTCAGCAAGCATACCAGACAGTGTTAAAGTACGAACTTTGTTCAACGCCTTGATCTCATCAGATAAAGGAATTGTGTCACAGACAATAAATTCATCGATCACCGAGTTCTTGATGTTTTCCACTGCATTGCCAGAGAAAATAGGGTGGGTTGCATAAGCAAACACACGCTTTGCTCCACGCTCTTTCAATGCTTCAGCTGCTTTGCACAGTGTGCCGCCTGTATCGATCATGTCATCAACCAGAACGCAATCACGGCCAGCAACATCACCAATGATATGCATAACTTGAGAAACGTTTGCGCGTGGGCGACGTTTATCAATGATAGCCATATCTGTATCGTTCAGCAGTTTGGCAATTGCACGGGCGCGCACAACACCACCGATATCTGGAGAGACAACAATCGGGTTTTCCAGACCTTTCTGGAGCATATCTTCCAGAAGAATTGGGCTACCAAATACATTATCAACTGGCACATCAAAGAAACCTTGAATCTGCTCAGCGTGTAGGTCAACGGTAAGAACACGGTCTACACCAACGCTGGACAGAAAGTCCGCGACAACTTTGGCAGTGATAGGTACACGTGCTGAACGGACACGGCGATCCTGACGAGCATAACCGAAGTAAGGAATAACAGCGGTAATACGACCAGCAGAAGCACGACGTAACGCATCGACCATAACAACTAATTCCATCAGGTTGTCGTTGGTTGGTGCACAAGTGGACTGGATGATGAAAACATCACCACCGCGTACATTTTCATTGATTTGAACACTGACTTCACCGTCGCTAAAACGACCGACAGCAGCGTCTCCTAGGGTAGTGTACAGGCGGTTGGCAACACGTTGTGCTAGTTCAGGTGTAGCATTACCAGCAAAAAGCTTCATATCGGGCACGAGAAAAACCTCAGGCTTGCGTCCAGAAAGATATTGTTGACCAATCAAACAAACATTGTTCATTGGTTCAATAACACGGGTATCCCAGAGCGGAATGTATGCAACGGAGAAATATTAACGCCACGCGCAACAAAGCCCTGCATCCACTCTGGGGCTTGATTTAACACCTTACGGGCCGATGCTTCTGATTCGAACTCGCCGAAAACACATGCACCGGTTCCGGTCAGGCGTGACGGTGCATATTCTAACAGCCATAAAAGAAGCTGTTCAACCTTACGAAAACGTTTTCTTGCGATTAGCTCACAATCATTTGCAAATGGTGCCTGTAATAATGCGGATAGAGTGCGAATTGGAGAGTTTCTTTTTAATTCAGGATCTGTGAAGATCGTCGGAGTTGATATCTCAATTCCGGGATGGGCAACCAAAAACCATTTCTCTTCTGGTGAGGCAGGCTGGAGTTTTTCCCCAATACCTTCGGCAAAAGCAGCATGACCTTTGATAAATACGGGAACGTCTGCGCCAAGACAGACTCCAAGCTGTGCCAGTTCATCATCGGACAGATTGGCTTGCCAATGATGGTTCAGAGCAACCAATACCGTCGCAGCATTGGAAGAGCCACCTCCCAAGCCTCCGCCCATCGGCAGGCATTTATCAATATGAATATCGGCTCCCAAGCATTCGGCTCCGAATTGAACATTCTCATTGCGATTCGATAATATGTGTTTTTGCAATAGCGTATTTTTTTGTAATAGCGTGCGTTTTTGTAATATATGGCTCTGTAATAATCGGGCTGCCCGCACGATCAAATTATCATCATGGGCTACGCCTGCAACCGGAGTCAATAAGCGGATTTCATTATCTCGACGCGGCGAAATGGTGATTTCATCGCCATAATCCAGAAATTGGAACAGCGTTTGCAGTTCGTGGTAGCCATCAGGTCGTTGTCCTGTGATATACAAAAATAAATTCAATTTTGCCGGAGAGGGCCAGGTTAAAGTCATTATTGAATCGTCCAGTTATCCATCTTTAATTTTATGCGGTTTTTTCCTTGGGTAAGCTCCAGTCGAGTGGGTAAGGCTGGTGTGATCGATGTATCGTATCCCTGATAATTGACTCGCCAAACTTCACCATTTTTTTTGTCACTCACGGATTTAAGCAAGTAGTTGGCATCCAATTGAAAATCTTTGGTACTGCCGGGCAGACCGATAATCCAACTTTTTAGATTATCCAGAGGGATATTCATATTGGTAAGCTGGTAAATTAAAAACTCTGGTTCATCACTGAGATATTTTTTACCGTTATTGTCAGTGACTTGAATCATGTTCGGTTTGACGAATAATTCCAATTCTGTTGTACCCAGTGGGTTGAGCAGCAGTAATTTATAATTGTCAGGCGAATATTGTTGCCAGAAAAAACGGGCATACACTTTTTTTTCATTTGCCAGATAAGCGAAAGAACCTCGGGTTTGGTAATGCTCCAGCTTTGCCAGTTGTTGTTCACGGGCATGCCATTGTGGGGTATCCGCTGATCCCGTGCCCATCGGGGGTTGTGTGATTGTACAGGCCGTCAGTAAAACACCGGAGAGGGGAAGTAAGCGAAAAAACGAAGACATTTTCATACGGTAACCCTTGGTGGTAGGAAAGTTTGAAACTTGAATTCTATTGATTATAAATATGGCGGTATTTAAATATGACAATTTAGGGTGTGTCACCCCAGTTTATAATCAGGAGGGTAATTTAGCGAAAATTTGATAAGAATTCTCGAATAAATTATCGTAGAACCGCCCGATTGACTTTTATTGAACTGTTGCATCAAGTAGAATGCTCGATCAATGAGAGTCCTTATGAAGGGTGTGAGTTTATGAGAATAATTATTAATATCATCATGACCTTGCCTCCCGTGATAACTCAATGCAGTTAAGATGACTTTATTAGCACTCGGTATCAACCATAAAACAGCACCTGTTTCCTTACGTGAGCGGGTGGCCTTTTCTCCTGACACGATAGGGCTAGCGCTTGATGACTTGCTCCAGCAACCACTGGTGCGAGGGGGCGTTGTGCTGTCCACCTGCAACCGCACGGAGCTTTACCTCAGCGTTGAACAGCAGGGTAATTTTAAAGAACAGCTAATTAATTGGCTATGTCAATATCATCGGCTTAATCCTGATGATTTAACAAAAAGCCTCTACTGGCATGTGGATAATGAGGCGGTCAGCCATTTGATGCGGGTCGCCAGCGGCCTGGATTCTCTGGTATTGGGCGAGCCGCAGATTTTGGGACAAGTGAAAAAGGCCTTTGCTGAATCACAAAGTTACCAAGCACTGTCAGGGGAACTGGAACGCTTGTTCCAAAAATCTTTCTCGGTGGCCAAGCGGGTCAGAACAGAAACGGAAATTGGTGCAAATGCCGTTTCCGTGGCATTTGCTGCTTGCACACTGGCACGGCAAATTTTCGAATCCCTTTCCCAACTGAATATCCTGTTGGTGGGAGCAGGGGAGACGATTGAACTGGTAGCCCGACACCTCAAAGAGCATGGCGTGCATCACATGATGATCGCCAACCGCACGAAAGAACGTGCACAGATGCTTGCCAGTGAAGTCAATGCAGAAGTTATTTCCCTACCGGATATCGATACCCGATTGGCCGAAGCTGATATTGTAATTAGCTCCACTGCCAGCCCGTTGCCGATCATTGGCAAAGGCATGGTCGAAAGGGCGTTGAAATTACGACGTAACCAGCCGATGTTGCTGATTGACATTGCCGTTCCCCGAGATATTGAGCCGGATGTTGAAAAATTGAGTGATGTTTATCTGTACAGCGTGGATGACTTACAGGCTATCATTCAGCAAAACCTTGCCCAACGCAAAGCTGCGGCGGTTGTTGCGGAAGGTATTGTGCAACAAGAAAGCAGCCATTTCATGGATTGGTTGCGTTCTCAAGGTGCTGTTAATACAATTCGTGAATATCGGGAACAAGCAGAGAAAATCAGGGCTGAGATGACAGCAAAAGCATTGATGTCCATAAGGCAGGGTGCTGATGCTGAACAGATCATTAACCAATTGACCCATCAATTGACGAATCGTCTGATCCACACACCGACTAAATCTCTCCAACAGGCTGCCAGCGATGGTGATTTGGAACGCCTGAATCTATTACGGGACAGCCTTGGGCTGGATCATAACTAACCCTATTCTAAACCTATTCTAAATAAGGTCTGATATTACGAATGAAGCCTTCTATTGTCGCTAAATTGGAAGCATTACAAGAACGCCATGAAGAAGTTTTGGCTCACCTCGGTGATGCTGAAGTGATCACTGATCAAGAGCGTTTTCGGGCACTCTCAAAAGAATATGCTCAATTGACTGATGTGACTAACTGTTTTAAAGCTTGGAAAAGCGTTCAGGATGATATAGAAACAGCCGAGATGATGCTTGATGATCCCGAAATGCGGGAAATGGCGCAGGAAGAACTCAAGGGCGCAAAAATTCGTAATGAAGAGTTGGCACAGCAACTGCAAGTACTGTTATTACCAAAAGATCCGGATGATGAACGCAACTGTTTCCTTGAAGTTCGCGCTGGAACTGGTGGTGATGAAGCTGCAATATTTGCCGGGGATTTATTCCGCATGTACAGCCGTTATGCCGAATCCCGCCGTTGGAAAGTTGAGATCATGAGCGCCAATGAAGGCGAACATGGCGGATATAAAGAAGTAATTGCCAAAATTTCTGGTGAGCAAGTTTATGGTCACCTGAAATTTGAGTCTGGCGGACATCGTGTCCAGCGTGTGCCGGAAACCGAATCTCAGGGGCGTATTCACACTTCTGCTTGTACAGTGGCTATTCTGCCAGAAATTCCAGAAGCGGAATTACCGGAAATCAGCCCAAGCGATCTAAAAATTGACACTTTTCGTTCCTCCGGTGCGGGTGGGCAGCACGTCAATACCACTGACTCTGCAATTCGAATTACCCACCTTCCAACGGGTATTGTTGTGGAATGTCAGGATGAGCGTTCACAACATAAAAACAAAGCAAAAGCGATGTCTGTGCTGGCTGCGCGTATTCGGGCCGCAGAGATGCGAAAGCGTCAGGAAGCCGAGGCTTCTGAACGCCGCAACTTGCTCGGCTCCGGCGACCGTTCAGATCGCAACCGCACTTATAACTTCCCACAGGGGCGGGTTACTGATCACCGTATCAACCTAACGTTATATCGCCTTGAAGAAGTGATGGAAGGCAAACTGGATATGCTTATCCAGCCTATCATTACTGAATATCAAGCAGACCAATTATCTGCATTGTCAGAGCAGGATTGATGAATTATCAACATTGGCTCCAACATGCGGCGATGCAGTTGACTGAAAGTGACAGTCCTAAGCGTGACGCAGAAATCTTGTTGCAATATGTGACAGGGCGTTCCCGCACTTATTTGATTGCATTCAATGAAACGCCTATTTCCCCCGAAGAAGCCAGCCAGCTTGATGCTTTTCTGGCCCGCCGCATTCAGGGAGAGCCGATCGCTTATATTGTAGGGGAACGCGAATTTTGGTCGTTACCCCTTGCGGTATCGCCTGCAACCTTGATCCCACGCCCTGACACGGAATGCTTAGTTGAAAAAGCCCTGGAATTGCTGCCTGATTTACCTGCACAGATTCTGGATCTTGGTACGGGAACGGGGGCTATTGCATTGGCATTGGCGAGTGAGCGGCATGATTGCCATATAACAGGGGTGGATATTAATCCTGATGCTATAGCATTGGCACAGCATAATGCTGAAAAAAATGCTGAAAAGTTATCTTGCCATAATAAGCCTTTCCATAATGTGGATTTTTTGCAAAGTGAGTGGTTCTCAGCAGTTGGGAAACGACAATTTGATATGATTGTCAGTAATCCTCCGTATATTGATGAGCTTGACCCCCATCTGCGTGAAGGAGATGTCAGGTTTGAACCAGCCACTGCATTGATTGCCGCCCAAAATGGCATGGCAGATTTGCAGACAATTGTGGAGCAGGCTCGCCACTTCTTGTTACCAAACGGATGGCTATTATTGGAACATGGCTGGAAACAGGGAATTGTTGTCAGAAACCTATTTTTGGAAAAAGGTTATCAACAGATAGAGACCTTTCAGGATTATGGTGGTAATGAACGTATCACGGCAGGTCGATGGAATAAAAATGAAAACCATAGTTAATTATGAATTCAATAATGCTTCCCTGATAGACGGTATTATTCTAGTAACACGGGCCATTCGTCCTGATTTTCCTCAAATATTAGTGACTGAGCAATTAACCGCCTTGGTTGAAGAAGCACAGCAAAAACTTTCCTCTATAACTGATACTAAAACAAAATTGCAATCGTTATTGACGCTTTTTTATCGAGAGTGGAAATTTCGCGGAGCGAATGGGGTGTACTGTTTATCTGATACTCTATGGTTGGATAATGTACTGCATTCGCATCAAGGTGCTCCCGTAACACTGGGAACGGTATTTTCACACATTGCTCAGGCACTGGGATTGGCCGTACAGCCTGTCATATTCCCGACACAGTTAATCTTGCGGATTGATTTAACGGATGAGCCAACATGGTTTATTAATCCCATGAATGGCGATACGCTCAACGAACATACACTTGATGTTTGGTTGAAAGGCAATATTGGCCCGACGGTTTGTTTGGAAAACAAAGATCTACAGGAAGCCGATAATGCCAGTGTTGTGCGAAAAGTTACTGACACCATCAAAGTTACTTTGATGCAAGAGAAAAAGATGGAGTTGGCACTTAAAGCCAACGAAATCGTGCTGATGTTTGACCCCGATGATCCCTATGAAATCCGTGACCGAGGGCTGATCTATGCACAGCTCGACTGTAGTCACATTGCTGTCTCGGATTTGAGTTATTTCGTGGAGCACTGCCCTGAGGATCCTATCTCAGAAATGCTAAAAATGCAGATTAACTCCATTGAGCAAAGAGCGATTATCCTCCATTAAATATCGTTATAAGAATGTCGTCATAAGACGGAATTTCTCTGCGCCTTATTTATTTTTATGAATACCGCAAATTTATTTGCCCTTAATAAGAGAAGGTATAAGCATGCAACAGAAAGTGGTTAATATTGGTGACATCAAGGTCGCAAATGATCTGCCTTTTGTATTGTTTGGTGGTATGAATGTCCTTGAATCACGGGATTTGGCCATGCGTATTTGTGAGCACTATGTGACCGTAACGCAAAAACTGGGCATTCCTTATGTTTTCAAGGCGTCTTTTGATAAGGCTAACCGCTCTTCTATCCATTCCTACCGTGGGCCGGGTTTGGAAGAGGGAATGAAAATCTTTCAGGAGCTAAAGCAGACTTTCGGCGTGAAAATCATCACTGATGTGCATGAACCCGCGCAAGCCCAACCTGTTGCAGATGTGGTTGATGTAATTCAGCTTCCCGCTTTTCTTGCTCGCCAGACCGATCTGGTTGAAGCGATGGCTAAAACAGGCGCAATCATCAACGTCAAAAAACCTCAGTTCGTCAGCCCAGGTCAAATGGGTAATATCGTTGAGAAATTTAAGGAAGGTGGCAACGATCAGGTTATCTTGTGTGACCGTGGCAGTAACTTTGGTTACGACAATCTGGTGGTTGATATGTTGGGCTTTGGCGTCATGAAGCAGGCAACTAATGGTTCACCCGTTATTTTTGACGTTACTCACTCTTTACAGTGCCGTGATCCATTGGGTGCAGCTTCCGGTGGTCGCCGTGCGCAAGTATCTGAGCTGGCGCGTGCTGGTATGGCGGTGGGGATTGCGGGGCTGTTCCTTGAAGCTCATCCTGAACCAGAAAATGCAAGATGTGATGGGCCATCGGCATTGCCTCTGGCAAAACTGGAACCATTCCTGATGCAGATGAAAGCTATTGATGATGTGGTGAAAAATTTCCCAGATCTGGATACCGACAAATAATCACTGAATCCGTCAGGGCTTATTGATAAAGGTTGATAAAGGTTGATAAAGCGGTTACAGGCATTTTGTTCTGTAACCGCTGATTTTTTTCAGTTCCCTGATTTTGGGATATCTCACCCACAAGACGCTAAGTTATCTGCGTTGCCCCGAATTTGTTGCTCAATATGCTGTACCACATAGGCAGCATCCTGATCGATCCCCAGAAAACGCCCGGAACCCCATGTATATAACCACGGCAAACCAATAAACGTGACATCTGGATCAATAGTAATTCCACGGTCATGGCTCGGATAACCATTGGCTTGGAAAATATCTAAATCAATCCATGAATAATCAGGCCTGAAACCGATACACCAAATCACAGAAGTAATATTTTCTTTTGCTAAATCAATGTGTGTGATTTCCTGCTCAGGGCACCAAACAGGCTGATACAATGATGCAGGTTCTTTGGTTGCAATATTGTTTTTATCTAAATATTCATCAATTGAGGCATTAATGCGATTATAAGTGGCATCAGCACGGTTTAGGTTTTCTGATAAATCTGGTCGAAACCAGAGTTGACCATCTTTAAAATCATCAAAACGCCCGAACAACTGCATACCTTCTAAAGCAAATTTACGCAGGTCAATATCATGTCCACCGTCACGCCCCGTGACATAGTGGTTGGTGCTATTACGTACTTCTTCGCTATAACGATGATCTTTGACAGTTGTTTCGTAATAACCCATACCAAACAGCCAGTTCACTACATCTTTACCACGATAGAATCGAGCACACCGTGGTGCATCACCTGTCGATAAATAGACTTTTTTGCCTGTCAGATGTAAATCTTCGGCAATCTGTGCGCCGGATTGCCCTGAACCGACCACCAACACCGCACCTTCAGGCAGTTGATCGGCATTTAAATATTCTTCCGAATGCATCACTTTTATATGCTCAGGCAAGGTATCACTTAGTTTTGGGTAAATCGGGGTGTGATACCCGCCTGCGGCGACAACAAGCTGTTTGGCGATGGTTGTACCGTGATTGGTTTTAATGACAAACTTATGGGCTGCCACTTTTCTCACATGTTCTACCTGAATATTTAAGATGGCAGGAGGATTGAGTTTTTTAATAAATGCATCAAGATATTCCACTATTTCATGCTTTGTCATAAAGCCATCAGGGTCTTGCCCTTGGTAAGGATGTTCAGGCAATAAGCACTGCCAGTTAGGAGTCACCAAGGTAAAATTATCCCAACGTTTACGGCGCCAGCTATGGGTCAATTCGGGTTCTTTTTCCAATATCACATGGTTGATGCCTGCTTTCTGCAAATAGTGACTGATACATAAACCGGCCTGACCACCACCTACAATCACCACATCATAACTTGGTTGTAATATTTGATTTTGGATATTTAACATGGAACATCCTTCTCATTTATTCGTCATTTCAATGACTTCAATTTGATCTTCTGGGCTTAGCCCGAAAATTTTGATTTGGCGTTTGATCATCGCCAGATTGTCCATGGCCGAACTACAGGCAAAGCCATAGCGTGTACGTACTCTTTCCGATGCGGCGTGCAGGCCATTCTCAATCTGATGCAAAAATTGCGTACTGGGATAACGCTGACCAATGAACAGATATTCATAAATCACCGTTGAAGGGGCGTAATATTGAAACAGCTCTCCATTAGGCCACTTCACGGTAAAATTCACACTGGGCATAACATAGGCTCCTACTGACTCTTCGTCTCAATCTGTACGGGTTTGGCTTATAACTTTTTTGAGAGTGATTTTTCTTAAGCTAATTTTTTTTAAGATATTTTTTTAAACACTCTTTTTAAGACATTGGCATAACAAAAACCGGTAAATACTTGGCTATTAAAATCCCAAAATATGTTGTGCTGTTTTTGTTGCTTCTGCTGTACTGTAACCACACCGCTGACATTGGTTTCACCAATCACCGAGCAGGTAATTCCTTGATGGTGAAATAACTCGATGATTTCTTCACATTTATCTACATCGGCAGTCAGTAAGAAACCAAAGCTGGGGAAAATTTGCAGCCATTTGAACCAATCCACATCATCCGGTTTAGGAATGGCATCTAAGTTGATATCTGCGCCTGATGCAGTAGCTTCGAGCAGCATCAACAAACTACCTAAAATGCCGGCATTGCTAATATCACGGGCGGAATGAGCCAGATTTTCCTCTGCCAATTGCGGCAACAAGGCAAGCTGTGACCGTAAAATGCAGCCAGATACATGTTCAAAGCATTTCCAATAAGTGGTATTGGGGTGGAATTGTCCCTGTAGATTTAAAGCAATCAGAATTTTTTGGTGTGGCTTGACATGCAATACCGAGAGCAGTCTTCGCGCTAGACCTTGAATCGCAACGGATAAAGCGGGTTGAGAGACCGCTTCAAGATGGGAATGTCCACCAACCAATGGCACACCATAAGCATTACAAGCATCCTGCATACCCTGCATTAGCTGTTGGGCATGTTCGTTACTGGTATGCCAAAAACTGTTCACAACAGACAATGCCCGACCGCCCATTGCTGCTATATCACTAATATTTGCCATAATCGCTGACCATCCGGCAAAATAAGGATGATTGGCTACAAAATTCGGCAACATACCTTCACAGGCGTGCAATATATATTGACCATTTAATGATTGATCATTTAATAACGTTTGATTATTTAATAATATTGCTGCCGTATCATCTCCGGGATAGGCATATAAACTATCCAATGAATCCACATGGCAAGTTGTATTGGCTGAAATACTGTCAGCAATCGCCCGCTTGGATTGCATAGCGGGTGTATGTCTTAGTACTTCAAGTAATTGATTGAGTTCCATCAGCACGTCTCCTTCTGCATATAGACATGCATCGGGATATGCTGTAACGGATAATATTCAATCTGAGCCTGCATCAATATATGGGGAATGTTGGCAATGGTTAATTGATGCAAACTATCCCAACGCAACTTTTGGAAATAGCGTTCATTTTGATTTTGCACCGTGGCTAAGAAAGTACGGCATCCTAAGTTTTTGGCCGTTGATACTGCTGCATTGATTAGCGCTTTACCAATAGCATGGTAATGTCGATATAAAGGATCTACGCATAACCGCCCGCCATACCATGTTTGTTCAATATCAGGGAAGATCCGCACCGCCCCAATCACCCGGTCATGCTCACCAAGCATTTTCCCAATGGCAATAATACCTAATGCTTTAAAATCATACTCATCACGATCTTCTTTTAATATTTTCTGTTCATCGCGGAAAGTCGCTTCACGTAAACCATAATATTGACGAAGTTCCCAATTTTCTGACACAGTTTTGATAACAATGTCACTATTAAGAGTTTTTTTCAGCCTTTCATTTAACTCAAGCCGCCAACAACAGTGAGAAAGTTCCATATTACATTTCCTTATTCATATGCTTTCAGCGAAGAGCAAGCGCCACATTTGGCACAACCTGCTTGAGTATTTTCTGAGTGCAAACCATGTTGTTTGAGTTGTTGTCCGATTTTCGGATAAAGCGACTGCATAAAATCTGGGTCAGGTTTAGGATGATGCTCCAATGGAGTCCCTTGAATTGGCACAAACGGCACCACAAATGGATACACCCCAATTTTGGTTAATTTGGCGCTCATCTCCACGATTTCCAGTTCAGTGTCGCCCAAACCTGCCAAAATGTAGGTACTGACCTGCCCCCGACCGAACACGGCAACGGCGGCCTCAAATGCGGCAAAATATTTTTCCAATGATACTTCGGCTTTTCCGGGCATAATTTTCTGCCGTACACTCTCATTCACTGCCTCAAGGTGCATCCCAATCGACACAGCGCCTGCGTCTTTTAAACGCTGAAACCATGCAAAATCATCGGGTGGCTCACACTGTACCTGTATTGGCAAATCAACCTGCGCCTTAATCGCTTTAACCGAGTCATATAAAATTTTTGCCCCACGATCTGCCTTATTTGGTGTGCCTGTGGTGATCACCATTTGTTTGACACCATCCAGCTCAACGGCTGCCTTGGCGACTTCTGCCAATTGTTGTGGATGCTTGCGGATCAAAGTCCGACCATTTTTTACAGACTGATCAATCGAACAAAACTGACATGCAGTTGCTTGGTCATTCATACGAATGCAATGCTGTAACACTGTCGTTGCTAATACGTCATGGCTGTGTAAGGTTGCAATTTGCTCATAAGCAATACCTTCGGCAGTTTTCAAATCATAAAAACGTGGTCGTGCAGGTGCAGTTAAGGTTGCTATCGGGATTCGGTTTTTAAAGACAATCACCTTGTCGGAGTTCGTCTCAGGCTTTGCAGTATAGGGCGAATCTTGTGCTGCAAGGTTTAGCACAGGAATCATCATGGTTTGCCCGTTAAGACTCAGTGCCTTGTGATCGCTTGGCCCCGCACCACCTTTACGGGACAAGCCAACTTCGCCTTCCCATTTCAGGCCATTACATTGCAAATCGGTCAATAATTGTGGTTTGATCAATAATTGTGGTTCGATCAATCGTTGTGGTTTGATCAATAATTGTGTATCGGGCAATCGCTGTATTGCAGACATCCTTACCCCCTATAACTTGGGTTTCTTAGATATATACTTCCTAAATTTTTGAGAGTTTTTCATGATGGTTTTGATTTGGCATTTCAGCTTGCAGTTCGTGTAATACATGTGTCGGGCGACGATCAATCAATAAGCTGAACAATTCAGGACGGCTATAATGTCCAACTGAATCCATCATGCGTTTGCGTTTATCAATCAGGCTGAAATCCAGATCGGCAATGCAATAACCTTCACCTTGCGTGAGTGGTTCAGCTAAAAACTTGCCTTCAGGAGAAACAATGGCGGTAAAGCATCCTTCTGAAATTGGAGCGATGCTACAGCCAGTATCCTGCATAATTTGTTGTTGCTGTTCGGGATGCAGCCAGGCGGTGGCATTGACCACAAAACAACCGGACTCTAAAGCATGGTGTTGAATGGTTGCACTGATTTGATCGGCAAAAACCTGCCCTACCAACGAACCAGGAAACATGGCAGCATGAATTTGCTCACCATCTGCCATCAAGGCAAAGCGTGCCAACGGATTGTAATGTTCCCAGCATGCCAATGAGCCAACACGCCCCACAGCGGAATCAATGGCCCGCAGGCCACTGCCATCACCTTGTCCCCATACCATTCGTTCATGGTAAGTTGGGGTAATTTTGCGGCGATGTTGAATGATTGAACCATCAGCATCAAATAACAGTTGCGCGTTATAAATCGTACCGCCTGCACGTTCATTAATGCCAATCGACACCACCATGTTAGCCCCAAGACAGGCTTGACCAATTGCTAAGGTTGCTTCTGAAGGTACAACGACTGATTCATTCAATAGTTTTAAATGTTCTTTGCCCATGGCAAAGGGCGGTTGTACAAAGGAAAAATAAGGGTAATAAGGCACTACAGTTTCAGGAAAGACGGCAAATTGCACTCCTTGTTTTCCAAGCTCTGAAATAATGCCACAGATTTTTTTTACCGTTGCGGCTTGGCTATAAAGCACAGGACTGCATTGCACTGCGGCAGCTTTAATGATTCGGTTCATGTCTTATTCCCCTTATAGTTTATGTCTGACTTAAACAGTCCAAGTATCAATGACTAAGGCATTGTCACGACGCATCAGCAGTTTTAAATCCATCACATCCAATGGATTAATTGGACGGATCCCCGGAATAAGCGCTTTTTCGGTTTGACCATACATGGCTTGCAACGCAAAACGACAGGCATAAACTTCCCCACCTTCTTCCATAAAGGCTTTCAACTGATTATTGACGGCCAAATGGCCTGAAAAAGCTTCCGCTCCTAACGTTGGAAAACCACGTTGTACACCCAGCTGCACACCTGGGCCATAAAGCAATATTTTGGTTTCAAAGCCCTTGCGCAATAAACGCTTTGCCTGCAACACATTGATCAGGCCAATTGACCCTTCAAATGCAACAGTATGAAAAGTCACCAATGCCTTTTCACCCGGTTGTGCTTTGACGTCTTCAAACACTTTCTCTTCATAATCAACAAGAAAATCGCCATCTTTATACTGTTCGATATCAACTTTTGGCATAACAGCTCCTAGTTAAATGCTATTTTGGAATGAATCAACATGTGTTCTGCCTGTGTTAAAGCGAAAACTGTGCCAAGTTATATTGAAGGAAGGGATGATATTTTTATCTCATTGAAAATTATTATTTAATTTATATTGAGATTTTTTTGTGGAGATAAATCGAACGATTATAAGATTATAATTTTTCGTAGTATTACGAAATTTGATAGTTTCAATTATGAAGTTTCATAGTATTAATACAGCAGAATAGCTCTCACTAAATAGCGTCAATTAAATGGTCTTAATTAAACGATTTTAATTAAATGTTTTTAAGTAAATGTTTTTAAGTAGATGTTTTTAAGTAGATGTTTTTAAGTAGATAGTATTAATCCGGCAGAATAATATGAATACAACTGACTTTATCTCGGACTGGGTAACATTTGAAGATTCAATTCGCCCGTTGGTGTTTGAACACACATCACAGGCATTAATCGTATTAGATCCACACCAAAACCAGTTTATTGATGTGAATATCAGTGCAACTCAACTATTACGATATGAACGTCATGAAATTATTCAAAAAACGGTGACTTCCATTTTCGGTCATTTCAGTCAATTGCCAAGCCTCCTGGCATTCACTGAAGAAGCTTTGGAAAAAGATTGGGCTTGTAGCAATGGGCTGTATGCTTTTGATAAGAATGGTGGAAAAATCCAGTTGGATATTACTTCCATTTCACTGCCTTATAAAAACAAAACATTGTTGATATGGTCGCTGGTGGATGTCAAAGCGTTAGAACAACGCCAACTGAACAAAAATGCTGATAACGTCATCCATACAGATTCAAAAGAATGCCAAGCTTTGCAAGAATTATTTATTGATTCTGATACAGGCAAGCATTTATTACTGAGTTCAGTCGGTGATGGCATTTACAGTATCAACAAACAAGGGTTGTGTACCTTTATTAACCCCGCCGGGGCTAAAATGTTGGGATTGCAGCCTGAAGATGTACTGAGTAACAATATCCATCAGATTCACCATCATACCCATGAAAATGGCGAACACTATCCTGTAGAAGAGTGTCCGATTTATGCAGCGGTAAATGACGGTATTGTGTATGAAGGTATTCAGGAAATTTTTTGGCGCCGCGACGGAAGTTACTTTCCAGTGGAGTTTACCAGTACTCCTGTGATTCGTGACAGTGAAATTATTGGCGCGGTGGTAGTGTTCCGCGATATTACCGATCGGCTGAATACCGAAAAACAACTGACTCATGCCCTTGAAGAGCTGCAAGATTTAAAAAGTCGGCTGGAACAGCAAAACGAATATCTGCAAGAAGAAATTTTACAAGAAAATAAATACCATGAAATTGTCGGCAGCAGTGCATCCATTTTACAGATTATTGAGAAAATCAATGTAGTCGCCCCAACCGATGCCAACGTGATGATTTATGGTGATTCAGGTACAGGCAAGGAGCTGATCGCCCGTGCTATTCACCAATCCAGTCACCGTAAACAGCAACCACTTATTCGGGTCAACTGTGCAGCCATTCCTTCAGAACTATTTGAAAGTGAATTTTTCGGGCATGTTAAAGGGGCATTTACTGGGGCTGTGCGTGACCGTGTCGGACGTTTTGAATTGGCAGACCAGGGCACATTATTTTTAGATGAGATTGGCGAAATTCAACCAGATCAACAAAGTAAATTGCTACGTGTATTGCAAGAAGGAACCTTTGAGAGGGTAGGCGAAGAAAAAACGCGGCATGTGAATGTGCGGATTATTGCTGCCACCAACCGCAATTTAAAAGAAGAAGTGAAACACAAACGCTTTCGCGAAGACCTGTATTTTCGTTTAAATGTATTCCCGATTTATGCGCCAGCCTTACGTGAACGTAAAGAAGATATTCCGCTTTTGGTTACACACTTTACCAAGCTGATTTGTGACAATCGTAAAATAAATTATCTACCATTCTCACAAAAGCATATTTTGGAACTACAGCAATATGACTGGCCCGGCAATATCCGTGAGCTGCAAAATGTCATTGAACGGGCACTAATTACAGCAAAACAAGGCGCTGTTTCCTTTACCTATTTGCTAGAACAAGATCAACAACTATCTAAAATTTCACGTCAAAATATTCACAATGAACGACAAAGTGAACTACAAAGAACCGAAGATGTGCTAACCATAGAACAACTCAAGGAGTTGGAAATGAAAAATTTTTCTCTTGCCGTTCAACAATCCAAAGGAAAAATTTTTGGTGATAGTGGGGCAGCAAAATTGTTGGGAATTAACCCAACAACATTGATCTCACGCTTAAAAAAATTGGGGATTGATTATTAAAAATCTCATTTGAGATTGGAAAATGTACCTCATCCCCCTTATCTTTATCTTTGATTTCAGGTTAAGCACTTTTAATCAAAGTCGGCAGTCTTATTTTTTCTACAAATCACAATAGCTTTCTGGCTTTATGAATAATTTATCTACCTAATATCATAGGTTTATATAGATTATTTTCTAGGGTGAGCCGTGATAATCTTTTTTGTATTAGCGTCAATGTTAACATTAAAATCATTGAATGCTATTTCATTATACGTCATTACATTTTCAGGCGTAATTTTTATTGGATAAAAGCTCACGGAGTAATATTTACGAGCATCTATTGGAGATTTTATAAGACGAATGTTTATATGACAATCGGTTATATCGAAGCCCTCATTAGCCGCGTGGTTTATCGCTATTAACAAGAATCCCGCAATATCTTTATTTATTTCATGCGAATTTTCGAATTTCTCTTCTATAAATTTCATTCTTCATCCTTACTCAAAAGTTTTTATTGATAATAACACTCTAAGTATGGTAAAAAATAAATCACTTGGGGTTCAATATACTTAAAAAACATACATTGTGCTTTTTCATGCTTGTGATTTATATTTTACTTGCAATTAGTTAAGGTATTTTTATTAATCGTGAAAGATATGTATTTCTAACAAACATCTATTTTCCTCCTATTGTTTCAGTATTTTTTCTATAAATTTTAAATTATAACTTTGTTAATAGTGTTCACTTACAACACTATTGCTATAAAATCCAAAATTAATGCGATATTTAATATAAACTGTATGCTGTAAACGATTATTTAACAGAATTGATTTGAAGAGATAATTTTGTTTCATTGATGATATGTCTATATTTTTCATATAGGAACGCGATCTAAATTTAGAAGTAATGCAATGGGTATGTTTTACAATTTATTCTGGAATTTTTTATTCGGACACAATAGGGGTCCGCTTCAGAAAACGGAAAAAATCGTACGCTAGCCCAATTTTAATTGCCGCAGTGGTTTGAATTTCCCGACTTCGCCGAAAACTTTGTTACTTTTATCACTCAGTAGGCGGCCATTGTTGAGCTGCATGAAGTATGCGTAAACCTGACGTTTGGTTTCCTCAAGCAAAACGGCCGGTCGGTGATCGTCGATAGTTGGTCAGGGGGAACCAACATTGTGGCCGGAGCAAATGTCTTTCACTTTAAACCGTGTGGAGTGATGCATCCCACGGTTTGGGGGCTTTCTATTCGGCTCTCAGGCAGAGCAAAGCCAATAATGTGTGCAAATGGTCAGAAACAGGCAATCGAAAGCATGAGGATTCTCCAGTTACAAATATTTCAGTGATCTTTAGATCAATCCATTTCTTCTAATACCTTGGATAAAGTGGCATAAAAACTTAACTGCCCTTTAATCGGCTCGATTTTGGCTCTTGCCAATGTTTTCAATGGTTGGAAGGGGATATCACACACAATGATATGTTTCTCTTTTCCCATCTCACGGATAAACCCCTGAAATGCGTGCAGCCCACCAGCATCCAGAACGGGAACGGCATCCCACTGCATAACAATGGTTTGATAATCAGCACTTTTTTCTTTGAGTTCAGCAAAAATACGTTCTGCGGCAGCGAAAAACAGCGGACCATTAATCCGCACAACCAGTAGATCTTTATCATTATTTGTGAGAGGAGAAATACTGATTCGAGTCATATTGGCAATTTTACGCATGAACAAGAGCGATGCCAGAACAATACCAATAGTGATTGCGATTACCATATCAAACAGAACGGTTAATGACAGGCACAATAACATGACGATGATATCATCCCTGGGTGCCCGACGGATTAAATCTACAACCTTATGGGCCTCACTCATATTCCATGCCACAATCAGCAAAATAGCTGACATAGCTGCAAGCGGCAGATAAGAAAGCATTGGAGCAAGAACCAATAACGTCAATAAAACCAGCAGAGAGTGAATAACCGCGGCAATGGGTGACGTTGCACCTGCACGGACATTGGCGGCTGAACGGGCAATAGCCGCAGTTGCGGTGATCCCGCCAAAGAAAGGAGCCACAATATTACCCATTCCCTGACCAATCAATTCACTGTTGGAATGATGTTTTTTTCCGGTCATGCCATCCAGAATAACGGCACACAGCAGGGACTCGATTGCTCCTAGCATTGCCATAGAAAATGCTGCGGGTAGCAATGCTGATATCGTATTCCAGTTAATATCAAAAGAGTGGGTATCAGGCAGATTCCACGGCAGCACAAATTGAGGAAGAATTGGGGGAATACCTTGACCCTGTGTACCATCTGCCAGTGTATAACTGAATGATGAACCAATCGTTGCCACATCATGACCTAACAGATGCATGATACCCATGATAGCAGTGCCTGCAATCAAAGCCGGTAAGTGACCCGGTAACTTTAATCCCAGTTTCGGCCAGAAAATTAACACCAGAAGCGTGGTTAAACCGATGAGTGTGTCGCTGAATTGTAATGAAGTAAACTCTTGAGAGAGGGCAATCACCTTATCAATATAATTTTCCGGCACATGTTCCAGTTTCAGGCCAAAGAAATTCTGTACCTGCATGGTGGCGATAGTAATCGCAATGCCGGAAGTGAACCCAAGCGTGACAGACAGTGGGATATATTCAATAAGTCGGCCAAACCGTGCCAATCCCATAACGAGCAAAATAACGCCTGACATAAGCGTCGCGATCAGTAGGCCACTCAGGCCAAATTGCTGTGAAACTGGATAGAGAATAACCACAAAAGCGGCAGTCGGCCCGGAAACGCTGTAACGTGATCCTCCGCTAATGGCAATAACAATACCTGCAATGGCCGCAGTATAGAGGCCATATTGTGGCGCAACACCACTGCCGATTGCCAACGCCATTGCCAGTGGGATAGCAATAATCCCCACGGTGATCCCCGCAATCATATCTTTGACCAAACGAGGAAAAGAGTAAGTTTCCTTCCAACATGCGTCAATAAGCGCACTAAATGGGCGTATCCTCTTAATTTTACGAGTATTCATTTAATTAAAAACCAAAAATAAGATATCAGATGATGATCTGCGAAAAGTGATGCCAGCATATCGCTTTTCCCAGATCAGAAAGGTGTTATATGTCAAAAAGTTAATTGATAGGTTAGTGCTCGTAAAATAAAAATCAAATAATTAAATTAATATCATTAATGAAATGTAACAAAAATGTTCAGCTTACTACTATAAACAGTAAAAATAGCCCCAATTGCAGGATCAAACTTATCATTGCTCGTTTTAACAATTTTATTGAGCCTTTAAAGCGATCGTTTTGTGTTCGTGGTCGGGGGGGTTTATTGAATATCAGCAATAATGTTTGATCGAATTCAGTATTTCTTTCAGGATGTGAATTCAAGATCTGAAAATAGTGACAGTCTAGCCAAATGCGCCAGCAATAGTACTGACCGAGTAGAGAGAAGAATATCGACATAGCATAAATCACAATATTATTTGAGCTTGCCACTAATATTGCTGTCGCTATAAGAGTTGCAAATGCAGATACACCAGAGATAAAGCGCCAGCTTTGCAGTGTGGCAATAACGACTTTAGCCGTCAGGGTTTCTGGTTGCATACTATACTCTTTCATACCGTTCTATACCCTTCGGTGCTGATAATATTCTGCCCATTGAACAAGGACATTCAGGTGTGTTTGCCTGAAAGTAACATGGGGTCTGGCTTGACGCAGCATAGTGACAACGGTGGGAATATCATATTCAGGGTGCTGTTTTAGCAGCCATGCTGCCACGACCATTGCGCTACGGGATAATCCGAGTGTGCAATGAATGAATACGCTTCCTTTTTCATACAATTTGTCCAGAGCACAAACAGCCGATTGTAATGCTTCCGGTGTCAACGGCAATAAATCGATTTGAGGTTGGCAAATATAATTTGCTGTATAAATGTCCGGTTTCCTGTGCCATTCTGCTGTCATATCCAAAACACTAACTGTTTTAGCTGATTTGATAATTGATTGATGTGGCAAACAACCAAGAATAATCCCTTCTGTAATTTGATTATACGGTGCACTTTTTTTCCGGAACCAGAGATAAGAGAGCCAAGCGCCTAATTGATAAGGTGCCATTATCCAGCGTGCTGACAGAGACATCTGGCCATCTGATTGCTTTTGAAACACTGAACTGCCCAATCCGGCATAGCCAAGAGCAACCATCAATAATGATATTGCAGGCCACAACAAGACCCAGAAAATATTACCCAGCCCAAATGCCACCAGAGCAAAAAACAGGCTGATTCCTGCATAATAGCCAAATAATTTTCTGGCATAGCTATCTTGACTTGGTTGCCAATGCCAACGGTGTGAAATAGGTAGCAGGTAACTAATCACAACACCCACAGCAAAACCGGTGATCACATCAATAAAATGATGCTGCCAAGTCGTGAGAACTGATAACGCAATGAAGATAGAGCAGATATGCAGCAGCACACGCCAATGGCCTTGAAGGTGTGCTGAATAACGCAGCCAGAGTAACCATAACAGGATAATATGTAAGGAAGGAGCTTGATTACAGGGCAGAGCAAACAGCTCCAGTTGCTCGAATAATCCCCCAAAAATGCCTTCTGTCATAGGATGGGAAAACGAAAATTTCACAGTAAATAGCAGAAATCCGGCGCCGGCAATCAGTGATGCCATCACTAATCGCCAACCGTGAAACCATTGTTCACGGCGGCGGGTACAGATAAATAGTGATACTGCGTAAAATAAACTAATACTCCAGAAAGGAATGTCATGTTCCCAACTGAACACCATAACTTCCACATTGTCTCTTTGCGCGGTGAATGGATTGATTTGCCCATCAGTAATGAAAAAAAATGGCGTGAGAAATAACAGCCAGATAACGGCGGTCAGCCATAAACGCTGACGGCTATCATGTTGACCACCATGTGAAAGTTTTGTCGAATTTCTCATTTATTTATTCTTATCATTAAATTTTCTTGGCGATCGATACAGTGAAAATTCCCCAGTCATCAGTTAATTGAAACTGTTTTTCAAAACCAGCCGCCTCTACCAATGCATCCATTTCACCTTGGGTACGTCGGCGCATGATCCACGGTTGATTTTCACGATGACTGGAAAGAACGCGGGCAATCATTTCGAGTTGTGGATGCCAGGGTTGTCCTGTGTATATCAGATATCCATTTTCTGCGATGGCGTCAGAAAGACCGCGCAAGGAGTTTCCGATTAATGTATTGTCGGAAAACAATTCATAAAGACCGGAAACAATGCCCAGTGTTGGTGTTGGAGTGATGGATGCAATGCTTTCAGTATCAAAAGCGTCATCGATCACAAAGCGGATTTTACCCGTGAGATTATGCTCTTCAATATAGGCTTGGCCTTGATTGACATTGAGTTCGCTATAATCCCTCAGCAAAATGGAGTCAATTTTGCTGAAATCTTTGATTGCATCAAGAATATAACGCCCATGTCCGGCGGCGATATCGACAATATTAATGGGCTGATGTTGTTGATGCAGATGATGAATGGCCTGACGAATTAATGTCTCTATATTGCTTTTACGTTGCCGTATGCCGCGCCAGCCAATGTTACCCCTGAGATACTGTTGATCCACTAATCGTCCCCAAACTCCCTGACCTTGTGGCTGGTTGCGATAGACATAATCCAGCGTGGAACCGGAATCAAAACCTGTTTCAAGACCGAGAAGAATACCTTCGGAAGCCTTGCCCCAGCGTGTATTCATCGCCTTACGCATCAATTTATAGCCAAGGTTTTTGGGACACAGGCGTGGTAATGGAAGCGTGAGCGCCCGAAATTCATCGGCGGTATGGCTCCAGATATCTTCATTGCTGTAATCATGTTGATAACGTGGGATAGCAAAAATGCGTCCAATGAAAGTACGTATTTTGTCGAAAACCAAATGGCGATTTTTTTCACCCAGCGTATCGTGATAGAACCCCTCCATAACATGCTTTTCTTTAATTGGGGTATTCAATCGTTGGTAAAACTGGTGTTGAGGTTTATGGCTCACGACATAATCATTACCAGAAATAAATAGTTGTGTTGGCAACGTAATGGCGCTGGCATCTTTCACTACGCGTTCTGAGGTTTTATAAAGCTCCAACAGGATATTGACGGCAATTTCACGGGTAATCAGCGGATCACTGTCATAAGAAGCAATGCGGGTTTCATCGTGAGTCAGCAATTTCGCTTTTACATAGGAATTGACGAAAAAAACGCCCCGTGCTTTTTGCATCAATCGCAGCCCTTGTACCGCAAAGGGAACGTATAATTTAATATCGAACGCGGGAGCAGCAAGTATCATGGCGCGGATTTTTGGTGCGTAATCATGTACCCAAGCAGAGACTAAAACTGCCCCGACACTCTGACCAATTACCACGATATTTTCCATTGCAATGCTGTATTGAGTGGCAATAAACCTGACAAATTCATCAACATCACGAATAGATGTACCCATTGATGGGCTATAACCGCGTGGCCCTACTGTTTTTCCATGCCCACGGGCATCCCACGCAAACATTGGCACATCGGGAAGATTGAGTTCATCAACGATATGCTGGAGGCGCCCTGAATGTTCATGACCACGGTGAAAAATAATAATGGCTCTTTCTGCTTTATCCTGTTCTTGTGGCCAGTAACGATAAAACAGGGAAGCCTGATCTGATGCAATGAAATAATGTTCTTCAGCAACGCGTTGATTTGACGCTGGTTTTTTTGATGAATATGTCTTTGATGAATGTGTCTTTAGTAAAAGCGTCATGGTAATGCCTTATTTAGATTGTGACTGTTCAATTTATTTGATTTCATGCAATGCTTTGATAATGCGCTGGTAGCAAGTCAACAAGAGCAAAATGATCATGAAAGGAAACAAATAATGGCTCCAGCTCAAAGCTGAAGGGAAAAGCGCTATAACCAATCCATAAGCACCAAAGACAAAAGCCCGGTCACTTTTTCCCATTGGGCCGTCATAGCGACGTGATGCGCCAATAGTTTGTGTTAGAACGCCAATAAACTCTGTCAGGATAGCCAGAAATAAAATCACTAATAGGCTGATACCGCTGACATTAGGTAAAAAACAGAAGGGGAGGTAGAGTGCAACATCGGAAATCACATCTCCGAGTTCATTATAAATAGCTCCCAAATGAGATTGTTGATGATGTTCTCGTGCCAACATGCCATCAATTGCATTAAGAGCCATGCGGATAAAGAGAAAAATAGGCAGTAGCCAATAGAAAGTGGCAGAAGAAAATAAACTCAGAAATGAACCAACAGCGATTGACAAAAACATTGCACTTAATGTGACTTGGTTGGCAGTGATTCCATATTTGTGCAGTGAAATGACTAAGGGGCGCAATAGGTTTTGGAAACGCGGTTTTAGATTGTAGATGGTCATCTTACCTTGAGTCCTTTATAGACTAAACTGTTCTTACTAATAAAATAAATAACAAAAAAGAGCAATCAAATAAAATAAATCTTATTCGGATGAATAATAATTTATGATTTAAATCAAGATATTATTAATTTTTCGTTTGTGATTATATCTTTTAACTGTGCAGTGACAAGCTTTCTGCCATGATGCAGTTTAAAATCAATGACGGAACGATGATGAGTTTTATGAGTTTGATTGGATTGAACAATTAATATAAAGGAAAGGGTAAATTGTCTAGGGCACAGCGTTTATTATCGCTTATGGAAATATTGCGTAGTTATCATTTTCCCGTACAAGGAAAGGTATTGGCTCAGAAGTTAACTATCAGTTTAAGAACACTTTATCGGGATATTGCGACCTTACAGGCTCAAGGTGTAAATATTGAAGGAGAAGCGGGGATAGGTTATGTGTTACGGCCGGGGTTTGTTTTACCGCCATTAATGCTAACGCAAAATGAAATAGAAGCCTTGGCATTAGGAGCCAGTTGGGTGGTAAAACGTGCCGATCCACAGTTGAAAACATCGGCAAATAGCGCAATAAACAAAATTGCAGCAGTGATCCCAACAGAATTAAAACAATATCTTGAGACGAACTCGTTATTAATTGGGCCAGCGGCTACAAAGGTTCAAACTTCGGTAGATATTCCCCAGATACGGCAAGCGATTAGTCATAGGCATAAAATTACCTTTGCTTATTTAGATCTTAAAAGTAATCAATCAATAAGAACAATATGGCCCTTTGCGCTGGGGTATTTTGAGAATATCAGTATTGTTATTGGATGGTGTGAATTAAGAAACACATTTCGCCATTTTAGATCGGATAGAATGAGCCATTTAAAGATCGAACCACAGTGTTATCCCCGCTCAAGACAATCGTTGCTGAAAGAGTGGCGAGAAACGGAAAAAATACCAAATTAACTACTGACAAAAACTGTCACACCGGATTGCTACTCTGAGGCTCCTTAATGTTCTGAGTCAGCCATCAGGCTGTTGGAGTTTTATTATGTTGACCTTAACTTTTTCTACATCGGTAAATGCAAAGCCATCTGAGATTTGGGCGCATTATGTTGATTTTGACTTGCGGAAAAAATGGGAAATTGATCTCGAGTATTTTGAATTTGAAGGTGAAGTGAAAACGGGGCAATACGGCAGGATGGCATTAAGTGGTATGCCGGAAATCCGTTTCTATCTTGCAAACATTGAAATTAATAAAGAGTTTACCGATCAGGTCAATCTGCCGCAGATGGGGATGTTAACTTTCTGCCACCAAATTTTGACCGACGAAAGTAACATGGCAAATCGTATTCAGGTAAGTGTTTCTTTTGAGCCTAAAGACAATATTTCTGATGCACAAGCCATTAGTTTTTTTAAGCAAGTGACGCAAGATTTGGTTGAAACACTCTCAAGACTTAAGTCTGTAGTTAAAGAAAAAGATTTAATTGAAGAAACTGATGTAATTGAAAAAAATGATGTAGTTGAAAAAAAGGATGCAGAAAAATCCGTTTCTGTTAAACCTAATCTTCAATTAATTTATTCTTCTGATATCGAACGTTCTACAGCATTTTATACAACGATTTTCAACACAGAACCGGTTTTCTCCAGTCCACGTTATGTGGCGTTTAATGCAGGCAAAGAAGCCATTTTTGCTATTTGGAGTGGAGGAACGAAGCCAGATAACACAGTCCCACGGTTTTCAGAGATGGGTATTATGTTACCTTCTGGTGAAGCTGTTGATCAGCTCTTCAAAAAATGGCAACAGAATCCAAACATTGAAATCCAACAGGAACCCTACACTGACGTCTTTGGTCGTACTTTCCTCGTGAAAGATCCTGATGGTCACATGATTCGCGTGTGTCCTTTGGATTAAGGAAAATGAAGGAGATAAAGTTTTATGTTCGGTTTTAATCATCAAGATGGTCGTTATTTAGAAGTGGATGGTGCTCATATTTATTATGAGATCCAAGGCAATGCCAATGGCTACCCACTCATTTTTCTGCATGGTGGCTTAAGTCATATTGAAACGTTTAACCATTTGTTAGGCGATCTTGGAAACACTTATCAACTTATTGGTATAGATAGCAGAGGGCAGGGAAAATCAACTTTGGGACAAAAAAACCTATCGTACAAATACCTTCAACAAGACGTAGAAGCGATAGCCAGACATTTAAGGTTAGGGAAATGCAGTATTATTGGTCACAGCGATGGAGGCATTGTTGCGTTGCGACTGGCTGCGGCTGGGAGCGTTCCGATTGATAAAATTGTGGCAATTGGTGCTCATTGGACATTAAAAGAAGATGATCCGGCGAAAGATATATTTAAACAGATTACAGCCGAAGGTTGGCGGGCAATGTTGCCTGATAGCTACGGCAGTTACCATAGGTTGAATCCAAAAGCAGATTTCAACAAACTGATCAGCAGTATTGTTCCTATGTGGCTCGATGCCAGTGACAACGGTTATCCAAATTTAACTATCCGTAAAATCGTCTGTGAATTAATGGCCGTGAGAGGGGACAAGGATAGTTTAGTTTCGCGCATTCACTTAACTGAGTTAGCCAACCAAATCACTCACTCTAGTCTATTAAATATTCCTTTTACTGGGCACTCACCTCATGAAGAAAAGCCTGAACTGTTGATGCCATTTTTGAAAGAATTTTTATCACATTAATTTCAGGCAGTTAAATTTATCATGCCTGAGACATATGAAGAGATTTTCTTGGAAAGAAAATTGATTTTGCTTCAGGCATGTTGTTTTTAGGAAAATTGTTTTTAGGAAAATTGTTATGCTGAAAAGCATTGTCTTATTCTCCTACTGTATCCATGACACCCTCCACAGGCAAGTATGCCCTGTCGTTAAAATATTGCGAGTACCATTTAAGCTGGTATACCAATAATATAATGATCCGAATAGGTTTTGTGTAATATTTTATTATGGAAATTTTATTTCCTATCAATGGGTTAGCTAATTCATTTGTTAAATAGAATTAAAATCATTACAAATCAGAATGCTTATGTTTGTAATGCAATAAATCATTAATTTATTATAAATTAAATTCAGATGGTTGTTTAAAAACTAATCTAAAAAAACTATTTCCTCTATTTAAATTTATGCTGTAGTTTCCAATTTAACATCTCGTATTCTGTATATTCCGAGGGAAGCATAAAAATCTATGTGGCACTTTAGTTATTTGTCAGAAAAAATAGCCTCCCTCATTTAAATGTATTCTGTATTTTTATTTTTCTGCTTACTCAGTATTATTCCGTAATAGAAAATATATTTATATCAAAGTAATATAAACAATTCTTTATTTTAAAAGAGGAAGAAATCAATGAAAATGCTTAAACTGAAAGAACAGTAATTTGGTAGTGGGGGGTGGTAACAATGGTGGAAACTGTGGTCACGATGCTAGACGTGATGCGGCAGTTGGTGCAGGTGTAGCTGGTAGTGTGATTAGTGCTGCTGGGTTTGATGCCGCCTGGAATGCATCACATGATAGCAAAAACACGGGCAGTGGTGGCGACAGCAACAAAAACAGTGTCAATAGGTAAGTTAGGTATGGCCGGGAAGTTCCCGGCCTGAATGGATGAAAGTAACGATGAAAAAATTTCTAAAAGCATTTGGGCTTTTTTTGCTCTGTTATCTGATTGCGCCCTTCTTCCAGAATGTGTCAGTAACCGCTTTTATCATCATTAAGTCACTGTGCTACTCTGCACTTCTGGCGTTAGTTTATGTGTTTGTTACCAGTCCTTGGTGGAAAAAGCATGTCCTAAAAAAGTAGTCATTAATATGATTTTATTATTATTTTTCATATGGGCTGTTTACAGTGTATTGCATGAAACGACATTTTCGAATTTTGCCTTTTTAGCACTTATTTTAGGGATATTAGTGGGAGGTGGTATAGGATGGTACTTATGGCGTAATCAGCCAAGATTAAGAAAAAAAGATGAAAGTGACTTAATCATCCGTTCAGGAACACCTTTAACTCTGAGCCTTATTCTTATTGTCTTTATAGTTAAGTTTACTCTTTCTGTTATGATAAGTATTAATGCTGTTTTATTACATTCTTTAAACTTTAATTTAATGTTTGGTTTTTTATGTGGTTTATCAGATGGTGTTTTTTGGGGTGGAACACTTAATTTATTTATTCATTATTATAGAAATAAGAAAAATATATAAGATGAATGCAGTTTCATTAGTCGAATTGAGGAGGGAAAATATAAATAACGGTTATATCCACCTAACTTAAATCCATAGCGGATATAAAAACGACAGGCTATTTACCCACAGATTCTACAATCAATAACGCCATGATTTTTAGCGGCTAATTTTTATTAGTGAAAAGTCTCAGGGTTATCCAGTGCCGTTTATTATGATATTAAATCATCAGCAGGAATTTGAATGCAAAAAAGCCTGAACAAGAGTTCAGGCTTTTTCGTCGAAAATGGCGGTGAGGGAGGGATTCGAACCCTCGATACGTTTTCACGTATACACACTTTCCAGGCGTGCTCCTTCAGCCTCTCGGACACCTCACCGAATTTTGTTTCTGCCGCATTCGCGATAAGAATACGTTACTACACTGTGTCTAACTATTTTGTTTAACCTAAATACGCTGGTTATTTTGTTAGACACTAAAAAAGCCTGAGCATTGTGTTCAGGCTCTTTTATAGAAAATGGCGGTGAGGGAGGGATTCGAACCCTCGATACGTTTTCACGTATACACACTTTCCAGGCGTGCTCCTTCAGCCTCTCGGACACCTCACCATATTTTATTGTTGCAGTGATTTTTTTCAGTTCATCGCTACAACGGGGCGCTACTATAGGGAAAAGAGTGGCAAGCGTCAACAGGCTTATGAGGGTTTTTTCAGGCTTTTTGACTGATTAGACAAATAAAAAACAATTTGGGTGCTTGGCAAACAATTACAAGAGTAAAAGTTCTCTTTTTGCAATGAGTCATGACAAATTTGTTAACCAGATAACATTATCAATATTTTCATTCCTGTCTTCTTATCGAAGGCTTGCAACCTTTCAGCAATAAGTTAACCCTATTAGAAAAACAAAAAGGAATGAGATTTTATGAACATAATTTTTTTTCACCCTTCCTTTAATTTTAATTCTGGTGAATGGATTCAGGGAATACAAGCCAGATTACCTGAGGCTAACGTTCGTCAATGGGTTAGTGGTGATAATGCTCCTGCTGATTATGCTTTAGTTTGGTTACCTCCCTATGAAATGTTAGCCAATCGTCAGGATATAAAAGGGATATTTTCGCTCGGTGCTGGCGTGGATGCCATCCTTAAACAAGAATTGGAAAATCCGGGGACGTTACCAAAGGGGATTCCACTAATACGCCTTGAAGATACCGGCATGGCGCGGCAAATGCAGGAGTACGCACTTTCCTCAGTTTTACACTATTTCCGCCGTATGGATGAATATAAACAATACCAAGAACAACGTCTTTGGAATCCTGTGCCGCCCCATAATCGAAAGGAATTTGTCATTGGTGTCTTGGGAGCAGGAATTTTAGGGTGTAGTGTTATTGAAAAATTGAAGGAATTTGATTTTACGGTTCGCTGCTGGAGCCGAATGCCAAAACAAATTGATCAAGTTGAGAGTTTTTACGGGAAAGATCAGCTAGGTGATTTTCTTTCTGAATGTAAGGTGTTGATTAATATCCTGCCAGATACACCAGAAACTCGTGGTATCTTAAATCTTTCATTATTCAAACAGTTAAAATCTGGCTCATATGTGATCAATATTGCCCGGGGTGCGCAACTCGTAGAGCAAGATTTGCTGATTGCTATTGATAGAGGTTATGTTGCTGGTGCGACTCTTGATGTATTTGTTGAAGAACCATTATCAAATTTTCATCCTTTCTGGACTCATCCGCGCATTAATATCACCCCACATATCGCAGCAAATACGATCCCTGATCAAGCTATAGATGTGATTTGTGAAAATATCCGGCGAATGGAAAAAGGTGAGTCACCCACTGGTCTCGTTGATATGACTCTTGGTTATTAATAAGTAGCTTTACAGCAAGGCGGACGATTAGGGACAATAACAACATCCATTATTTAGATAAGTTATTGGGTTGGATTAAATTATGAACGAATTTTCTATAGTTTGCCGCATATTAGGAACATTGTTTAACCGAGCACCACAAGATCCTGTTCTACAACCTGTTATTGCTATGATTGCTGAGGGAAAATTGAAACAGGCCTGGCCTTTGGAGCAGGATGAATTGTTGGATAGGTTACAGCAAAACAGTGAGTTATCGGTGATTGAAGCCGATTATCATGCCTTGTTTACCGGAGAGTCTGCGAGCGTGGCAGTCTGCCGTTCTGATTATACCGATAAGGATGAAAGTGAAATACGCGAGTTTTTAGTGGAGCGGGGCATGCCTTTGTCCGATACGCCTGCTGATCAATTTGGCTCCTTATTGTTGGCTGCATCGTGGTTGGAAGATCAGGCCGCAGAAGATGAAGTTCAGGCCCAGATTACGTTATTTGATGAGTATTTGTTACCTTGGTGCGGGCAGTTTCTTGGTAAAGTTGAAGCTCATGCAACCAGCGGTTTTTATCGAACTCTGGCGATTGTTGCCCGCGAAGCATTGCAGGCGTTACGTGAAGAATTGGAGTCTGAGTGACAACGTCACGCGGTTTTGTTTGTATTTAAAAATAAGGGCAGGTAATTAAATAACCTGCCCTTATTATTTTATCGGTAATGAAAATTATTTTTTCTTAATTAAATCAATAACCAATACACCAGGTTTAACTTCCAATCCTTTGGCTAGTTTTAAGGCAGTAGATTCAGCTTTGTTTTTTGTTGAGTTAAAAGCGTAAACTGGATTAGCATTAAAGAATTCACTCAAAGCCGCATTCAGGGAAGGGATATACGTTTTAATTTGTATATCAACTTTCTCTGGTGTGATTTTGCCGTCAACGATTTCTAATTCTTTGATGAAAATAGCTTTTTTTGCTGCATCAAATATTGGTTTACCTTTAATGGTCAGTTCTATATCCGCTTGAACTGTGCCCGAAACGGTCGCTAATTGAACTTTTGCTAAAGTTGACAACTCAATTTTTCCTGAATCTTTGCGGCCAATCTGACTGGTTAAATTTCCCAGTGAGATATTAGCTTTGGTTGTGCCAGGTAAGTTAAATTGCCTTTGATAATGAACTGTTTTCGATAAATAATCATTGAGCTGGCTTTCATTGATATTGATTGCCTTGTATTGATCACAGCCGCTGATTAATCCAACTAGTACCAATACTGCCCCTAAGAAAAATCTTTTCATGTTGTCTCCTCTTATTTTCAACGAGCAGATTTTACACTAATTTATGGCGTGATAAGTTCAACGGATGATTAACGGTTGTTAATATTACTGTTTGTTAATATTAATGTTTAACAATGTTAATGTTTACCAGTAATGATAGGCTCAATCTTCTTCTGATTGAATTGGCGATGAAGAGCATAAATAGTGATTAAGCCCGCCAATCCCAGCAAAAGCCATGGTAATTGCGGCATATTCAAAGCGCGGCCTGTATCATAGAGCCACCCCCCGCCGGTATAACCCAATGCGCCCCCCCCAATGCCAGCCCCAGACGGCTGAAGCCCATGTAACTGCCGCGTGCGCGTGGATCGGTCAGTGAAGCACTCAGTGTTTCACGCGCAGGATCTGCGGTCACTAAGCCCAAATAAAACAGACAAATTAGGCTAAATAGAAGGTGCAATTGATTAATCCAACCAATTGGGAACATACATATACTCATTAAAAACAGACCTGCCATTAGTCTTTGTTCCTGTCGGAAATGTTTCTCACTCCAACGTGCAATGGGATACAGCAGAGTCAGGGAAATCGCAGCCTCAATGGCATACATCCACTTAACGGCAGTATGTGAGCCGGAAATTTCATGGATAATGATGGGGAACATCAGCATGACTTGTACAGACAGAACAAAGTAACCCGTCAACGTCAGCACATAGTAAAAGAACCGACGATCTTTAATAACGCGTCCTATACCTTCTTTGACAGGTGTTCGGCTGGTTGAAATGCGATATGCCGGCAGAAGCCATGCGTTAATGAATGCTGCCAGCACAAAAATAACTGAACCAATCCAGCAAACGATATTGAAATTATATTGCAATAACCAGCTTCCTATCAGTGCACCGACTACGGCTCCGGCGCTGTCTTGCATTAATAAAAGTGAATAAAAGCGCCCTCGTTCATGGGGACGGGTTAATTTAATAACCAGCGCCGCTCTTGGAGGATCAAATAATGTACCGCCCAATCCAGACAGAAGACAGGAAAGGAATAATATCCAAGGCTCAGAGGCCAGAGCCATCAGGGCGAAACCCACCGCACGAAGTAACATTCCTGTAACGATCATCGGCTTGGCTCCGAACCTATCCGCAATCGCCCCACCAAAAATGCCCAGTCCTTGTTGTACAAGTTGCCGTAAGCCCAGAGCGAAACCGACAATAACGGCAGCCCAGCCAAGTTGCTCGACGAAACGAATTGAAATTAAGGGAAAAACAACAAAAAATCCTAAAACGACTAATAAATTATCGAATAAAAGAAAATATTTACCCAAGCTCCGTGCTTGTGAAACTAATGACATTTTGCACCATCGAAATATGAAAAAAACAAATGTGAGTTTTTTGTTATTTTGGACTTAATTTAAGTATTAAGGTAGAGGGAATATAGATGATATTTTTTTATCGTCGAAGATGATAAAAAATTCCGTAAGCGCTAAATTACTTAAAAATTTTTCAAGGTAAATATCAGGAGAAAACATGTTTGGTTATCGTTCTACATCTCCCAAGATTCGCTTCATTACGGATAGAATGGTTGTTCGTGTGGTGTATGAACGGGATGCTTATAGACTGGCTGAATATTATGCAGAAAATAAAGATTTTCTTAAGCCGTGGGAGCCGATAAGGGATGGTAGTTTTTATCAACCATCTGGATGGACAAACAGGTTGAGTTATATTGCGGAATTGCAACGGCAGGGAGCTACATTTAATTTCTTGCTATTAGATTCTAATGAAAATGAAGTGATGGGGGTTGCTAATTTCACTAATGTTGTGCGAGGAGCATTTTATTCCTGTTACCTTGGTTATTCTTTGGGAGAAAAATGGCAGGGGCAAGGGCTAATGTATGAAGCGTTGCAACCGGCAATCCGTTATATGCAGCGTTACCAGAAAATGCACCGAATTATGGCTAATTACATGCCACATAATCATCGCAGTGGGAATTTACTTAAGAAACTCGGTTTTGAACGGGAAGGTTACGCCAAGAATTATTTAATGATTGATGGAGCCTGGCAAGATCATGTGCTGACATCCTTGATTGATAATTTATGGGGTAATGCGAGTTTATGAGTTTGTCGGGACGGGCTTGGATTGTGTAGGTATTGTTGGAAAAATTGCAATGAATTCGGATATCGACTGTGGGCGTTCTGATGGATTTATTGCTAGAGCTATGTCAATCGCATGTAGAAACGATAGGGAGTACCCTGTTGGGCGCAGTTTTATCAAGGGCTGATAACAATCTTTCAGATTGCGTACAATACTAACAGGGGGAGGATTGCCTAAAATTAAAGTGTATAGCACAGCCCCTAACGCATAGATATCTGTCCAGGGGCCTTGTTGGTTTTTTTCATTGGCTGTGTACTGTTCAACGGGGGTAAAGCCGGATCGGATGGTTATTTCTGTATCATCAGACAAGCATTTTGTTGTTTTGTGGGTAGAGCCGAAATCTAATAATATTGGTGATTGGTTATCCTGAATTAAAATATTGTCTAAAGAAATATCGCAGTGTAAATAATTTTTTTGATGGAGTGCATCAAGTGCATCCAATAAAGGAAACAGTATCCGACAAAGCCAATTTTCATTAATGAGATGTGAATGTTTTATTCCCAATTTATTTAATGTCATTCCTTTATAAAAGGGAGTTGCTATATAAGCCGTGCAGTTTTGTTGCCAAAAGCGTAGAAAACATGGGAGACAGGGATGTTCGAAACAGGACATAAAGTGTGCTTCGCGGATAAAGTTTTGTAATCCAGTATAAAACCGGTTTTCTAACTCTTCTCCTCGTAATTTGAGCTTCATATCCTGTCGGCGTATGACAAAAGAGAAGGGCATATATTCTTTGATAGCAATATCTTGTTTAAGGTGATGATCCCAAACACGATACATAATACTGCCTCTGCTTGTGCCGATGACTTCTTCGATTTCAAATTCATTGAGGCAATGCCCAATCGGAAGAGGGTGAATAAAGTCAATGCTGCCGGCGGCATGATTCTTTTGAAAGTTCTGCAAATGGATGACCTCTTGGTTATATAGCTAATCCGTGAATTGAAATTGGAACTCGCCAAGCTTAAGAGATACCTGAAGCTGATGATATTGCTTGTCGTTTGCACTGGCAAAAAGCAGTTGCTGGCTGATTTGCGGTAGCAGGGTATTTGTCAAGATTGCATCAACCATACGCCCACCTGACTCAATTTCTGTACATCTGCTGACGATATGCTCGACCATGACATCATCGAATGTCGCTGTAATACCATGGTTTTCCAACAGGCGTTTTTTAATTCTCCCCAATTGTAAGTGAACAATATTTGTCATCACTTCATCACTCAGTGGGTAGTAAGGAATAACCAGCAATCGCCCTAATAAGGCGGCAGGAAACACATTCAATAACGGTTTTCGCAATGCAGTGCTGAGTTTTTCTGGCTCTGGAGCAGTGTCTTGTTGAGTGCAAAGTGAACTGATTAGATCAGAGCCGACATTGGATGTCAGAATAATAATGGTATTACGAAAATCGATGTGGCGCCCTTCGCCATCTTCCATCCAGCCTTTATCAAAAACTTGAAAGAAGATTTCATGCACATCAGTATGGGCTTTTTCGATTTCATCCAACAAGACCACACTGTAAGGACGACGTCGGACAGCTTCCGTCAGTACACCACCTTCACCATAGCCAACATAACCAGGAGGAGCACCTTTCAAAGTAGATACTGTGTGTGCTTCCTGAAACTCACTCATATTAATGGTGATCAGATTTTGCTCTCCACCATATAACGTTTCGGCAAGAGCGAGCGCTGTTTCAGTCTTACCCACACCAGACGGGCCACACAACATAAAAACACCGACGGGCTTGTTGGGATCATCTAACTTAGCGCGTGAAGTGCGTACGCGTTTTGCAATTAACTCTAACCCATGATGCTGGCCGATGACACGCTGGCTCAGTGTATCAGCTAACTGCAATACTGCGTCGATTTCGTTTTTTACCATGCGATTGAGGGGAATGCCTGTCCAGTCTGAAACAACGGAAGAAATAATATTGCTGTCTACGGCAGCAAAGATCAGAGGCTCTTCTCCTTGTAAAGTTTTCAATTGTTGCTGCAACTCGGACAGCTCGGTGTGCTTTGTGGCAAAGTTATCATACTGGTCTTCATGCAATTGGGTTTGCAGATTAACAATTTTATTTATCAAGCAAAGTTCTTGCTCCCAGCGTTCCTGCAACTGAGCTTTTTGAGCTTCTAAAGCGGATAGCGCATTAAGAATGGTTTCTGAGCGTTGTTTATCACCGATACCTATCTTAGACTCGCGCTCGGCAATCTCCCGCTCAATTTGCAAAGCATCTATGCGATGACGACAATCTTCCAGTTGAGGTGGCTCTGCATGTTGGCTGATTGCAACTCTGGCACAGGCCGTATCCAATAGCGCCACAGATTTATCCGGTAATTGGCGGGCGGGGATATAGCGATGCGAAAGGCGCACAGCAGCTTCAACGGCTTCATCCAGCAACAGCACGTGATGGTGCTGTTCCAGCGCATTAACCAGACTGCGCAGCATGAGCAGTGCTTTAGTTTCGTCAGGCTCATGGACTTGAACCACTTGAAAACGGCGGGTCAGAGCTGGATCTTTTTCGATATATTTTTTGTACTCAGACCAAGTTGTGGCACCAAGAGTACGTAATTGCCCACGCGCCAATGCGGGTTTCAACAGATTGGCAGCATCACCGGTTCCTTGTTGTCCGCCTGCGCCAATCAAGGTATGGATTTCATCAATGAACAGAATGATTGGCATTGGGCTGGACTGTACTTCATCGATCACTTTGCGCAAACGAGATTCGAATTCACCTTTGGCTCCCGCACCTGCCTGCAACATACCTATATCCAGTAGCCAAAGCTGGACATCGAGCAAAGGCGGAGGAACTTCTTTCGCCACAATCCTCAATGCCAACCCTTCAATCACAGCGGTTTTGCCTACACCGGCCTCGCCAGTCAGCAAGGGATTGTTTTGGCGGCGACGCATCAGAATATCAATAATCTGACGAATTTCTTCATCACGCCCTGATACAGGATCTATTTCACCATTGCGTGCACGGGCAGTCAGTTCTTGCCCATATTGTTGTAAAGATGATTGTTTTAAAGATGATTGTCTTAAAAATGATTGTTGTAAAGATGATCGCTGTAAAGCTGGGTCTGCTGTGGTTTGTGACGTTGTCGCCTGCATGCTGGTGGATGATGTACTGGCTTGAGCTTCATCGCTATCGCGACAAATTTCATTGAAATTGTCGAGCAAAGTATCCGCATTAATGCGGTCAAACTGGGGAGAAATGGATTTCAGCGCATTGCGTAAATTAAAGGTTTTCAATATACCTATCAACAAATGCGCACTGCGAATTTCATTCACACCAAATTTCAGTGATCCGTATACCCAAGCGCGTTCTACAGCATTATCAATATGTTCTGAAAGATCAGAAATGGCACTGGCTCCGCGTGGCAAGCGATCCAGCGTCGTAATAATGTCTTTAGTCAGCGTGGATTCATCCAGTGAAAAGTAGCGGATAAGCTGCTGTAGGTCACTGTTTTGCTGCTGCATGAGTTGATGCAGCCAGTGAACTAATTCAACATAAGGATTGCCACGCAGTTTACAAAAGGTCGTGGCACTTTCTAAAGAGGTGAACAAGGTACGGTTAAGTTTGCCAAAGAGCACAGAACGACTGATTTCTGACATAGAATATAATCCGTCTTATTTGCGAAAATTATTTATTGGTAATGATAGAGTTTGTGCGGGGTAGGAAAAGGAATAACGCATCACTTTGGGGTATAAATTAAATCCCCACGATGGATTGATTGCTCAATTTTACCAAGCCAACTGTTCAGTCCCAATTTCGTCGGTTCAGAGAGATGAATGCCCTTGACATCCGACTGATGGAGAGTCAAGCGGACATCCCATGCATATTCAATCCCCAGATATTGATAAACCCAGTCACGCAACTGGTTTGATTTAGATTCTCCCGGCAAGAACATTTTATATTCAGCTATTCTTAGCGGGCCTAATTCAATGCGAAATTTATGTTGAATATTGTAGAGTGCAATTCCTAAAAAGGCCGATTCACCCAGACGGGGCATATTGCGTCCTGCTTTTAGTTGAGCTTGATCCTGTAATCCGACTTCTAGCCATTGAGGAATATTTTGCACAATTTTTAGCGGTATATTGAAATAATAGAACAGTATTTTTTCTAACCCTTCTGCACTATGCCCTTGACGAGATAAATGGCCGGATAATGAATAACGGGCATGATCATTAATCGTGTCTGGTGTTTGTTGGGCGGGCAATCCCATCCCCACCAAACAGGAGAGATAATGGCAAAAGCGTTGATTATCCTGACGATCGAGCGATACGGTTGGTTGAGTATTGGCCCAAGCCCGATAGAACAACAGTATTAGCCTATGGTGAAATAAATTGGCGAACGCGTTCAGAGTAGGATCTTGATAATTGTATTGCCGCGAATAAGTATATTCAGTTATATGCAGTGGCAATGGGCCATTGGGGCCGAACAAACCAAAACTGTAGATGAGCATGTCATACAGATTCGAATTTTTCTGTTGTTTGACCTCAGTAATGGTAGAGGGCGCGAAAATCATGGACGCTTTTTGTCCCAACCGCAAGATATCGTGTTTCGGCAATGGGGCAGATCCCAGCATATAATATGCTCCAGACTGGGCATCTATACGGCGAAGGGTTTGAAATAAGTCGAAATGCCAAGGCGTTTGGGTGAGTTGCTGCCAGAAGTTATCTGGCAAACGACATATACGATGAATAGAAATAGGTTTTTTTTGATTCATATTCATTTTCTGTCTTTTATATCAATTTTTTGTTACCCATACGGGCAGGCCAAAAACCGATATTGCCACGTTGCTGGCTATACAGTGTCATTTCAGTAAAAGAATTCATGGTGACCAGACGTGAGAAAAGTCTTTCCAATACACTGCCCAACAACCAAGGGCTGGCTCCCGCAAATTCTTGTTCATTTACTTCCAGCCTGATGCTGATACCACGGGCGAAAACAATCGGGCCGGGTTCAGGAACTCGTCGATAAATCGTTTTTAATGAACAATGGCGGATGCCATTAATCTGGCGAATGACAGCGGGCTCGGCAAGATTGGCATATAGACTTAACAATTGTCGCAGTGCCTGAGTGCCTTGTTCGTCATCTTTATCCATGAGGTTTAAATAATTGAGCTGAAGTTGGCTGATTAATTTCCAGGAAGCGGAACCTTGTTTTAAGGCAGAGCGTGGAATGGTGGGTCTTTTGAGAAATACAATTTGGTTGATGGGAATTGAATCTAGCATGGCAAAGTTATCGAGATCTTGTTGATGCAGCATTGCAGATAAATCACGGTTGGTACACATGACATCAGCAGTCAGGAATTTTAATTCATGGGGCCACGGAGAGTGTTGCTCATCAACAATGGAGACAAAAGTTTCTGTTCCGATATAACTGGTTCGGGTTCCGTAGCGATGGGCATGTTCAGATAAAATGCGTGGTTCACGGCGCACCGAAAAGTAAGAACCGTAATTACCCTTATCATCACTGAAAGTAGACCAAAAGGGTCTGAATATTTGTGTTTCTTTGCGTTTGATATCTGCACCATGCAGACGTTGTACCGAGAAAATTTCGTAATCCAGAGGACAAGTATTATCGACAACCAAATGGAACTCATTGGTGCTTTCTTCCACGGAGATACGCTCTGTGACTTTAGGGAACAAATTAATTACAGGTGTACTGTTTAAGGTCAGGTAAGAGACATCCACCAGACGTTCCAGATCGGGATCAGTTTTCTTTAAAAGCAGTATCAATTCAAATTCATTCTTTTCTGTTGTCTGTTTCAGCGAAGATTCCATGCCACTGATACTGAAAAATTGAAAGCGCGCAGGAAAAGCAAAATACTCTTGGAGTTGTCGGTAACCACTAAAATTGCGGGGATCATTGGGGAGTAATGACTGGTCATCATCAAATCCTTCATGATGTGGAAAAGTATCGGGCAAGACCTGATATTGGGGATCATCACCAAGAGTCTGACATACGATGCCAACAGAATGCTCCATAATCAGCTCCAACAATTGCTGGGATTGAATATCCGGCCCTGAAAGAAAAAATACCAATTTCTTGAGGTCTAGCTCATTGAGGAAGAATTTTCCCTGACAGCCAAGGCGAATGCGTAGTGCGCTGACAGCGCCATATTGATGAAGATTCAATGCCATGAGCGGAAGATTTGCAGGGATTCTGCCAAATTCAACGTTCTTCAGATACAGCGGCTGTAAGGTGACATCTTGGGTGGTGGTATAGTGGAAATTGATACCATCTTTTTTCAATGTTTGACAGTGCATGACTGTGCCACGCGGCACTAAAAATCCGTGGCTGATATCTCCTTTGCTGATATCTGGCTGGAGTTCGACGATTGCCATTGAAGGCGTGGGAGACAAATAATTGGGATACAGCATCTCCAATAATTGTTCAGAAAAGCGTGGAAATTCTGCATCCATTTTCAATTGAATGCGGGAAGTCAGAAAAGCAAAGCCTTCCATTAGGCGTTCAACATAGGGATCAACTACATCAATGCCATGCATTCCTAAGCGATTGGCGACCTTAGGGTAGAGTTCGGCAAATTCTTTGCCCATTTCACGTAAATAGACTAATTCACGGTTATAGTACTCAAGCAGTTTATTGTCCATAGCCCCTCTTATGTCTTCTTTGTCTCAACTTTATCCGGCTTCTTTTATGGTGAAATAACCGTTTTCCAGATCGATATCACTACGGAACAGGAATTCCAGTGGTCGGGGAACGCACCACAAAAATCCCCTTATTTCTATGGATAACGTGTTGTATAGAGTCAATGAATGGGTATCGGAAACACAACTCACTTCAAGTTCATCGGGAATGATGCGCGGTTCGAATATGTAAATCGCTGTAATGATTCTATGTTGAATATCTCCCCATTCTATTTCAGATAGGCATTTACCGGACAAGGGAGGCAAACCAAAGTTATAAACAGAATGGCGAATTTCTGGAAATCGGATGAGATTTTGTTCAGATTCAGCATTGATATTATTGAACAACCATTGCAAATCCCTCAGAACACTCTGCCGTAATGTACTGTGCGATAGCATATAGTTATTGATTGCTTCTTGTTTTTTATCCGGCTCATTATCTGTGAGCCTATCCAATAAAGAAGGCAGCATTCTATCTTTGACAGTAATGCGCGTAGCATTATTTCGGCTCTGATAACCGCTATTCAGCAAAGTGATATTGTCGTTCATGGATTACCTGCTTGCCATTGTGATTGTAAAGAGGGGAAGGTGTGAAAGTATTGTTAAGTTGAGGGTGATTATGCTGTTCAGTTTTGGGTGTTTTTAAATCGGTTAACTTCTGTTTCATAGGCTTGCAGGAAGTTTTCACTAAACAGAACAGAATCTTGTTCAAACTCACTCACTGTCCTTTGATAATGCTTGATGAAGTAATCCCACATTGCTGCTTTTTGGGTTGATAATAATGACAAACGCGGTACCCAATGATTTTCCCGGGCTTTTTGTTCAAGAATAGTAGGTTGGAATAAATGTAATATATTTGTCGCAATGGCACGTATCCCTGCAATCATACCCAATTGATGTGCCTGCAACTCGATCAAAATGTCACGGGTTGCCAGCTCAAGTGGCATAAATCCGGGTATAGGGTCACCAAGCATCAGTGCCAAAACAGATTGACCGGAAGGTAAAAGTTTAAATGGATTATTGATGTCGGTCAGGGCTTGCGTCATGCTTGCGTTTACTTCGTTTTTCAGTTGAGTACGTGATGCGTTGAGGGTGATGATGCCCTGAGTTAACTGGCTGATTAATAAGCCTAATTGATGCATATGTTGTTCATCAAATTGCAGGTGGTTTATATCTTTTAGTCCCATGCCATCCAATAAGGCTGTCAGTAATTTTCCCTCTAGTCTGACACTGCCGGTTTGATCTTTATGCCTCTCTTGATCTTTATAACTATATTGATCTTTATACCTATCTTGATCGTTGTGTAAGGCCTCTTCTTGCGGAGGTAAGGAAAATACCTGAGTAAATGTTTGTGTCTTGTTATGAACTGATTTATCTGTGGGCGCAGAAGCTGTTTCCGATGGTTCGAATGGCTCAAAGAGTTCAAATGACTCGGCTGGTTTAGACGGTTTAGAAACAAATGGAAATTGAGATTCAGATTGAGAAATAGTCACGTCATTCACTGGGTTCAGTGGTACAGCGTTATCCAACATCTGGTTCAAGAGATCATCATTTTTGGCATGTTGAGCTGGTTTAATGTGCTTATCAGAAAACAGCTTTAGTGGATCAATTTCCTGTTTCTTATCATTTTGATCATGATATTGCTCATTACGCGTCAATAATGTGGTTGGTGTATGATCATTCAGTATATTTTCCTGTTGGAAAGTGGTATCCGATTTGAACATACTAATGGGATCTGTCGCCCGTAATTGTAGGGCATCAAGGTCGGTTGTAGCTTCAATTTGCGCCAGTGGGTCAATCGGATTTCGTTCTTTATCGTGGAGTTGGCCTTTTATCAGAGGATTATTGTCGTTCAACTCCTGCTTAATCTGGCTCTGTATCGTTTGGTGTGAATTAGGGGGAAACGAGGTATCAGATGTGAGAATCTGTTCGAGATCGTCCCAAACTTCGTTAGGAACTCTTGTTTGATTAGGATTCACTGGATGTTCAGCATTGGCAACTTGAGTCGCTGCCTGTCGTGATGAACTCTTATTGGTATCAATAAGTTGGATCTGATAATTGCCAATATTCAACATATCACCATTGCGGACTTCAATCTGGCGATCGGGAGCCAGAGGTATCAAGTTCAGCAATACCTCAGAAGCTGAGCCTTGATTATTGATCCGACATTCTCCATCAACAGAAATGGACACAATGACCTGCAATCTGGCAATGTCCAGATTTTCATCGGGTAAATACCAATTATTTTCCGTACTGCGGCCGATCGTGCCCCCTGGGGCAGAAAAGTCATAACTCAGTTGTGGTGGTTGGTTTGAACCCGAATTTTTAACAATGGTGAATCTCATAATCATGAATGCCTATTGTTATGGATCCTATTGTTGAGGAAATAACCTTCCTGTGGATACCCACAGGAAGGTTCTGATGCGATTTATGTGTGTTTAACCGCCTTGGTTAGTATAAGAATCCCACTCATAGCTGACCTCAGCTCCTTTAGAACCTGAGCCATACTCTTGTGAGAAATAGCTTTCTTTATATTTTTGAAAGGCAATAAAAATGGCAGCATAAAACCCACCATCTCCGTATGCCAAGCTGGATCTGGCGACTAAGGCATTTGTCAAAGCTAATGTATACCAAAGTTCTTGTTTACCCCCTTGTCGACGTACATTAAGTGTCACTTCCTTAATGTGTGTCCCTTTGACGAGATACTGGCGTAAGGTAATAGCAGATTTGTCAAACAGAATATCCAAAGACAGGCCAGACACTGACACTATACCTGCACCTAATCCAGAGCCTTGAGCGTCCTGATTGACACGGTTAAGGACTTCAAGTGAAAACGATCTAACTGCTGTCCAGTCTTTATATGAGCTATCACCTGATTCGCCTTTAACGTCAGTAAAATTAATATATGCATCAATACCAGAAGTAGACATAATTTTCGCCTTATTAAAGTTGAGTAAATTAAAATAAACCAATAAATACATATTGGAATTATGGTTGAAGATATTATGCGGATTGAAATCTAAAGATAGGGAGGGAGGTTTTGCATAAGTACATGCTCTTTAATACATAAAAAAAATTTCTTAATTTCTTTCTTAATAACTTATTCTTGATAAATTAGCATTAGGCTCCTTTTAATGAAGGTAATTTTGAAACTAAACGTAGAGAAACAGTCAGGCCTTCCAGTTGATAGTGCGGGCGCAGGAAAAACTTAGCCTGATAGTATCCGGGGTTGCCTTCTACGTCTTCCACCTGAACTTCTGCTGCTGCTAGTGGTTTCCTCGCTTTGGTTCCCTGTGATGAGTTGACTGGATCGCCATCAACATAATTGACAATCCAATCATTAAGCCAACGTTCCATATCAGAACGCTCTTGAAAAGTACCAATTTTGTCGCGCACGATACATTTCAGGTAATGGGCAAAACGGCAACAGGCAAATAAGTAGGGCAAACGAGCAGCAAGGTTAGCATTAGCAGTAGCATCAGGATCATAATATTCCGCTGGTTTTTGCAGAGATTGGGCACCAATAAAGGCGGCCATGTCTGTGTTTTTGCGATGCAATAACGGAATGAAACCATTTTTTGCCAATTCTGCCTCACGGCGATCGCTAATGGCTATCTCCGTGGGACACTTCATATCCACTCCGCCATCATCAGAGGGGAAAGTGTAGCAAGGTAAGTTTTCTACAATCCCACCGGATTCTACACCGCGGATAGAAGTACACCAGCCATACAACTTAAAAGAGCGATTAACATTGACCGCCATAGCATAAGCGGCATTCGCCCAAGTGTAGTTGTTGTGAGTCGGGCCTTCCGTATTTTCCTCAAAATTGAAATTATCAACGGGATTAGTGAGAGCGCCGTAGGGTAGGCGGGAGAGGAAACGCGGTAGTGCCAATCCGATGTAACGTACGTCTTCTGATTCACGTAAACTGCGCCAGGGCGCATATTCCGTGTTTTGGAAAATTTTTGTCAGATCCCGTGGATTGGCTAATTCCTGCCAGGATTCCATTTGCATAACACTGGGTGATGCGCCTGAAATAAACGGGCAATGCGCTGCCGCACTGATCTGCGATATTTGGCGCAGAAGTTCAACATCCGGTGCAGTGTGGTCAAAATAGTAATCTCCCACCAAGCAGCCAAACGGCTCACCACCAAACTGACCATATTCCGCTTCATAGATCTTTTTGAAAATCGGGCTTTGATCCCAACTAACACCTTTGAAGCGTTTTAGTGTGTTGCTCAATTCCTTTTTGGAAAGACACATCACACTGATTTTCAGCATTTCATCGGTTTCTGTATTGTTAACCAGATAGTGCAAACCACGCCAAGCTCCTTCCAATGTCTGGAATTCTTTATGGTGCAAAATATGATTCATCTGTTGCGATATCTTGATATCAATTTCAGCAATCAATGATTGGATAGTGCGATAGGTATCACCAGAGATAGTAACGGTATTCTCTAACGCCTGCTGTGCCAGTGTTTTTACTGCATTTTCCACTGCACTGCGGGTATGATCACTTTGCGGGCGAAATTCTTTATCCAGCAATGTGCTTAGTTCATCAGGGGTATACTCTTTTGCTACCTGCGATTGTTGAATTTGAGTTTCTTGTTCAGTTGAGCTCATCAATTACTCCTTATCTTCAGTACCTTCTTCTGAAGCGTTATTTTCAGGATTTGGAGCTTCCGCCAAGGATTTCAGCAGGGCGGGGTTTTGCAATATCTCGGCAATCAGTTGTTCCGCGCCGTTTTTACCGTCCATATAAGAAAGCAGATTTGCCAGTTGGATACGAGCGTCCAGCAATTGGGCTAATGGCTCGACTTTTTTGGCTATGGCATCAGGTTGAAAATCTTCCATGGTTTCGAATGTTAAATCGATATTCAGCTTACCATCACCAGTTAGCGTATTTTCGACCTGAAAGGCTGCCCGGGGCTTGATTGAACTCATACGCTCATCAAAGTTGTCAATGTCAATTTCCAGAAATTTGCGATCATTGACGTCAGGTAAGGCTTCTACAGGTTTTCCTGCCAAATCAGCGATGACCCCCATGACAAATGGTAATTGAACAGCCTTCTCTGAGCCGTAAAGCTCGACATCGTATTCAATCTGTACGCGAGGAGAGCGATTCCGTGCTATAAACTTTTGTCCACTGGATTTCATAACAAATTCTCCATTACTGGCTAGATAACTAAGTTGATACCCTTTTATCTTTAAGCCACAGGGTTGCAACTAAAAAGCTATTGGGTATAAGAGGTTCTCTGACAAAAATTAATCCATGTCAGAGTTATTGGGGCGACCGAAAATACTCTCGATCTGATTTAATCCTTCTGGAACAAGGTCATAGATGATTTTAATAAAATCACTATCAATCAGTCGTAGGATGCGATCAATCATCATCGGTGCCGGATGGCTTGGCTCATGTTTAAGAAAATAAATTTTGGCTTTTTCCAATAAAATGCGGGCATCATCACGGTTACTGGCTTCGACTGCGTGCCAATGGGAAAATATCTCTTCTTCAGAAGTTTCAAGGGTTGTTGTTATTGAAGTCGTTTGTTCTGGTGCGGTTTTCTGCTTTATAAACGGTGTGGATTCAAGTGTGCCTGTGCCGTCAGAATTTTCTGGAATATCTATTTCTGGTTTATGTGCGGGATAAAATTTAATTATGGTATCCAACAGTTTTAAAAACTGTGGTAATTCAGGTACGTGATTGTTGGATAAATGATGGCTGATAATTCCAATCAGAGCAGTAAGCTGCCCACGAATGGTTATTATTGCCTGGATCTCAGAGCTATTAGAGAGTTTTTTTAATTCAACAACTAATCTGGTGCGCCCTCCGGTATAACCTTTAATTTCTGTGACTGTACCATTGAGCAGTAAACACGCATCGAGCAATGATAATTCCGTCGAAGCACTTTTTAATACAATCGCGTGCTGGGCTTTTATTGTACACGGAGCACCATCTTCAATGGCTGCCAGCGTATTCAGACGAAGTAAATGATCATATTCGCCATTAAATTCCAGTTTAGGCCACACATCTTCCCAATAACGCTCCAGAATCTGGCGAAGTAAACTCAGGCCATCGGCGTATCCACATAATCCCCGCATATTTAGCCATGCCTGCATAAGGGCGATGATGACACGCAGATCTTTGGAACGGGATAATAGGTGAACGGCTTGTTTTTCCACCTCTACCCAGTTGGGTGGTTCAGCAGGGATGAGGACATCACCAAATTGTTGCTCTGGTTTCTCGATCAACATTTGCTCTAATGCCAGAAATTCATCATCGTATTCGAGGTTTCCCCCGCAGGGAGATTCCGCACTGATTGGAGAGAGTAAGGCATCAATATTCATAGTATTTTCAGCTTATATTCAGTTCACAGTGGGGATATTTATCATGCTGCTTTAAGCAGCATTGGGCTTGGGCAGAAAAAAGTGGGGAGCTTAAACGGGCTGAAAATGCTGCTTGGGGTAAACTCCAGCGAGACATTATGACCACTGATATTAAATATTGCCCGTAGGCTCATATCGTCAACATGAGCTTTATCACCCCAAGTATGCTTTGCGTGATTCAATAGGCGGTTCAATGCCCAAAAACCCGAAGTTGATAAATTCGTAGTTGTACCATCACTTAAATTCAATTGAATGCGAACCTGATTAGTTTTAGCAGGGCCTGGCCAACTGATGAGTTGTGAAAGTTGCGGGCCGTGACTGTATTCTAATTTCTGTCCATCTACATCCAGTGTCATGCTCAATATATTGTTATCCATGCTGATTGGGCGAACCATGACGCGAAATAATGGCGTTGGGGTTCCGCTGGTAAATAACGCATCGCGGATAATTTGGGCTTGTTGGAAAGGTTTGAGTAACGTTTTTCCACCCGGCAAGGGCTTGCCATTCACTCCGGGCATAAATTGCCATGTAGGTAGAGTCGTATCTACTTTACCCTCTAAATTTTTCTGGAAAAAACTGTCCATTAAACCTGTTTTAGGGGCGAACATCAGTGCCATATCATCAGGCTTGATATCGCGCTGTGATTTCGGCATCAACGGATAGCGATTGGCAATCGCTTGATTGCAAAAAACACCGATTTCTGCACTGAAATGCTTATCGACATTTTTCATGTCACTGAGTTGAGTATCGCTACTGGCTCCAATCACAAGTGAGGAAACCATGTTCCTGAAAGGCATGGGCAGAAGTCCTGCTGTTGCTTGTAACTGCGTGATAATTTTATTGGGGGGCATGGGCATACCGATATTGGTTGCATGCTCGACTGAGATTAGATACTGATATAATTCACCAATTTCTTTTAATGTCTTATCAAAGGGAATATTTTGGTTTTTTTGATTTTCTTTTTTTGCCAGTTCAATAAATTGTGAAAAAAATTCTTCTATTTCCTGTTCTGGAGTCGGTTGATTATTATTTGGCAATATTTGTTTAGTGAGTTGTTTGGTAAGCTGCTTCGGGATGGGTTTGGGAGATAAATTTGTTAATTTGTCCGATTGGCTCTTCACAAGATTGCTGAGTTTTTTGTCATTATTACTATTTTCATTCAGTGTGACATTTTTACTGAGATTAATGAGAAGATTGCGCATAGGTGAGTCAAAAGAAGACAGCAAACGTGCTATGTTGATCCGCTGCTTTAAACTATCAATATGATTCAAACGAATATCCGCCAGAAAATTAACCCATTGATATATGTAGTCGTTAATATAAAACTGCTTAACGAGGGATTTAATTTCCTCATCAGTTTGTTCCCTCGTATTAATACCAAGTACCCAGTTATTTTGTGAGTACAAAGTTGTCAGAAAAGTATTGATATTTTTTTCGATACCTTTCTGATAACCGGCCGGAGTGAACATTCCCGGTATACCGTCCGTGATTGGTGCTCCGCTGATGCGCGAGAAAACCAACTCAGCTTGGGGACCCGCAAGTGTATCCAAACTTACGGGTGCTAAATCGGGATCATGAGTTAATTTGTGTTTCAAATAATTGTAAGCACGTTGTGCTGGCGGAATTCTGCTAATTAATGCTCGTTTTTTTTCGATTAGAGAGTCATCACGAATAAAGGGAGAGGTGACAAATTGGTTATCCAGCAATTGGCCGATATGCACCTCAATTTGCTGCAACTGCTCTTGAGTTATGTCTGCTTTTAAGTGGGTTTTCAAATATTGCATGACCCAATCATGCAGAAACTTACCATCATAATATTTAGGCTGATATAACATCTGATAAGCTTTTAGCGTATTGTAGGTTTTTTCTGCGTCATCATTGTTATCATTACGCAATTGGTCAGTAATGATTGCTGCTACCTGAGGCAACAATAATGTTTGTAACGCTTTTTTGTACAGAGATTGGCTGGCACTACTGACTTGTTCGCCAGAATACAATCCCATCCTATAGGATAAAGGAGGATCAAAAGAAAAAAATGGGCTTTTATCTAAATGGGTCAAACTCTGGTTTTCATCTAAATTGATCAAATTGTTTAAAATAGGTAATAAAGAGTAAATATCATTTGAATTCTTATTTAATTTATCCCCAAGTTCTACAATAGCCGGAATTTTTTCTTGTACTTTCAGTAGATAATTTTTGTTATTTTCATAACTGACTAAAAGTAAATTGGTCACTAATGCCAGTATTGCAATCGAAATAATATATCCTAATCCACCCCAAAAGCGTTTGCGATATACCCACCAGCGGTTACAACCTGCAATTCCTGCTTCTTGAAAGATATTTTCCAGTAAATTTTTCAGAAAATACGTTTCGTGGGTTAAGTTAGAATGAATAATTCCTTTATCATTTCCCCATGACATAGCATTGTTATTATTATCTGTTGGTAACTGAAAGCTATGATTTAATTTTTCCATGACATTGTCGAATGGTATCCCTTCTTGTGTTCCGCTGGTGAAATATAGCCCTCGTGGATAGTAAGGTATTTCAAATCCTGACTTTGCAAATACGATTTCAAGATATTGTGCAATCAGTGGGTGCAAAGTCGCAAATTCTTGTGGAAATAGATAACTTTCGGCACATTGCCGTGAATTGTGTCCGTTTAAGAGAATAGTGGGTAATTCAGCATCTAACCGTTGTTGTAATTGACTATATTGCTGCACAAAGATTTCATAGAGATCAAAATCAATTTTTTTATCCCACTTGTCCCACGGAAAGTTAAATCCCCAAATTTGCTCACGGGATTTTTTGTCAAAATGGCTGAAGTAAGCACTAAACCCTTTTAATAAATCAGTTTTGGTAATCATGACATAAATAGGGAGCTGTATTTTGAGCTGTTCATGTAACTCTGAAAGACGCCTGCGCAGAATATAAGCTTGTTGATCCCGTTTTTCAGTTGACGGATTCAGTAAATCTTCCACACTGATAGTAATAATGACGCCATTGAGCGGCTGGCGGGTACGGTACTTTTTCAACAGCCGGATAAAATTTTGCCATTCATCGGCATCTTGCTGGGGGAAGCTGTCCTGTGCGGTATAGCGACCTGCGGTATCGAGCAAAACGGCTTTATTGGTAAACCACCAGTTACAGCTATCCATGCCTTGCATACTGTACAAAGCGGATTTACCAAGATAATCCGACAATGGAAAATGCAGACCAGAGTTTGCCAGTGCGGTTGTTTTACCTGAGTTGGGTGCGCCGATAACCAGATACCACGGTAATTGATATATATATTGGCGATTGAAAAAGTTTATCCAACTCGGTTTATTTTTATTATACAAACCAGCAAAATAGGCTTTTTTTAATAACTTTGCAGCATCCGAAAACCGCTCTGCCAATGTAATATATATTTCTTTCTGCTTATTTTCTTCATTCTCATCCTGACTGATATTCAATTGCTTGACCAGCTTTTGATTGATCCATGAATGATACAGCCGTGGTATCACCTGATAGAGTAACCAAACAAAGAAGAAAGAAATAATGGTAATGACTCGTGTTGAAATTGATGCAAAAGGAACCGCATCACCAATGGAAATAATGGGACCAATAAACCAGATAATGAGAGAAATGGCTGTTATTCCAAGAAAACTCCATGTTAATCGACTAGTGATGATAGAAAAGAATACATTCAGCATGTTTTAGTTTCCTTGCATCGTGTGATTTACAGAAGAAACTAACAGTGTTATTTCGACTCGTCTGTTTTTGGCTCGATTACTGGCAGTATTATTTGGAACTAAAGGAGCATTGGCACCTTTTCCTTCTATTTTGATTCTTTCAGGTTGGTTCAGATAACGTTGAAGCTCTTTTTGTACAGATCTCGCTCTGGACAACGATAAAGAATAATTAGATACAAAACGTGAATAACGGGTGTTAATGGGAACATTATCGGTATATCCGACAACCAGAATTTTTCCGTTAAAATTATTCATGGCCTCAGCAATACGCCTGATGACATCCAAATAACTATTTTTGATCTGTATAGAACCCGTTTTAAATAAACCGTCTCCTTTTAATGTGATCACGCTTCTGTCAGGTTTGTCAATGACACTCAATAATCCCTCAGCCACTTCATCCCGTAGTATACTTTGCAAATTCAGGTGAGGGTGCATGGATGGCGACACTTGGTCACTGACTGCCATATTGGGCAAATTAATCTGGTAAATTTTTGCTAAAACGGGATTGATTTTGTCACTCAACCGCCAATCCAAACTTATATACAGAATACAGACTAAAAAAATTAATATTACTGTCGAGATCCATAACGGCAATGAAAAACGCCAAGATTTATTCGGTACGGTGATGGGCTGTGCTTTTCTTGACAATTCAACAGGATAATTACCTTTTATTGAACGGATTAACTGAAACAAACGTTGTTTCACAGTATCCAATTGGCTTCGGCCATTATCCATGACACGATAACGTCCCTCAAATCCAAGCTGGAGACAGAAGTTAATGAGTTCTAATAGAAATAAGTTATCTCTGGGGGTTTGCGATAATTTGGCTAATAGCTGGAAAAATTTTTCTCCTCCCCAAGTTTCATTGTGAAAAGTGACAAGCAAACCACTGCCGGACCACACGCTGCGAATCCCCCAGGGAGTGAGCGCAGCGGCTTCATCCAATGCTGTACATAAACAGTAGCGTGCACCAATGATCACTTCATAGGATATTTTGGCATGTTGACATTCCACTTCAAAACGCCGGATTTCGTTGATGAGTTGCTGACGCAAATTTGCCGGATCAGGGTGAACAACAGAATGCCGGATCTGAGGAATGGTGTTTAACAGCGGATTGGCGGCAGAAACCAACGGATTATGATTGGTTTCATCGGAAAGCATTCCATGTTCAGTTTTCTGCTTTTCCTGCATCATCGGCTTCATTACCTCGGTTTTTCCTGATTGCGGACTGCCCAAAACTCTATATTCAGACCAGGGAACTCACCGGCCAGATGCAATGCAAAGCCGCTGGATTTTTCCATCTGCTTCCACAAATCACCCTCTTTTTCTAATTCGAAATAGGTATAACCTGAATGCCAGGGAATTTGTCTGGGTACAGATGGCATCGTCCGCAGAGGAATACCCGGTAATTGCAATTGAACCAATTCACGTATGCGCCCAACAGGGGCAATCTTCATTTGGGCTGGGAAGTTACTCGTCAGCATCTCATTCGCAACGTCAGCATGGACGGCCAGAACAAAGCTGAACATATGAACCATATTGGCGTTGGGTAATGTCGCGATGTTTAAACCATGAGAGTATTCCGTTAACGGCAACTGAATCGCATGTTCTTCCAGAATGATGGATAATCCTTGACGCAGCCGAAACATGAGTTGATTGAAGCACTGCGTTAAATTGTCATGATCATAAATAGGTAAGTTCTCTTCTGGTACACGGCTTTGGGAGAATGTCGCCAATTCAGTTGCAAACTGTAACCATTCACTGAATAGCCGTTCTGGATGCAGTAATGATAGATTCCGCATATGGTTCACTTGACCGCTATAGCGATTCAACAGTGACAGCAAGAGAAAATCCATAATCTCAGAATCATTGTATCGCCCCAACTGTAACAGACGCTGGCTGATTTGTTGGCGGCGCTGCTCTAGCAGATCCTGTATATCGTTGATAAAGCCCGCGATTTGTGGATTTGCATGGCAGTTGAGCAGCGAAGGAATAAATAGCGAGTTAAGGTGGAGTTTCTTGTCACTCGTTTTATTCATGACATGCACGATGCTCAACGACGTCCATTCAGGAGTTAAATCAGACTCCAGCATCAGACGCAAACGCATTTTACCGAACTGTATTGCCGCGTTGCCGACTGACATGGCATTGAAGTCATTGACTTCAACTTCGAAGCTGACAAAGCGCGCTAAAGAGTCACTTTTTTCACTGAAAATCACCTCTTCTTTCCCTCTGCGGAAAGTTGGCAAAGCCAAAACAACATGGTTATCTGACTGATTTTCACCAAGCTTAAAGGGTATGGGAGCATTGGGGGCATCAAAATTAAAAGGGGTTCCGTCAGGAAAAATACCACTGGCTGAGGAAAGTTTTACTTTACCTTGATTGAGGAATTCTTGATCCAATTCGAGAGTCAAAAAACCCCAATAGTAGGGAGCTTGTGTTATTCCCCAATCACGAATATAGGCTTCCAAATAGTTTTCTGCCTGCTGAAAGTGGTGGGGGCGTAAAAACATACCTTCTGTCCAGATAACTTTTTCTGATCTATTCATTGGTTTCTTTAGCTCCAGCCGTACAACTTAAGTTGCATTCTTTAATGAGACTTAAGCCATTGTTAGTGACCTTTATGCACACATGTAGCTCGTTAGAAGGAGAACGCCAGAACTCGTAAAAAGAGGGTTTTTCAGGTACGGGAACGGGAAATGAAATACGCCATTTCTTACCGCTTAAATTTTTATACTCCGCGATGAGTCCGATATAGTTGGCTTCCGGTAAATTTTTTTCCAGCAGACAATGGGTGGGTTGGGAAGGACGTATAAACAACAGGTCTGAATTGACCAATTTATCGCCTAATGTCCCCTTGGCTTTGTCTTGCAGGGAAAAAAAATCGGCAGACATAAACTCTTCATTTGATTTTAGTAAAAAAACATCTACCTTCATCGGCGCTGAATCATTCACGTTAGGTTCAGTATCGAAGATTAATTTATAGGGAGGTGGTTTTTCCTTTGATGAACAGCCCGTTACGGCTGTCATAGCTATGATCGCCAAGGCTATGATCTTCAAAACTATAATCGTTAAGGCTAGAGCCGCCGGAATTGTGGTTAACAGAGCTTTGTATAGGGAAGTTCCTTTCCACCATAGCCTGATTGAATTTAAATCATCTTTTAAATTAGACATGATGCACTGTTAATAAAGTAAAAGATCACAAAGATTAGGCGGAGAGAATAAGAACCTTTGTTTGGCTGGGTACAATGCGGCAACCCATGGAGTTAGTCGAATTCTGCATGGTCGAACTTGATAACCGAGTAGCTGGCGTACCTTTGAGCAAGACAGAGTTGGCCCCCATGACATGATGGGAGGGGCCCATTACAGTGCCGGAAGCTATGCCACCGCTGACACCGGCATTATCTCCTGTTGTCATGGGTATGGTTGTTGCCAGATTATGCGCCGGACAGCCCATAAATAAGATGTTGAGCGCATTGCTTACACCGGTCGTGCCTTGTGCAATATTGGGATAAGGCACCGGTACAGTTGTAAACATCGGCGTCAGGCAAATATCGGGAGTGGCCAGATCCATTCCACCACCTTGAGAGTTAGCAAACATCGTTTTCCCCTTAGCCAATATGAATTTGTTCTGCATCGATTTTGGTGATGGCTTTTGCCGTCACGACAGTTTGTTGAGCATGTAATCGGGCATAGCTTTCAGCTTTCATATCCAGCTGACCGGCACGAACCTGCTCCGTTTGTGTTGTATGACGAAATAGGCGGTTGCTTAGTTGTGTTACCGTTTTCCAGAGAGATTCAAACTGATTGCCAACTAAGCGGGTAATTGAGATCCATGCTGACAGTGACTCTCCGCTGTATTGCATTTCACTGATATGACAGTTTCCATTATTAGCGGTGATCTTCAATCCATTGCTGTTCATACTTAAATTTCCCTGAGAGGAGATTGAAAGATCGCCGGGGACATTGATTTCAGCTATCTGCTGTTGTTCTGCTCGTTCTAATATGGCTAATATCCAGAGTTGGTTATTGATTTTTGTAATTAATACCGTATCTCCCATGCTGGGTGTCAGCAGGCAACTGGCAGCTTGTCGACAGGACCATCCACGGTTGTACTTGCTTTCCGCCATAAAGCTGCCGTCCTGAAGAACATTAGTGATCAAACCGGTCATTTGCTGCAATGGTTCAGTGGTAAGGGGGAATGTGGAAAGTGCATAAGCAGTTTTCGTCATTTTGATTCTCCTGATTAAGTTTTGTTATGTTGCATACTCCACTCTTCAGCGGCGAACAGTTCAGGATCATTTTCCAAGATGCCTTGGCGGTCAGAGAACAATGTTCCAACTTGTTGAGTTCGATGAAAAAGTGTTCTCATGAAGTGAGCAGTGCGAAAATCACTGTGGTTGACGTTTGCATAGGAAAAATCAGTGTAAGGCATATCACAGCCTATGAATTGCGCATTCTCTGCGTGCACTTTGTGCATTACTGCTAACGCGAGATTACTATGCCGGAAGTCAGCAGATTCAAGGTGTGCACTGATGAAAAGGGCTTGTTCAAACAGGCTGTTTTTGCAACAGGCCCGGGTTAAATCTGCTTCAATAAATAATGTCTGAGTTGCATTGGCATTTGATAGTAAAGCATTTTTTAAAATAGCACCTTTAAAATTGCAATTAGTCAGTATGGCGTGATTGAAATTTACGGAATCAAGTTGGCTATTCGTGAATTGACACGCTTTAAGTATCTGTTTATGGAAATTTTGATTACGCAGGTCACACTCAAAAAAAACAGTTCTGGTAAATTCACTGGCAGAGAAGTCACTTGTCCGTAAATCCTGACGAAAAAAAGTGACCAAGAAAAAATGACCATGACTAAATTTTGTTTGATCCATAGATGAGCCAATAAAGGTGATTCGATCAAAATGACTGTGGCTGAAATCGGCATATTCGAGTGAACAGGATGAAAACTGCGTATCGTTCTGTTTTGTCGCCTTAAATTGTGTTTTTTTTAAAACAGATTGATTGAATACGTTGTTTATCAATGTGCTTTTGTTGAAAACTACTCGCCCCAGATTGCACTTTTCAAAAACATTTTGCTCAAGTATGACCGAGTCGAAAATCGCTCTTTCTGCATGGCAATCGGTAAAAACGGATTCTTTTATTAAAGCATGAGAAAAATCAGCACCTGAAAAATCGACTTCTCTAAAAATTCCCCCGGATAAATCACGCCCGGTCAGGGATATATTTTGTAAATTGATTTTTTCAATAATCTCACCCTGTTTGATTTTGCCTACTAACTCATCGGCTGTCAGTAAACTCATATCACATCCTTATTCCGTTTAGGCAAGGTTTTGGTGCGTTTAATGTAAGCATTCGTAATTGAGGTTGAATCGCTGATAATTGATTGGGACATATCAGCACGGAATAGATTGGCTTCCTGCAATTCTGTGTTGTTGAAACTGCATTTCTGCATAAATGCGCTCATCAGGTTGGCGTTATTCAATAAGGCACCCCGGAAATCCGTTCTGGTAAATGTGCTTTGTACTGCATTCAGGTACTGCATATCAGCCGACTGACAGTTGGCTTCACTGAGATCACTGTTATTCAGTGTCGTGGCATAAAATTTAGCTTTAACCAGCGGCATTTGGCGCAAGTTGCATTCTGTTAAGGTAGCATGGCTGAAATCGGCTTGATTAAGCTCACTGTTCATGGAAAATGCGCAGGTCAGCATGTTGGCTGAATGAAATCGGATTCCATTTGCTTCCGTTTCTACCCATGAACAACTTTCTAGTTCTGCATGATCAAAAATCGCTTGTTTTAGTTTGCATTGAATAAATGAAATTTTATTCAGATTTGCGTGATTGAATTTAAGTGCAGGTAATTCAAGACCCATGAACGTACAGCCTTGCCATTGTGAATATTGGAAATCGCAATGTGTAATAAATATTTTTTGCAGGAATAAGTCTGTAAATATGACATGGTCAAAGCAGCAACGATCAAACCGGGTTTCTTGTAGCTGTGTTTCTTTGAAACTTGCAATAGAAAAGTCGCTTTGCTCACATTTAGCCAGTGCCAGACTGGCATGATCTAATTTGGCTCCACGTAGTGAAGCATTACAAATTTCAGTTCTGGCCAGCATGGCTGCATTGAAATTTGCTTCATCCAGTTGGCAATGATTGAAACAGGCGCTTTCCAATAAAGCGCGAGTAAAGTTGGCTCCCCGCAGATCCAGGCCTGAAAAATCAGCGCCGGTAAAATCCATGCCAGTGAAATCACCTCCTTGCAGCATGATTTTTTGTACTCGCTGTCGGATGATTTGTGACAGGCTGCCGGTTAAGCGTAGGGCAGGGGCTTGTTGTTGTACTGAAGACAAGTACATTGTGTGTATTGATTGTTCCAGTTGCGCCAGCTCTTGATCACTCAGCCCCATTTGCTGTTGCTGCTGGTGTAGTATGTCCCGCATTTTATGCAAATTTTCTGGCCCTCTATGCTGAGAGCCTGCCGTTAATTTTTCAACATCAATGTCTTGTTCTTTAGCTTTGGCAAGCGCCTCTGCTTGTTTTAACTCAGCCTCAGCACGTTTTTTGGCGACATCCTGCTCAATTTTTTCTATGAACTCTGGTAGTTCGCTTAGTTTGGGATAAGTGATTTGTTCAGTTTCAACGGGGATCAATGCATTGATATCTTGACCATATTCAGCCAGTCGCTCTTGTTGTTGTTCACGCAGGCGTTTTTCACGATTTCGTAAATTTTGCTCCAATGGAGAAGGCGTGTCATTTTTGAGTGGTTCTGTATCTAACCACGAACCAATAATTTCTTCAGGAATGAGATCTTTTTCCCGAAATGTATATAGAGCGCCTTTTTCTTTATCCATGCGTTGCTCAAGAACTCGCAGATAATGGCTCTCCGGACGGGGATGATCATGCGATTCCATTGCCGATATCATTTGCAAAACATCTCTGGCATCGTCTTCATTAATTTGCGCGCTTCCATGCCAGATTAAAATCATTTGTTCCAAATGAGGGAAAAACCATACGGTTGTCTTGCGCATGACAACTTCTTCAAAGATCTCCTCATCAAGACGCAATCGTTTGATAAAGCAACGTGCGTTCCATGATGGCAAAATACCTTCCTGAACAGGTTTTTCCGGATGCATATTCCAAATGCGCCACGCAGCTTGTTCTGGCAGTGTGGTATTTTCTTCCCACCATTGGTCTTCGGGGGCAGCATTAAATAATCGCCAGTCGATATCATTGGAAAAGCCGGGAAATTCATTGTCCAGCCACTCCTTATCGTATTTTTTCCCAATACGGGTAAAACGGCGTGGCCATATAAAATCCAAGGGACAAAAACTTGCCGGGGTCGGTGTTTCCTGTTGCGATGCTAATCGCTGTTGTGACATCAAGCGATTATGCAGAGCTTCAATATTGGGCAGCCGATGAATTTTTATCCCATTTTCCGTTTCCTCTGGATTAAAGCCGATGCCATGTGGGTTTTCTTCATAATCTTTCCCGCCAAAAGCCCGGCTCCAATCCAACCTCATCTGTTCAAAAGGCTGGGGTTTTGAGGGGGAATCATCAATCCAATAACGATCACCAAAAGCGGCTAATGTTTTATCCAGTTGATCAATTTGGATACGGGCAGCGCAGGCGGTTTTATCGGTCTGGTGGTGGGTGTAGGCATATCCTGTAGCCAAAAATTCAGCACAAGATTTAGGCATAGCCAAGTCGATAATACCATTGCAGTTTTTCAATTCATTTTCTGCCAGTTGCCAAAGTTCCGCCTCCGGACGCAAGCATGGCGTTGGTCCCATATCTGCGAGTGCCATAATGGAGATCCCAAGGTGATTTTTTTGCAACCAACGATAAGGCCGATAAAGTACACTCAGACGCAGCGGTTTGATGATTTTCATGGCAACCTTATTAGTATTTATTAATTGGTATCGTTATTAGTTGATGATGTGTAAGCTGCTGTTTGAAATATGGGTGTTTGAGCTTTCAATTGAAACATCTGAGTCGTTCAATTCCAGGGCCGACTTTGCAATCTCTACGCCTGTTTGACTGTGGGACATTATCATGTCACTGATATCAAATGTAGTTGATGATAGATTCATACCAGTCACATTTGTATTCGAAAGACAGGTGGAGGTTGATTTTCCCACAATGTTTATGCTGGCGGCTAATGCGGACATAGCGAGAATGTTAGCTGAAAAAATAGATTTCGGGCAATTTATTACCACATCGGTATCACTTTTTATCGTAATGGTATTAGGGCTTGAGATCATCGTCACACCTGTAATGTTCTGTACCCAATTGCCGTTAATTTTTGCGTTTAGATTCCCAGTAAGCTTGTAAGTATCTCCTCCGTTGATCTCTGTTTTTCGGCCATTTTTAATGGTCTCTTGCTGACCATCTTTGATTGTTAATGTATCTTTACCTTTAATAGTTGTTTCATGGTTTGCTTTATAAGTAAAACTAGCATTGCCTGTTACGGTGTCTTTCTGTTCTTTTTTTATTTCAGTGGTACGGCTGCCATCAATAGTGACTTTTTTATCTTTTTCCACCGAAATATTCATGTCACGTTCTGCGTGCAAATCAAATAATTCTTTATCTGGCTCATCATCAAAAAAGAGGTAATTTGCCTGTTCGTGCTTACCTCCCTTCGTGTTTGACATAATACCAACTCGGGTTTCATGTTTGGGCAGTTCCCAAGGTGGCATATTTTCATTGTTGTAAGTGCTGCCGATGACTAAAGGTTTATCGGGGTCACCATTGACGAAACTAATAACAACTTCTTCACCAACGCGGGGAACACTAATACTGCCATAACGCCAACCAGCCCAGTGAGCTGCAACACGTACCCAGCAAGAGCGGGTATCATCTTTTTTATCGTCTTTATCCCAACGGAATTTCACTTTGATACGACCGTATTTATCGGTCCATATTTGCTTATCTTTCGGGCCGGTGACAATGGCGGTTTCAAGGCCATTTACTTTTGGCCACGGTGTTATTGCCAGAGGTTTCCAATGGGTGTTAGCCGGAATTGCATCAAATTGAATGGTGTTTTTATTGGTATTTGTATCAAAAAAATTGTCAGCGGTATCTTTAATCAACTCTTCAATAGGGTTGTTTAGGTAAGGTTTTTCATAAAGCGCGTATTGTGTGCCTATAATTAAATAGTCACCGTGATCATCACCTTTGATGTCATGGGGTAGTGATAGCGTGAAAATATGCCCCGGAGCCATTCCCAATACATTGCCTTTTCCATCAATCAACTCACTTTTTGCTTCGGAAGCTTGTTGACGAACCCGGGCATAAAATTGTCCTTGCTCATTTTCTATATAGCGTCCGGGCCAAATGAATATCTCTGTGTTATCAACAGAACTGGTCGGAGTTTGGACAGCAGTATATAACTTGGCCCGTGGTTTACGGAAATCGTAGTCATCAAGACTGTAAGTATTTGGTATGGTGATACTAGAGACACTCCAGTTATAGATATATTCTGTGAGTTTTTCATTCATCGAATGACCAGAGCTGATATATTTAATCTTTTTATATCCAGGCATTGACTCATGTGATTGAGGGGCGTCAACCAAAATCATGGTATGGTTTCCCATCTCATGTTTGAAATAATAATAAATCCCTTCATGCTCCATCAGACGATGGATAAAATCGAAGTCAGTTTCATTATGTTTGACGCAATATTCCCAAGTACGATATTTTTCAACGAGTTGCTTCTCAAAGAGAATACCCGCTTTACTCAATACCTCGGAGATAATATCGGGTACAGTTTTATCTTGCCAAATGCTGTAACCAAATCTTTGGTTCAATTCCCATAATTTAGGCCTGACTTTTGCGGTATATAAATAAAGCCTGTCATCATATTTATAGAATGGTGCATAGGATATTTTTTCTATATAGCCACTTAAGTATCTTGTTGGTAATGAATTATTTTTTATTTCTACCGTTAATACTGTATTATGCAGAGATATCGGATTTGATAACCTCTTCTTACTCAATAATTCAACCTCAAACTCATAGGCTTCTGATAATCTTTCTATTCCTTTCAATGACTTGAAAAGTAAAGATTCTTCAGATAATGAGGTATGTGCGACAAATTGTCTCTCCATAATATGTCCTTGCTTTTGTTTAAAGCTACCGCATATTCCTTGGCAGGCAAGGAACATACAAAAAGAGTAATGTATAAGGATAGTTTCTCTGATATTGAGTTAAGCATAATGTTTACTATTTGCAATCTGTGAAAGTTATTTCGTTTAGGGAATATATAAGTTTACTTTTATCATTCAACTGAATTTAATTAACCCAGATAGGTATGTAATTATTAAACAAGGTTTTTTCAAAAGACAAAAATTTGTTTGTTACTAAAAATGATTGAAATATGTTTATTCAAGCTTATTTTAAGATAAAAAAGTATAACTTATTAATTATAAGTTGAATTTAAGAAAAAAGAGGATTGGTGATAAAATCTTAAGTGTTATGTCGAGGGTAATACTTTTAAAACGGGTTAGCAGCGTTTTTGTCAGAATGAAATCTTTTGATATTACTTATTGAAATAAATATAAAGTTTATTTTTAAATCGGTGATAATGAGTCATATCCGGTTATCAAAAAAAATAATATCTTGTAAAATCATTTGGTTGTATGTAGATTGTTCACAATTCTTTTCAACTTTGGAATGAATGGAACTCTTTGATATGCAATAACATTATCTTGATTTTTTGGCTTAATGCTTTTATATCTCTTATATTCATTTCATAAAAATCAATTTTAGAAAATACCATGAATTTACTGAAATCACTGGCAGCGGTTAGCTCAATGACGATGTTCTCCCGCGTTCTGGGCTTTATTCGTGATGCCATCATTGCTCGTATATTTGGTGCTGGCATGACAACGGATGCCTTTTTCGTTGCCTTCAAACTACCTAATTTACTGCGCCGTATTTTTGCTGAGGGCGCTTTTTCACAAGCATTTGTTCCTATCCTTGCTGAATATAAAAATCAGCAGGGAGATGAAGCGACACGTACCTTTATTGCGTATGTATCAGGGATGCTGACGCTGGTTTTGGCGGTAGTCACGGTGCTCGGTGTGATTGCTGCGCCTTGGGTTATCTATGTGACAGCGCCGGGTTTTACAAATGCACCGGATAAGTTTGCCTTAACGAGTAATCTGCTCAGAATTACGTTCCCCTACATTTTTTTAATATCTTTGGCTTCCTTGGCGGGAGCGGTGCTCAACACGTGGAATCGCTTTTCTGTACCCGCCTTTGCCCCTACATTGCTTAATATCAGCATGATCGTCTTTTCGCTGTTTGTGGCACCTTATTGTAATCCTCCTGTGATGGCACTGGGTTGGGCTGTAATTGCCGGCGGTATCTTGCAATTGGCTTATCAGCTTCCTCACCTGAAAAAAATAGGTATGCTGGTGTTGCCGCGGGTTTCTTTCCGTGACAGTGGTGTGTGGCGGGTTATGCGCCAGATGGGGCCTGCTATTTTTGGGGTTTCAGTCAGTCAGATTTCATTGATCATTAATACTATCTTCGCCTCGTTTTTGGTCTCTGGCTCCGTATCATGGATGTATTATGCTGATCGTTTAATGGAGTTGCCTTCGGGGGTATTGGGGGTGGCATTAGGTACAATCCTGCTGCCTTCACTGGCAAAAAGTTTTTCCAGTGGAAATCACGAGGGATACAGGCAATTAATGGATTGGGGATTGCGCCTTTGCTTTTTGTTGGCTTTGCCTTGTGCGGTCGCGTTAGGGATTTTGGCGAAACCATTGACAGTGTCACTTTTTCAATACGGTAATTTTTCTACTTTTGATGCAGAAATGACGCAAAGGGCGTTGATCGCTTACTGCTTTGGTTTAATGGGATTAATTGTGGTTAAAATCCTCGCTCCGGGTTTTTATGCTCGTCAGGATATTAAAACGCCCGTTAAGATTGCGATTGCGACGTTGATTTTAACTCAATTAATGAATCTTGTTTTTATTGGCCCATTGCAACATGCGGGTTTGGCACTTTCTATCGGCTTGGCTGCCTGTTTCAATGCCAGTATGCTTTATTGGCAATTACGTAAGCGTGAGATCTTTAAGCCATTGGCCGGATGGGGCGTATTCCTTCTGAAATTGGTTGTGGCAATTGCGGTAATGGTCGGGGTGTTACTGGCAATGTTGTGGGTGATGCCAGCTTGGGAGCAGGGCAATATGGCATTGCGCCTGCTACGGTTAATGGGCGTTGTCATTGCGGGCGCCGGTAGTTATTTTGCTGCATTGGCTTTGATGGGGTTCCGGTTGAGGGATTTTGCTCACCGGGGATTATAGTAATTAATAAATATTTATAATATTAGCTGCCCAATTATTCTATGGGCGGCTTTATTTTCTTTGCTGTAAGTAATATTGAGTTATGGAATTCATTTTCTTATTCTTTAATGGAATAGGTTAATTGCTTGTCATCATTTTTTCCCACAGAGTTTCCACCAATGATATATTCCATGGTGCTGGCGTGTACCTGCCTTGCTAAATTCATCATGTTTTCTAATAAATACGTAACCGTATGAAAATAAGAGATGTCACTGCTATTTGGATAATTTAAATAACTATATAAATAAAATACATTTCTTTAAGGAATTATATTGAGGTGGCTTTTTAGATGCAGATATGCGTCTAACATAACTGAAAAAGTGCAATTTTGGCAGGATGGTAACCCCACTTATCCGCCTTGGACGGGAGCTGGATGGGAGCTATGGAAGAATTATAAATACCAAGACCGAGATGAAGATATGGTTGTGGCGTTCTCTTGGTTATTTAATTCTTTATAAGAGGGCAATATATAAATAACAAAAAGCTTATTTGTTGTGATACCAGATAATTAATTTAACTGAATGGAATGAGAATAAAAATAAAGAAACCCTGGCGTAAAAAATTTTACGCCAGTCTATGAATAAGGTTGTTATATTTGAATCATTACATCCGTTCTACTGTCTGGATACCTAAAGTATCTAGACCTTGCTTCAAAGTCTTCGCTGTCAGTAGTGCCAATTTCAGGCGGCTCTGACGCAGTTCTTCATTATCAGCACTCAAGATCGGGCAATGTTCATAGAAGCCGGAGAACAGGCCTGCCAAATCATACAGGTAAGAACACATCACATGAGGTGTTCCTTCACGAGCTACGGTGGTGATAGTTTCTTCAAATTGCAGCAAACGAGTTGCCAGAGCCTGTTCACGTTCTTCGTTTAAAATAACTGGCAGTGTCAGGCTGTTTTCATCAATTTCTGCACGCTTGAAGATAGAATTTACACGGGTATAAGCATATTGCATATAAGGTGCGGTGTTACCTTCAAAGGCGAGCATGTTATCCCAGTCAAATATGTAGTCGGTAGTACGGCTTTTGGAAAGATCCGCGTATTTAACTGCACCGATACCTACAGCGTTGACGACTTTTTTCAGTTCGTCTTCTGGCATATCCGGGTTTTTCTCGCGGATTAAGGCGTCTGCACGTTCAATGGCCTCATCCAATAAATCAGACAATCTTACTGTGCCACCTGAACGGGTTTTGAATGGTTTACCATCTTTGCCCAACATCATGCCGAACATATGATGCTCAAGTAACATGGATTCAGGAATGTAACCCGCTTTGCGTACTATTGCCCAAGCTTGCATCAGGTGTTGGTGTTGGCGTGAATCGATGTAGTAAAGAACGCGGTCTGCATGCAAGACTTCATGGCGGTATTTGGCACAAGCGATATCAGTGGTGGTATAAAGATAACCACCATCTTTTTTCTGGATGATAACACCCATCGGTTCGCCTTCTTTATTCTTGTACTCATCAAGGTAAACCACGATAGCGCCATCACTCTCAACGGCAAGCCCACGTTGTTTTAGATCTGCAACAACACCGGACAGCATATTGTTATACAGGCTTTCACCCATGACATCTTTTTCTGTCAGAGTCACATTTAGGCGGCCATAGGTTTCCTGATTCTGTGACATGGTGATATCAACCAGTTTACGCCACATGGCACGGCAGTATTCATCACCACCTTGCAATTTTACTACGTAGCTACGGGCGCGAACGGCAAATTCTTCATCTTCATCGTAAGTTTTCTTCGCTTCACGGTAGAAGGCTTCCAAATCTGCCAATGCCATGTCACTGGCATCTTCGTTCTGAACTTTTTCCAGATAGGCAATCAGCATTCCGAACTGAGTTCCCCAGTCACCAACGTGGTTGGCACGGATGACTTTGTGGCCCAGAAATTCGAGGGTACGCACAGCAGCATCGCCAATAATTGTGGAGCGAATGTGCCCAATATGCATTTGTTTTGCAACGTTCGGTGCGGAATAGTCGACAACGATGGTTTGTGGTTCCACCGGAGTGATGCCCAGTTTTTCATCTTTCAGCGCGGTTTCAATATTGGTCGCAATCCACGCTTTATCCAGAAAAATATTGATAAAACCAGGGCCAGCGATCTCAACTTTGCTGGCAATTCCTTGCAGGCTCAGCAAACTGACGACTTTTTCTGCCAATTGTCGGGGAGGCATGCCCACTTTTTTAGCTGCCGCCATGATACCGTTAGCTTGGTAGTCACCAAACTGAGTTTTTGCAGATTGACGAACGTGAGCTTCACTGTCAGCTGGAGCACCAGCCGCAATCAGCGCCTGACTGATTTTTTCTGAAAGAATTGCCTGAATATTCACCGTGTTACCTTAGGTTACGCACAAAAGCCCCTGCATTAGAACTATGCAAATAAGAACCATGCAAATACTTTCAAGCGTGTGAGTTATGAGAAAATAACGGGTTTTATATCATATTCAGCATCCTGCATGCTACCATCAGCCCCCGCTGGTAGTATGACTTTTGGTTTTCAGCTCGTCTTTCAGGCGATTCTTCGCCATTACGGTTAAAATTAACCGGATTTTAGCGTAAGGGCGGAAAATGATTTTGATGGCTTTTTGATGGGGAAGCGATGACACACTTTTCAACAATTTCTGAATTACAGGGTTTATCGGTTGATTTATTGAAGTTTGAACAAAAATTAAAGCTGTTTGGTGATCATCTTGGCTTAGATTTTGCGCAATATTCAGCGGACCACATTTCCTTGCGCTGTAATGAAACGGCAATAGCTGATCGTTGGCATCAAGGTTTTTTACAATGTGGTCAATTGATATCTGAGAGCATGATTAATGGTCGTCCTATCTGCTTATTTGAGTTAGAACAGCCAATAGCCTTACTTGGCTGGCAAATTGATTGTGTCGAGTTACCTTATCCAAGTAAAAAGCAATATGTACACGAAGGCTGGGAGCATGTTGAATTGGTTCTGCCTGTGCCACCAGAACAACTTATACACGAAGCTTATAAACTATTGCCTGATCCGCTGCCCGATATTTTTCGCACAAAAGAAAGTCACCCGAAAAGTAATAATGAAAGGTTACCAAACTCAACGTTAGCGGTGACAAATGGTGAACTTACAATCAAATTCCACTCTTTTCCTCTCAAAGAGATCATCAAAAGTGAGGCCTAGACAGCAAAAATAACTTTTTCCTTATGCGGACTTAGCAAAAAATTCTAACCTTGTGACCTCCAATAAAATATTAAATAAAATTAATTGTCATAGTTAATAAGTTCATTAATGAAATATTTTAGGGAAATATAAATGGAGCAGTGAGAGTTTATATCCGAGGAGGTTTTTGAATGATAAAGCTGGAAATTTGCTGTTATAGCATAAATTGTGCTTTGGTTGCACAAAAGGCGGGAGCTGATCGCATTGAATTGAGTGCAAGCCCGTCGGAAGGCGGGGTAACACCTAGCTTCGGGGCATTGCAGCACGCAATACAGCGTTTATCAATTCCAGTGTATCCCATTGTACGGCCAAGAGGGGGCGATTTCTGTTACAGCAACACTGATTTCGAAGTGATGAAAGATGATGTTGCTCGTATCCGTGATATGGGATTCCCTGGGGTAGTTTTTGGCGTTTTAAACGAAGAAGGTCATATTGATCGGCTTCGAATGAGACAATTGATGTCATTGTCAGGGAGGATGGAAGTTACTTTTCATCGCGCGTTTGATATGTGTTTCAATCCACATGTTGCTTTGGAGCAACTGACAGAGCTAGGTGTACAGCGCATTTTAACTTCAGGCCAGCAACAAAATGCTGAGTTGGGATTACCTCTGTTAAAAGAGTTGTTACAGGCTAGCCAAGGGCCGATTATCATGCCGGGTGCTGGTGTCAGGATGAGCAATATCAGTAAGTTTCTGGAAATTGGGATAACGGAAGTTCATAGTTCAGCAGGTAAGATGGTGCCTTCTTCCATGAAGTATCGGAAAGCAGGTGTCACGATGAGTTCTGACGACAGTGATGTAGATGAATATGCTCACTACTGTGTTGATGGGCAGCTGGTTGAATCAATGAAGGGAGTGATTAGCCTGGTTCAACGGAAAAAATAGCCCCCAAGCTGTAGCGCAGCGACAAAGGCATAAATTCCAGTCATATAGTTAACTATATGACTGGGAGAAGGCAGCCAACAAAGTAGCAATTTAGGAAATGAAGAGTATGAAGTTATGGCTTGCTGGCAATAAGGACAGCTCGTAGTGGTGCAGGGTAGCCTTCTATTGTTTTACTGTGATCGTTTGGATCAAGAAAATCGGCCAGAGATTCAGTCTTCATCCATTCTGTCCGACGTTGTTCATCTAGTGTCGTGACTGCTTGATCGACTATTCGGACGTCAATAAAACCACATTTTTCCAACCAAACTTTTAGCATTTTGGCAGATGGAATAAAGTAGACATTCCGCATTTGTGCATAACGTTCACCCGGCATGAGACATTGGTGCTCATCACCTTCAATCACCAAACTCTCCAAAACTAATTCGCCACCAGAGACCAGCTGGTTTTTCAGTTGCCATAAATGGTCAAGGGGAGAGCGGCGATGGTAAAGCACGCCCATTGAAAACACTGTATCAAAGGCTTTTAGTTCTGGTAATTGTTCAATGCCCAGAGGCAAAAGATGAGCGCGTTGATCATTGCCCAATAATTTCCTGACAGCCTCAAATTGGCAAAGGAAAAGCTGAGTTGGGTCAATTCCCACCACTAAATCAGCCCCTTCACCAACCATGCGCCACATGTGGTAACCACTGCCACAACCGACATCAAGTACGGTTCTGCCTTCTAAAGACGAAATATGGGGAAGGACGCGATCCCACTTCCAGTCAGAACGCCATTCGGTATCAATCTCCACACCATACAGCGAAAAAGGCCCCTTACGCCACGGCATTAATAACTTCAGAATATTTTGAATACAGGCTTTTTCGCCGTTTGAAAGTTCCGGCTCATGATTCGCGATGATGCCATTTTTCAGGTTAAGCTGAGTAGGATGAATCTCAGGCAGATTTTCCAGAATCTTTAACCATGAACTGAACTGACCATGCAATGATGCTTTCTGCCAATGGCTTAATTGTACAGGCAGGCTTTCCAACCAGTGACTTAAGTGGTTTTTGGCGATTAATTGATAAAAGTTACCGAAATCGATCATTATTCAGTTCCTTTTATTGCCAGTAATGAGCCAAAGTTAAAGCATTGGAACCAGACTTCAACGTGCTGGAATCCTGCTCTTTTGAGGCGTGATTTATGGGTTTCAACAGAATCTGTTCGCATAACATTTTCGAGCATACTGCGTTTTTGGCTGATTTCCAGTTCGCTGTAACCATTGGCTCGCTTGAAATCATAATGCATGTTGAATAACAACTCGCCAATTTGATCATCTTCAAAATTGAATTTTTCAGACAAAACCAAAACACCTCCGGGTTTTAGACCGGCATAGATTTTATCCAGCATTTTCTGGCGATCATCAGGGAGCAAGAATTGTAATGTGAAATTCAGAACTACCATTGATGCATTTTGAATGTCGGTATCAAGAATATTCTGTTCGATGACTTCAACGGGGATACTGGCTTTGAAAGAGTCAATATGGCGGCGGCAGCGCTTGATCATTGCGGGTGAATTATCAATGGCAATAATGCGGCAACCATTTGTACGACTGCCGACATTATTGTCTTCGGCATTATTATCTTCGTCACTAATGGCTCGGCGGATTGACAGTGTGGCTGCACCAAGGGAGCAACCGAGATCATAAATTTGACTGTTTGGCGTTACAAAACGTTCTGCCAGCATACCTATCATGGAAATGATATTGGAGTAACCGGGAATTGAACGTTTCACCATATCAGGAAAAACTTCGGCAACACATTCATCGAAACTCCAGTCACCTAAATTGGCAATTGGGGCGGAGAACAGGCTGTCCCGTTGATTATGAGGTTCTTGATTTGACATAACGGCATTGATTTTGGAAACAATAAGAAGAGGTTATTCTAACAGAATGAAGGAAAAGGCAGAAAGGGATAATCAATAGATAACCCCTCAGCGGCAGTACACCGCCTTGGGTATGATGGGATTTTATGATGTCAGGGTATCATAAGTAGGGTGAACTATTTACTTATATACAGGGTAATTTTATGTATAGAGAGAAAAAATTTGCTCCCACGGTAAATAGTAAATATTAGTGATAATCATTATTAGCATTGATATGTAGGTTGCAGCCATTCCCATACGCCGCCAGCGTATTTCTCGATGACGCAAGCCAAAGTAGTGTAGTACTCTGCCTGACAGTAATACCAACCCACAAATGTGCAGCATCCAAACGGGAGCTCCATTCATCTCCATCATGATCAATAACAACATTGAGATTGGAATATATTCAACGGCATTACCATGAACCCTAATAGCTGTTTGCAATTCATAAAAACCGCCATCGCCATAGGTTACCCGATATTGCGTTCTTAACTTGACTACATCCAGAGACAGCTTAATTAACAGTAGTGCGCCCAGTACTATATAAAGCGAGCTAACCATTTTTAACTCCATTGCCTAATCCAAAAACGGCCAAATGATGATAAACCTCAAAAAGAAAACTGTCGCTATAAATCATAGTATTCAATAATAAAACCTATGAATATTATCGGATAGCAAAAAATTGTCTTGTTAAGAAAGACGTTAAATTCTCAGACCTCGCAAATGCGGGTTTTTTTATTATCTGCAACGGCAAGCAGCCTTATTCCGATGATACTTTCACACGGGCATTTGAGTTGCTATGAATATGAAATGGCAAAAATATCTTTATTTGGGTGCTGGGCATTATTTTTCGGCATGTGTATCGTCCGCAACTTCAATCGGACGAGATAGCAGAGCTGAAGAGACTGAAATCGACAGGCTGCACACTGCTTCTCTTGCTCATCCTGAGCGGGTGTACATCCAAGCCAAGAGTCCCTTGCCTAAAACCGCTGCCTCCTCCGGCATGGATGATGCAGCCACCGCCCGACCTACAGACGCCGCTATCCGAAATTATTGGCTACTCAGAGAACGCATTGCCACCGCAGAGTAAATGATTCTGGGGTTGCAGGAGTATGTTAGGACGCAGTGTCGGTGAGTGATGAGAGGACGGCGAAAGAATTACCGTCCTATTTGGTTTTATTGGCATACTTAAAATAGTTATTTGACAGTGGGGTTATAGGTCAGAAGCACTCTGGTAAAAAAGGCAACCATAAGCAATAGATCGGAAAATAATTGAGATCACTGAGATTATTGGAAGCGCTGGGAGTACTAGCATAAGTCTGCATTGAGGCTAAAAGCGTTGTTCCAGCTACTAGGCAAAGAAGAAGATACTTTTTCATATTTATTCTCCACATTGTTTACAGCGTTATCATCACAAAAACTAGTAAATGTAATAAACCCATCGTCACCCAATAACAAGCGAATAATATTTAACAATTAGTTAACCTTTGAAACTAAAGTCAATATTTCTTTACCCATTCTCTGATGGGTACAGTATTAACTTTCAAAGAATACGAAATTGTTCCATTTGATAATAAGGATGGGAAGATTTGGTTTACTGGTAAACAAATGGCTGAGCTTCTGGATTATGCTCGTGAAGACTCAGTTTCAAGGATTTATGACCGCAACAAAGATGAGTTTTCACCCGATATGACTATGGTCGTCAATCTGACGATCAGCGGATAAATCAATGGCTTACAGCATAAGGCGATCAGGATTTATTCACTTCGTGGTGCTCGTCTTGTAGGAATGTTATCAAAAACCAAAGTCGCTAAAGCCCTTCGTAAATGGCTGCTTGATTTGGCAGAAAAGGAGCATCAACCACAGGACTTAGCTTTGATAGATATGGAAAGCCTGAAAGAGCTGACCATTGGTGAAATGCAAAATCGCTTAGTGACTGCCAAACAAGGCCACTGTGTTCAGATGGCTGGGGGCACATCAAGACTTTATAGAGACCAATACGTCCACGCGAGGTTCAGGCTGAGACGCTAATTGAGGAAACGTTGGAAATTGCCGATGATTGTATTGCCGATCCTGCTGAGGTCGCTAAGGCAAAATTACGTATTGATACTCGCAAGTGGTTCATTACGAAAGTTGCACCGAAGAAATACGGTGAACTTGTGAAGCAGGAGATAGATCACAAGTCCACTGACGGCTCCATGACCCCGAACAATATCGACCTTAGTCACTTGAGTTATGAGCAATTGCAGAAATTGAGAAAAAATCGGGAAAAGTAGGCCTATTTAACATACATGGTTTTAACATACATGGTCATGTTATGCCTGATCTTTGACACTAGGTATCCTGAATATTTACAATTAGTTAATCATTCTAAAAGAAGGAAGTCCGCTTTGAAGATATATACCTACCCCAAAAGTAGATCACTGAGAGTTTTATGGACACTTGAAGAAATCGGAGCGCCTTACGAGTCAGTCAAAGTTGATCTGTTAAGCCCTAACCCGAGTATGGAATCTCCCCATCCCCGAGGAAAAGTTCCCTTTTTTACTGACGAAGATATTTCTATCAGTGAGACACTCGCGATATGTGTATACCTGTGCGAGAGGCATACCGACGAGGCACTTTACCCAACAAAAATTGAAAAAAAAGCGACAGTCAATTCATGGTTAAGCTTTGCCCTTACCGATCTTGAAACACCTGTGTGGAGCCTATTAAAACAACTAATTTACGTCCCTGAAAATCAGCGCTCACCTGACCTGCTTAATTATTTCAGAAGTGAAGCAAGTAAGGCTGTTTCTCAGGTTAATCTGAACGAGAATTACAAATGGATAACGGGAGAAAACTTCACACTGGCAGATATATTCATGTCACACACTCTTCTGTGGGCAAAATTATGCAGGATACCTATGGATAAGAGCATCGAACACTACATCGACAGGGCAATGAATAGGCCAGCTTTTCTGAGAGCCCAAGAGAAAAATAATCTTTAACAGTATCAATGCGAGTAATTCAGCCAGTCACTCGCATTTAACATAAAACCTCTTAAGTGCCCCGCGTATGTAGCACCAATATAGTAATGTCACTTTTAAACAATTTAGAAATGTCACTTTTTGCGGCATAAAGGATAAAACCCTCATTCAACTGAGCTGACTCTAATTTAAATTCGGGGCTGAAACTTCTTTTCATCATGTCACCTGTTTGATTGTTGAGGTGAGAATATCACCTCTATGACGGTGCCCAAAATCAGTGTGCCACTTCAGTGGATTCTGGCAGCTTACAAAGGGCAATTGATTACGAAGTTATTAAAGGTGGGGAATAGCAGATGTATCAGAAAGGCAATATTAGCCCCTAGTGGGGCTTTCAGCTTTTACTGTTTATTTTTATCGGACTGCTGGGAGTTTGATGCTAGGCGTTCTATGGGCCATTTCGTAAATGCAAATGCCCAGTAGGTGACAATATTTAACCCCGGAAAGGTTAAACAGATAGCCATTCTCCAATCGTAACCTGCTTTTTTAGCAATTCGATATGATGGAATAAACCAAATTAACCATGCAATACAGAGTAAACCGAATAAAACCAAAGTATCAGGATCATTATCCATAAATATTACCTTGCAACATAAATTATTAATTTTTAATTATACCTTTTAATCGGTTTTTTGAAATTTATTCGTCACTCCCCAGAGCCAGAGGTTGAACAATGAATGTAAGAGAAATCGCTAACAGGCTAATTACTAACATTAATCCCAATATTAACGCTGTTCTGGTGGTAAATGACGGCTACACGACCACTGATTCCGGTAAGCAGATCCCCAAATATTCCGAACATACTGTCTCGGTGCAGCTACAGAGTCTCAGCACGCAGGATTTGGAACATCTGGGAGTGATTAATCAACAGGGACAGTTCATTTATGACTACGCCAGAGGTCAAATTTCGGCAATCCGGCGAACGAAACAAAAAGGTTCCGATAGGATGAAATTTGCAGCTTACGGTGAAGATGAGGTGTCCGAATGGAATGTGACGCAGGTTATTGAGTCCTATCCAACGTGGGTTAAGGTGCTGCTATGGCGACAATAACCGTGACTCATGAGAATCTGTTTGCTGAGGTCAGAAAATACCTCATTGAGCTATTTCAGTGTGACGTGGTTCAGGGTTTCGCCCCGATCTTTTTCATGTTCGGTTCTCAAGCATACCAGAGCCCGCGCTGATTTTTCTTATTACCGATAAATGACCCTTGCTTGATAGGTATAGTTCAGTTGGAAGGTTTTACGGCAGGTATAGCAGTGATAACGGGGATGCCCAGTACGCCCTTTTCCATGCCCTTTCACCTATTCTGTGACGATCACGGTCACGGTGACTGGCATTGCCGCCAGTGTGATGAACCGCATCATGGAGATGGCTTTGATTTACTGACTAAAGTCAAAGGAATAACGCTCACGGAGGCTATTAAAGTCGTTGCTGATGCTCTATTACTTCCATTGCCTGAACCCAAGCCTGCCAGAAAGGAGGCTCCAAAATCGGAGACTCCTCCGATAGCTGAGAAAGTTAACAAGCTTGTGGCTCAGACTACTATCGGGCAATCCGACTATCTGACAAAAAAGGGGCTGGAATGCCCCGATCAGATGCTACTGAAAGACGGTTCTTTATTGCTGGTCACTCAGGCACTGGACGGCACAATCACCGGTGCTCAGACCATCAAGCCTAATGGTGAAAAACGCCTTGTCACTGGCACACAGAAAAAGGGGAGTCTTATCCCCTTATCGGTAATCACCGAAATGCCAGACACGATCATCATTTCTGAGGGGTATGCAACGGCGTTAACGGTGAGCCAATTGCATGAGGGCTTGGTACTGGTTGCGATTGATGAAGGCAATTTACCGACCGTGGCTAAACAGGTCAGGGAACGGCGGCCAACAGCAAAAATCATTCTTGCCGCCGACAATGATTGGCACTCACTGGGCGAACTGAACAACAACGGCAGGTTAAAAAAGAACGTTGGCAAGATTACAGCGGAGAAGACAGCCAAAGCGATCAACGGGTGGGTAGCATTACCGCCAACAGAACACAAGGCCGATTGGGATGATTATCGCCAGCATCACGGTATTGAGGCAACAAAGCAGGCATTCAGTGAAGAGTTGTATCAGTATTATGTAGGGGCGGAACTTGATATGTATGAGCTGGGTAGCGGTGAAGTCATTACGGGCGCGGAATTAGCTTTGCTGGAGAAAATGAACAAAACCTACACGCATATCACCATCGGGGGTAAGCATCGGGTTGTCAGCTTAAAGAGAGCATAAAAATCTGTGGGGCACTACATTGGTGTTTATGCCGTTATAGCTGAGAACTATCAACCTTACAGCCAGCTGGCCCATTAATTTTGATGCTGGGATACCAACGTCCAAATTGCTCCTGTAACTCGCCATTCAGAACGACCGTCCGGGGGGAGCATTTAAATGATTGCCCCACAGATTTTTATGCTCTCGTCAGTGAACTGATAGACAGCTATTTACTGTGGTGCAGGGAAAACAACGAGGAAGAAACAGAGCCTGCTGCCCGTCGGCGTGTGGGTAGCACAATGGTTAAGATGGGGCTTGATAGCTCAGGCAGGCGAGGCCGGGGAATAGGTATTGTGTATGAGTTACCCAGTGTCAACGAATTGAGAGTACGTTTTGCTCAAATGATAGGTATGGGGGTAAATGATGTTTTCTAAGCTAAAACAGAAAATAACTGTGATATCTGTACCAGTTAACAATAAACATATATTTATCAATGTATTGAGTTGGTACAGTTATTTAAATATCTGTGCCATATCTGTACCACAACTGTACCTATTAAAGAGAGGAAGCCAGCCAGAAAGAAACCTTTCCTTCTCTGGCAGGAGGTACTCATTATGATGTCTACCCCTTTTTATGCAGTTAAAGCAGTATCCCCTACTACCGGGCAATGGCGCGTCTGGTTTGATGATGGTGATAGCGATCTGGTGGTTGCATGGGTTGTGGTTGAAATTCAGAACCACAAAGAAGATCCCTGTGAACTGATATTGCCCTGTGTGGTCTGCAAAGGTTCGATTGAGCCGACAGATTTAGGCATAGATTTAAGGCAGGAGCTTTAATCTCAATGGTACAGATACGGACAGTTATTGACAGTTATTTTTCGTATCTGTACCACCTTAATTAATTGATATAAAAGTAAAATATTGTAAGTGGTACAGATGGTACAGTTATTTTGCGATTTTTTCGTTAGACGCTAAAAACGGTTACCTACTTAATATTTTCTTGAAATTGTAAGCCATCAAAATGAAGAAATCAGAAAAACAAAGGTACATTTTAAAACTCATGGTTATTGCTTTAAATGAGGCAATAAAAAAAGAACGCATAGACCTTAACGGACAATCCGAAAATAAACAGCAAGAAAAGAAGTACAGATATCAGGAATTGGTTATTGCTGGCAGGCGAACGATTATCAACTGGTTTGATGCGGGTTATGATGAATTGCGGATTAGTGTATGGTGGGACTATCAGCCGGAAATGATGCCAACGTGGAGGAAAAAATATATTCATGACTGCGAGCCAATAACAGCCACGCCACAAGTAGCCAGACGATTTTTTAGGCATATACTGGGGCATGTGGTAGCTGCTACCTTGAGAGGAAAACAGGAAAATTCATCATTGTGAAGGTAATCAATTTTTTGATGTTTACGTCAACGAGGATTCTATTTCTTATCTGAACAGTATTCCAGCGGAAGAACCACAAGGATATGGCACTCATGGATGGATTAAAGAATAGAAAAACGGGAAAAATAGAACAGGTATGAAAATGAAACGGATAAAGAGCTACTGATAAATTGGTAGCTCCAATATCTGAAATGGATTACATATAATCTGACTACCACAGCGAACAAGGATGATATTGATGTTTCTGCAATGGATTAAACGTGCGCTTATTTGGATGATAAAGGATATTTTTAATGATATCAGATGGATGTCGTCAGCAATGTTTGGGTTATTCGCTCTCATTGGCTTATTTGTTGCACACGAATTCAAATTGTCTCTGTTCTTTTTTGTTCTGGCAGTAATCCCCTGCTCCCCTGAAATTCGGCAGTTCCTGAAAGCCAGAATAAACAATAAAAATCGGCGTTAGTTGATTTCATGCCTCTAATCTATTCAGAGAGCAACTAATTCTGCGTATTGATATATCTTGGCAAGCACAAGATCATTTATTCAAAGTGGCAGTTTATTCTCCGATTTCAAATCGGGAAAATCAGCTACCTCTTTTGGCGAAAATATTTCGCTGATTGACCAACCAAAGTGAGGATCACGGCAGCAGGTAGGTATATTAAACGTACTGAGCTATTTTTAACCAAACCTCTTAAAGAGGGTAGCCTCTGAGTTCGTTTCCACTGACTCCGCTTACTAGATTTTTAGTAAGCGTTACATAGCAATAAACCTGCACCATGCAGAAAATGAGAGATATCAAGGAGTTAAAGGTGGCTTTACGTGAAAAGGCCACGCCATGCGCAGCCTTGAATTTGAACTAGTCGGTCAGACCGACAGGTTGAGTTGTTCGGAATGACCGAACATGTGATACTCATGCTAGATTTTAACATTTAATATAAAAGGATTTTTATGCAACCGAACGATAAAAACCCACTCAAACAAAAGTCATTTAAATTCATTCTTGCCGGTGTGATATTACTTTTTATGGCGGGTATTAGATTTATTCAATATGATGATTTTTTACTGGGTACTGTCGAAAGCTTATTGGCTATTGGGCTTGTTCTCTTTGGGCTTAAATTGAAAAAAGGCGAAAATAAAAAGTAGACTACTAGATTCCCTCGAATTCGGGGGAATTAAAATCCATCGAACTCATCACACCATTCGAATTCATCTTTCATGGGAGTGATCTCTTTTTCGCTGAAAATCACATTAATGCATTGATTTATCTAGCATATAGGGGTGTTCTCTAACCCCGATCGGGGTGTTGACCACATCACCCAAAATCACATTTAATCTATTGATTTAACAGTGATACAGGGTGCTGTCCGACCCCGATCGAGTTGAGTTGTAAGCTCTGGGTTGACAACGGGTAGATAGCAAAAAGCCCCGCGAGTGCGAGGCTTGAATTGGTTATCCGTGATCAAATAACACTATCCGTTATCAAATGGCGTTATCCGTGATCAAGTGGATTTTGAACCACCTAGGATTATTAGGTAGTTGGGTTGTAAATTAAAAGATTTCACTCACCATATAATTTTTAATAATCAACTTCATTTATCTTTTATTTATCTTTTATTCATATTTTATCCGAAATAAATCAGTTCTGGTTTTAATTCCGTTTAGTTGGGCATCTATATAATGCTTCATATTACACCAGAGTCATTCTAATTCTGTTGTGAGAATACCTAAAACCGACTGACTTATATTGAGGATGTTTAACATTATGAAGCGATTTGCAAAGGTTTTATTTATCCTTTTATTGGTATTACTTCCCTTTTCGGGACACAGCTTTCAAGCGCAGGATACGGCGACAAGCCCATATCAACTTGCAGTTTCCGTTTGGAAGTCAAACAATTCAGCTAATAAGAATAAGAATAAGAATAAGAATAAGAATAAGAATAAGAAGTATGATAAAAGTAATGAATCTAAGCAGAATAATAAGGCCGGGCAAAATACTTGTGCTATTAAGAATGGTCAGAATGAGCGGGATTTCCTCGCAAATCTAACACACAATGATATTAAATATGTTTACAACTCCATCAAAGATGCGCCATGCTATCCTAAAGGGTTTAGGGCTGTCCAAGATGGTACAACTAAGAATGTGATCACCAATAAATTCGCATTACACAATTTAAGAAAGCTCTATCCCGGAAAATGGTCTAAAGTGTACATGAATGGAGTTGATGCGTCCGGTAGACATATTTCTATTCATTTCTTCCGGCACCAAAGCGGAAAAGTATTTAATGTAAAAATTAAATATTATTGGAGCTAACAAAGGTATTAAAAATGAAACTTTCTTATAGTTTACACGAAAAACACGCAGCCAAATTTTTTAATTTTTTAATCTTGGGTGTGTTATATGCAGTTGATAAAAAACTGATCTCTATTGATGAAGCAGAAGGATATATATTTAAACCCAATCTTCACAAATTGTTAAAAAAATTAAACGCCTCTAAAGAGCTAATTGAAGTTGCCAAACTAGGTTGTGAACTCGATGATGTAGTCGACATCGCTCCTGAACACTATCAAGAAAGTCTTGATGAGATGATAGAAAAAGCATTATCAGCGATTCAAAATAGTGAAGAGGTGGGAAGAGCCGTATTAGAATACCGCAAAATTGAACTGGGTGGTACAGATAGAAAACCCACCGTATGGTAAACCGTGTATCCTTTTAAACCCAGTCTGACAGTCACCTATTTTATTTATCCATTTCAAAGTAGGTGACTGTCATCTTTTTAAGTCTGAGTCCTAGGTAACAAAAACCCCGCAAATGCGAGGCTTAAATTCAGGATTGGATTTATTTCCAGTTGAAGCAAAAGTGCAGTGTTTTATCTACGTTTTGTTTCAACAGAGCACCTAGTTTTTTTGCATCATTGTCTTGATAAAAACCAGCGAATTCATATTCATCTTCACCAGTTATTTGCCCTTCTGAAATACCTCCAAGGTGATAAAGTACATCACTAACAGTTACGGTGAGATCTTTTTTAAATAATGCTTGCATTTTTTGATGGCCTGCTTGGTTCTTATCAGAAGAGACTCTCAATATAATTCCATAGTCATCATCCCATATGAATAATGAAAGTTTTTTAATGTCTGTTTTATTTTTTAGGCTGGTCAAAATGCCAAAAGGAGATAGACCTATACTTGTAGACTCCTCGTCAGCAAGATAACCCCAAGCACCAGAGATATCCTTAGATGTGCCAACTCCTATTTCAAGGTCAAAAGACAGCATACATTCAACTGGTTTCACTTTGGATAACAGCACCCAATCACAAGCCATCAAATCTCCCGATGTGGGTTGCCAATTTGATACACCATATTTATCGTGTTTATCAATATGAGAAGCGCTGTCAGGATTTTTAACCGTCAGAGCTATGTACTCGTCAGGAGTTTCCCATTCACTACGAGCTACTATCTTCCCCATATACACCTGAATGATTGCCCACGGTAGAGAACCTATAGGAGCCACCACATCATTACTTTTGTATTTACTGAGATCAAACGGGCATTTTTTATTATCCAGATTATTAACGTCAGACATAAACACCTCACTTTATTATTAGTTAAAGGTCATTTCATCCTACTGTTAACTCACCAGAAACTTTACTTAGGTCAAATCTTCATCTCAATCGGATTACTACTATAGCAAAGCTTATAATTTGAAAGGTGATGTACGATTCAGTGAGGGTAAATTCAAAGTTTGGTGCTGATAGTGAATACCCGTTATTGAACATAGGGTATTAATTGTTCCGTTATGGGAATTCCCATATCTGATTATTCAATAATCTATGCAGCCGTTTTATTGTGTTAATTTTCATCAATAGTGAGACGGTTTTTATTAATTTCCCGCCTGTCATTTTATGCCATTCTGCCATCAAAACATGCCATTCAGATTAAATTCAAGCCGTACTCTCCAGTATTGATGAACCGACTTTATTGATGTTCACAGGCGGAGAAGTATCCCACCGTCTTCATGTTATTTAGCAATCTGTATTGTTGATTAAATGAGGGAATAAATATGAGTATTCAAGATAAAAAACCTGAGTCAAAAACCTTAGAAGATAAAGTAGTCGTCGTGCCAACCCGTGAATATGTTAAAGGCGCGATAGAAGAACACGCTCAGAGCCGTAATCATCCTAATGCAACACTGCAAGATAAAGGATTTGTTGTCCTGAGCAACGATGTTGGTAGTGATAGTGAAACAATGGCGGCAACGCCAAAGGCAGTGAAAGCAGCATATGACTTAGCTAATACAGCGAATCAAAATGCCACTAATGCGCATATGGATGATTCCAGTCTGCCTGTTGGCGTTCCTGTTCCTTGGCCAACGGAGAACCCACCTGAAGGCTGGCTTATTTGCAACGGCGATTCGTTTGATAAGGCAAAATATCCAAAACTTGCTATTGCTTATCCATCTGGAAAATTACCTGATTTAAGAGCTGAGTTTATTCGCGGTGCAGATGCAGGACGTGGAATTGATCCAACTATTAATGTGTTATCCGCAAAGCCCAGCCAAATCCAATCACACACACATGATTATCGTGACCGATATTATAGCGAAAAAAATAGCTCTATTGGTGATGCTACAAACTGGGAGTGGCAACCTGATGGGTATAACAACTCTCTGGGTTCAGGTAGAACAGATAAAGACAATAACACATTTCTGTATTATAACGGCACGACCAGTAGCACTGGTGGAACTGAAACACACCCTCGCTATATCGCATTTTTATACATAGTAAAAGCCGCTTAAGGCGATGCATATACAACTCATACCAACCCGCACTTTCCTGCGGGTTTATCGCCATGCTTCGGCTTTCCATACCGATCCTCCCAGCATCTGGACATGGACATTTAACTAATACTTTCTGTTAATATCGCATGTTTCGGTAAAACATACTCATAACGCATCAAAATGCAAAGATTTGTCAGTATCCTGTCCTCATGTTTCCAGCGTCAGAACAAGAGCCTTACCTGATGAATAATAAGTCCCATATTGATTACTCACTCCTCAGCCTCCTTTCATTAAACCTCATCAAACGACGGTATCTCATGATATTGTGCTTCTTGTCTGTCGTTAATTTATAGTGAATTTTATTGTTTCTTATTTTGCATCATTCATTTGATTTATTGCATATATTGCAATAATATGGCTGTATAAATTATCAGCATTTAAGGTTAGCTATGAAAGTCGATAACAAAGCCATCTTACTGACTCGTCAGCAGATGGATGCCTTACGTAAAATCCATCAGGAAGAACACAGCCGCTCAGAACTGGGCATTAAACCCACCCTTCACGAAGTGGCTCGCAAGCTGGTTGACAAGGCTTTATCACAGACGGGGAGATAACAATGGCAAATTACAGCATGTCGAATTTATTGGGATTAGGCCGCTTCAAACGTAAAGCAGATCATAAAGACACAACAGCTACAGGCTTTAGTCATCTGTCAGCACGGGCTGATGATTCTGGACACTACACGACTGAGCCGGTACAGGAACTCGCCACAGATCTCATCACTGAGCAAGATGAACAACCAACCGCACCGAAGAAACACAGCCGTGGTCATAATGTTGCGGTATCGAAAGAGGCAGAAAACAGTCCGGTACTGGCCGTCAAATTATTACGTGAGACTGATCTGTCTTCGAAGAAGATTAAGGCGAAGTTACAGAGCGAACCGGAAGCGCTGTCAAAGTTCACCAGTAAGTATATGGAAGAGCATGATCCGTCATGGGAGTTTCTGGATGATGAAGAAAAAGCCGTCAAAGCCATGACATTTGCGGTTAATAATGGTGATGCTAACGGCTACAACCAAGCTAGACATCACGCAGTCAACGCGCTGAAAAAGATGGAAGAGCCGATGACTAAGGACGAAGTACAGGACTTGGTAGAAAGAACCCGGCAAATGATGAATGAAAGTAACCCAGACACCACAGACAATGTGGAAGCTCGCAAGCAGGCTGATAAAGACTATCAGGAAGCGATAGCAAAAGCGGCTGAGAAGCTGAGTGCGGCCTATGCTAAAACAGGTATCAAGCAGACGGATTACAGTAACTACTGACAGGGGGCAGTATGAAGCCTGACTTACACGCCTTTAACCACTTACGCCCTGATGCCAACCGTGCCCGTGGTTATACCGGGCGTTATGCTTCATGGCGCTCACCGGATATTCAGCCAGAGCCGCAGGAAGATACCACCACTGACACACACAGTAATGCCCACTGGATAGCACGCAGTCAGGAGGCAAAGAACAATTCTGTCTATGCGTTGCGTCTTATCGACAATCACACGCCTTACCAATCTGCAATCGCAAAGCTCAGGGGAAATTACCGCCACCTTAGCCGGTATACCACACGCAAGATGGAAGCTGTCTGTTCAGGCTGGGAACTGCTAGACGGGGAAGATAAGAATCTGGAAGCATTCAACCACAGTCTGAGGACCAATGATGCGAACGGGTATCAGGCATCATTCGGGCAGCGAATGAGAAGCTGGAACGGTACATTGAGCCGATGAACTGGGAAGACATCGAAAGACTGGACAATCATCATGCTTAAGCTTTTTGGGTCCTTACCAGTGAAATTGTAAAACATGGGCATTGCGCGCCGTGGTTTTTCACTAGCTATAAAATTTTGAATTTGTGTCCCATGTCCCATGTCTCAATAAAATGTATTTGTAAATTATTTCAGATGGTTACGTTAAATTTCCTTGGGTTTTGTGTCCCACTTTTTATGGGACATGTCCCATCTCAATGTCCCATATGTCCCAATGTCCCATTTCTAGCGAAGGATGTCCCATGTCTACAATGAGTATCAGCAAATACGCGAAGCATGTCGGTGTGAACAGGAAGACCATTACACGCTGGATCGGTGAAAATAAATACATTGTCATCGACGGCAACAAGGTCAATGTTGAAGCCAGTGACCAGAATTTAAAGCAGTACCGCGATAGTCAGGATCTTCGAACACAGAACGCCAAAAAGAACCCCGGCACATTAGACGCAGGGTCATTAGAAACACGCGCTAAGGCGGTCTATGACGAGCTATTGCGTGGTGAGGTGGATGTACGCCCGATAGAAGAATCCCGCGCCATTAAAGAGCACTATCTGGCGGAACTGGTCAGGCTGGAACACAGCATCAAATCCGGTGAGGTTCTACCTTGGCGGGATATGGTGAACAAGGTCAGTGAAGAATACGCCCGGATGCGCACCCGATTGATCGCTATCGCCCCTGAACATGGCCCCCGACTCCGGGCTACCGCGTCCAGCTCAACGGATGCCGAATTCGTGGCAGCCTTACAGGAGATTATCTACGAGGCCATGTACGAACTGAGCCTTGATGATGAAGCCGCTACGGTGTGATAAGGGCAGAATATGCCTGCCAGTAAGAAGCAGCCCATACACACCACACAGCCAATGGGAGGGCTTGAAATTAAGCTGTCCCATAACCCTCTATGCGATTTAGCCTTGTTGATATAACCAGTTGATTTTATACAATTATGTCAGAAAACCAGAATTCCGGCTCTGAGCAGGAATTGAGTAATATCAATAAGTTAAAAGTGAGAAATATCGCCTTTATGTAACCTATTGATTTAACTAATATCCTGCATGGAGCGGGAATTAATTATAATCAATGAGTTACGTAGGTTTATTTTGTAACCTATTGTTTTTACTTATTTCCGGCAGAGAACCAGAGATTAATGAAATCAAGGAGTTAACCAACTGTTGGGGAAATCTCTATCGTTGCCGTAGATGGTCAAAATCGTGACCATCTCAAAGTGGAATGCCCCACTTAGGGTATGGTGGAAATCACCCCACCTTTTAGCAGAGCTAAGCGTAGGGTATACAGGAAATCTCAATACCTTTTAGCAGAGCAAAGCCCTAATTCGGGCTTAGGTGATAACTCATTGGTATATATTCAGACGCCATATTTGGCGTTTGGTCATAGTGTAACTGACCCAATTATTTTGGGTTGCCTATCTCGTAGCCAGAAACAAGAACTACATATCTTTAAGAGTGTTAGTTATAGATCACTCAACAGGTTGAGCTGACCCTCTTTAAGAGGTTTAGTTTGTGCCGACGAAATTCGTCGATGCAAAATCCAAAATCCAATAATCGGACTTTGGGCGTAACTGATAGTTACTCACAATTTGAGCGTCAGTCTGGCTGACTCACAATTTAAGCGTCAGTCTGGCTGACTCACAGAATTTGTACACCTCTTTAAGAGGTGCGCAAAAGGGCGAGATAGAGACAATGTATTGGATATCCCTATGGGGTCAAACTGACCACCTCGAAAGAATCAATGGGTTAGCCAACTATGGTGAAGATCACCACGGCTGCTACTTTTCCTCAAAGTGAGGATGAACGAGAATATCAATGAGTTAATCAACTATGGTGAAGAGCACCACAGTTGCTACTGGTCACTACTTCCGTGAGCGTGGTACAGATATGGACAGTTATTTATAGTTATTTTTCGTATCTGTACCACCTTAATTAATTGATATAAAACTAAAATATTACAAGTGGTACAGATGGTACAGTTATTTCACGTTTTTTTCGTTAGAGTGTGATTTTCGAATAAATTTTGATGTATGCAAAGTAACCAACCCTCTTAAAGAGGTGAACCTATCAAGTGAAAAATATTTTTCAGTTGCTCGCAGTCAAAGTGACGGCCTCGGAAAAATCAATGAGTTACAGTGAATTATCTAACTATGACGAAAATAACCACAGTGGCGGCTTCCTCAAATTGAGGTTTCCGGAATTATCAATAAGTTACAAAGGATGCAGGAGAGCTTGAGTTCGAGCCGTCCAGCACAAGGTTACTTAATGTAACTCAGTACGTATTACGTTCACAGTGACCTAACTTACTGATTATTATCATTGTTGAAAAACCAGTTCATCTATAGGCGGTGGAAAATGGCACGAAGACAGAAGAAGAATGCACCCTCGATAGTCGCTACGATCACAGGCAAGATTACCGTTTCCCCCAAACGTATAAAGTGCCAGACGGGGAAAGTGATGGCAGTTGCCACCATACAGGCACAGAGCGATAAGCGCAGTGATTACCTGCTGCGTGTCGTGGGCTTTGATGAGATGGCACTATCGGTGATGCTGTTACAGAAAGGTCAGGTGATCACGGTGACGGGAAAGGCTTCTTACTGGCAGGGATATCAGTTAGCTGCTTCCTCAATCGCTTAATAGGTTCCGATGAAATACCCCGCAACCTGTCACAAGGTTGGTACGTTTGGCGTACTGACCTCACTTTGATTATAAAGTCACCAAATCACGTAGAATTACTTTAGTAAAAAACAGTATTCTTTGTAAACTTTTTATAAACGTTAACGTGGTGTACAAACTCACACCTTCTGTCTCTATCGTGAATTAACAAAAGCACATTGTATAGCTGCATGTATAGCAAGAAAAACCCTTTATAGTTTTAATCTTTTTATTTTATTGAAATATAAAGATTTATTTTTAGTTGACATATTTATGACACCAACCTGTAGTCGAGGTCCTCACTTTGGCTCAGTTCCAATCAGACAAATTTTTGGCTGAGCGCGCCAATTGGGATTTGAAAGCCCATTTAAGTAGGAATACCCACTTTGGTTTTATACACGCGGGTGAGGGTGTGAGACATTTTTCGGATACCTTTTATTTGCAAAGATATCCCATATGTTATGGGTGTATTTCTGCCCTATAGTGATAGTGGACTCTCATCCTCACTTGAACTCTTCATTTCCCCTATTTAACGAGCGTGAAATTCATTGCTATATGTTATAGTGAGTATGTTTTCTGTTTGTACATACTGGTGTACATTTGTTATTTTATCAAGTTGTATAATTTATTTAATTGCATGTTTTAATTGGATTAAATTAAGTATAATACTCTTTTTAAAAAGAACAATGCCAAAATTTCCGCAGCAGAAAGCATAACAAGCTGAGTAAAAGGATATTGTATGCGTACTAATTATTGTGGGCAGTTAAGCCTAGCCCATGAAGGCCAAAAAGTGACTCTTTGTGGTTGGGTAAATCGCCGCCGTGATTTGGGTGGTTTGATCTTTATTGATATGCGAGATCGCGAGGGTATCGTTCAGGTATTTTTTGACCCAGACCAGAAAGAAGTCTTTGCTCAGGCTTCTGAACTGCGTAATGAATTTTGTATTCAAATTACAGGGATTGTGCGTGCGCGTCCTGATAACCAAATCAATAAAGACATGGCGACGGGCGAAATTGAAGTTTTCGCAGAAAGCCTGATGGTTTTCAACCGCTCAGAGCCATTGCCACTGGATAGCAATCAGAACAATAGTGAAGAGCAACGCCTGAAATACCGCTATCTTGATCTGCGTCGTTCTGAGATGTCTCAGCGTTTGAAGACTCGTGCAAAAATCACTGGTTTTGTGCGTCGTTTTATGGATGATGCGGGTTTCATCGATGTTGAAACGCCAATGCTGACTAAGGCAACACCAGAAGGTGCGCGTGACTATTTAGTGCCAAGCCGTGTTCATAAAGGCGAATTTTATGCACTACCGCAGTCTCCTCAGCTTTTCAAACAATTGTTGATGATGTCGGGCTTTGACCGTTATTACCAGATTGTAAAATGCTTCCGCGATGAAGATTTGCGTGCAGATCGCCAGCCAGAATTCACCCAGATTGACGTTGAAACCTCGTTTATGACTGCTGAGCAAGTTCGCGAAATCATGGAAAAAATGATCCGTGAACTCTGGCTGGATGTAAAAGGTGTCGATTTGGGTAACTTCCCAATTATGACATTTGAAGAAGCCATGCGTCGCTTTGGTTCAGATAAACCAGACCTGCGCAATCCTCTGGAGTTGGTGGATGTTGCTGATCTGGTTAAAGACGTGGAGTTCTCTGTTTTTGCAGAACCGGCAAATAATCCAAAAGGCCGTGTAGCAACAATTTGTGTTCCCGGTGGCGCAGAACTGAGCCGCAAGCAAATTGATGAGTACGGTAAATTTGTTGGCATTTATGGCGCGAAAGGGCTGGCATGGATGAAGGTTAACAACCGTGCTGCTGGCCTGGAAGGGGTACAAAGCCCGGTTGCCAAATTCCTGTCCGAAGAAGTCATCGAAGGCCTGTTGTCCCGTACCAATGCGCAGGATGGTGATATTTTATTCTTCGGTGCTGACAAGAAAAATATTGTCACTGATGCTATGGGCGCGCTGCGTTTGAAACTGGGCCGCGATTTGAGCATCACGGATCTGGCAAGCTGGAAACCACTTTGGGTTGTTGACTTCCCAATGTTTGAAGACAACGGCGACGGTGGTTTGACTGCAATGCACCATCCATTTACTTCTCCGTGCGATCTATCGGCGTCTGAGTTGGAAAGCAATCCAGAAGCAGCTATCGCGAATGCTTACGACATGGTTATCAATGGCTATGAAGTAGGTGGTGGTTCCGTTCGTATCCATCGCAATGAAATGCAGCAGGTTGTATTCCGCATCTTGGGTATCAATGAGCAGGAACAGCAGGAGAAATTTGGCTTCTTGCTGAACGCCCTGAAATACGGTGCGCCTCCGCATGCAGGTCTGGCTTTCGGTTTGGATCGCCTCGTCATGCTGCTGACCAATACAGATAATATTCGTGACGTGATTGCTTTCCCGAAAACAACGGCCGCAGCATGTCTGATGACTGATGCGCCAAGTCAGGCGAATTCGGCAGCATTGGAAGAGCTGGCTATTTCAGTGGTTAAAAAAGAGAACGAATAATGGCTTATAAGCGCCCTGAATCTGTACTGGTTATGATTTACGCCTTTGACAGCAAAAGGGTGCTGATGTTACAGCGACGGGACGATCCTGAATTCTGGCAATCTGTAACAGGTAGCCTTGAAAAGGATGAAAAACCGTGGGAGGCGGCGTTACGCGAAGTACAGGAAGAGATAGGTATTGATATTATCAATGAAAATCTTGAACTGATGGATTGTCAACGCTGTCTTTATTATGAGATTTTCTCACACTTACGACATCGATATGCTCCGGGAGTAACGCGGAATAAAGAGCATTGGTTCTTTCTTGCGTTACCCGGGGAGCGAGAAATCTTGCTGACTGAACATCTGGCTTATCAATGGATGGCGGCGGAAGAAGCCGCTAAATTGACAAAGTCGTGGAGCAATCGGCAAGCAATTGAAGAGTTTGTAATTTAGTTTATTAGTCTACAAGACGTTTTATCGGAGATATTTTCATGGCAGGTCATAGTAAATGGGCCAATACGAAACACCGCAAGGCTGCACAGGATGCAAAACGCGGTAAGATTTTTACTAAAATTATCCGTGAATTGGTAACAGCTGCACGATTGGGCGGTGGCGATTCAGATTCTAACCCACGTTTGCGAGCTGCCATCGATAAAGCGCTGTCCAACAACATGACTCGCGACACTTTGAATCGTGCAATTGCCCGCGGTGTTGGCAACGACGATTCCGATAATATGGAAACCATCATTTATGAAGGTTACGGCCCGGGTGGTACAGCGGTTATGGTTGAGTGCCTGAGTGATAACCGTAACCGTACTGTTTCTGATGTTCGTCACGCGTTTACCAAAACGGGTGGAAACTTGGGTACTGATGGCTCTGTTTCTTATCTATTTACCAAGAAAGGGGTTATTTCCTACGCGCCGGGTTTGGATGAAGATGCGGTGATGGAAGCAGCGTTGGAAGCAGGTGCTGACGATGTTGAAACTTATGACGATGGGGCGATTGACGTCTACACTACACCAGAGACATTTGGTGATGTTAAAGATGCACTGGACGCAGCGGGCTTCAAGGCAGATTCCGCAGAAGTTTCTATGATCCCTTCCACCAAAGCGGAACTGGATGCAGAAACTGCGCCTAAATTACTTCGTCTGATCGATATGCTTGAAGATTCTGACGATGTTCAAGAAGTTTATCATAATGGTGAAATCTCTGATGAGGTTGCAGCACTGCTGTAATTAGCATTAGGATTTACAGCGTAGAGAAAGTGTTCCTTAATATCAGGGCACTTTCTCTAACGTTTTTATCCCATATCACAAGCGAACTGACTTGGGCAGAGGCGAATGATTCGATCTTGTGAATAGCTCTATATGGTGAATAGCTTGATATGGCGATTATTCTTGGTATTGACCCCGGCTCCAGAGTCACGGGGTATGGCGTTATCCGCCAGCAGGGACGACAACTTATCTATCTCGGTAGCGGTTGTATTCGAACAAAAGTAGATGACTTACCCAGTCGTTTGCAAAGGATCTATGCCGGAGTGACTGAAATCATCACTCAATTTCAGCCCGATGCTTTTGCAATAGAGCAAGTTTTCATGGCAAAGAATGCAGATTCCGCCTTGAAATTGGGGCAGGCGCGTGGTGTGGCGATTGTCGCTGCATCTAACCAGTCTATTCCTGTATTTGAATATGCAGCCCGTCAGGTTAAACAAACTGTGGTCGGTACGGGGGCGGCGGAAAAAAGCCAGATACAGCACATGGTACGTTCGATGTTGAAATTATCTGCTAATCCGCAGGCTGACGCCGCCGATGCTCTGGCTATTGCTATCACGCATTGTCATTTCAATCAAAATTTACTCCGGGTAGGTGATGTGCGGTTAAATTTAACTCGAGGTCGCCTGAAATAGTTATGCTGGATATACGTCCAGTTTTTTTTGTGCTATAAGCTAGCGGAGCGATTTATTTTTATTTTCAGGGGGTAAACAGTGATAGGGCGTTTGAGAGGAACCGTGTTGGAAAAACAGCCGCCGTTGGTTTTATTGGAAACTAATGGTGTCGGTTATGAAGTTCATATGCCAATGACCTGTTTTTATGAACTGCCTGAAATTGGTCAGGAAGCCATTTTATTTACGCAATTTATTGTACGTGAAGATGCTCAGCTATTATATGGGTTTAATGATAAACAAGAGCGGGCACTTTTTCGTGAACTGATTAAAGTAAATGGTGTTGGACCAAAACTAGCTCTGGCGATCCTTTCCGGTATGTCTGCCCAGCAATTTGTTACAGCAATAGAACAGGAAGCCATTGCTTCATTGGTCAAATTACCGGGTGTCGGTAAAAAAACGGCTGAAAGACTCGTTGTTGAGATGAAAGATCGCTTTAAGGGGCTTAATGGCGATCTGTTTAATCAAAGTAGTGATATTAATTTGCCTGTTGCTACCAAACAAGCGAATTCCTCTGCCGATATTGAAGCTGAAGCATCAGCGGCACTGGTTTCTCTGGGATATAAACCGCAGGAAGCCAGCCGGATGGTGAGCAAAGTCTCTAAACCGGGCGCAGATTGTGAAACCCTTATTCGAGAAGCGCTTCGTGCGGCTCTGTAATCACAGGAGTTGAGTGATGATTGAAGCTGACCGTCTGGTTTCAGCCGAAGTTCTGCAAGATGATGAAGCTGTTGATCGTGCTATTCGGCCGAAATTTCTGTCTGAATATGTTGGTCAACCTCATGTTTGTGAGCAGATGGAAATTTTTATTCAAGCAGCTCGTCAACGTGGTGATGCATTGGATCACCTGTTGATTTTTGGACCTCCCGGATTGGGTAAAACCACGCTGGCAAATATTGTTGCAAATGAAATGGGGGTTAATCTCCGAACAACATCGGGGCCAGTATTGGAAAAAGCGGGGGATCTCGCGGCTATGCTTACCAATCTGGAACCGCATGATGTGCTGTTCATTGATGAAATTCACCGTTTATCACCAGTTGTGGAAGAAATTCTTTATCCCGCAATGGAAGATTATCAACTGGATATCATGATTGGCGAAGGGCCTGCTGCCCGATCAATCAAGATTGATCTCCCGCCATTCACTTTGGTTGGAGCAACCACTCGCGCGGGTTCTTTAACTTCGCCATTACGTGATCGATTCGGTATCGTACAACGCCTTGAATTTTACAATGTTGATGATTTGCAGAGTATCGTTTCCCGCAGCGCGCACTATATGGGATTAAGTATTTCAGATGATGGTGCAAGGCAAATCGCGATGCGTTCCCGTGGTACTCCCCGTATTACTAATCGATTATTACGTCGTGTGCGTGATTTTGCTCAGGTGAAAGGCAATGGCTCGGTGGATAACACTATTGCATCCCAGGCCCTTGATATGCTGAATGTGGATTCAGCCGGGTTTGATTATATGGATCGTAAGTTGCTGGTGGCCATTATTGATAAATTTATGGGTGGCCCTGTTGGATTGGATAACTTGGCAGCGGCGATTGGCGAAGAACGAGAAACTATCGAAGATGTACTGGAGCCTTTCCTGATTCAACAAGGATTTATCCAGCGAACACCACGGGGGAGAATTGCAACCAATCATGCTTATCAACATTTTGGATTAAGCAAGGAAAGTGGATCATAATCTATGAAAGTGTAATTTGATAAATGTGTAAGCCAATTACTTCCCAAATTATAAAAGGGTTACAACTAATTAAATTGTAACCCTTGTTAGTCGTATCTGAGCTGTTAAAAAGCAGTAAAATGAAAGCAGTAAAATGAAAAGTGATGAGGATAAATATCAGCTTCTTGCTTTACACGTTAAACTCAATGCAAATAATATTGCTGAACAAAGCACAACAGAAGGTCCTGCCGGAGTGTTATAAAACGCCGATAACGTTAATCCTCCTGTAACAGAAAGCATACCGAGAATAATTGCAAAAAATGCCATTTGTTCCGGTGTGCGGGAGAAACGGCGAGCAGTAGCGGCAGGGATAATCAGCAGGGAAGTGATAATTAATGCTCCGACGAATTTCATCGCCAACCCAATGGTCAACGCTGTCACTAACATCAGGAGAACACGCAGGCGTTGGATTTTAATGCCATCGACAAAAGCCAGATCTTGGCTAACTGTCATTGATAGCAAAGCGCGCCATTGCCATATCAGTAATCCAGCAACAATTGCGACACCGACCGCAATCAACCAGAGATCTTCATAAGTCACAGACAGTAAATCGCCAAATAAGTAAGCCATCATATCGACTCTGACATTGGTCATAAAACTAACGACGACTAGACCTAGCGATAGAGCACTGTGAGCCAGAATGCCCAATAATGTATCAACCGCCAATTGCGGGCGTTTTTCCAGCCAAACTAAAATAATCGCCAGAATGAGTGTAACGGCAATAACCGCATAAAATGGATTGACATTCAGTAAGAAACCGAATGCGACACCAAGTAGTGATGCGTGTGCAAGCGTATCGCCAAAATAGGACATTCTGCGCCAAACGACAAAAGAACCAAGAGGTCCTGCGGCAATGGCTAAAAAAATACCGGCTAGCCAGCCAGAAAGCAATAATTCAATCATCGACGTGATTCTCCAACGTTTTTCAAAATAATTTTCCCTTTAAGATCATGATGATGATTATGGTGATGGCGGTAAACTGCCAGTTGCTCTGCACCATGACGTCCAAACATTGCAATAAATTCTGGGTGCATTGACACCACTTCTGGTGTTCCAGAACAGCAAATGTGTTGGTTAAGGCATAAAACTTCGTCTGTTTTCGCCATTACTAAGTGCAGATCATGGGATACCATAAGTACAGCGCAATTAAGTTCTGTCCTGATTTGATTGATTAAATCGTAAAGCGCCAGTTGACCATTGACATCAACACCTTGTGTTGGTTCATCAAGAACCAAAAGTTGAGGTTGATTAAGTAAGGCTCTGGCGAGTAACACTCGTTGTGTTTCTCCACCTGACAGTTTTTGCATGGGTTGTTCCAGCAAGTGGGTAGCGTTGACCCGATTTAATACTGGCATGATATCTGCTGATTTCACGTTGGGTCTTAGCATCATGAAACGTTTAACAGTCATGGGCAGAGTGGGATCAAGGTTAAGTTTCTGCGGAACATAACCAATTCTCAGCACAGGGCTTTTTTCGATAGTGCCCGAAGTAGCTTGGATTAAACCAAGAACGACACGAACCAGAGTCGATTTCCCCGCTCCGTTCGGGCCGATCAGGGTCAGAATTTTACCTTGCTTGAGATTAAATGAAATATTGTTTAATACCTTGCGGTGACCAAATTCAACCGTAATATTTTTTAGGGTTATCATAGTTAACGTGTTAAAAGAATCTTGCAGAATCATTGAGATGTTATAATATAACACAATTGTTTTTTTTGCATGGAATATTCATATTATGTTACACAAGCCACAGAAATACGCGCATAAATTTTTTCGTAAAATCGCGCTAGCTACTGCATTGGTAGCAGGGATGAATGGCGCTGCGCAGGCAGATGTCGTTACATCTATTCGTCCATTGGGTTTTATTGCTGCCGCCATTGCTGATGGTGTAACAAATACTCAGGTACTTTTGCCCAATGGCGCTTCTCCACATGATTATGCGTTACGGCCTCTGGATGTACAAAAAATTAATCAGGCTGATTTGGTTGTCTGGATTGGTCCAGATATGGAAACTTTTTTGGCGAAACCGATAGCTAAAATTGAACGGAAAAAACAACTGGCACTGGCTGAATTATCAACCATCAAACCACTGTTGCTGAAGAATAATGAAGATGCTAATTATTTAGGCGGTGAATTACATAATCATAAACATGATACAGATCATGAACATCATCATCACGGCGAATATAATATGCATATTTGGCTTTCTCCAGAGATTGCGAAGAAAGTCGCTCAGGCAATATATAATCAGCTTATTGAACAATATCCTCAACAAAAACAGCGATTAGAAGTAAACCTACGTAAATTCAATGGACAGCTTGCACAAACTGATAAGAATATTGTTAATATTTTAAAACCCATAAGAAAACAGGGTTATTTTGTTTTTCATGATGCATATAGTTATTTTGAAAAACACTACCAACTGGCCCCATTGGGTGTTTTCACTGTTAATCCTGAAATACAACCCGGTGCCCAGAGATTACACTATATACGAACACAATTGGTTGGGCAGAAAGCGAGATGTATTTTTGCTGAACCTCAATTCAGGCCAGCCGTTATTCATGCCGTAGCAAAAGGCACAGATGTACGCATCGGGATACTTGACCCTTTAGGGAGTGGCATTGCATTGGACAAAGATAGCTACATGAAATTTATAACTCAGCTGTCACAACAATATGCGAGTTGCCTGAATTAGTACAATAAGGAATTTTATTAGTGCAGCAGATAGCTAAAACTATCGTTCTGGTATACAACAACCTGCCGAAACCACATAAGATCATGCTTGGGTCCTTAACGCTGGTCACTTTAGCTATAGCGATATGGCGGCCGGTTATTTACCATGAACGAGCAGAACGGACAGGCAACATTATTCTCAATACTTCCGATAGTGTTCCAGAAGTAGCATATCCAGATGCGACAGATGATGTAGCAGGGGATGATAATGAACAACTTCCCAATGAAGGCATTGGCGATGAAGATGGCAGTTCTGATGCAGCAGCAAATGTTCCGCATAAGTATGTCGTTTCCAATGGGGATAGCCTGAGTTCGATTTTAAATCAGTTTGGCATTAACTCCTCCGATATTGCTTTGCTGGCAAATCAATATAGCGCGTTGCGTAATTTAGGTATTGGTCAATCATTATCGTGGACTACTGACGATAACGGTAATTTAAAAACATTGACGTGGGATATTTCGCGTCGTGAAATTCGTACTTATACCCGCGAAGGAAATGATTTCCGAGAAATACAAGAATTCCAGAAAGGGGAATGGAAAAATAAAGTTATTACAGGCACAGTCGATGGTAGTTTTAATGGTAGTGCCCTGACCGCTGGATTAACCAGCAGTGAAGCCAGAGAAGTGACAAAAGCGCTGCAATGGCAGATAGATTTCCGTAAATTACGTAAAGGCGATCGTTTTTCTGTGCTGATGTCCCGTGAAATGCTTGATGGAGAAAGTGAACAGAGCCAGTTGTTAGGTGTTCGTTTACAGAGCGGAGGCAATGATTACTATGCTTTCCGTGCCAATGATGGCCGTTTTTATGATAGCAATGCTTCCGGTCTGGAACGTGGTTTCTTGCGTTTTCCTACAACTAAACAATTCAGAGTGTCTTCTTCTTTCAATCCACATCGGTTAAATCCGGTCACCGGCAGAGTTACTGCACACAGAGGGGTTGATTTCGCTATGCCTGTAGGAACGCCTGTTCTGGCGGTTGGTGATGGTGAAGTCATTGTATCCAAATTTGATGGTGCAGCGGGTAATTTCATCGCCATTCGACATGGTCGTCAATATACCACTCGATACATGCACTTGCGGAAATTATTGGTAAAACCGGGTCAGAAAGTGAAACGGGGTGAACGCATTGCGCTATCAGGGAGTACAGGACGTTCAACAGGCCCACATTTGCACTTTGAATTCTGGGATAATCAGCGACCGGTTAACCCGCTCACCGCAAAATTACCGCGTTCTGGCGGGCTAAGTGGCAAAGAGCGTACAGAATATGTAGCGATGGTTAAGGAGATTGAACCTCAACTGTTGCTAGATTAAGTTGTTACCGGATTAAGTGCTCCTGCTCCTGCTTCAGATTATTGACAGACATAAAAGCGGATGATTGCTATCATCCGCTTTTATATTATTTTTTGTTGTAAACTTGTGCCTTGAAATCGAGTGTTGGAATCATCAGAGTTAGCTCATGAATAGAGAAAAAGATACAGATAGTAAATTGGGATATGTCCCTCGGTTTCATCGATCTTATTTGCATCCTCGTTATTGGGGGCTTTGGGCTGGTGTAGGAATATTGGCCGGATTGGCTTATATTCCAGCCAAATGGCGTGATCCATTGTTAGCCAAGATAGGTGTTTGGGCGGGTAAAAAAGCGAAAAGCGCTCGTCGCAGGGCGAAAATCAATCTAATTTACTGTTTTCCTGAGTTAACGGAACAACAGCGCGAAGACTTGATTGATAGAATGTTTGCTAGTGCGCCTCAGTCATTTGTTATGCTGGCTGAGCTTTGCCTAAAAGGCGCTGAAGAAACGTTGAAGCGTACTCAGTGGCACGGTGAGGAAATTTTTCATAAATTACAAGCACAAGGGAAAAATGTCATCCTAATGGTTCCTCACGGATGGTCAATTGATATTCCTGCCATGCTTTTGTCAGCTCGTGGTTACAAAATATCAGGTATGTTTAATCATCAGAGCAATCCTGTAGCTGATTATTTGTGGAATAAAGCGCGTCAGCATTTTGGTGGACGTTTGCATTCTCGTGATGCAGGAATTAAGCCCTTTATTGCATCGGTACGTGAAGGTTTTTGGGGGTATTATTTGCCCGATCAGGATCATGGTGAAGAACATAGTGAATTTGTTGATTTTTTTGCCACTTATAAAGCAACACTGCCAGCACTTGGGCGTTTGATGAAAGTTTGCCGTGCAGCCGTTATTCCGTTATTTCCGGTTTATAATTACGAAACCCATCAGTTGGATATTTATATCCGTCCACCAATGGACGATATTGCAGGACAGGATGATGCTTATATTGCTCGTCGCATGAATGAGGAATTAGAAGAATTAGTTAAGCCTAATCCTGAACAATATACTTGGATCTTAAAATTGCTCAAGACGCGGAAAGAAGGAGATATTGAGCCTTATAAAAGGAAAGAACTTTGATTCTTGAATAAATTTCCAGCCTTCCGATTAATTATGATAAGCGGCAGTGTACTGCCCCTTATCATCTGTTTTTATGAATAATTCAACTATTTATTATTCAACTGATTATTATTCAACTTCAAGTATGCGGCAGGTATTGGTACTGCCAACTGTTCTCATCTGATCGCCCTGAGTCACCAGCACTAAATCTCCGGTGGTGAGGTCGCCTTTATCACGCAGACGGTTAATAGCTTCGCTTACCGCAGCGATCCCATCAGTGTGTAAGCTACAATAGACGGGTGTTACACCACGATAAAGTGCGGTACGGTTTAAGGTCGATTCATGGCGTGACATAGAAAAGATGGGCAAGCCAGAACTAATACGAGACATCATGCGAGCCGTGCGACCAGATTCGGTCATGGCAATAATTGCTTTGACGCCTTTTAAGTGATTGGCTGCATACATGGTAGACATTGAAATCGCTTCTTCAATGCTATCAAATGTAATATCCAAGCGATGTTTGGAAACATTGATGCCCGGCATTTTTTCCGCCCCGATACAGACTTTTGCCATAGCGGCAACGGTTTCCGCTGGGTATTGACCCGCCGCAGTTTCGGCAGAAAGCATAACCGCATCCGTACCATCCAGTACCGCATTAGCAACATCCATGACTTCAGCACGTGTCGGCATTGGGTTGGTGATCATTGACTCCATCATTTGTGTGGCAGTAATCACGACACGATTCAATTGGCGGGCACGACGAATCAGTTTTTTCTGTACACCAACCAGTTCAGGGTCGCCGATTTCAACACCAAGATCACCACGGGCAACCATGACAACATCAGACGCCAGAATGATTTCGTCAATAATTTCGTCACTGCTGACGGCTTCCGCTCGCTCAACTTTTGCGACGATTTGGGTTTCACAGCCTGCATCTCGTGCAAGACGACGGGCGTAATTCAAATCTTCACCTGAACGAGGGAAAGAAACAGCAAGATAATCAACACCAATTTTGGCGGCTGTAATGATATCTTCTTTATCTTTTTCGGTCAGTGCTTCGGCTGATAATCCACCACCCAGTTTATTGATGCCTTTATTATTGGAAAGTGGACCTCCAACGGTTACTTCTGTGAAGACTTGCATGCCCTGAACTTTCAGGACTTTCAATTGAACGCGCCCATCATCCAATAGCAGGATATCACCGGCCGTTACATCAGACGGTAGACCTTTGTAGTCAATACCGACTTTTTCTTTATTTCCTTCTCCCTTACCCAAATTGGCATCCAGCAGGAATTTATCCCCAATATTCAGGAAAATTTTTCCTTCCTTAAACGTGGATACGCGTATTTTTGGCCCTTGAAGATCACCAAGGATAGCAACGTGGCAGCCTAAACGGGCGGCAATTTCGCGCACTTTATTCGCACGTTGGACATGATCTTCCGCAGTGCCATGAGAGAAATTAAGGCGGACGACGTTGGCTCCCGCGCTGATAACTTTTTCTAGATTATTGTCACGATCTGTAGCTGGGCCGAGTGTAGTGACGATTTTTGTTCTTCTGAGCCGTCTGGACATGTATTACTCCGTTGACCTGTGAAGTATATATACCTTGCGTTTTTCAAGTTGCAGCTTTATTGACTGAGTTCACTCACTCTGGTCACATAGTTATCTATGTTTTCAGGGATACGTTTTCTTGCCGTTATGCTATAACCCGAAATCCATTGGGTATATGAATTTTTAATTACTTTAGAATAACCATTTTATTCGTTGAGTATTAACCCCATGCTGCAAATATGCAGATAGGGAAAAGTCTACATATGCTATCAGTCTGGAGAGTTGATAAATAGTGAACAAAAACACAGTCTATTTTCTGGTTTATGATTCATGCTTATCAAACCGTGAATTACGCAACGCTTCTTTGACCCTCTTCAAGTTATCCCTGAATTTTGAGCCTCGGCGCAGTGTGAAACCGGTTGCCAGTACATCAATGATGGTTAATTGAGCAATTCTTGAAACCATCGGCATATAAATATCCGTATCTTCAGGAACATCCAGCAAAATGGAAAGGGTAGCTTCCTGCGCTAATGGGGAACCTGTTGAGGTAATGGCGATTACGGTTGCATCATTTTCGCGGGCCAATTTGGCAATTTCTACGAGGCTTTTTGTTCTTCCTGTATGGGATATCAATACGACAACATCGCCTTCGGTACTGTTAATGCAGCTCATGCGTTGCATCACAATATCATCAAAATAGGTAACCGGAATATTAAAGCGAAAAAATTTGTTCATGGCATCATGGGCCACAGCCGCTGAGGCTCCCAAACCGAAAAAAGAGAGCTTTCTGGCTTGTGTCAGAAGGTCGACGGCACGGTTAACTGCTGCAATATCCAGATTATTTTTGACCGTTTCCAGATTCGCCATAACTGATTCGAAAATTTTGTTTGTATAAGAGGTGACGCTGTCACTTTCCTCTACATTGCGGTTCACATAAGGTGTACCATTGGCAAGGCTCTGTGCCAGATGTAATTTAAAATCGGGAAAACCTTTGGTATCGAGGCGTCGACAAAAACGATTAACCGTTGGTTCACTCACATTCGCCATTTTAGCCAGGATGGCAATACTTGAATGGATGGCAGTTTGTGGTGAAGCAAGAATGACCTGCGCAACCTTTTTTTCTGACTTACTCAAAACATCAAGACTATTTTGGAGCCGTTCCAGTGTGTTCATAAAACGCAGTTCAACCTCGGTTTTAGCGATTTCATTAACAGGAGAAATCTATGTCATTTTCATGAAAATATACTACTTGTTATGGAAAGCTGGCAGTGGGAACAATCGGATAACTTGAGATTTTTCATGAAAATATGACAGGTATCTAACTTTCAACTTGGTAAGATTACTTCTTAATCGTTGTAAATTTTCAGTTGATAGTTACTGTTCGGTATAAATTCTGACCATATTATTAGTGAATATAGCACTAATATGAATGTGAAAACAGCGTATAGAAAACGGGTATAAGATTATTTAATAGCCTGTATTCAAAAAGTTCACATTGTAACCAATACAGCAGCAATGTGAAATACGAAAGAAGACATGAATAATCAGTGTTTACTGCATATAACCAAAGGAGTACATTACCCACAGATTCTGTAAAAAAATTACAATATCCCGTAATTGAGGAGATGCAACATGGCGGTGATGTCTACAGCTCAGGCTTGTAATTTGGTAATTTTTGGGGCGAAAGGAGACTTAGCACGCCGGAAATTAATGCCTTCCCTTTATCAGTTAGAAAAAGCGGGTTATATCCATCCTGATACCCGAATTATCGGCGTCGGTCGCGCAGATTGGGATAAAAAAGCCTATATCAAAGTCGTTGAAGAAGCGTTGGCTACATTTATGTCCGAGAAATTGGATCCAGAATTGTGGAAGAAGCTCAGTTCACGTCTGGAATTTTGTAATTTGGATGTAAATGAAACAGAACATTTCATCGAGTTGGCAAAAATACTTAATAAGGATAACTTGCCTGCGATTCATTATTTTGCGATGCCACCAAGTACGTTTGGTTCAGTATGTCATGGACTGGGAGCAGCGAAACTAAATGCGGAACCGAACCGTGTCGTGATGGAAAAGCCATTGGGAACGGATCTTGCTTCTTCCCGAGCGATTAATGATGAAGTTGCAAAATATTTCAATGAAAGCCAAATCTACCGCATTGACCATTATTTGGGTAAAGAAACCGTGCTGAATTTGTTGGCATTGCGCTTTGCCAACTCACTTTTTGTCAATAACTGGGATCATCACACGATTGATCATGTGCAAATCACCGTTGCTGAAGAAGTTGGTATTGAAGGCCGTTGGGGCTATTTCGACCAGGCAGGGCAGATGCGGGATATGATCCAAAACCATCTTCTGCAAATCCTGACCATGATTGCCATGTCGCCACCGGCTGACCTAACAGCTGATCGTATTCGTGATGAGAAAGTAAAAGTGCTGCGATCATTGCGTCGAATTGATCACACCAATGTGCGGGAAAAAACCGTTCGCGGACAATATACGGCGGGTTTTGTGCATGGCAAGAAAGTTCCTGGTTATCTGGAAGAAGAAGGAGCAAATAAAGCCAGCAAAACAGAAACGTTTGTATCGATTCGTGTTGATATTGATGACTGGCGTTGGTCTGGTGTGCCTTTCTACTTGAGAACAGGGAAACGTTTGCCAGCTAAGTGTTCTGAAGTTGTTGTTTATTTCAAAGAACCTTCTCTGAATCTGTTTGCCGAATCCTACCAGAAATTACCTCAGAATAAATTGACGATCCGCTTGCAGCCAGATGAAGGTATTGATATTGAAGTGCTGAATAAAGCGCCGGGGCTGGAGCATAAACATCGTTTGCAAACGACCAAACTGGATCTGAGTTTCTCTGAAACATTCAATCAGACGCACTTGGCTGATGCTTATGAAAGGTTGCTGTTGGAGGCGATGCGCGGTATTCAGGCACTGTTTGTTCGCCGTGATGAAGTGGAAGAAGCATGGAAATGGGTGGATTCCATTATGGAAGCATGGGCTGCGGATAACGAACCACCAAAGCCTTATCAAGCTGGTACTTGGGGGCCAGTTGCTTCTATTGCCATGATTACCCGTGATGGGCGTTCATGGAATGAGTTTGAGTAATTTGTGTGTTATTTGATTTGTACTAAATCCACTTATTAAAATAACAGCCGGACATTAAGACCGGCTGTTATTTATTAAAAACATGATGTTATTGACCATTATTAACTTATTATTTCAAAGTAACTCTCTATTCAAAAATAAATTATTCATCTGTGATGAATCTATGTTTGGCAACTTGAATTTACGTCATAAAATAATATAATAAAATTTGATATAGGAAAGTTTACTTTTTGAATTAAATGATGAAAATCATCAAAAACTGATTATTGTTATAAAAAATAAAATTAGTATAAGTGGACATTATTCTTTTTTTCGTCAAGATATGAATTGTCAAAAATATTTAATTTTAAATATCACATAAAAACTTATACCGATCCGTTATTACGTTGTATTTCCTTTGGTTATTTTGATCTCAATGCTATTGCGTCAATATCTTATCCGATGTTATCAAGCGAGATGCCAAATTTGATATCTGAATAATGGAATTTTGCGTTACTCCACTTTTATTATTAAAAGTGGAGTAAGTTGTTTGATTTACTTGGATGTAAGATAGGCTGAATTCCCTAAAGAAAAATATTAGTTCTGTTAATTAAACTCGGTATTTGATGGCACATGCTTGATTATTTTGGAATAGCGGAGAATGTGATGAATAAAAATAACAAGCAAATACAAGAGGTTGCTTTTTATTTTGAACTATGGTAGAAATATCCCCATTAACACTATCAATATGAGGGTTCGTAGTATATCACACAGTGAACATCGTGTGATGAAAGAATAAAATATCATGAATAGCGCCAAAAGCGTCAACATTCAACATAGTAAAAAAGTTCAACGTTGTACCCACGTTTTTTTCCTATCAACTATTTTATCCAGTGAGCACTATTGGTGCGGCGCCCTTTAGGGCCTTCTCCTGTTAACCGGTTTTTCACCGGCATTTCCCTTTTGCCAAAATATTTCGCTAAAACGTCAGGTTGATTTTGACATTGCGTAGTTGCATTTACAGCCGATCTTGTTGGCATTTATAGCTTGATATCTTGGCATGCTTATCAATATGTTCAGGAGAAAAAAATGATTTATTGGATATTTCTTGCACTGGCAATTGTGGCAGAAGTGATTGGCACTCTGTCAATGAAACAAGCCAGCGTTTCGGGTGATTTTACAGGCATGATTGTGATGTACACCATGATCACTACTTCTTATATTTTGCTGGCAATTGCTGTAAAAAAAGTGGCATTAGGTGTGGCTTATGCATTATGGGAAGGTATCGGGATCCTGTTTATTACTGCTTTTAGTGTACTGTGGTTCAACGAATCACTGTCATTGATGAAAATTGGTGGATTGACATTATTGATAGCAGGAATTGCTTTGATCAAGATAGGGTCAAAAAAAGCCCAGGACCATGCTTCAAACAATACATCAACTTCATCAAATAATGTTTTAAACAAGCAAGTCAAGGAGGCATGATATGCTAACCCAATTTGAATGGTGGCACGGTGCATTCTTGGTTCTGGCTGTTGTTTTGGAAATTGCGGCAAATATTTTATTGAAATTATCCAATGGTTTTCAGCGCTTCTGGATCGGTATTTTATCCCTGATTGCTGTTTTGGGCGCATTCAGTTCGTTGGCTCAGGCAGTAAAAGGGATTGAACTTTCCATTGCTTATGCTTTATGGGGAGCGTTTGGCATTATTGCTACAGTAGCAGCAGGTTGGATCATGTTTAATCAACGACTGAATTTTAAGGGATGGGGCGGTATTGTACTGCTATTGATCGGTATGATTATGATTAAGATGGCTTAATTTTTACGTTCCATACCTTAAACTTCATTTTATACATTCATTTCCAAAATGGCATTGAACGGGCAATAAGTCGTTCAATGCCATGTTTTTTTGATGAGTAAGCTTATAAAGCGGCGATAATTTTAATTTCTACTTTATATTTAGGATTCATCAAGGCGGCTTGGACAGTGCAACGAACGGGAGCGTTCCCCGCAACAACCCATGCATCCCAAGCAGCATTCATACCTGCAAAATCAGCCTTGTCCGCCAAAAAAATCGTAGCATCTAAAATCTTGCTCTTGTCTGAGCCAAGACGATGTAACAGAGTATCAATGGTAGCCAGAGTATCGGCGGTTTGCTCTGTAATATCGCCATCCAGCTTTTCTGGCACGCTGGTATAATAGATAGTGTCATTGTGAACGACCGCTTCTGACCAACGAGTATCTGGATCGATGCGTGTAATAGTCATTAAATCTCCTGTTAATTTATACAGTTTTTTGCTGAATTGGGTGGTTATTACAACTCAGTATTGGCATAATTCTGCCACAATTTATTGAAAGAGACAGTTCGTGTCAGACGATTTTGCGAAAAATGGCATACTTGCCAAAGCCATACCGGGTTTTAAGCCACGTGATGCTCAGCGGGAAATGTCTTCGGCTATTACTGTTGCGATCAAAAAACAGCAGCAATTGGTCGTGGAAGCAGGAACAGGAACCGGTAAAACATTTGCTTATCTGGTGCCGGCTTTACGTTCCGGTAAAAAAGTCATCATTTCTACTGGTTCCAAAGCGTTGCAGGATCAGCTATACAATCGAGATCTTCCTACCATCGTTGGTGCTTTAGGTTTTACAGGCGATCTGGCGCTATTAAAAGGGCGTTCAAATTATTTATGCCTTGAACGCCTCGAACAACAGTCGATCGGCAATTCCCAGATGGAAGCTGAAATATTGGCGGAAGTCATTAAATTGAGGCATTGGTCAGCCCATACAGAAGATGGCGATACCAGCAGTTGTCATCAAGTGGCGGAAGACAGCACTGTCTGGCCGCTGGTCACAAGTACCAATGACAATTGTCTTGGTAGTGATTGCTCTCGCTATAAGGAATGTTTTGTTCTGAAAGCCCGCAGAAAAGCGATGGAAGCAGATATCGTGATAGTTAACCATCATCTTTTTATGGCTGATATGGTGGTTAAAGATACCGGATTCGGTGAATTAATCCCGCAGGCTGATGTCGTGATTTTTGATGAGGCTCACCAAATTCCCGATATTGCCAGCCAATACTTTGGTCAGCAGTTAAGTAGCCGCCAATTGATGGATTTATCGCGTGATATCATCATGGCTTACCGTATTGAAGTGCGCGATCAGGCACAATTACAAAAAAGTGCAGATCGCCTTAGCCAAAGCGCACAAGATTTTCGTTTGTCATTGGGTGAAAACAGCTATCGGGGCAATCTCCGCGAAGCCTTGCGGCAGCAACAAGTTCAGCGGGCGTTAGTACGGTTGGATGATGCTCTTGAACTTTGTTATGACGTGATGAAGCTTTCTTTGGGGCGTTCAGCCATGCTGGATGCGGCTTTTGAGCGAGCAACGGTTTACCGCAATCGTCTTAAGCGTCTGATTAATGTCAGCATACCCAATTACAGCTATTGGTTCGAAAGTTATGGACGGCACTTTTTGCTGGCACTGACACCGTTATCTGTCTCTGACAAATTCAGCGAGATGCTTCAGGAACAATCGGGTTGTTGGATTTTTACCTCGGCAACATTGTCGGTCAATGAACAACTAAGCCATTTCACCGAACGTTTGGGACTGAAACAAGCACAAACATTGCTCTTGCCCAGTCCATTTGATTATCAACGTCAAATGTTATTGTGTGTTCCACGTCATTTACCATCACCGAATCAGAATGGCGGCGCAAAATGGTTGGCTCGTATGTTGAAGCCATTGATTGAAAGTAATAAAGGACGTTGTTTTTTCCTCTGTACTTCTCATCAAATGATGCGCAGTTTGGCAGAAGAGTTTCGTGCCAGCATGACATTGCCAGTATTGGTGCAGGGTGAGACGAGCAAGACACAATTGCTGACACAATTTATCTCTGCGGGTAATGCCTTGCTGGTGGCGACAGGCAGTTTTTGGGAAGGGGTAGATGTCCGTGGAGATGCGTTATCCTGCGTTATTATTGATAAATTGCCGTTTACTGCGCCGGATGATCCATTGCTTAAGGCGCGTATCGAGGATTGTCAACTTAAGGGGGGAGATGCCTTTAATGAAGTTCAACTTCCCGATGCGGTGATTGATTTGAAACAGGGTGTTGGACGGCTGATTCGTGATATTGACGATTATGGTGTTGTGGTCATTTGTGATAATCGGTTAGTGATGCGTCCATACGGTGAAGTTTTTCTGAATAGTCTGCCTCCTGCTCCCCGTACCCGTGATTTATCAAAAGCGATAGCGTTTCTGAAATCACGTCCATGACAGTCAGGGTAAAATTGTCTGGTGTAAAATTGTTCGGAGTAAAATTGTCGGAGCGATGGTGTTGGGGCTATGGTAGTATAGCCCCTTGTTTTGAATTCTATTCTTGCCGGAGTTAAGGCATGTCCACGCGGATTTTAGCTATTGATACTGCAACTGAAGCCTGTTCTGTTGCACTTTGGAATGAAGGTGCTGTTGAGGCACAGTTTGAAATTTCCCCACGAGAACACACTCAACGTATTTTACCGATGGTTCAAGACGTATTATCGAAAGGTGATGTGAGTCTGCAACAATTGGATGTATTAGCGTTTGGGCGTGGGCCGGGGAGTTTTACCGGTGTACGGATTGGTGTTGGTATCGCACAAGGTCTGGCATTGGGTGCTGAATTACCGCTGATTGGTGTTTCTTCTCTGAAAACGATGGCTCAAGGGGCTTTTCGTTTAAAAGGGGCAACAAACGTTCTGGTTGCCATTGATGCCCGGATGGGTGAAGTCTACTGGGGGCAATATACCCGTAATTCGCAAGGTGAATGGCAAGGTGATGAAACAGAAGCAGTTTTGAAACCTGAACAGGTGCAGGAGGTCATGAACGCTTTGTCAGGGGAGTGGATGATTGCGGGGACAGGGTGGGAAGCTTACCCTCAATTATTGCACAGTCACTTAACACTGATAGCAAGTGATATCACTTTACCTCATGCAGAAGATATGCTGCCACTGGCGGTTCAGATGTGGAAAGCGGGAGAATCGACAGCGGTTGAACATGCTGAGCCTGTTTATCTACGTAATGAAGTTACATGGAAAAAATTGCCGGGCCGTTAAGAAATTCTGTCTGGTGAAATAAAATTCATGCAACTTGTGGCAGAAAGCGGTGTCCATGAGTATAGAGAGCGAGAGGGCGGTTAACTGGGTTTATAGTTGGCTTAACAAGGTTTTTCTGGGTTGGAGAATTTATGCTCAATACAACATACTATCGAGGCATACTGCAAGCGGCGGTATTGTTGGGAACTTTAGTACTCTCGGGCTGTGTATCTGTTCCTGACGTTATTAAAGGTACAACCAAAACGCCGGTGGAAAATCTGCTTTCTGTCAAAAATGCACCTGAATTATACATTGGGCATGAAGGGCGTTTTGGTGGGAAAGTACTTAATGTCTTAAATGAAAAAGACCAGACTCGATTGGAAATATCTACCATGCCACTGGCAGGTAATGCCGCCCCACGTTTGGATACACCTTCTCTGGGGCGAGTTTATGCCTATGTGAATACTTTTTTAGAACCCAGTGATTTTAAAGATCATTATGTGACTGTTGTAGGTTTGATTACCGGTCTTGAAAAAGGAAAAGTAGGTAATAGTTCGTATAATTATGTTGCAGTGAATGTCACGGGAGTGAAACGCTGGCATGAATCTCAGAGAATGATTTTTCCTTCTGCGATGAGCACTGATCCATGGGGTTATTATGGCAATCCTTACGCTCCATTTTGGCGCGATTATTCGCCATTTCAACCTGTGTCAGTTGAAACGATTTTAACTGAATAATTTTTTTAATTTTAAGAAAGTCATATTTCCAATCAAAGTTGATAAAAACGGCATGAATACCCCTATCTTTTATAAGTCTATCTTATAAGCTAAACCCTATTATAAATTCTATTCTCAATAATTATCTTTTATTGGAGTATTCTGTTTATAACCATTAGGAATAATGGAAGACTTTAAGTCAAAAATTAGCAAATCAGTGTATAATCAATGGATTATAAATCCAAGTGTTAATAATTTGACTAATTTATTGATAAATAACAAAAAACATTCAGGCGGCAAAAGCCGCCTTATTTTTTGCAGTAATTGATTGTATTAAATTAGTGATGTGTATCGCCAACCTGAACATTGTTTCTTTTCAAACTGGTACGCTGAGTTAATAATTTGTTAAATATACAGATCTAGTTTGTTTTATGGTCAGTGATTACATCGCAATTAGATTTCAGGAGTATTCAACTTGGAAAAAGTCTGGCTAAAACATTATCCGGCAGATGTTCCGGTAGAGATCGATCCCGATCGTTATTCGTCGTTGATTGAAATGTTTGAAAATGCTGTGGCGGGTTATGCCGATCAAGTCGCATTTATCAATATGGGCGAGGTAATGACTTTCCGTAAATTGGAAGAGCGTAGCCGCGCGTTTGCTGCCTATTTACAGAATGGATTGGGGTTGAAAAAAGGGGATCGCGTGGCATTAATGATGCCAAATTTACTGCAATACCCCGTGGCATTATTTGGCATTCTGCGTGCAGGCATGATTGTTGTAAATGTTAACCCACTCTATACCCCACGTGAATTGGAACATCAGCTTAATGACAGTGAGACATCTGCTATTGTTATCGTTTCTAACTTCGCACATACCTTAGAAAAGATTGTCTTCAACACGCAGGTCAAGCACGTTATTTTAACCCGCATGGGTGACCAACTTTCCCGCCCCAAAGGAACTCTTGTTGATTTTGTCGTTAAATACGTCAAACGGCTCGTGCCTAAGTATCACTTACCGGATGCCATTTCGTTCCGTAGTGCGATGCAAAAAGGCTATCGTATGCAATATGTTAAACCGGATGTGAAAGGCGAGGATCTGGCTTTCCTGCAATATACGGGCGGAACTACAGGCGTAGCCAAAGGTGCAATGCTGACTCACCGTAATATGCTGGCAAACCTCGAACAGGCCAAAGCCAGTTATTCTCCGTTGTTGAGGCATGGGCAAGAGTTAGTGGTAACTGCATTGCCGTTGTACCATATCTTTGCTTTGACAATAAACTGCTTGTTCTTCATTGAGTTGGGCGGTCAAAATCTGTTGATTACCAATCCTCGCGATGTAAGCGGCACGGTCAAGGAACTATCTCGTTATCGCTTTACTGCGTTATCGGGTGTTAACACATTATTCAATGCCTGGCTGAATAATCCAGAATTCCTGAAACTGGACTTCTCCTCATTACGTTTATCTGTTGGCGGCGGCATGGCTGTGCAAAGAGTGGTGGCCGAAAAATGGCAAAACCTGACGGGTTGCCATTTACTGGAAGGTTATGGGCTGACAGAATGTTCTCCTCTGGTTGCAGCTAATCCACATAACTTGTCTTATTACAGTGGCAGTATTGGCTTCCCCGTTGCTTCAACAGAAATTAAGCTGGTAGGAAGTGATGATAATGAAGTTTCACTGGGCGAAGCAGGTGAAATGTGGGTACGTGGGCCACAGGTAATGAAAGGTTACTGGAACCGCCATGATGCAACGGACGAAGTGCTGAAAGACGGCTGGTTAGCAACTGGGGACATTGCCAACATAGATGAAAAAGGTTTTTTCCATATTGTTGATCGGAAAAAAGACATGATTCTTGTTTCCGGATTTAATGTCTATCCAAATGAAGTAGAAGATATTGTTTCTTCCCATCCTAAAGTGTTAGAGTCGGCAGCCGTGGGCGTTCCGAGTGAAAACTCAGGAGAGACGGTCAAAGTATTTGTGGTTCGTAAAGATCCCAGCCTGACAGAGGATGAACTTAAGACACATTGCCGTCGTTACCTGACAGGATATAAAGTGCCGAAACTCATTGAATTTCGCGATGAGTTACCAAAATCCAATGTGGGTAAAATTCTTCGTAAAGAGCTACGCAATGAAGAATTGGCAAAAGTGAATAATGTTACTACAAATTGATTACGTTTATTGCTATATCCCTCTTAATTTCACATATAGGTAGTTAACACAAGCAACTGCTTGAAAGAGGCGGATATAGGGATAAATGAAATGTTTTAAAATTGCCTATCACATTAACAACGCCGGTTTTTACCGGCGTTGTTGTGCATGTCTTATGAATGCCAAGAGAATGATGTTTTTAATTACCAGCTGATTATTAACAATTATTCAATTTACAAATTAGTTACTTTCTTAATGAGTCATTATTCGGAATCACTGCTTTCCAATTTGAAGTGTCTTTTATCTTCAGGCAAAGATCGGGAATTATTATTTTCATTAACAGCAACATATGTGAAAACAGCCTCTGTTGCACGATAACGCTGACCAACTGGCTCGGAAGCCACTTTTTTCACCCAAACCTCAATATGGATGGTGATAGATGAATTTCCCGTTTTGAGGCAACGGGCATAACAGCATACGACGTCACCTACCGCAACTGGTTTCAGAAAACTGATGCCATTTACGCTAACAGTTACTACGCGTCCCAGTGCAATCTCTTTTGCCAGAATTGCGCCGCCAATATCCATTTGAGACATCAGCCAGCCACCGAAAATATCCCCATTGGCATTAGTATCAGCAGGCATGGCCAGTGTACGGAGAACCAGTTCTCCGTTTGGTAAGCATTGTTGTTGTGTCATTAGAAAACTTGCTTTATTTGGTGAATATAACAATACCTGCCTCTGCATCGGCAGGTATCCATATGAGGGTCATTACATTATTTTTGTTCGCGAGGCAGATGACGGTAGATATATACCACACTCAATACTGTAAAGACCAGTGTCAATGCCGTTAACCCGAACACTTTAAAGTTTACCCAAACATTTTGAGGTAGCCAGAAAGCGACATAAATATTCGCGAGTGCGCAGGCAAGAAAAAAGACAGCCCAAGCTATGTTCAGTTTGTTCCAGACAAAATCAGGTAATTTTAATTCTTTGCCTAACATGCGTTGAATCAGTGGCTTTTTCATAATCCACTGGCTGATAAACAGAGTCAGAGCAAAAATGCCGTAAATTACAGTTACTTTCCATTTAATGAATAGATCACTGTGGAAGGCTAGCGTTAATGTGCCAAAGACAGCAACCATAGCAAATGTAATTAAGGAGAATTTTTCAACTTTACGATAAATGAGGTAACTGATGACAAGGGTTAATCCTGTTGCGGCAATCAAGGCACCAGATGCATAAAAAATGTCATACATTTTGTAGACGATGAAAAAAACGACCAGTGGGAAAAAGTCTAAGAGTTGTTTCATAAGTTGAATCCATTGTGAAGTCAATAATGGCATGTTTTTGAATTTGTGCCAGAGTGTATCAGATCTCAATGAAATGGTTTATTTATCAGGTAAAAAACATTTTTCATCTGTTTTGTGTAATTTTATCACAATGAGCAAAAAACTGTGCGTGGGCGAGAAACTTGTGAGTTTCCATTTAACAACGCATTATAATCAGCTCCATTTTCACGAAGGGACGTAAAGGCCATGTTGTGGGAAAGATTGAATCGCTGGATGCCGGGCTTAAAAAGAATCTGTCATTATCGTAGAGACTATTTTAGTTATGATATGCGAGCGGGCCTTTCCGTAGCTGCGGTCGCACTACCTGTTGCAATTGCTTATGCTGAATTAATGGGGATTAGTGCCATTATTGGCTTATATGCCTGTATTTTACCCATGTTCGCTTATGCTTTGTTTGGTACTTCCCGGCAGTTAATTGTAGGGCCTGATGCAGCAACTTGCGCAGTTATTGCTGCAACTGTTATACCATTAGCGAATGGAAATGAGCATGTCCGTTGGCAGCTCGCTATAATTATGACGTTAATGACAGGATTTTGGTGCATTTTGGCCAGTCATTTCCGACTGGGTGCTTTTGCTGATTTTCTATCTCGTCCCATTTTAAAAGGCTTTATCAACGGTGTTGCGATTACTATTATTGCTGATCAACTTGCTAAAGTTTTTGGACTGTATGGCTTGCCTGAGGAATTGATCGAACGATTGATTGCGTTTCCTCATGCATTATTAAAATCTCACTGGCCGACGGTGGGAATGTCAGTAATGACGCTATTGGTGTTACTCAGTGTGCGTTTCCTTCGCTCAAGCTGGCCTGCACCATTGGTAGCAATGATCGTATTGACTTATATCAGCTGGCAATTTGAACTCAGTAAATACGAGATCCAGATTGTCGGTAATATGGGCAGCGGTTTGCCTGTTGTACCAATGCCTGAATTTAAACTTAGCGAAATCCGTGACTTGGTTGTTCCTTCCATTAACTTAGCAGTGATTAGCTTCGTCAGCTTTATGATGACCGCTCGTAGTTTTGCCAGTAAAAATGGCTATCAAGTTGATGCAGATTTAGAACTCAGGGCACTGGGGATTGCCAATATCGCTGCATCATTATCACAAGGTTTTGCTGTCAGTGCTGCCGGTAGTCGTACTGCTGTCAACGATGCATTAGGTGGTAAAACGCAAATGGTGTCTGTGATTGCTGCTTGTACTATCTTGCTGGTATTGCTGTTTATGACGGAGTTTCTGGCATATATCCCTCTGTCATCACTGGGTATTGTCTTAATCTTTTCCTCGTGGTCGTTATTGAGTTTCAAGAGTATTTGGTCTTATCGAAAACGTAATCGTCAGGCTTTTACACTGTCAATTTTCACATTGATTGCTGTCTTGTTGGTAGGTGTGATCGGTGGTGTCGGTTTTGCTGTTTTGTTGGGACTATTTCAATTTTTACTGATAGTTTTTCGACCTTCGGATCAGTTGCTGGGCGTAAATGAGCAAGGCATGGTTCGTTCCATCCATCAACATAGTGATATCAAACCTGTGGATGGCATTATGATGTATCGTTTTAACTCACCTCTTACTTATTTCAACGTCGGATATTTCAAAAAGCGGGTATTACAGCATGTGAATAGTGCTGCGAATAGCCCCGTATGGTTGGTAGTCGATGCGACGGTCAGTTTTACCTACGATGATGTTAGTGTTTTTGCTGTTCTGGATGAATTAATCACAGAATTAAAAGAGAAAGGGGTGACATTGGTTTTAGCGGGGCGCAGAACAGAACTGAATCGCTGGATTAAACAAAACAAATTGAGTCGCAGTGATGAAGATTTAATAGTCGTGCCTGATCTCTATTTTGCCATTCGGTTGATTCAAAGTAAGTGGCAAGCCAAGGAAAAACAAGAAAAATAATTGTGGCTCAATTTATGATAGTTGGTCTCGATTATAGTTCACCTCGCAGTATTGGAGCGAGGTGAACTATTTGGTGTTTATTGCATGCTATTTGTGGTTTTATTTTGTGGTTTGACCAGCATATATAAACGGAACAGGTAAACCAGTAGCAGAGATGCTAATAAATTATCTAGCACTGACAATAAAATACTGGGCATTTTAGCCAGCACAAGAACCAGTATCAGCTTGGTGGTAAGCCATAACAGCACAGCAGGGATCAACAGACGTAGATTATCAAATGCTAACCTCCAACTATTTTGCATGGCAGAAAAAACATTTTTACCTTTTTCAAATAAGAAGATAGGAGCAAGTGCGAAAGCAATAGAAAATAGTATTCCTGGCAGGAGCATCAAAGCGTAGCCAATTTGAACCAACAGATTGCAGATCAACATTAGCAAAAACATTTTAGGCAGCAGTGTTATTGATAATAGGCTGGCATGAATGGCATTGGTTTTCTGACGGTTAGAGATGGCATTGATGAGTATCAACACACTGGCAGTAAGTAAAGTATTGCCAAATACGCTGGTAAATAAAATCCCGAACATTGTGCGTATTAACATGAGTTGTTCATCTGGCGTTAATTGCGCCACAAAATGTTGGATACCTGAATTGCCGGACTCTCTGACGATATTTTGTATTTCTGCCAATAACTTGAGTTGCTCACCATTCGGCATGAGTAAATGCCCCAGCAATGTTGTCACCAACGCGGCAAAGGCAGAGAGAATGACAATACTCAACAGTTGATTCTTTAAAAAGTTGATGCTGTCACGATACAGGGTATTTGCCGTAATGGGCATGAAAGTGGCTCCTATCAAATAAAACAACAATCAAATAAAACAACAATAGTAGCTAATTGTACCTTGTTCGAGGGATTATTGGATACCTAAGATTTGCCCCTTTGTCTCCACTCTGTAACTCGAGGTTGGCGGAAGAATGAATGTTCTTTTTTTGTCCTCACTCTTATCATGGATTTTATGGAAATGATAAATTTATTAATTATGTGTTAATAAACTTATGGCGAATTAAAATATTGGATAAATGTCTTTAATATAAAATCGCTATTGTTATTTATTGTTAATAACTCAAAAATTGATATTAAGACATAAAACATGGATGATAATAAAATTTATTCTAAGAGAATCTTGATTTGGATCAATTTAAAATATTCCGCAAATGAAATAATAAAATGGTAAATACCTTACTTTGCCAAAAATCTTTAAAAGATGTGATCTATCTTGGATCGCAACAGTAAACAAACGGGTATATTTCTGACTGTTTTAAAACCACAAAAATGGGATGGATAATGAAAAAGATTTCTGCGCTTGTATTGGCTGCGGCTACGTTAGCCCCGTCAGTGACTTTTGCCCATGAAGCGGGTGACTTCCTGTTCCGTACAGGTACAGCAACGGTAAGGCCACATGCTGGTTCTGATAATGTATTAGGGTTGGGATCTTTTGATGTCAATAATAATACTCAATTAGGTTTAACTTTTGGCTATATGATCACCGATAATATTGGTGTTGAATTATTGGCAGCGACACCATTTCAACATAAAGTCAGTTTACCAGCAGCAGGTGAAATAGCTGAGGTTAAACATTTGCCACCAACTCTAATGGCACAATATTATTTTGGTAACACAGAAAATAAATTACGTCCTTATGTTGGGATTGGTATTAACTACACGACATTTTTTAGCGAAAAATTTAATAATAATGCAACGGTAAAGTCTGCTGATTTAAATAGTCTGGATTTGAAAGATTCTTGGGGTGTAGCGGGTCAGGTTGGTCTGGATTATAAACTGGACAAAAACTGGGTGCTGAACACTTCTCTTTGGTGGATGAATATTGAAACTGATGTGAAATTCAAAGTAGGTGATATAGATAAAAAATATAAAACCCGTCTTGACCCGTGGGTCTTTATGTTTGGTGTTGGTTATAGTTTCTAACTGTTTGAATATTTTAAAGAAATAATGTTGAAGAAAGTAATGTTGAAGAAAATAATAGTGAAAAAGTAAGTAGGTTACGAATGTGTTTGGCATAAGAGAGAATCAATGGGGCGTAGTTGCCCCATTTTTGTATATACCCGTTATTTTTCAGGCTGTAGCGCAATAAGCCATTCTATAAAAAACCTTTCTATAATAAATCATGTTAATAGATCGTTAGCGGAGTTTGATTGAATTAATTACTGTATTAACTCCTTTTACTTCTTTTGCTATCTGAATTGCGCGATTGATATCTTCAGGAGAACGGACAAATCCGCTTAGTTGTACACGGCCTTTAAAAGTTTCGACATTGATTTCTGTCGATTTCAACACTTTGTCTGAAAGTAGTGCTGATTTTATTTTGGTGGTGATCACCGTATCATCAATGTAGTTTCCTGTGCTTTCTGTTGTTGCAGTTGGGGCGCATGCAGATATTGCCATTGCCATGAAGATTGCAATAAAAAATGCAGAGATTGTTTTTAATTGTTTCATGATGAACTCCATTATTATCAAAAGAAATTAGTAAGAGAGGAAAATGACCTTTTGTAACATATCGTTCTTTATTTTTAACTTTAGCTGTCAGTATTGTTGAAAATCAGAGAAGCAAATCAGAGAAGCGGCAAACTCAGTGGAAAAAATTTATGCATTCCCCCATAAAAATCTTATAGGGGAATAGTGAAACTAAAGAGAATTCACAAATGGGATCATAACATAAATAGTAAGATCATAATTGTGTAGCGTCTTTCATGGTACGAACAAAAAACATTAATTTTTCCAGCATGATTTTAGGTTGATGCAAATTATCTTCAATGATTTTGACGATGGCAGAACCTGAAATTGCTCCCGCTGTACCACTGTTGAGAGCGGTTATGACCTGCTCTGGTTCTGAAATACCAAAACCTTGTAGGGTAGGAGCTGCGTGATATTCTTTGAGTTTATTAACAATATGGTTAAGTGGTTGTATCGCGCGATTTTCACTACCCGTCACTCCCGCCCTCGACAGCAAGTAAGTATATCCTCGCCCAAATGAAGCGATTGCACGCAATAAATCGTCATCTGCATTAGGTGGACAAATAAAGATTGGCGCGATACCGTGCTTCGTGGCTGACGAACGGAAAGGAGATGACTCGGATAACGGTACATCAGCAACAAGTACGGAGTCAACACCCGCATCCTTACAACGCCGGTAAAACTCATCAATCCCATTATGAAAGACAAGATTAGCATAAACTAACAAACCAATCGGCGTGTCAGGGTGTTTAGCCCGGATTTTAGCCAGCAGTTCAAAACACAATGTGGGAGTGACCTTGGCTGATAGTGCACGTAGATTGGCATTTTGGATGGTTGGGCCGTCGGCAAGGGGATCTGAGAATGGAATGCCTAATTCAAGCGCATCAGCACCACCTGAAATTAATGTATCAATAATTTCCAATGACAGTTCGGGATTAGGATCACCGAGGGTGACAAAAGGAACAAAAGCTCCTTGATTTTGGTTTTGCAGTTGCTTAAAAAGTTGTTCGTAACGTTCCATCAGATTTCCCCCCTGGATTTCAAAATATCGTGAACGGTAAAGATGTCTTTGTCGCCACGGCCAGATAAATTGACAATTAATAATTGTTCTTTGTCTGGAGCCTGATGGATCATTTTCAAGGCATAGGCCAATGCATGAGATGATTCCAATGCAGGAATAATGCCTTCATTGCGTGAAAGAGCCTGAAAGGCTTCCAGAGCTTCATCATCGGTGATTGAAACGTAATCGGCTCTACCGATGCTATTTAAATAGGCATGCTGGGGACCAACGGAAGGAAAATCCAACCCAGCCGAAATAGAATAAGATTCTTCAATTTGTCCATCTTCTGTCTGCATAATTGGCGATTTCATGCCAAAATAAATTCCTAATTTTCCGTGTTTCAATGGAGCACCATGCTCTCCAGTTTCAATACCGTGCCCCGCAGGTTCAACACCGATCAGACGAACATCATTTTCTGGAATAAATTCAGCGAACAGGCCAATGGCATTTGAGCCACCACCAATACAGGCAATTATTGCATCGGGTAGGCGGCCTTCTTTTTCCAGAATTTGAGCTTTGGCTTCTTCGCCAATCATACGCTGGAATTCTCGCACCATTGTCGGATAGGGATGAGGGCCAGCAGCGGTTCCCAATAAATAATGGGCTTTTTCATAACAACCAGACCAGTCACGCATCGCTTCGTTACAGGCATCTTTCAATGTTGCTGAGCCACTGTGGACAGGGATCACTTCAGCCCCCATCAAACGCATACGAAAGACATTGGGTGATTGACGCTCAATATCTTTTGCTCCCATATAAATACGGCATTTTAACCCCAGCAGGGCGCAAGCCAGAGCGGTTGCGACGCCGTGTTGACCCGCACCTGTTTCAGCGATGATTTCATTCTTTCCCATTCGTTTTGCCAACAAGGCTTGCCCTAAAACCTGATTGGTTTTGTGAGCACCACCGTGGAGCAAATCTTCGCGTTTCAGATACAAACGTGTTTTTGTTCCTTTAGTCAGGTTTTGGCACAGAGTTAAAGCGGTGGGCCGACCTGCATAGTTTTTCAAGAGATCTTGAAAAGCATGCTGAAATTCAGGATCTCTTTGTGCATCAATAAAGGCTTCTTCTAACTGATTAAGTGCAGGGATTAAAATTTGAGGAACAAACTGTCCACCAAAATCGCCAAAATAAGGATTCAATTTACTCATTATTCTACTCATCCATTTTTTGTCTGAAAAATTAGTGATAGCAGCGTAATTGTTGAAATATCTGCTTGATTTTTTGACTACTTTTGATACCCGGAGCAACTTCGACTCCTGAGTTAAAATCCAATCCATAACAGCCAAATGTTGCTGCCTGCTGGCAGTTTTCGGTATTCAGGCCACCAGCCAGAAAACTGTTATATTGAAACTGAGAGTTGATTAACTGCCAGTCAAACGGTTTTCCTGTTCCTCCTGAACCATTATCTAGCAATAAGTGATCAACATTGGGCATTTCGGAAAACTCCGCGGCTTTAGACATATCAATGGCTTTCCAAATCTCACAATGCTCAGGTAGCACTGAGCGCAGAGTGTTGATGTAGTTTTCATCTTCATGTCCATGAAGTTGAACGGCAGTAAGTGAAAGTGTTTGGGCTATGCTACTGACAAAATCAATGGGTTGATTTTGAAATACGCCCACATATTGCAAAGAAGCTTCATTGATAATCTGTTGGGCTTTTTGCAGACTGATTCTGCGCGGTGATTTCTCGGCAAAAATTAAACCGCCGTAGACTGCTCCCATCTGTAACGCAGCTTTGGCATCTTGTGGACGAGTCAGACCGCAAACTTTGTTGTTACCTAAGATCAGGCGACGTAAAGCGAGCTCTAAATTCTGTTGCGCCATTAAAGAACTACCAACCAGAAAACCATTGGCAAATTGGCTTAATTCCCGCACTTGTTGATGTTGGTGGATGCCGGATTCGCTGATGACAATGGTGTCTTCGGGTAAACCCACAGCCAGTTTGCGCGTACGTTCTAAATCAATGGACAGATCACGTAGATCACGATTATTGATACCGATAACTTTTGCTCCCAATATCACGGCCCGTTGCCGTTCATCTTCATTACTGACTTCGGTCAATACCCCCATGCCAAGACTGTGTGCCAGTGATGACAATTCGCGATACGTGGCATCATCAAGAACGGAGAGCATAAGTAAAATAGCGTCGGCTTGATAATAACGAGCGAGGTAAACTTGATAGGCATCAATAATAAAATCTTTGCACAAAACAGGTTGATGCACGGCTGAACTGACCATTGCGAGAAAATCATAACTGCCTTGAAAATATTTTTCATCGGTCAAGACAGAGATTGCGGCAGCATAAGGCTGATAAGTTTTAGCAATGCGAACAGGATCGAAATTTTCACGAATTAACCCTTTTGAAGGAGACGCTTTTTTGCATTCCAAAATAAAAACTGTTTGTTTATGGGTTAATGCCTGATAAAACCGACGGTGACTCGGTACAATCGCATCAATAAAATTCTCCAGCGGTTGTTCTGCCTTACGAGTAATCAGATATTCCGCCTTATCATCAACAATTTTCTGTAATACGCTGGTTTTCATGATTTAGTCCTTGCTGCCAATGCTGTTACTTTTTCATAAGCCTGACCGCTGTAGATAGTATTGAGTGCCAATTGAGTATTTTCCCGCAGATTTTCTTGCCCATGAATTTTCATCAAAAGCGCCACATTTGCCGCTACGGCATCGGCATGGGCTTTGTTGCCACGACCTTGTAATAACATTGCCAACATGTCGCGATTTTCTTCAGGTGTTCCGCCTTTCAGTGAAGATATTGGATGGCTCGGCAAACCAAAATCGACAGCTGTTAACTGATATTGGCTAATTTTTCCGTGATTGAGTTCTGCAACATGAGTTGGTGCATGTAAAGCAACTTCATCCATTCCTCCGCTGTGTACAACGGCGGCACGCTGATAACCTAAGGTTTGTAAAGTGCGTGCTATGGGTTCAACTAATTCAGGGCTGTAGACCCCAATGAGTGACACGGGAGGTCGAGCTGGATTAATCAGTGGGCCAAGAACATTAAATAATGTTCGAGTTTTTAACTGTTGGCGAACTTGCACTGCATGACGAAATCCAGTGTGATATTGAGGAGCGAACAAGAAACAGACCCCAATATCATCCAAAGCACTGCGTGACTCTTCGGCACGGGCATCTAATGCAATACCGAATGCGGCCAATAAATCAGATGAGCCAGACCGACTGGAAATACTGCGGTTTCCATGTTTTGCTACTTTGAGACCACAGGCAGCAGCAATAAAGGCGCTGGCTGTTGAAATATTGATGCTATTTGTGCCATCTCCACCTGTGCCGACGATATCACAAAACATATAATCAGGACGAGGAAAGGGAGCTGCATTTGCCAAGAACGCTTGGGCTGCGCCTGCAATTTCTTGTGGCTGTTCGCCACGCAGTTTCAGGCTAATCAATACAGCCGCCAGTTGCGCATCGCTCAACTCACCATGAATAATGGCAGTGAATAACTGCTGGCTTTCTTGCTGTGTCAGTGTTTGGGCACTAAATAATTTGTCAAAAATCAACTGCATTTTCCCATTCCTTCAAGTTCATGTCTGTAGTTCGATACCTTTAACTCAAGATTTTTAATTCAGTGCCCACGCCAGAGTTTGTTCGAGCAGTTTGGCACCCCGTGTGGTCAAAATGGATTCGGGGTGGAATTGGAATCCACAAACCTTGTGCTCATCATGACGTACAGCCATGACCATATCGCCATATGAGGCAGAGACTAGGAGAGTTGTCGGAACATCCACAGCCGTAAGGGAGTGGTAACGGGCGACGGGCAAAGGATTTGGCAGACCGGAAAACATACTTTTCCCATCGTGTGTAGCTGGTGTTGCCTTGCCGTGCAGTATTTTCTGGGCTGCGGAAACTTTTCCCCCATAGGCTTCAATAATTGCCTGATGCCCAAGACAAATCCCGATAATAGGAATCTGGCCTATCATATGTTTGAGCAATTCAGGCATACAGCCTGCCTCTGATGGTTTCCCCGGACCGGGAGATAACATCAGAAGAGGTGATTCCATCTCATTGAGTTTGGTAATAATTATGTCTGTTGAGACCGTATTACGGTAAATAATGACATGATGACCATGAGTACGCAGTTGATCCACGAGGTTATATGTAAAGGAATCAACATTATCGAGTAGGAGAATATTAGCCATTAGAATAATACCTCCACATGATGAGCTTGCGTAATTGCGCGAATAACGGCTCTGGCTTTACTGTGAGTTTCATCCACTTCTGACTGGGGAATGGAATCCAATACCACACCGGCTCCCACTTGAACGGTAGCTTTCCCATTTTCCACATAGGCAGAGCGAATCACGATGCAGGTATCAAAGTCTCCTTTGCCAGTGAAATAGCCGACAGCCCCGCCATAGCTACCACGCCGCTCACCTTCATGTTCTGCGATGAGTTGCATGGCACGAACTTTAGGTGCTCCTGTCAACGTCCCCATATTCATGCAGGCTTGATAGGCATGGAAGATATCCAAATCATGGCGGAGTGTACCGACAACACGGGAAACGAGGTGCATGACAAATGAGTAGCGATCGACTTTGGTTAAGTCGGCAATATAGCGACTGCCCGGTTCACAAATGCGTGCTAAATCGTTACGGGCTAGATCAACCAGCATCACATGCTCAGACATTTCTTTCGCATCAGTACGCATTTCCAGCTCAATTCGGCTATCGAGATCCGCATCCAGTTCACTGTTGTCATCACGTCCGCGTGGCCGGGTTCCGGCTATTGGATAAATTTCGATCTGGCGGTTGCTGGCATCATATTTAAGAGCGCTTTCTGGTGAAGCACCAAACAGGCAAAAATCCTGATCTTGCATGAAAAACATATAGGGGCTTGGATTTTGTTTTTTTAATGCATGGTAAGCGTTTAGCGTAGAAGGGCACGGTAAAGTAAAACGACGTGATGGAACCACCTGAAAAACATCACCTTGACGGACAGATTGCTGTAATTTCCGCACGATATTCGCGTATTGTTCATCACTTTGATTGCAGTTAATAGTGACGTTGGGCAATGTGGTAGGCGGAAGTGGTGGAAGTGGTTTTGAAATGGCAGAAGCTAATGTTGTTAAACGTTCTTGAAGGCGTTTTTTTTCTGAATTGGATTCGCCAAACAATGAAGTTTGCAGACGTGAATGCCCATACCGATGGTCGATCACCAATAGCGTTTCTGCGAGATAAAAACAGAAATCAGGGCAGTGTTGGTGTTTTTTTACTGTGGGTAATGGTTCAAATCCAGCGACTAAATCATATGCAAACAGTCCGCCAACGAAAATGGCATCGGGTGATTCTGAAAAGGCTGCCAAGTCTGTCAGAGCACGCAGTGCATCAAAAACTGAATCGGATTTTAACCGGCTGTCCTCATCCAGATTGTGTTCAGTAACAGGAAATTGTGCTCGTATAACCTGTGACTCCACATTCAATTGGGCTTTTTCTGTAAGTAAATCAGCGAGTATGGGAAGCAGGTTTTGACCATTTTTGGTGAGAGCTTCAAAAGTAACCTGACGCTCGTTGGCTGTAATGCGCATAGCGCTGTCAATGATCAAAATGCTTTTGATATTATTTTTGCTCTTAATTTCAGCAGACTCTAGCAATAACGTCGCTGGACGATTACTGCAAAGTTGATGAAAAAGCAGAGTCGGATCTGTCTGATAGAGAGTATCCATTTGATTTATAGAGATATTAAATTCTTTACCAATCATTTTCATCCCTCGTTGCTAACTTCATCCACAAAAAAATTACGTTATGGGATATCAATAAAAAAATAGTTATAAAAAAACCCGCCTTTTTGGCGGGTTTCGGCACTTACGTATCTATACTTATGTGCGTGAGCCAACCGCCCTGAATGGGAAGTTGTGCCACCAACGACTGATTTGCATAAATACGATCATTTTAGAGTGCCTCATTTGTCCAATGATTTTTATAGAGAATCTTTCAATCAACCCGCGTACTAGTAAACTGGAACGAATTTAACTTGTCAACGGTTTTTTTGATGTTTATAGTAGTGAAGTTACCTGAGAATGTAGATAAGATACTAAGACTCTCTTTTATTTTGGTTTTTCTGGCATGTACTTTTATTACTTTCCTATATTTTTTCATGCAATTTAATTAATATTGTTTGTATTTATAAGAATAATCCAATTAAAAATTTAATTTCATAGTATTAGTGTAATTAATAATCTCGATTATATCGTATAAAGAAATTTCCTTTTAAGTAAGGGGGTAGTACTGTGAAAATAAGTAAAACAAAATTATGTGCCATGTTATTTTTTATTGTATTAACTTTTTATCATAATGCAAATGCAATAGAAATGGCCAAAGGCGAAATGATATTAGATAACAAAATTAGTGAAAAAGAACCAAATAACAAGAAGAGTGATTTATCTAGAAATTATAATTTAACTTTCATAAACAATAGTAAATATGACATGCTGAATATTAAACGTACTAAGGAGGATTGTATGTATAAAACAGGGAGTGGTGATATTAATCTAATAGCTGGTGAAAGAATAGACCAAGAAATTGAAGATAAGAATACTTTTGGTGTACCATTTTGCTTTGAACTGGATAAGTATATCAATTGGACGGCTGAAACGTATATGGATGGCGAAAAATATCAATCATGTGATATACAGTTTTATGTTAATTTTATTCCTTTTCCAATAGTTACTGGAAATATGAGTGAATGGTATACTCGAGTTGATACTAGTAGTTGCAAACTTAAAGTCACTGCTACCTGTGATGGCGTAGATTGTTTAAATATAGAATATGGCGTTAGTACACCACCTCGCAATGTTGTTATAACTATTGCAGATGATAATAACTGGGAAATACCAAAAATTACTTCTCCCAATACACAATATAGTGCTCCACATAATTATATTGAGGTAATGGGAAAAGGGTTGATGAAAGATAAATCACTACCTTTGTTGGTAACTAGTTTTGATAATAAAGTATATAAAGTTGAGATTGAAGACGGATCAGAAGATCAGTGGAGTGCGAAAGTCTGGATAAATTGTGGTATATACAGAATAATTAGTATTAAAGATATAAAAAATACTGATGTGATTATTAATGGACCAATATGTGAAGAAGTTATTACTTCAATGCAAGATGGTCAGGTGATTTCTGCTGGTGAATATAGCTTATCGGGTTTGGTTTATAGTGATAATATTCCTGATGCTAAAAGCATTAAAGTACATATAACAGGGTATAATGAAGATAATTCAGTTTATTCTCCTACGAAAGAATACACACCAGAAGTTAATATTGAAACTGGTGAGTGGAGATTAGATAACTTAGAAGCTGTTTGCTTTGTTTTTTATAAAGCCTCTGTATCCAGTAAATTAGATCTACAGGCTAATCGCCAGTCTCACTTTACTAATTTATCGGGACGAAAAGAAGTTTCTTATATGGTGCCATTATGTCCAATTGAGATAACTAAGCCTAAAAATTATGAAGTAGTTTCCTCAACAATTGATGATGTACAAAATATCTTAATTGAGGGTAAAGCTGCTAATGAAACCCTTATTGATGGTAATATTAATGAGTTAATCTCTCGAAATTATTCAAGTAGTTTATCTATTACTGGTGTTGGTTACAATAAATGGCATACCATAGCTCAAAATGTACCTTTGGGCTTTATGAAAATTACTGTTAGTAATACTGAAACAGCAGAGGTTCCTATTGAAAGCAGTAGTGCTGAAGTGACAATACTGAGTTCTAAGCTTTTTTCTGTAAAAGCTAAAAAAGATAATGTGTTTACTGAATTTTATGGAACATCAATGCCATATATTGAGGATGAAGATTTTAGTCCTGAAGTCGAAATATTATCTGATGAGTTTGGTTTTCTTGAAAGGAACATCACAGATGAGAACGGTGACTGGAAAGCAAAAAATAAACATTATGCAAAGAGAGGAGTATATTTTTTTACTTTTCAGGAATACAACGAAAGCGAAAATTATGCAGCGAGAGATAAAAAGAAAATAAAATGTACAGGTGGTGATTCCGGAATGAGTTGCATTAATCAATAGTAACTATCGTCCATGTTAAAGGGGGGGTGTTATGATTGTTTTTAGAGCTGTTTTTATATTATTTATTTTATTTTATTTCAGTCAATCATTTGCCGATTCCGCATTAAAAAATCCACCTTTAGAGACTATTGCTGGAGGCGAGGAGAGTTGTAGTGATATTGGGGATAACAAATGCAAACCTTGGGTTGTGAGTATTTATTATGAAAATGAAAATAGCCAAAAGAATTTTCTCTGTAGTGGTTCACTAATCGCGCCAAACTATGTTTTAACTGCTGGGCATTGTGAAGAGAGCACCGCAAAAAAATATTATGTGATGGACTTCGGAAAAGAAACGATTGGCACTGCATTAGCCAGCGATTTTATAAAATATAAAAATAATGTCTACGGTCATTATCATGATTTTGCACTTATAAAGCTGGAGAAAGAAGTAAAAAATGAAGGATTTGGACGTGTTCGTCGCTTCTTTAATTATGATGCTGCTTATGAAGCGTTAGATGAAGATTATTATCAATCGAGTATTTATGGTTATGGCTTTCTGGGAATCGATAAAACAACAGGGCAACCAATAAGAAGTGATGGAGTTCAGCACCGAGCTGATGTAAAAATAATTAATCCGGCTTATGACGGTTTTCGAGGACAAGGATTGATAATAAAAGCAAATGAAAAGAAAGGGTTGAAATCAGGAATTATACAAGCGGGAGATTCTGGTGGGCCAATAATATGGAGGGATACAATTATTGGTGTATCTTCTTTAGGATTTGAAGCGTTTAAAGTGAATGAGACAACAAATGATAAGCATTATTATCCTTTTTTTGTGGTTTCAGATATCACTGGGAAATATGATGATATTGGTTTTAACAAGAAATTTTTTCCCGGCCAATGGTTTGCTGAAAATATGAATCAGATTTGGATTAGCACTCCGGATTGGCAGGAAAACTTAACGAAACGAAGTGATAATATTCTTGTCAAGGGTTGGGGAAAGCCATCCAGTGAAATTCAGCTTTCTTATTCTATTAATGAAGGTAAAGAAAAATCAGTTGCATGTGAGAAAAAAGTTAATTTTCAAGGAGAATGGCAGTGCAAGATTCCACATAATGATTTATTTACTGAAAATCTTAGTGAAGAAAAAGACCATGAAGTAACTATTACAGCGAAAGAGGTAAATGCACGAGATAAACCATGGAGAGAAGATACTGTTCAAGCAAAAATACCTGCTATATCTAAAGAATTTGGTATTGTTTATCCAGCAGATAAAACAACAGTATTTACTAAAAATTTTATGATTCGTGGGTACGCTGATCCTGGCTCAAGTGTTACACTTATATTGAAAACTAATACAAGTGAGAATAATTATACTCAAGTTGATGCTTGTGAAAACTTAAATAATAAAAATAAAATCGAAACAACTGATTATGGATTTTGGTCATGTACTATAAAAAATGAATTTATTGATGGTATTGAATATGGTAATAATGAGGTTGAATATAAAATAATAGCAAGCCAAAAGACAGATAATATAAATTTACTTGATCAAGTTAATATAGTCTTTAAACCTAACAAAAATACAAAAGTAAAAGCTGAAAAAGATATAAATAGCACATATAGAAAAATGCTGGATTTTAACGTTAGCTACGATCAAGCAGCCAAGTTGATTTGTATTTTTAGCCAAAGTTTTTTAGATTGTAGAAATGCTAATGATAATAAAGACAAATTTAGGCTAATGAATTCAAGAGGAGATGATCCTAATTCTCAGCTAAAGTATCCTGTTATGGGAATAATGCAGAAAATTGAAAACGTTGATCCGTTTTCTTCAATATTGTGGAGTCAAAGTAATTTTTTTGATTCTTATTTTTCTCCTGCATTTTATAAAAATAACAGGTATGAAGAAACCAATCCAAAAGAAATTGAATTTTCTTCACTTAAAGATCAAAAGTTCTTTGGTTATGGCGGTGATGATAATTATTATACTTTACCTAATAATGATTTGTTTTTACCTTCAGAATATTCAATATGCATGAAGAAAAATGACGATTTACCTTTATCTTCAGGTCAAGTTCAATGTTATAGAGAAAAGGATAATGATATTTATTTAAAAATTCCATTAGAAAATGGTAAAAACTTTTCTGAAATATCAATAGGGCATGGAACTTATTTTGGTAAGCCTAACTTCCCAAATTGGAATGTTTCCCTTCCTTCCTCATTGAAAGATGGGCTGTATTATATTGAATTGGCAGATAAATATCATCCATTAGGATTGGAGAATATTAAAAGAAATTTAGGAGAATTGTCATTTAATAAAAGTTATTTTCATATAAAAAAGCCTAGTGTTGAAATTAAAAGTATCTCTGAGGGAGAAACTGAAATTGTAGGTGCTCCAAGCTTTTTATCAGGAAGTTCTAATGAGCCAGGAGATGAAGTCGATGTTAAAAGACGTAAGATTGATTCTTCATCGGCAGAGTTGGTGGATAATAATCAAAACATAACACAAGACACGATAATTTGTTCGAGGGCTGTCGTCAGTGATAATGGTAACTGGGGCTGTAAAAAACCGATAACTTTTCCAGCAGGTACTTATGAATTAACTGCTGAATTAATTAAAGAAGGAAAAATAGTCGCTACAGACGTTATACATATTACTGTTAAAGATGAAAATGATGATGAGCCAGAAAAGAAAAAATTTGAAGTAAAGAACCCTAAGAATAATTCAACTGTTGATCCGGATAACCCCATCACTTTTTCTGGCACACTTAGTGGTTCTGGAGGCGGAGGCGGCGGATTTGGTGGTTTTATAAGTAGTATATTTGGAGCAATTTTTGGAGCAGTTGAAGGCATTGCCTCCTTATTCAGCGGGGCTTTCGGTTTCTTTTGGGAGTTTATGATTCATCCTGAAGATATTTTAGGTGGCGATACCTATACGATGGAGTTACAGGAAACTCAAAATGGAGTGAACGTGGGTGATCCGATTAAATGGACTTTTACTGTTCCGATGCGTATTACTGAGCCTAAACCGGATGCACAATATAGATTAGAGGATGGAGTTTCTGTTAAAGGTCAGGGAAGCCCTGGTCAACTGGTTTTTGTTACAGGTTCTGAATATCTCTTACCACCAGAAAAAATGACCTTACCAATTTCAAGTGGGGGGATCATTTGCACCACAACAGTGGATAAAGGAGGAAAATGGTCATGTCCTAATAACCCTGTCCTGAAAGCGGCTAGCGAAGGGAAATTCTTCCTTTATGCCGCCCAGTATAAAAAAACAGGCTCAGCCCAGTTAGGGCAATTAGGCGATACTTATGAAAGAACCTCACAAGTTACACGTAAGTACGAAGTCACGAAAACCAAAATACAAATTACAACCCCTGTGCATGGCACGAAAATAACAACATTGCCTTTTACGATTTCAGGTACTGGAGAACAAAATGCTCAGGTCTATATCGAAGGTTTTGGTGGTGCTGAAGATTGTAATACTACCGTTGATTCATCGGGTAAATGGTCTTGTGGGTCTTATCAACCTGAAGAGGGGAAATATAGCGTTTCAGCCGATCAGTTTATTGATAACGCATTAGATTCAAAAGCCGTCATTTCTTTTGAGATCCAGACAAAAACGGTCAAACCAGTCGTTATTACACAACCGCATAATGGCGGGGTATATCGGCATCTTGAAAATATCTTGCCGAAAGGAACGGGTGAGCCGGGTACAACGGTTTGTCTGGCTCAGAAAGCTTTGTCACAGATTTGTCAGGATGGTGCCACCATCAATGAACAAGGCCATTGGGAGTGGGTCTATGGCTTGGATACCGCAGTCAAAGGGGAGCAAAAGCTGGTGGCGACGGCCTTTTTGGACAAGGTGAGTCAATCCACAGCGAAAATCACATTTAAGATAGAACCCGCTCCCGGTGAGACTACGTTGACCGTGGAAACACCCAAGGAAGATGAGGTGATAAAAACACCTTCCTATATGTTCAGCGGTATGATGCCGAGTAATGCCAAGACGGTCACAGTGCAAGGATTTGGCGGTCATGACGATTGTGTCGCTAAGCTCAATAAAGAAGATTACACGTGGACATGCGGGCCTTACAGCTCTGTACCGGGAGATTATGATGTGGCGGTGGTAGATGATGCTGGCTCTCGGATTAACAGAAGCTTCAAAGTACGTTATGGGGATAATTTGCAAATGCGTATACTAAACCCAACAGAAGGGGAGCAAATTGACAAATATTCTTATTTGATCAGCGGTAAAGGGCAGGTTGGGGCACGCGTAACTATTGATGGTACAATAAAATGTGATGTATTGGTCAATGAAAATCAAGATTGGGTTTGTCCATATGATTATAAAGCCATTCTCGGATCGCATAAGCTTTTAGGGCAGCAATGGGTGGATGGTGTACCTTCAGGTAAGCCAGTGACGCGGAACTATGAAGTAATATATGGGATGTCGGATATTACCATTGATGGTACGGCTGAGGCGACTTGTTCAGTATCAGATTTGAACGAAGAAACGAAAAAACCAGCAGTATATACCCCCATTATGGAGAATAATGAAACTTTTTCTGCGTTAATTACAGGGACTGCAACAAAAGGTATGTATGTTTCTCTGAGAGTGAAACGAGGCAATCAGAATATTAGATCTTGTGGGCCTGTACAGGTGTCAGAGATAGATGGCAAGTGGAGTTGCCGCATGGATGATATCGAGTTAGGGTTATATCATTTAACCGCAACACAGGCGCTTACACCAAATAGTAACCCTGTAGGTTCTGCCACTAATCAAGATATTTATGTTGTTCATAATGTTACTCATAATAACCTGAAAATTACTTTCCCTCAGGATAATAAAGCTTATTGTTATCACTATAAATATGATCATGATAAGTGGAAAATAACAGGTATAGGAGAGCCTGGAGCTGAAGTTTTAGTGGAATGGCCGAAGCAAAGTTTTTCACAAAAAATCAAGGTTGATCAACAGGGAAATTGGTCAGTAATTTCAGTAATTCCATCAGTTGGATACAGTACGATCAAAGCTTCTTATGAAGAGAAAATATGTGGTTTAAAGTCATCGGACAGTGTTCAATTTCGGGTCGTGGGAGATCTGGCAATTGGCTTCCATCCACCTCCACCTCCATGTTGATTAAATGTTATCAATAGTCGTTCTATTTTTTGAGAAAGCTGTACATCAGGTGATGTGCAGCTTTTTGTTCTCAACTTAAACCACATCCCCCCATTATAGAAATTAAGTCTCTAACAAGTAAATTCCCTCTTTAATTCCATCCCCTGTGTTATCATTTGCGCTTTGTACTTAATATCAGTTGATCGCTTGATAGAGAGTGCCCTGATTTCCCACCCGACAAACAGGTACAGGACAATGACTGAAGCCGTCAGTGAAATGACAAGACGCTACGATCTGCATAGCCATACGACTGCTTCAGATGGTGTGTTATCACCAGAGCTGCTCGTGGACAGAGCCATCTCTATGGGCATTGATGTACTGGCAATCACCGATCATGATACGATGGCAGGTATTCCGCCTGCTTTAAACCATATACAGCAAAATAATCTGCCATTAACTTTGGTATCCGGCGTCGAAATTTCGACATTATGGGAAAATTTTGAAATTCATATTGTTGGCTTAAATGTTGATATCAACTCTGTTTCCTTAAGAAAACTTTTGACTAATCAGGTTGATTTAAGAAAACAGCGTGGTATCGAAATCGGGCGTCGGTTAGCCAAATCGGGTATTCCCGATGCTTGGGAAGGCGCATCTCGATTGGCGAATGGTGGGCAGATCACACGAGGCCATTTTGCCCGTTATTTGATAGAAGCAGGCATTGAACCCACTATTCCGAAAGTTTTTAAAAAATATCTGGCAAGGGGGAAAATCGGTTATGTCCCGCCGCAATGGTGTACAATTGAGCAGGCTATTGAAACCATTCATCAGGCAGGGGGACAGGCTGTGATTGCTCATCCCGGCAGGTATGATTTGTCGATGAAGTGGCTGAAACGGTTAATAGCCTGGTTCAAACAACATGGTGGTGATGCAATGGAAGTTGCACAGTGCCAGCAAGCACCTAATGAAAGGCAACAACTTGGTCAACTGGCAAAAGAATATGGCTTGAAAGTATCATTAGGATCGGATTTTCACCAACCTTGTTCATGGATAGAACTTGGGCGCAATTTATGGTTACCCGGTGATGTTGTACCGATATGGCACGACTGGTCACGTTAGGGACTGCGTAGAAGTATAGAGGTTATCGTTATGAGCCAGTTTTTTTATATCCACCCTGATAATCCACAGAAACGTCTTATTGACCAATGTGTGGAAGCGCTGAAAAAGGGCGGAGTTGTCATTTATCCTACTGATTCAGGTTACGCCATTGGTTGTTGTCTTGAAAATAAGGATGCAATGACCCGTATATGTCGTATTCGTCAAGTGGAAGGACATCACAATTTTACTCTGATGTGTCGTGATCTGTCTGAAATTGCAACTTATGCCCATGTGGACAATCAGGCGTTTAGGTTGATCAAAAATAACACGCCGGGTAATTACACATTTATTTTACAGGCGACAAAAGAAGTGCCTCGCCGATTGATGAATGAAAAACGTAAAACTATTGGTCTGCGTGTTCCTTCTAATTCTATCGCTTTGGCGCTGCTGGAAGAGATGCGTGAACCTTTGATGTCTTGCAGCCTGATTTTACTCGGTAATGATTTTGCCGAATCCGATCCCGAAGAGATAAAGGATACATTAGGTAAACAAGTTGATTTAATTATTCATGGTGGTTATCTTGGGCAGCAACCGACAACGGTAGTAGATTTAACTGGGGATTCACCAGTAATTCTTCGTGAAGGCGAAGGTGATATCACGCCTTTTTTATAAAGTACATGATTTAATTTTTTATTTATTAATGCATACGACGCCTGTGAAGGCGACAATAGAGGTTGCTCAATGAGCGATAAAACAGAAAAGTTACAAAAAGTTCTCGCGCGTTCTGGCCATGGCTCCCGTCGCGAAATCGAGGGATATATCCAACAAGGGCGCATTAGTATTGATGGCAAGACCGCAAAGTTGGGTGATCGAATTGAGGTTAAACTCTCAGTAAAAATTCGTCTGGATGGACGGATTTTGAATATCAAAGAACCACAAAAATCAGTTTGTCGTGTTCTGGCTTATTACAAGCCGGAAGGTGAATTGTGTACCCGACATGATCCTGAAGGCCGTCCGACAGTATTTGATCGCCTGCCAAAAATGCAGGGCGCGCGCTGGATTGCAGTAGGGCGTTTGGATATTAACACTTGTGGATTGTTGCTGTTTACCACCGATGGGGAGTTAGCTAACCGTTTGATGCACCCAAGCTGCGAAGTTGAGCGTGAGTATGCAGTTCGCGTTTTTGGTGAAGTGGATAATGCAAAATTGCGTCAACTGACACAGGGTGTGCAATTGGAAGATGGCCCGGCTTCATTCAAAACCATTGCTTTTAAAGGTGGTGAAGGGATCAACCAATGGTACAACGTCACTTTGACAGAAGGTCGTAACCGTGAAGTCAGACGTTTGTGGGAAACGGTTGGTGTACAGGTCAGTCGCCTGATCCGTGTGCGTTATGGTGATATTGATCTGCCAAAAGGCTTGCCGCGTGCTGGCTGGACTGAGTTGGGACTGGAACAGACTAACTATTTACGTCAGTTGGTTGGTTTGGATGAAGAAGTTGTGACAAAGGTTGCAGTTGAACGTGATCAGCGTCGCATTAAAGCTAACCAAATCCGCCGTGCAGTAAGAAGACATGCACAGGTTGCATCCCGCCCTGCTGGGAAGCGTCCTGCAAGCAGTTCTCGCCAGAATGCGGGCAGGAAGACGACATCTAAAGGTCGATAATACGCCTAAGCCGCTGTTTCAGCCTAGATCAGCATTTATACTAAATTTATGCTAATCAATATTGAAACAGCGGATTCATTTATCAATCAATTACACTCATCAACTACATCAATTAACTACCAATCAACCCCTTTCTGTGCTTTGATTCCGGCATCAAAAGCATGTTTTACCGGGCGCATTTCCGTAATTGTATCGGCATATTCCAGTAATTCTCGATGGCATCCCCTGCCTGTGATAATCACACTTTGATGTGAAGGGCGCTGTTTGAGGGCTGTCAGGACATCAGCAAGTTCTAAATAACCGTAACTGATCATGTAAGTCAATTCATCCAGCATCACAAGATGCAATGAAGGATCGGATAACATTCTCACAGCATGTTTCCATGCGGCTTGGCAGGCAGCGGTATCTGTTTCACGATTTTGTGTTTCCCAAGTGAAACCAGTTGCCATCACATGAAATTCAACATCTTGTTGCGCCAGCAAGTTTCTTTCACCGCTTTCCCAAGTTCCTTTGATGAATTGGATAACGCCAGCACGCTGTCCATGACCGATTGCACGAACAACTGTGCCAAATGCAGCAGTGGTTTTTCCTTTACCGTTTCCGGTGAATACGATGACGATCCCCCGTTCTTGCTGTGCAGCTTCAATGCGGGCATCGACTTTTTCTTTCAGGCGTTGTTGCCTTTTTTGATACTGGCTGTTATCTCTGGTCATTATTCGGCAGGCCCCGCTTTGCGACCGGGTTGGGCATCAAAACTGATACCGGAATCATTTCGACTGTCATCTCCCATTACATAAAGGTAGACAGGCATAATATCCGCTGGTGTTTTTAACTTGGCAGCGTTTTCATCAGGAAAGGCATTTGCTCGCATACCGGTGCGTGTTCCGCCGGGGTTGATACAGTTAATGCGCAGGGGTGTATTTTGATATTCTTGCGCCAAAACCTGCATTAAGCCTTCTGTGGCAAACTTGGATACAGCGTAAGCTCCCCAGCCACTTCTGCCTTCACGACCGACACTGGAGCTGGTAAATACCAAAGAACCGCTGGTGGATTTCAATAAAAGAGGAATTAACGCCTGAGTCAGCATAAAAGTGGCATTAACATTCACTTGCATCACTTCATGCCAAAGTTGGACAGGCTGTTCTACGATAGGAGCAACAGCACCAAGAAGCCCCGCGTTATGCAAAACACCATCCAAATGTGAATAACGCTGTGCTAAGTCGTTGGCGAAAGTTTGACACTCTTCTGCGGTCACAGTCAGCAGATCCATCGTATAAATATCAGCAGGCAAACCGCCAATGTTTTCAATTTGTTGCTTCACTGCTTCCAGTTTCGCTGTTGTACGTCCCAGCAAAATAACCTGTGCGCCGTGACGGGCATAAGTCAGTGCGGCCTCACGCCCAATTCCATCACCCGCACCAGTGACTAAAATAATTTTTTGTTGCAGCAGATCGTTATTGGGTTGGTAATCAAACATCGGACAATCTTCCTGTATTGCTTATGAATCTATGATTTGCCATTTCAGAATGGCACATGCGGTTTATCATAAGAACAAAACTTAAGGTTCCCGTCAAATTTGTGCTTATGGTTACGGCAGTATTCAACAAACTATTAGAGTAAGGCTTTCGATTTTTAGTTAGAATGAAACATATTGTTCATCATAAATTAATGAAAGGTGGATCTGTGGAATATTTGTCTCTATACGGATTGTTCTTAGCTAAAGTACTCACGGTGGTTTTAGCAATCGCTGTTCTGGCGGTAGTTTGCATCGGCTTAGGTGTGCGTAAAACAATGCACAAAGGGGAATTGAAACTGACTAATCTGAGTGAATCATACAAGGAAAGGCAGCGTCAAATGCAGCAGGCTCGAATGAGCGAAGCAGAACAGAAAATCTGGCAAAAGGCATTAAAAAAGCAGCAAAAGAGTGATGCTAAACAGAAAAAAACGGAAGCCAAAACTGGCCAGAAAGGTTTACAGAAGCCGAATCTTTATGTTTTGGATTTTAAAGGCAGTATGGACGCTCATGAGGTGGATTCTCTCCGCGAAGAGATCAGTGCAATACTGGCAGTAGCAGACAAAAATGATGAAGTGTTACTGCGTCTGGAAAGCCCTGGTGGAGTGGTACACGGATATGGGCTGGCCGCATCTCAACTGGCTCGTTTGCGCCAGAAAGAGGTACATCTGACGGTTGCTGTGGATAAAGTTGCTGCAAGTGGTGGTTATATGATGGCTTGTGTAGCTGATCGTATCATAGCCGCACCGTTTGCGATCATTGGCTCCATTGGCGTTGTGGCGCAATTGCCAAATATCCATAAGTTGTTGAAGAAAAATGATATTGATGTGGAGTTACATACTGCTGGCGAGTACAAACGCACTTTGACTGTTCTGGGCGAAAATACTGAACAGGGCCGTAAGAAATTCCAGGAAGATCTGAACGAAACGCATAAGTTATTCAAATCATTTATTCATCAACATCGTCCGTCTTTGGATATGGAAAAAGTAGCAACTGGTGAGTATTGGTATGGCACACAGGCAAAAGAGAATGGACTGATTGATGACATGGGTGTTAGCGATGATTTCCTGATCGAAAAAATCAAACACTATGAAGTTATTGGCGTCAACTATTCTCGCCGCAAACGTGTCATAGAGCGTTTTATGGGTAGTACGATGGAAAACGTTGATAAATTGTTTATGCGTTGGTGGCAAAGAGGAGAAAAGCCTTTATTATGAAGGAAATGGTTATAACGGAAAGCTGTTATAGCTACAAATGGTTATTCTTGCCTGTAATATGGTGACAAACATACGAGTAATGCGGGTTAATAGAGGAAATTTTGTTATATCCTTTATGCCCGCATATTTATGGTTAGCTAATCAATCAGGCAGGAGTGGTATTGTTAGATTTTTAATCTACTAAATGATACTTTTCGGATAATATATGTGCTAAATGTTTAAACATATTAAACACAGCGGTACTTTTTGCGGTAGGCAATCCATTTTCATCCAGAAAATACTTGCCTCGAAATACTAATATTCCACCTTTTTGTTCCACACCTTCTGCGCACATACCCTGTATAAAATCGTCATGTGTCTTAATGATTTCATTTGCTTTTTTCAGTAACTGTTCTCGCTTAATTGGCATGGTTTCAGTTTGCATTTATTGTGCTCCTTCAAGAAATAAGTTGTTGCGCATCGTTTTTTATCAGGTAGAGTGTGGGCTTTTCGTCATGCAGATGGAAGATTTTGTTTACAACTGTTAAATCATACAATTGCATGGCCTGTGTTGATATATAAAATACCCTAAATATTTCAAAGGGTTTTGCGCTTAAGCAAAAGTACAAGATAAAAATTAGTTGATATCTTGCAAATCTATCGCAATATAAAAAGAGGTTTTATTTTATATATCGCAACATAACGCCGTGATTTTCGCCATCTGAAAAGAAGATAATTAGGTAAAGGTAACTATGGCTAAAGCTCTTGTTATAGTGGAGTCCCCGGCAAAAGCCAAAACAATCAATAAATATCTGGGGAATGACTACGTTGTGAAATCCAGTGTGGGTCATATCCGTGATTTGCCGACAAGTGGAACAGTGAGTCAAAAGAGTTCAAGCTCATCTACCGATAAGAATAAAAAGAAAGTAAAAAAAGATGAGAAAACGGCGCTGGTAAATCGTATGGGCGTCGATCCCTATCATGGTTGGGAAGCGAACTATCAAATTTTGCCAGGCAAAGAAAAAGTTGTTTCAGAGCTGCAAACGCTGGCTGAAAAAGCTGATCGCATCTATCTTGCAACAGACCTTGACCGAGAGGGAGAAGCTATTGCATGGCATCTGCGGGAAGTGATTGGTGGGGATGATTCCCGTTTTAGTCGAGTGGTATTCAATGAAATTACCAAAAATGCAATCAAACAGGCGTTTGATAAACCTGGTGAATTGAATATTGATCGCGTTAATGCTCAGCAAGCGCGTCGTTTTATGGATCGCGTTGTGGGTTATATGGTTTCCCCGCTACTGTGGAAAAAAGTTGCCAGAGGGTTGTCCGCTGGGCGAGTTCAATCGGTTGCGGTTCGCCTTGTTGTTGAGCGGGAACGTGAAATCAAGGCATTCGTGCCGGAAGAGTATTGGCAGTTATATGCGGATTTAATGGCTAAGGGAGATACTCCTCTCCATATGGAAGTCACCCATGAGAAGGGAAAGCCGTTTAAACCTGTAAATGCTCAACAAACGCAGTCAGCAGTATCTTTGCTTGAGAAAGCGAAATACAAAGTGATTGATCGTGAAGATCGTCCGACGTCCAGTAAACCGAGTGCACCGTTCATCACCTCAACATTGCAACAAGCTGCAAGTACACGGCTTGGGTTTGGGGTTAAAAAAACCATGATGATGGCACAACGCTTATATGAAGCAGGGCATATCACTTATATGCGTACTGACTCGACTAACTTGAGTCAGGATGCTTTGGAAATGGTTCGTGGTTATATCAGCAGCAATTTCGGTGACAAATATTTGCCGAAAAGTGCCAATATTTACAGCAGTAAAGAAAATTCTCAGGAAGCCCATGAAGCGATTCGACCTTCTAATGTCGATGTCATGGCAGAAGAACTGAAAGATATGGAAGCTGATGCTCAAAAATTGTATCAGCTTATCTGGCGTCAGTTCATCGCTTGTCAGATGATGCCTGCGAAATATGATTCCACGACACTGACCGTTCAAGCTGGCGATTTTGAGCTGCGCGCCAAAGGCCGTACTCTGCGTTTTGATGGTTGGACAAAAGTGATGCTGACTTTGCGCAAAGGGGATGAAGATAATACTTTGCCGGTAATTGAAGTGGGAACAGAACTTGATTTGCAAGAATTGATACCAAGTCAGCACTTTACAAAACCCCCTGCGCGTTTCAGTGAAGCATCCTTGGTCAGGGAGTTGGAAAAACGCGGAATTGGTCGCCCATCAACTTATGCATCAATTATCTCCACTATTCAGGATCGTGGTTATGTTCGAGTAGAAAACCGCCGATTCTATGCAGAGAAAATGGGTGAAATCGTCAATGATCGTTTGGGAGAGAATTTCAACGAATTGATGAGCTATGATTTCACGGCAAGAATGGAAAACCAGCTCGATCATGTAGCCAATAATGAGGTGGATTGGAAAGGCGTTCTGGACGAATTTTTCTCTAATTTCAGTGAGCAGCTTGATATAGCCAATAAAGATCCTGATGAAGGTGGAATGCGCCCGAATCCGATGGTGATTACATCAATTGAGTGTCCGACCTGTAGCCGCCCAATGGGGATTCGTACTGCAACAACAGGCGTATTTCTTGGCTGCTCTGGTTACGCGTTATCACCTAAAGAGAGATGTAAGCAGACTATTAACCTTATTCCAGAAAATGAAATTCTGAATATTCTGGAAGGGGATGATGCTGAAACCAATGCATTGCGTGCTCGCTGTCGCTGTAAAAAGTGTGGTACAGCGATGGACAGTTATTTGATTGATAACCAGCGGAAATTGCATGTATGCGGTAATAATCCTGCATGTGATGGTTATGAAGTTGAAGAAGGTGAGTTTCGTATTAAGGGCTATGATGGTCCAATAGTTGAGTGTGATAAGTGCGGTTCAGAAATGCACCTAAAAGTGGGGCGTTTTGGTAAATACATGGGCTGTACAAACGAAGAGTGCAAAAATACCCGTAAGATTTTGCGTAGTGGGGAAGTAGCACCACCGAAAGAGGACCCTGTTCCGTTACCTGAACTGGCATGTGAAAAATCAGATGCTTATTTTGTCCTGCGTGATGGTGCAGCTGGAGTCTTTTTAGCGGCCAACACTTTCCCTAAATCTCGTGAAACGCGCGCACCATTGGTTGAAGAGCTTGTTCAGTTTAAAGATCGTTTGCCGGAGAAATTGCGTTATTTAGCGGAAGCACCTGTTGCTGATCCAGAGGGAAATAAAACAATTGTCCGTTTTAGCCGTAAAACTAAACAGCAATACGTTTCTTCTGAGAAAAATGGTAAAGCTACCGGATGGGCAGCATTTTTTGTTGAAGGTGCTTGGCTTGTGAAAGAGAAATAATTGATCTGATGATTAGTCTATGTGTTATACCCTCATTTATTGAGTATATATCATAGATATATATTTAGAGGGATATTTCTTTTTTTGGCAGAAATGTAACTTTTCTTTCTAAAAAGCCAGTCCATTGGACTGGCTTTTTTTGTATTTCAGCAAAATTTAAACACAATATATCTGCAACAAACGTTTGATAATAGTTACTCAATCTAATTATTTGTTATATAAATATACAGCAGGTGTTATAGTGGTTATATATTGACAAATATATATTCTGTATGGTTATAAGTGAGTAACGATTAGCAATATAGATATTAATTAGACTGCAAAACATTCATACATTTCATTATTAGGGACAGTGCTGATATGAAACTACAGCAATTGCGTTATATTGTAGAGGTGGTTAATCACAATCTGAACGTATCTTCTACGGCAGAAGGATTGTATACCTCTCAACCAGGGATAAGCAAACAAGTCAGAATGCTCGAAGATGAGTTAGGGATTCAGATATTTGCTCGTAGTGGTAAACATCTGACTCACGTGACTCCGGCTGGTGAAGAAATTGTCCGTATTTCACGTGAGGTTCTGTCAAAAATCGATTCAATTCGTTCTGTTGCCAGCGAACATACCTATCCCGATCGTGGTTCGTTATATATCGCGACCACCCACACACAGGCAAGATATGCCTTGCCCCCTATTATCAAGGGCTTTATTGAACGTTACCCTAATGTATCACTGCATATGCACCAAGGTTCTCCAACTCAGATTGCGGAAGAGGTATGTAAAGGAAACAGTGATTTTGCGATAGCAACAGAAGCACTTCATCTTTATAGCGATCTGATTATGTTGCCTTGTTATCATTGGAACCGTTCTATCGTGGTAACAAAAGAACATCCTCTTGCCAATAAACAGAATGTGACGATTGAAGAATTGGCAGAATATCCGATAGTAACCTACACATTTGGTTTTACTGGGCGCTCTGAATTGGATGTTGCTTTTGAGCGGGCTGATTTGAAACCTAAGATCGTATTTACAGCAACAGATGCTGATGTAATTAAGACTTATGTGCGGTTAGGGTTGGGGGTTGGTGTAATTGCCAGTATGGCTGTAGAATCAACTCAGGACAGTGATCTAGTACGTATTGATATGAGTGGGAAATTCAGTTATAGCACCACTAAGATCGGTTTCCGCCGCAGCAGTTTTCTACGTAGTTATATGTACGATTTTATTTGGCGCTTTGCCCCTCATTTGACGCGTGATGTTGTAGATAAAGCTATTGCATTGCGCTCCAATGAAGAAATCGAAGAAATGTTCAAGGATATTGAACTACCGATAGTATAGATAATATAGATAGTATAAAGAATGGATTATAAGATTAAACCACCTCCTGGAATGTAAGGGGGTGGTTGATCTTTATCTTCTTTCCATTCTTTGATTACAAAAATCTTTGCAGGGCCTCTGCTAATTCTTAATAGTTACTTGTTTACGCCATTGTTTTTAACGCCATTGTTTTTAACGCCATTGTTTTTTCCGTCATTTTCATTTTACGCGGTACGTACATAGACTTGTAGCTCCATATAAATTGAAGTTAGAATTTCTGATTTTTATTTAATCAAAAATATCTTAAACTTTCTGAAACCACAATTAACTTATGACTTTTTTGGAATCTCAGTCTTAAACTCACCACTGAAAAAACCATCAGAATCTTCGATAGAGGATTTTTGGTTTTTAAGAATGAAATTATCGAAGGCTGTTTTGATATCATGATCTTCTAACGCTTGATAATTAAATAATGAAATACAAGAGGAGTAAGTAAATTCAACATTAATATTTTCATTAGAAGCACAGTTTGACGTCACTTCTGAGTTGGTTCTATTAAAATCTATTTTATACAGTTTTATTTTAGGGATATACGTGACTCGATCTTCAACACCAATTGCCTCAATGGCACTGGCTAATGTGAGGGTGGAATAATGATCTCCATTTCGTTTTAAACCTAGCCTGATGGCATCACCTTGTTTTTGCAGGAAATTGGAAAAACTGTTAAGGCTAGGAGAGCCTGCATTTAAAATAATATCCATGATGAGTTCGAGTAAATTTGTTGCAATTGAAACTCCTTTCATTTCATGTTGATAAGTTTGACTTTCGATATTCATGACGCTCATCAATGGCAATTTTGCCATGATATCTCCCCAAAATTGAATGTCAGTCTTATACTCTTTGCCATGAACATTGGTGTATTTAGTGATGTAGTCGGCGGCTATTGAAGAAAGAGCGATCTGTATTTTTTTGATTTCATTCATTTTCTGTATAATACTGATCTTGTCAACAATGTTTGAAGTAATAATAAATTGAACAAGACCATCTGTATCTTTCAACTGGTAATCTGATAAGGAAAATTTATCTTTAATGCCAGTGGAAAAGAATTTATCTGCTTGCTGTATATGGCTTAAATAATACTGGTAATCTTTATTTTTTTCTGTATCCATAATTTATCTCCAATATTTAACAAACTCATTGAGAACTCTGAATATACCTTCATTTTTTAAGTTGTAATTTGAAATTTATTCACCAGAAATGTGTAGAAACTTTATAGCCAATTCAATCAAACTCTTATGACGTAAATAAAGCATATCTACTTTGGAGGTGTCATCATTAAAATTTATCAATAAATGAGGATTTACAGCTATTTAGCAAAATGTGTGGTTGCAGAATAACAAATACTTACTTATATGTTATGTTTAATGGTGTAGCTGACCATAAATAATAAGAAAGGAGGAGTTATGTCGTTTAAATTGAAAACGGACTGTGCTTCAACGCTCTCGATTAGTCGTAAATCGAGTGGCAACAAATCCGCTGGCAGTACAACCTATCACTATTACAGTTTACCTCTGTTATCTGAACGATTGGGCGATATATCCCGCCTGCCAAAGTCTCTGAAAGTTCTGCTTGAAAATCTTCTACGCAATATTGATGGTGAGTCTGTTGTAAAAGACGATTTGAAAGCGTTGGTGGAATGGCAAAAAAACGGTCATGCAGACCGAGAAATTGCTTATCGTCCTGCTCGTGTACTCATGCAGGATTTTACGGGTGTACCAGCCGTAGTGGATCTTGCTGCGATGCGGGAAGCCGTGCTGAGACTCGGTGGAAATGCAGAACAAGTGAATCCGTTATCTCCTGTTGATTTGGTTATTGATCACTCGGTGATGGTTGATAAATTTGGTACTGAGCAAGCATTTTCAGAAAATGTTCAGATAGAAATGGCACGCAACCATGAACGTTACCTGTTTTTGCGTTGGGGACAAAAGGCTTTTAATCGTTTCCGCGTTGTACCCCCCGGAACAGGAATTTGTCATCAGGTTAACCTTGAGTATCTGGGGAAAGCCGTTTGGTATGAAAATCAGGATGGTAAGGATTTTGCTTATCCTGATACGCTGGTCGGAACGGATTCACACACGACCATGATCAACGGATTGGGGGTTCTTGGATGGGGTGTAGGAGGCATTGAAGCCGAGGCAGCCATGCTGGGGCAACCCGTTTCCATGCTGATCCCGGATGTTGTTGGTTTTAAACTGACCGGAAAATTGCAAGAAGGGATTACGGCAACTGACCTTGTACTGACTGTGACACAGATGCTGCGCAAACACGGTGTTGTGGGTAAATTTGTTGAATTTTACGGTGATGGATTATCTGATTTGCCGCTGGCAGATAGGGCAACCATTGCCAATATGTCTCCTGAATATGGCGCAACCTGTGGTTTTTTCCCTGTTGATGACATCACATTAGGCTATATGCGTTTAACGGGGCGCCATGAAGCAGAAATTGCCTTGGTTGAAGCTTATTGCAAGACTCAGGGTTTGTGGCGTAACGCGGAGGATGAGCCTATCTTTACTAGTACCCTTGAGTTGGATATGTCAACGGTTGAAGCAAGTCTGGCTGGGCCGAAACGCCCTCAAGACAGGGTTGCATTGGGTAATGTACCACAGGCTTTTCAATCTGCCATGGAATTGGATATCCATAAAACCCAAGAGCCTTCATCAGCAGTACCAATTACAGCAGCGATTACTTTAGATAATCAAACTTTTTCACTGCAAGATGGTGCTGTGGTTATTGCGGCCATTACCTCCTGCACAAATACTTCTAACCCAAGTGTATTAATGACAGCAGGTTTACTTGCCAAAAAAGCAGTTGAGAAGGGGTTGCAGCGTCAACCATGGGTTAAAACCTCACTGGCCCCTGGCTCGAAAGTAGTGACAGATTATCTGGCTCTGGCAGGCTTTATGCCATATCTGGAAAAACTTGGTTTTAATTTAGTGGGATATGGCTGTACTACCTGCATTGGTAACTCTGGTCCATTGCCTGATCCTATTGAAATAGCGATCAAACAATATGATTTGACTGTTGGGGCCGTGCTTTCCGGTAACCGTAATTTTGAAGGACGCATTCACCCATTGGTGAAAACAAACTGGTTGGCTTCACCGCCATTGGTAGTGGCTTATGCTCTTTCTGGCAGTATGACAAAGGATCTGACGCGGGAGCCTATCGGAAAGGATCAACAAGGTAATAATGTTTATTTAAAAGATATCTGGCCTAACAGTGCAGAAGTTGCAGAAGCGGTTGGAAAAGTCAGAACTGAAATGTTCCATAAAGAATACAATGCCGTATTTGATGGTGACGAAAGTTGGCAATCGCTGAACGTCGAAAGCTCAGCGACTTATTCTTGGCAGCCGGACTCTACCTATATACGACATCCCCCTTTCTTCAGTGAAATGACGGCTGAGCCTAAACCGGTTACAGATATTCATCAGGCCCACATTTTGGCGATCTTGGGGGATTCAGTCACGACGGATCATATTTCCCCGGCTGGAAATATCAATGCCGACAGCCCTGCCGGACGCTACTTGCAAGAACATGGTGTTGCACCAAAAGATTTTAACTCTTATGGCTCAAGGCGTGGCAATCATGAAGTTATGATGCGAGGAACGTTTGCCAACATTCGTACTCGCAACGAAATGGTATCAGGAATTGAAGGAGGATATACCCGCCATATTCCTTCACAATCCCAACTTGCTATTTATGATGCCGCTATGCGTTATCAAGAAGAAAAAATACCGTTAGCCGTTATTGCGGGTAAAGAATATGGTTCAGGATCAAGCCGCGATTGGGCGGCGAAAGGAACAAGATTGTTGGGGGTTAGGGTTGTGATTGCGGAGTCTTTTGAGCGCATTCATCGTTCTAACTTGATTGGTATGGGTGTCTTGCCATTGGAGTTTCCTCAAGGCATTAGCCGTAAGACCTTAAATCTGACGGGGGAGGAGAGAATCGATATTACTGGATTAGCTAATATTCAGCCTGGGCAAACAATTAAGGTGAAAATTATCTATGTCAATGGACAGGAAGTTATGCTTGATGCCCGTTGCCGCATTGATACAGCAACAGAACTGGCTTACTTCTATAATGATGGCATTTTGCATTATGTTATTCGTAACATGTTGAAATGACATAAAATTTAAATAAATGTCAATCAGAAAAAATCGTACTTAGAAAAAATTGTCTCAGAAATAAAAACTGCGCCCACACCGACGCAGTTTTTTGCAGATCTTGCAGAAAATAATTAGAGAACTTTTAGCTTGATTTGAACAGTAGGTGACCCATTCGATTGGCTTTGGTATCTAAGTAGTGAGCATTTTTGGGATTACGCCCTACAATTAGCGGAACACGTTCAATGATATTGATACCCGCTTCTATCATTATTTCAACTTTTTTAGGGTTGTTGGTAAGAAGACGAATTTCACTAATATTCAATAAATTATACATGTTTGCGCAAAGGGTGAAATCTCTCTCATCGGCAGCGAAACCTAATTGATGATTGGCTTCAACAGTGTCAATACCTTGATCCTGTAAAGCATAGGCACGGATTTTATTTAGCAGGCCAATATTGCGGCCTTCCTGGCGGTGATATAGCAAAACACCGCGACCTTCCTGACTAATTTGTGAAAGAGCGGCTTCTAATTGAAAACCACAATCGCATCTTAGACTGAATAAAGCATCTCCAGTAAGGCACTCTGAGTGGATCCGCGATAATATAGGTTTATCGCCAGTAATATCGCCGAAAACAAGGGCAACATGATCGCGACCTGTATTGATTTCCTCAAACCCAATCATTAAAAACTCGCCCCATGGCGTAGGCAATTTCGCTTCAGCTATTCGTTTTAGCTGCATTTTTGTATTCATATGTTGATTTGATCCGTTATAAATATTGCGATACCTAGAACAATACCGGTTGAGAAATTAGCTGAAATTACGTAAAAAAATCTCTCTGATTACAACGCATGCATGCCGACACATTGTAACAGAAATTATTAATACGTTTGCATATTATGCATATAAAGTGCCGGGTTCTTTTAATGATAACTAAACTGTAGGTAGAGTTTTGAAGGTGTATTGTGTGGTCTTGTTTTTGAAAAACAGTAGAACTGAATGCAAACAAGCAGGATAATATCACAAAAAGAAGGAAATCATTGTTTGTTACAATAAATTGCTTCCTTTGCGTAGACGAGAAATGCTAATTTAACACGCCACTATGTCTGTTATTTGGCATAATTAATCAGTAACAATAGATAACAGGAAGAAATGTGAAATATTTTCTAATTTTATTACTGGCATTGGTTGTTTTTATTATCTCAGTGACATTGGGAGCGAATAATAATCAAATAGTAACATTTAATTATTTGATTGCTAAGGGGAACTACCCTGTGTCCACACTGTTGGCGACGCTGTTTGCTGTTGGTTTTATTCTCGGTTGGAGTATTTGTGGCGTTTTTTACCTGCGCGCCTGCTTTTCTTTGCGACATGCAAAACGCAAAATCAAGCGACTGGAAACTCAAATGGAGCAGCCATCTGAATCATCCACAAAAGCCATGTCTACCGTAGCATTAAACAAGGAATAATTCTCCATGTTAGAGCTGTTATTTCTGTTGCTTCCCATTGCTGCCGCTTATGGCTGGTATATGGGGCGCAGAAGTGCTCAACAAGATAAACAACAATCGGCTGCCCGCCTTTCACGTGAATATGTTGATGGTGTTAACTTTTTGCTCTCCAATCAGCAGGATAAGGCGGTAGATTTATTTCTTGATATGCTGAAAGAAGATAGTTCTACATTTGAGGCTCACTTAACACTGGGAAATCTATTCCGCTCCCGTGGTGAAGTTGAAAGAGCTATCCGGATTCACCAGTCCCTGATGGAAAGTGCTTCTCTGACATTTGAACAGCGTTTGCTTGCGATCCAGCAGCTTGGACGGGACTATATGGCTGCCGGGGTCTATGATCGAGCTGAAAACATGTTTATTCAGCTAATTGACGAAACAGATTTCCGTGAAAACGCCTTCAACTCCTTGTTAACCATCTATCAATCCACCAGTGAGTGGAATAAAGCCATTGATATCGCTGAGAAACTAGTAAAATTGGGCAAACACCATTTTCGGGAAGATATCGCCCATTTCTATTGTGAATTAGCTCTGCAATGTATGGGCAGTGACGATTTTACTAATGCGATCGGCTACTTGAACAAAGCGGCCCAAGCAGACAAAAACTGCGCCCGTGTTTCTATTATGCTTGGCCGTATTTATATGGCTCAGGAGGAATACTCTAAAGCAACTGATGCTTTGAAACGTATTCTTGAGCAGGATAAACAAGTGATCAGTGAATCTTTGCCGATGCTGCAAGAGTGTTATCAACATCTATCCCAACCGGATGAGTGGCAAGCTTTTATACAACGTTGTGTAGAAGAAAAGTGCGGTGCAATTGCTGAATTGCATATGGCTGATATCCTTGAGAAGAAAGAAGGGCGTGATGTTGCTCAGAACTACATTAACCGTCAGTTGGAACGCCATCCAACAATGAGACTATTTTATCGTTTGATGGATTACCATCTGACGGAGGCGGAAGAAGGGCGAGCTAAAGAAAGCTTGATTCTTTTGCGCAATATGGTCGGTGAACAAATCCGCACGAAACCTGATTATCGATGCCATAAATGTGGCTTCACTTCCCGCTCGTTATATTGGCATTGCCCATCATGTCGCTCATGGGACTCTATTAAACCGATTCGGGGATTGGATGGTCAGTGACACTGTCACCATTACTATTACAATGCCCGACCGTTATGATCGATGTCATGTATTAGCAACGCATTTTTATAAATAATTCAAGTTAATTGGTAAATCAAAGGGCCTAAAAATGACTTCCCACACAGCTCAAACTTTAGCTAAACAGATTGACTCACCTGTTATTGTTGCATTGGATTATGACAACCAGAATGCAGCGCTGGCATTTGTCGACAAAATTGATCCGAAATCCTGTCGTCTGAAAGTGGGCAAAGAAATGTTTACATTGTATGGCCCGCAATTTGTTCAGGCGCTGCATCAGCGTGGTTTTGATGTGTTTTTGGATCTCAAATTTCACGATATTCCTAATACAACGGCAAGAGCAGTCGCGGCGGCGGCTGAACTAGGCGTGTGGATGGTTAATGTTCATGCTAGTGGTGGCGCAAGAATGATAACAGCGTCTAAAGAAGCGTTGTTGCCTTACGGTAAGGATGCGCCTCTGTTGATTGCTGTTACTGTGCTGACCAGTATGGAGCAATCGGATCTATTGGGTATAGGTATTGATATGACTCCAGCGCAACATGCTGAACGTTTAGCATTATTGACAAAACAGTGTGGTCTGGATGGTGTGGTTTGCTCAGCCCATGAAGCACAACAATTGAAAATGGTATGTGGGCAGGCGTTCCAACTTGTTACTCCGGGTATTCGTCCCGAAGGTGCAGAAGCGGGAGATCAGCGTCGGATTATGACACCTCCTCAGGCAGTTCAGGTTGGGGTGGATTATATGGTGATCGGGCGCCCAATTACTCAAGCAGAAAACCCAGCATTAGCATTACAGCAGATTAATCAATCTATTGGGGTCATTCATGGATAATAACTCTCGCCTGGTTTATTCGACGGATGGCGGCCGCATTCAGGAAGAAAAAGTAAAACCTACTCGTCCGAAAGGTGCTGGTATTGTAGGTGATGGTATTGTGCGTATTCAGCGCCAAACCAGTGGCCGTAAAGGAAAAGGAGTTTGTGTGATTACGGGTATTGATGCTGATGATCAAACTTTGGCTAAACTGACAGCCGAATTGAAGAAAAAATGTGGTTGCGGAGGTTCTGTCAAAGAGGGTGAAATCGAGATCCAAGGCGATAAACGTGACTTGTTGAAGCAATTGCTGGAAGCAAAGGGAATGAAGGTGAAACTGGCTGGAGGTTAATTCCAGTTTGTTACATACAATACAAGCTATGTAGTTTATTTGCTGCATAGCTTGTTATTTGGCGAAAAAATTTTATTTATTCAGCTCCCCATTTTGAGTCATGATGCGTGCAGCTGCTGCTAATACATCGGGACGAGCATGGGCTTCTTTGTTATCCGGCTGAGTAAAGTAAGTAACCAAAACCAAAGGTGCACGCTTGGGGACTGGCCAAATCACCGCAATATCATTGGTTGTACCATAATTGCAGCGGCCTGTTTTATCTCCGACAACCCAACCTTTGGGCACTCCGGCGAGAATACTGGCATTACCGGTTGTATTTCCTTTTAACCATTCAATTAATTGTTCACGTTGTGTTGTAGCCAAAGCATTTCCAAGCGCTAAATTATACAAACTTTTTGCCATGGCTTGTGGTGTGGAAGTATCACGTTCATCGCCTGGAATGGCGGTATTTAACTCAGGCTCTTGGCGATCGAGGCGAAAATAATTGTCACCAATAGCGCGAGCAAATTTTGTAACTTCACTTGGACCATTAAGTTGATTAAGAAGCAAATTCATAGCCGCATTATCACTATATTGTAGTGTTGCTGCGCTCAATTTTCCCAATGTCATACCATTTTTGAGATGTTTTTCTGTAATCGGGCTGTACTCAACAAGATCTGATTGTTGATAGTGAACTCGTTGGTTTAATAAGTGAGCATCTGTTTCGCTTTTTTTCAGAATAGCGGATACCGCCATCAACTTGCTGGTACTGCATAGAGGAAAACGTTCGTTTGCACGGTAAGTGATGGTGGAATGATCAGACGTGTCTATCAACACCACACCAAGACGGCCATTAGCATTTTTTTCTAGCATGGAAAGCTGGTGGATAATCTCTTTTGTCTTGAGGGAATTTCTTGGGGACGATATCTCATTTTGGTGAGAGGTTTGATCTTTCTGATGAGAAGCTTGATCTCGGTGAACAAATTGATTTTGCTGGATAGTCGCATTGGTTGGACAAGTGAATAATACACTGAGCAAGGAAGCAAGAGCGGTCGTGAAACCTATCCGGTTTAATAAAGAAAGTCGCACGTGGGAAGCCCTTAGGGTTGATTGGGAAATCAAGTTATTAAACTGCCGCCAGAAATGGCGGCAGAGATGTTTTATAGATATTGCTGTTAACTGGTAAAGTTAACTGTATTAACTTATACAGGACGCGCCACAATATTGCGGGTTTCCATTCTGACCTCTTCAATACGGACATTGATGATGTCATTTAATTGGTGAACAGTTTCACCTTTAATCAATACGGAACCGGTTTCTTGACTGCATTGAAGTTCATCACGAACAGCGTGCAAGAATGGTCCGGGAACAAAAGCGATGGCTCCGTTATCTACCAGTCGAACTCGCAAGCCACCACGGGTAATGTCGATAATTTCTGCCGGGAATGTTTTATCTGTGCCAGCATGAGGTTGCAGGAAACGGGCATAGAGCCAGTCACCGACATCACGTTCTGCCATGCGGTTAGCTCGGCGACGGTCAGTCAATTGCAGACAAAGATCTTCAGTTGGTTTTTCTGCCTCAACTTGCTGAATAGTGGCTTTCAACAAGCGGTGATTGATAATATCGCTGTACTTACGGATAGGAGATGTCCAAGTAGCGTAAGCATCAAATCCTAGCCCAAAGTGCGGACCCGGTTCTGTTTTGATTTCGGCAAAAGTTTGGAAACGGCGGATGCGGCTATCCAAGAATTGCGTTGGTTTTCTATCCAGTTCACGACGCAGTTCACAGAAACCTTCCAGTTTCAGCAATGTTTCAGCATTAACCTCAATCCCATGCTCTTTGAGAACTTCAACGGCTTGTTCAATCTGGGTAGGTTCGAAGCCCGTGTGGACGTTATAAATACCAAAGCCTAACTTATCACGCAGAATTTTAGCTGCACATAAATTCGCTGCGATCATGGCCTCTTCAACAATGCGGTTGGCTGAGCGGCGTTGTTCAATAACGATATCAACAACATTGCCACCTTCATCAAGAATAAAGCGATAATCTGGGCGTTCTTTGAAAACCAGTGCGTTTTTCAGGCGCCAGTTATTGCGGCGCTCACACATCTTTTTCAGAAGCGTGATTTGGGTAGTAACGGCGTCTGACTCTGGCTTCCAACCCTCTTGGCCTTCTAACCAATCTGAGACTTCGTCATAAACCAGCTTAAATTTAGACTCAACCCATGCAGCGAAGAATTGAATATCATCGCCTAACTGACCATCTTCCAGAATAGAAACCTGACAAACCAGAGCAGGGCGACGCACATTAGGGCGCAGAGAACATAGGTTATCAGACAGCTCACGAGGGAGCATTGGAATATTGAAACCCGGCAGATAATTGGTGAAACAGCGCTGATAGGCAATTTTGTCCAGTTCGCTACCCGCTTTGATATAAGCGGTGGGGTCTGCAATAGCAATAGAAAGTTTCAGGCTGCCATCATCATTTTTGGTGATATGCAGGGCATCATCCATATCTTCGGTTGTTGCACTATCAATAGTGACAAAATCAAGATCTGTCAGATCGATGCGTTCGACAGAACTGTCGTCCAGCTGGCAATCTGTCATTGCCGGAGCTTCATGTTCCAGACTGTGGCGGGTTAATGTGACCCACCATGGTGCGTAATGATCATCACCTTGCGTAATATAACCGGTAATTTCAGCATGAAAACCACGATCGCCTTTCAGGGGATGTCGGCGCATTTCGGCTACAGCCCAATCGCCATTTTCAAACGCATGGTTAACTTGGTCTGTAGGGCGGCAAAGGATGGCGTCTTTTAATAATGGATGGTCAGGAATAATCCACAGTCGATTGTCATTTTCTTTCTTTAGGATCTTTCCTACAAAACGAGTCAGGAATGGTTCAATCAGAGATTCTGGCTCGGCAATCTCTTTATCTTTGTCTGTGTGAATAGCAGCGGTAATCCGATCACCGTGCATTACTTTCTTCATGTTGGGAGGCGGAATGAAATAACTTTTTTGGCCATCGACTTCTAAAAATCCAAAACCTTTCTCAGTTCCTTTAACTAAGCCTTCAACGCGCAGAGTTTTAGAGTGAAGTTGCTGTTTTAGCTGCGCAAGCAGCGGATTATTTTGAAACATAATATCTGGAGAGTATGGGGTTATTATGGATAATTTTAGATAGTAGTTTTACGCGAATCGAAGGTATGGGGCAAGCAACATCTTAACAAAACAGGAAAATTTGTGGAGTAAGCCTAAAAATTGTATGTGGTATATACATAGAATGAGGTGATTTTATGGAAAAATCATCACGGAATCAGGAAAGCTATTGGATTAATGCATACATTAATGTTATGGGGTTGTACGCCCCAAAATCACCATGATGAATGAAATATCGCTTAGGCGTTTTAATATTGCTCTGCCAAGAAACTATCATTTTATACGATTATGTCTGTTACCGTCTGAATTGTAAATTCGTTGAATTTGACGTTAATGTCACAAGTGTTAGCACAATTAAAGGAAATTCATCAGAAAAATACAAAATGATAAATTGTTAAATTTTACTTTCGACATAATTCCATTTTTTATATGTAATAACTTGTCTTTAATTCACTTTTCTTGTTGATATAAACTAAATTAAATAAATTTATTTAAATAATTAAAAATGTAAAGGTCGCTAATGATGAGCCTTTATTTTTTTATGGATGTCATGATATTACATTTTTATTTATTTGTGTTAAATATTGTAACGTTTGCGTTAATTAAAATTGTTTTTCCTAGTGAGATTGTTATGTAATAGTGCAATTAATAATAAATGTTTTAACGGCATATTGTTTTGTTTTTCATGGTGTTATTGTTATTTATTGATGGGTTTAAATTCCTCTTGATTAAAACTGGTAAAGATAATTTAGCGATGTGATTTATTGTTATAAATAATTTTTTGATATTAAACCTTAAAAATAAATATCTTAACTGAAAATTAATATTACACTCGGCATCGTTTTTAAATGGAGCTGATATGGATTCTTTTCAATTTTATTATCAGTGGGAATTGGATTATCTGCGACAACTTGAAAAAATGGTTGGTGAAGAAAAGCCCCATTTGGCAGAACACTTTAATGGCTATGATCCTGATATTGAAAGATTGAATCAAGGCTTTGCTGCTTTAATCGCACGTGTGCATCAGAAAGTGGATGATGCATTTCCAGAAATTACCCTGCCTCTGTTGCAACGATTAACCGCTCAATCTATCAAAGGGATACCTGCCACAAGTGTCGTTCAGTTCGATGGAAGAGAAGGGTTTGACTTTTCCTGCACACTGCCGAGAGGCTCTGAAGTTTCATCAGGGGCGGGAGTGACGTTTGCGACGTCCAGAGACTGTCATATTGAACCGCTGATATTGCTGGCGCGGAATATCACTTATCAGGCAGAAACCACCCTAATCACCCTCACGTTCCAATATATTGGCAAGGATGATCACTGGCCTATTCGTCCTATCAGCTTATTTCTCAGCCCCAATGAAGCGGTGGCCGATACATTGATGCTTGCCCTGTGCCGCTTTTTACAGCGCGCAGAGCTGCGCCACAACGGGTTGACTTATCCGGTCGAACCTTTCTGGTTTGAACCGCTGTCCGGTACTTCCCGGCTGATTTTATCACCGCCGATTTCAGCAGCAGGTAACTGGGCACCGCAAATGCTGATGGAATCCCTCTACTTGCCCCATGTTCATCATTTTTTGACGCTGGCCTTACCTACGGTAATGCGCAGCCGATTATCCATGACGGAAAGCCAGCAGTTCAGCGTGACGCTGAAACTTAATGATGTCTTACCTTTGTCTGAGGCGCAATTGGCTGATGCTTTCCAGCCCCATTGTGTCCCCGTCGTAAACCTTGAACGTCGGTCGCAGGTGACACAGACCTTTGCGCCAGATACTGCTCGTTATCCCCTGCCTTTGCCGTCTGGACAGGGACTCCTGCATATGACTGACCTCCGGTTAAAAGATGAACCCGGTAAAGAACGCGGCAAGCGATCTCAGTTTTATCCGATGAGCCAATTCACTCATTTTTTTCGTAATGCTGATGAAGAAGTTTGGTTCTATGCACTGGACATTACCCGTGATGCGTTGGGGCATTTGGAGTATGCACTCATGTTTTACGACTGCCATGCCCGGCCGATGGAACAGCCACCAGAGCAGGAATTTACCTGCCATTTTGTGGCGTTCGATACAGGCTTGCCGACATTGGCCGTGGGCGATATCTGCCACGCGAGCGAGGATATTCCTGATGGCCTGCAAGTCAAAAACCTGACGCCCACCGCGCCCAGCTATCCGCCGGTCACGGACTCTTCACGATACTGGGGGTTGCTGTCACACCATGCCGCAAACGGTTTCTGGCTGAACTCGGTATCCGCTCTCAAGCAATTACTGTGGGATTACGATTTTTATGCTGACCTTGACCGTCATACCCATCGCAATATCCAACGGTTAACCGCAGGTATTTTAGCGATTCAATCCACGCCCGGTGACTGGCTGATCCGTGGCGTCCCTTACCGCTGTGTGCATGTCGAACTGACATTGGAGGAATCGGTTTATACCTGTCAGGGAGAACTGTTCCGGTTTGCCAATGCCTTGTACCAGTTTTTGCCGTTCTGTCTTACCGAAGATATGCGTATGCGAATGAGTGTCATCGGGAATGCTTCCAATATCCGCTGGCTTTTATCGCCTTGTCCGCTTCAAGGGTATCGCCCGATTATGTGAGGAGCTGCAAAATGGATGGATTAGTGTTTACTTGCCAGATAGGTGCGCTACCAGCCACAACTTTTCAGGTGGTGAATTTCAGTTTACAGGAAGGGCTGTCACAGCTTTATCACCTGTCTTTGACCGTGGTCAGTCCGCTTAACAGTGTGGTACTCAATGATCAATTGGGCACCTATGCTTCTCTGACCATTACCTGTAATGGCAAAGTGGATCGCACGGTCAAAGGCATCGTGGCTGGCGCTTCGCAGGGCAATACGGACGGGCGGCAGACTTACTATACATTTAGCATCCGACCGGAGATGTGGCGGATGACGCTTCATCAGGACAGTCGTCTTTTTCAGCGTGAATCCGTACCGGACATGCTGAAAAAACTGCTGAAAGAACATCGCGTCAAGTCGGACAGCAAGTTTTATGATGACAGTGATCACCACCCCGTTCGGGAATACACCACACAGAAACGCGAATCTGCCTATGACTTTTGGTGCCGGTTGGCGGCGGAAGAGGGGATTGCTTTCTGGTTTGAGGAAGAACAACTGTTTTTCAGTGACTCCCATTTGGGAATGACCGCGGATCTTAACCTGACTTACAACACTCAGCCCAATACCGATGATAAAGATACTACCGCTTGGCAGTGGCAATACGGGGAATACCTTTGTCCGGATGAATATATCCATAAGGATTACAACTATCTTCGGCCTTCCCAGCCCTTGCAGACTCAGACAAAGCTACCCCAAGGCGGACGTCATTCAATATTTGAAAGTTATGGGCGTTTTCCGGGGAGTAAAGAAGGTAATCCGTTGGGTGAAGTGCGCCTTAACCAACTGAACAGCGAAAGTAAGCAGGGCTCAACTCAAACCAATTGTATTCAGTTGCGCCCCGGCAAAATTTTTATCCTGAAATCCCATCCCATTGCATCTATGAATGACCGCTGGCAGGTGGTGACCGTGAATCACTATGGTTCCCAGCCACAGGCGGCAGGTATTGCGGGTGAAGGCACTACGCTGACCAATAACGTCACTTTTATTCCGGGGAAAGACGACTGGCGGCCGCCGTACCGTTACAAACCGCTGGCCGACGGGGATGAACTGGCAACAGTAGTGGGACCGCCGGGGGAAGAGATTTTTGTCAACGAGCACGGTGCCATTAAAGTGCATTTTCACTGGAATCGTCATGATGAAGCGGGGGATGGCTCATCGTGCTGGGTACGAGTGGCACAGGGCTGGAACGGCAATGGCTTCGGTTTTATGGCGATACCGCGTATTGGTCAGGAAGTCATTATCTCTTACCTGAACGGTGACATTGACCGTCCTATTGTGACGGGGTGTAACTACAATGGCCTGAACCGTCCGCCGCTCGATTTACCCGCACAGAAAACCCGCACCACCTTCAAGACGCGTACCCATAAAGGTGAGGGATTCAATGAACTGCGGTTTGAGGATGCGAAAGGCAGTGAAGAAGTGTTTATTCATGCCCAGAAGGATATGAATACCAAAGTGTTAAATAACCGTACCACGCAGGTGCAGGGTAATCACACCGAAACGATTGACGGTAATCAGGCCGTTGTTGTGAAAAAAAATAAACAGGAAATGGTGCAACTGAGCAGTACTGAAACCGTTGGGCAGGCCAAAACCCTGACGGTGGGTATGGCTTATACCATTACCGTAGGTGCCAATATGAAGACCTCCGTCTCCATGAGCCAAAACGAAACGGTCGGTATGCAAAAAAGTATTTCCGTGGGGCAAAAACTGACTATCTCGGCCGGTAAGGTGATCGAACTGAAATGCGGTAACAGCACATTGCGCATGGACAGCAGCGGTAAAATTACCATCAAAGGGAAAACGTTTCTGTTTGATGCCAGCGGCCCTGTGCAAATCCATGGCAAAGACATTGATTTGAACTAAGGAGACAGGACGGTGGAATTCAAAAATCTCACCCCTTTTTCGGTGATGAACTACCGGATGTTGGATACCGAAGATCAGGAATACGATGTTATTGCCATGAAAGTGGGTTATCAGCTGTTGCCCGCAGGGAAGGGTGAATATCTGGCTGAACTGCTGCCGGTGATGGATTTGTGCGTGCAGGATCAATATCGGGGAGGGCTGAACATCTCGCAGGTATTGCAGGAAAGTGATCTGGCACCGTTTAAACCTAAATGTGACGTGATCGTCAATGGTACGGCTTATGCGCCGGAAGGCAAGCCTTGTCCCTCTTTTCCTATTCGCCTGTCAGTAACGGATGCCAATGGCGACATTTTACTGGATAAGACACTGAATATTACAGGTGAACGGGAATTTTTCCGCCCCGATAACGGACAATGGCAGCTTTCTGATCCTAAACCATTTAACCGTTTACCGCTTGATTATCGTTATGCCTTTGGCGGGGGATGCCGGATTGAAGCCGAGGATGATAAAGCGGCGAAAGAATTAACAGAGGAAGATAAGCTCTCTCCTGAACAACGCAGCCAACACCCCGATGGCGAAAAGGCTCCCATAGCTCATGCAGTTTATGAATACAATCCCATTGGTGCAGGGTTTGTTTTGCCGTGGTATGCGAAGGCGAAAGATCTGCCTCGTTATCCGGCACCACGTATTATCCATCCGAATGCATCAATAACCGCACACCATTTTACTGATATGCTGGCAGGCCGTTTCTCAGCCACCGAGCCAGCCTGTCAACCGCAGGGTATGGGCGTTATTGGGCGGGCGTGGTTACCACGGCGAACACTGGCCGGAACGTATGATCAAACATGGCTGGAACAACGCCATCCCTATCTGCCACAGGATTTTGATTTCGGTTACTGGAATGGTGCCCCGCAGGATCAACAAATTAATTGGCCATCTACCGATATTTCACTGCAACTGACTAACCTGACTCCAGATGGCTCTTTGCAAACCCAATTGCCGGGGCATCGTCCTTTTATCCTGTTCCGCATGGAGGATGGTGCTCTTTTTCCGGTTCTGATGAACCTCGATACCCTGATTATTGATACCGATGCAATGACACTGGAGCTGACTTTTCGTCTGCATTTCAGCATTGACTTCCCTATCCGAGTGGCGGAAGCCCGGTTTGAAATAAACCCCAAAGCCCCCTTAATTACATTTGTACCTGAACAGGAGCAGGATCATGGCGGATAATTATATTGCCCGCAAAGATACCCAATGGCTAATTATCAGTCTGGTTCCCGATGTCTGCAAAACCCCGATGGGACCGGCCACTCCTCCAATTCCTTATCCTGTTATCGCCAAACTGGAAGACTCCTCTGCACCCGTCACATCGGTACGGGCAAACAGGCAGCCAGTGGTGGTATTTGGGCAAAGTTTTGTCCCGCAGACGTTGGGGGATGAAGCGGGTACGGCTACAGGGGTTAAAAGTGGCACGGTGGGGGGAAAATGTCACCCAAAAGAGCATACGCAAACGGTACGGGCGGGTGGCAAATTGACATTGCGCCATATGGATAAATTCTGGATGAATGGGGCGTAAGGAGGGAAATATGGCAAAAGGGGCAAAGGATGATAGTCCGACTGGTACGGGGAATACGGTGGGAACCATTGTTGGTCAGCCGGAGCGGGCAAAAAAAAGTCTGAAAGAAGCTAATCCCCCCGTTAAGTCGGAAACATCGCAAGAATTACAATCTCAGAACCATTCTAGGAGCAAGAGAGGAGTGTATGACGTAATCCACTCGCAAGGTTTTGAGGCGGGAGTTAAGCAAGAGCTCTTCAATACTATTCCTGTTCCGCCTCCCCCCTCTGGCTATGAGTTTTTTCCTGCGGATCCAGGACAAGAAACAAATGCAGAGACAGGTAAAATGGTTGTAATGGGTGGAAAATTAATTATTGGAGGGGCGCTATGGTTATTAGGTGTATTTGTCCCACCAGTTGCCTCGCTAGCTATCCCGGTAGGGGGCTTTCTAGTATCCAGCGCTATTGGTAGTAGTATTCGTAGTGGGGGAAAACAGATATTAAAACATATAGGATCTAATAAAGAACATATAAAACCTAAAGAACATGCAGGGCCTACAAAACCTAAAGAATCACCGAGTGGTAATAAAATTAAGTCTCAAGAAAATGAAAATTCTACTCAATCAAATAAAAGAAAAGAAAAAGATCCAGCCAACCAATCTGATCAAGAGCATCCTTCTAAATGTGAAGGTGGTAGTTGTGGAAAAGGCGAGCCTGTCGATATTACTTCCGGTGATTATCTGCAAACTTACCCAGTCATTGTCATCCCCGGCCTATTACCAATCACCCTAACCCGAACCTATCGCTCTACCGCTTCCCAAAATGGGTTATTGGGACCTAAATGGGCTGATGATTGGTCACGTCAATTAGTTATAGACGATGAAAAAATCCATGTTACCGATGCCGATGGGCAGGTTTATGATTTTTCAACACCTGAAAATCAGGTTTTGGCACGTAATCTCCATCTTCCCCATTGTTTGTTGACCGGAGAGCTTGATGGTGAACTGTACCTGATTAACAAACAGAACCAGCAAACTTTCCACTTTAACCATATTGACGGCAATCGGCGTCGGCTATCGGCTATCACGGATCGCCATCAGAATCATATTCAGTTTATCTATACCGACCAGCATCAGCTGATGGAAGTTGTACGCAATGACGGTTTCCGATTAACACTTCACTACCAGAATCATCAACTGCGAACGGTGGATTACCACTTTCAGCAGATACAACAGCGTCTGGTCACCTGCCATTATGACCAGCACGGCTATCTGGCAGAATGTGATGCCTTTCAGCAAAACCATCTGTGGCATGAATACACCGCACAGGGTTATATGACCCGCTGGCATGATACGGATAAGACCGATTTTTATATTCACTATGATGAACGTGGACGGGTAATTTCCACCCATTCTTCCGCAGGTTATTGGGACGATCGTTTTATCTATGACGATGAGGCTCGCGTTACCACTTATCTTGATGCTGAAGGCGAAAAAACCCTTTCCTATTACAACCAGAATAATCAGGTGATACGTGAGGTTGATCCGTTAGGGCGTGAAACACGGACACAGTGGCGTTACAACCAGAAGGTTTGGGAAATTGATCCACTGGGAGGCTACACCACTTTTGACTATAACAATGACGGTGCGTTAACCGAAATTATTCTGCCAACCGGTGAAGCTTTTTACTATGACTATGATGAACACGGCCAGCTTATTGAAGCAACTTTACCGACAGGCGATATCTGGCAGTTCCATCATGATGAGCAGGGCAATCTAACGGCTGTCACTAATCCACAAGGGCATAAAGAAGAGTATCAATACGGTCTTCACGGTGAATTGCGGCAACATCTGCTACCGGATGGTCGGCAATGGCACTATGCCTATGACGAACATCAGCGGCTTGCTGCAATTATGACGCCGGATGGTCAAACAACCGGTCTGGAACTGGATGAACTGGGGCGTTTACGCCGTACTACCGATGCACTTAAGCACGAAACCCGTTACCGCTATAGCCCTGTTCATGCCAGCATTGATAATGGCAGTCTGACAGAAATTGAATGGCCGGATGGGGTGACTCAACACCTAGAATATGACAGCGAACGGCGTGTTATCGCTATGACCGATGGGGAAGGGTGTACCACTCGCTACGGTTATGGCGCTTTTGATCTGCTTACCCACATTACCCGCCCGGATGGTACGATATTACACTTTGGCTATGATCGCCTTACCCGCTTTTGTTCCGTTACTGCCTCGACAGGAGAAACTTATCGTTATGAACGGGATGCCGCTGGTCAGATTATCCGTGAAATAGACTTTACCGGCCGCACCATTGATTATCAGTATGATGCGTTGGGGCGTCGCATTCAGGTCAGCTACCCTGATAATCACTCACTGCGCTGGCATTACTCTTCGGCAGGTTTATTGACCCGACAGGAAACTTGGTATCAGGCGGGAGATAAGGAAGAGCTGAAATCGGTTACCACTTATGAATATAACGCCCGTCGCCAGATTATCAGGGCAGCGAATGACGATGCGGTTGTGGAATATGAATATGATGCGACTGGTTTGCCCGTTTGTGAACGCATTAATGGGCGGGAAATTACCCGTGAATGGAACGATTTTGAACAAATAACCACGGAAACTATCGGTGAGCATACCCTGCGCTTTGATTATAACGTGATGGGTGCTGTTAACCATTTTCAGTTTAACCAACATACGCCGCTGACCTTGAGTCATGATGCTTTGGGGCGGGAAGTTGTTCGGGAAAGTACAGAAGGTTTTATTCTTGCCAGTCGATATACCTCGACAGGGTTGCTGGCGCACCAATCCGCCGGGCGAGCCACAGCGCTGTTTCGTGAAACTTTGGCACAAAATGATCCCCATTTCCCACCACAGGCCACCGCGGTTAACCGTAGCTGGCAATATGACCGTGCGTACAGCGTCAGAAGGATTGATGATGATATTTGGGGACAGACTCGTTACCGCTATAACCAGAATGACCAGATTATTAGTGCCACATTTAATGGCCGGTTACCCTATGAAGAACAGTTCAGTTATGATGCCAATGGTAATCTGAATCAACATGTGCTGGTGGATGCACAAGGAGCAATTAAGCAATTTGAACAGCATCAGCAGGCAGGGCGAGTTATTAAACGCGGCAATGTCACTTACCGCTATGATGACAATGGTCGACAGGTGGAAAAAACCGAACACCGTGATGGCTTTCGCCCACAGGTATGGCGTTATCGTTGGGATACGCAGAACCAGTTAACCCATTGTGAAACGCCGGATGGTTCACGCTGGCACTATCGCTATGATGCCTTTGGACGGCGTATCCGCAAGCTGAAAGTGCACGATGGCAAACTGGCCGCGGCTAACCTGCAACGGTGGCTGGAGGGTAAACCGGATTTAACGGCAAAACACGATACCATTATGGGATATGACTACCTCTGGAGTGGCGACCAGTTAGTTGAAGAAACTCCGATCTATGCAGATGGTACACCTTCTTATAACCGCAGTATTTGTTGGTTATATAAGCCCGGAGCATTAACCCCTTCCGCCCGTTATGAAAAAGGCAAACTGCATTATATTGTCAGCGACCATCAGGGAACACCGCGGGAAATATTGAGTGAATCCGGTAAGTTGGTATGGGCAAATCGGCTAACAACTTGGGGTAGAGCTGAACAAATGCCATTATTGGCTGCAAATGATGAGGATTATCATGTTAGTTGCAATTTGCGGTTTACCGGGCAGTATGAAGATAAGGAGAGTGGGTTATATTATAATCGGTTTCGGTATTATGACTGTGATACGGGGCAGTATCTTACGTCGGACCCCATCGGGTTGATGGGCGGGGTGAATCCGTATGGGTATGTGTATAATCCTGTGAGTTTTATTGATCCATTTGGGCTTGTGGGATGTCAGGAGAGAGTCAATAGATTTGTAAAAATATATGAAAATGATCCTATCATAGGCAAAAAAAATTTTGCTTCTGCTGATTATGATATTGGTGGCCAAAAAGGATCTTTAGATGCAATTAGTGGAGGAGGCAAGATGAACCCTAACCTTGGTGATTACAATACACCCAATGCAACAGGGGAATATAATACTTTTGCTCTAAGAGATTCCCTGAATAATCTTAGAAACCAAGACACTGAAGTGAAGATTTTAGAAGCGATAACAAAGAAGTTTAATAATACTGAAGTGAGCGGTACTATTAATCTACATTCAAAGCTTCGAATTTGTGATTCATGTCAAGGTGTTTTTACACAATTTAGTACACGTTATCCGAACATCCAAATAAACGTAACTTACGGCAATGGGAGAAACTTTGGGACTTATCTCGGAGGAGTATTATCCAGAGGGTAGTTGGGACATTAGTATGAAGATTGAATAGTGAAAAATGGTTGATCATTATCTATTTAAGCTTACATTTTGTACGAGTAGCTTTTAAAAATGTGTTCTAATATTTATTGAATTAATAGTAGAAATGGGAACAAAGGATGAATAATTGCCTTTTTTTAAAAGAGCTTAATAACCTTATTAATGACATAAGAGCTAGTGGTATGAGTGTGCGAGGGTGTGATGATCAGCAACTTGTTGAGCTCGAAAAGAAATATGGTTTATTGCCTGAAAGCTATAAACTTTTTCTATCTCTTATGGGAATTGAAGCCGGAGATTTTATAATAGGCACTTCAATATTATTTAGTGAAATAGATGATATAAATGAAGGTGTTATAGCATTAATGGAGACTGATGATATCATTCCACCAGAAAATATGTTTGCTTTCTTATTACATCAAGGATATTCATCCTTATTTTTTGTCGATAGGTTTCAAAAAGATCCCATTGTGTATTGTTATACAGAAGGGGAATCAATAAAAGAAACAACATGTACTTTCAGTAATTTTATACTAGGTGAAATTGAATCTTATAAGGAGTACAGGTCGAAATAGCAATTTTTGCTGCCTGTAAGAGGTATTCTAATATGATATTTGATTTCAAAAACTTTTGACTGTTGGTATTTGCTTGAAAAATATTTATTTCCAGCGATAGAAAATTGACTAAGTAAACTAAACTCCCGCCTGATTTGGCGGGAGATAATCATCACTCAGTCTTATCCCCATACTCACAAAGATCTTCAATAATACAAGACCCACAGCGAGGTTTACGGGCGATACAAGTATAACGTCCATGCAAGATTAGCCAATGGTGGCAATCCACCTTGAATTCATCGGGTACGACTTTCAATAAATTCTTTTCCACTTCATCCACATTTTTGCCGGGCGCAAATTTCGTCCGATTGCTGACGCGAAAAATATGGGTATCAACGGCAATGGTCGGCCAGCCAAAAGCGGTGTTCAGCACAACATTAGCTGTTTTTCGCCCCACCCCCGGCAGCGCCTCCAGTGCTACGCGATCTTCCGGCACTTCTCCCTGATGTTTTTCCAGTAAAATCCGGCAGGTTTTAATCACGTTTTCCGCTTTGGTGTTATATAACCCGATGGTTTTTATATACTCTTTTAAACCATCAACCCCCAAATCAAGGATCGCCTGTGGCGTATTAGCCACAGGATACAATTTTGCCGTTGCCTTATTGACGCTGACATCCGTAGCCTGTGCAGACAGTAATACGGAAATGAGCAACTCAAATGGGGAGTTGAACACCAGCTCAGTAGTCGGGTGTGGATTGTTATCCCGTAAGCGGGTGAGTATCTCGACCCGTTTTTGTTGATTCATATCTGATTGCACCTTCAGCTTCTTGTGATATGGCTTCCGCAGCCTTTTTCTACATTGTATTTTTTTATATTGTATTTTTTTCTATATAGTATTGGCGTTCTTTGTTTTCTGTTCGGCTCTTCATACGTTCATCGATGAGATATTTTCCGGCCAGCATTAAGCCTAGTCCAATAAAGGCACCGGGTGGCAGGATAGCGAGCAAAAATGGCGAATCCATATGAACAATCTCAATACGCAGGGATTTGGCCCAACTGCCCAGTAGTAAATCCGCGCCATCAAACAATGTGCCATTACCCAGAATTTCACGTATCGCGCCCAATACGAACAAGACAAAAGTTGCACCGAACCCCATCGCAAGCCCATCAATCATTGAGTGGTAGATTGAGTTCTTGGATGCGTAGGCTTCCGCCCGACCAATAACAATACAGTTAGTAACGATTAGCGGAATAAAGATCCCCAATGATTCATATAACCCGAATGCGAAGGCATTAATTAGCATCTGAACGGCACTGACGACAGAGGCAATAATCATCACATAAATCGGAATGCGAATTTCATGGGGAACCCAGCGGCGTAAGGCTGATACTGCAATGTTGGTACTGAACAGAACCAATGTTGTCGCTAACCCCAACCCCAATGCGTTGGTGGCAGTAGAAGAAACGGCTAAAAGGGGACAAAGCCCTAAAAGCTGCACCAATGCGGAGTTGTTTTTCCATAGCCCCTGAATAAATAGGTTTTTGGTTTCATTCATGATTATTTCTCTCCACAAATTGGCAGCGAAGAAAGTTGCGCTGGTACTTTTTCCAGATAAAGGGTTGTCCGTTTAACGGCATTAACAACGGCACGAGGTGTAATAGTAGCACCGGTAAATTGGTCAAACTCTCCGCCGTCTTTCTTAACCGCCCAGTTGTCATCGTTCTTTGATATGATTTTCTTACCAGAAAAAACATAGATCCAATCGGAAATTCGGGTTTCAATTTTGTCTCCCAAACCTGGGGTTTCATGATGCTCAGTCACACGAACACCTAATACTTTGCCGGAGAAATCAGCACCCACCAGTAATTGAATCGCGCCTGAATAGCCATCAGGCGCTGTGCTTTCCAATGCAGCAGCAACTGGAACGTCATTTTTACGGGCGAGATAAAGACGGTGAGGTTGATTATTGCCCAATGCCTTGTCTGTCACCAGATAGCACTCATTTTGCATATCATTGTCATAAAAGTTAGGAGGAACAACTTGATCCAGCAATACCTTATGTTGCAAAGCTGCTTGTTCAGCGATGCGGTCTTTTGTCAACGAATAAACAATTGCTGTTAATCCAGTCGTACAGGCGGCGAAAATTGCGAGGGTAATACCGTGACGACGCATAGTTTCTAACATAGTAATCTCCCTTTTCCTATTTATGGCCGTAAGCACGAGGCTGAGTGTAATGATCAATAAGCGGTACACATATGTTTGCCAGTAATACCGCGAAGGCAACAGCGTCTGGATAACCACCATAAACACGAATTACCCAAATAAGCCCACCAATGATGGCTCCGTAAATCAGACGACCTTTTGGTGTTGTTGATGCACTAACCGGATCGGTAGCAATAAAAAAGGCACCTAACATGGTTGCACCGGAAAAGAGTTGCAATAAAGGTGGTGAATAATGAGTAGGATCAATAAACCAACTCATCAATGCACAAGCGCCCAGTGACAAAATAAATGCCGTTGGGATTTGCCAGTTAATGACTTTTCGGTTGAGCATAATCAGGCCACCGGCCAAATAAGCAATATTGACCCACTGCCAGCCAATGCCTGCCAGAACGCCCTGTAGAATAGGTTGTTGCAATACCTCATTAATATCATGGGTCAGTCTGCCAGTTTTAAAACTATCCAGCGGTGTTGCCTGACTCAATCCATCAATGCCTTGTTGCAGTTGTAATAAAGTAGAACCATCTGGCGTATGTCCTGTGAAAATGACCATCAGACTATCCCACGGCGTTAAAGTGAATGCCTGTAAAGAATCCGGTGGCATCCAACTGGTCATTTGTACAGGAAATGAGATTAGCAGAACAACATAGCCAACCATGGCAGGGTTAAATGGGTTTTGTCCAAGTCCCCCATATAAGTGCTTAGCAATAATGATGGCAAAAAATGTTCCGAGCACGATTAACCACCATGGTGCTAATGGTGGCAGGCTAATCCCTAAAAGCAATCCTGTAACTAAAGCAGAATTATCTTTGAGATAGGGAAGTATCAACTGTTTTTTTAGCGCAATAGCCGCGGATTCAGCTAATAATGCGGTAATGACAGCCAAAGCAATCTGGAACAAAGTTCCATAGCCAAAAAAATAGGTTTGTACTGCCATACCCGGTATGGCAGCTAAAACCACCCAAAACATAATTTGGCTGGTGCTTTTTTGATTATGTGTAAAAGGCGAACTCGCGACTTTTAACAGGTTGTTGTCAGTTTTTACTGGCCTAAATTTCATCGATAAATTTCACTATTCTGTTGTAATTCTTTGTTCTTCTTGAGCTTGAGCCGCTTTTTTAGCTTTGACACGAGCAATGGCTGCGGCGACAGCGGCTTTACGTGGATCGACTTCTTCCGGTGCTTCGGAAATCGCTTGTGGTGGCATCGGCTCCGGCTGGTTTTGCGCGGCTTTCTTGGCTTTGGCACGGGCAATGGCTGTGGCGACAGCGGCTTTACGTGGATCGACTTCTTCCGGTGCTTCGGAAATCGCTTGTGGTGGTATCGGCTCCGGCTGGTTTTGCGCGGCTTTCTTGGCTTTGGCACGGGCAATGGCGGCAGCGACAGCGGCTTTACGTGGATCGATTTCTTCCGGCGCTTCGGAAATCGCTTGTGGTGGCATCGGCTCTGACGGGTTTTGCGCGGCTTTCTTGGCTTTGGCACGGGCAATGGCGGCAGCGACAGCGGCTTTACGTGGATCGACTTCTTCCGGCGCTTCGGAAACAGCTTGCGGTGACATTGTCACTTCTTCGCTGCTTTGAGCTGCCTTTTTCGCTTTTGCTCTGGCTATTGCAGCGGCGACAGCCGCTTTACGAGGATCATTGTCTTCAACCGATGCTGATGTATCTGCATCCAAGTTTGTAGTGGCTTGTTTTTCTGCCTGACGGGCACGCAACTGTTCTTTTCTGGCTTTACGTGCTGCAATCGCGTCGTCATTATCAGGTAGTTGTCCAGCTTGTATGGTGATAGCTTTACCCGTTGTAGCCTGTTTTTCTTTTACACGGGCAAGGGCGGCTTGAATAGCATTCTGATCTTTACTATCTACTTGAACCATAGATTTTTTATGGCGTTCTTCACGAGCCAGTTTTTCTCGTTCCATACGTGCTTGTTTAGCCTCAAACCGAATTTTGGCTTCGGCTGAACGGCGTGTCTCGGCATCGATGGCGCGTATTTCGGCTTTTTCCTGTCGATAGTATTGAACCAGGGGAATATTGCTTGGACACACATAAGCACAGGCACCACATTCAATACAGTCGAATAAATTGTGATTTTTGGCTTTTTCATGTTCTTGCCCACGACTGAACCAATAAAGTTGTTGAGGTAATAACCCGGCAGGACATGCTTCAACACATAAGCCACAGCGAATACATGCCTCTTCAATCTCTTTTGGTTCCATCTCTTGTATCGAAGGCGCAAGAATACAGTTACTGATTTTTACGATGGGAACATTCAAGTCAGGCAGAGTAAAACCCATTAATGGCCCACCCATAATGACCATTTGTTCTGATCCTGATTTAAATCCAGCTTGTTGTAGCAAGAATTGAACCGGTGTACCAAGACGGGCCCAGAAATTACCGGGAGAAGTTACAGATTCCCCGGTTAGTGTGACGACTCGCTCGATTAACGGCTCTCCATCAATAATGGCCCTCTTTATAGCCACTACTGTGCCCACATTTTGCATAAGAACGCCGATATCAGAGGAACGTCCACCAGAAGGAACCTCTTTTCCAGTCAGGATCTTGGTAAGTTGTTTGGCTCCACCAGAAGGATATTTGGTTGGAATAACTCGCACAATGATGGACTTATCACCATTGAGAGCAGTATTTAGGGCATTAATTGCGTCGGGTTTGTTATCTTCAATACCGATCAACACCTGCTTTGGATTGAGCAGATGCATTAAAATACGGATACCTTCAATAACTTCTTCTGCATGTTCCTGCATTAAACGGTCATCAGCAGTGATATAGGGTTCACACTCTGCGGCATTGATGATCAAAATTTTGAGGTTATGTCGACCACCTTTCAGTTTTGTCTCAGTAGGGAAACCAGCTCCACCTAAGCCCGCAATGCCTGCTTGCTGAATGCGTTTCAATATTTCATTAACATCCAGCGTTGTGTAATCAGCGACTTGATTACGTTCTATCCATTGGTCCTTACCATCAGGGCGTAACCGGACACATAGTTCTTTCAGTCCAGAAGGGTGTGCTGTGACGCAAGGCTCGATTGCGATAATTGTCCCTGATGTGGAAGCATGAACAGGCAGCGTTTTACCTATTCCAAGCGTCAACACCTGGCCTTTCAATACCTTATCACCCACTTTAACCCGCAGTTCACCTTCTGGCCCCAAATGTTGCTGTAGGGGAATAATTAATTCATCCGGTAATGGGGCATGACGTAACGGGGTGCTGCTAGATTGCAGTTTCATTTCTGGTGGATGGATGCCACCATCAAAATCCCAGATTCTATTCTTGTTAAGTAAGTTGAGCAGATTAAACATGGGTTTTAACCTCAACAGGCTTAGCAGGGGAGAACAAAATCGGCTCTGGTGTTACGGGAATGTTTTTTACTGGAATGGTGTTTAAATCCCATTTCCAATTTGAGGTAGTGGTGGCAACTGGAATCATTGTAATGCAATCTGTTGGGCAAGGCGCGACACACAAGTCGCAACCTGTGCAGAGATCTTCAACAACGGTGTGCATGGCACGGTTTGCACCAATAATGGCATCCACAGGACACGCTTGAATGCATTTTGTGCAGCCTATGCAATTTTCTTCATCAATGAAAGCAACTTTTCTGGCTGGATTCTGCACGCTATCGTCGCCATCCAGTGGCTGAGGATCAACACCCAGCAACTCAGATATTTTGATCATAACCTGCTCTCCGCCGGGAGCGCATTTGTTGATCATTTCGCCATTGTTAGCTACCGCTTCAGCATAGGGGCGACAACCGGGATAGCTACATTGCCCACATTGACTCTGAGGTAATAAATTATCGATTTTTTCAACAATCGGATCTTCTTCTACTTTAAAACGACGAGCTGCAAAACCCAGAATTAAACCAAAGGCTAACCCAAGCACACCTAACACGCCGATAGCAATCCATAATGACATCATTAGAATTTCACCAAACCACTAAAGCCCATAAATGCGAGGGACATTAGCCCCGCAGTAATAAGCCCTATTGATGAACCACGAAAAGGGGCAGGAATATTGGCAACAGCCAGACGTTCCCGAATGGCGGCAAACAGCACCATGACAAGGGAAAAACCAGCCGCAGCACTGAATCCATATACGGCAGATTGTAAAAAACCGTGGGATTGATTGACGTTAAGTAGTGCGACACCAAGTACAGCACAGTTGGTTGTAATCAGTGGCAAGAAAATCCCTAAGAGGCGATACAGCGTCGGGCTGGTCTTGCGGACGACCAATTCAGTAAATTGAACGACGACCGCAATGACGAGGATAAAGCTCAGGGTTCGCAAATAAACCAAATCAAGCGGAACAAGAATAAAAGTGTTTATCAACCATGAACTGATAGAGGCCAGGGTGAGCACAAAAGTCGTTGCCAAACCCATACCGATGGCGGTTTCGAGTTTTTTGGATACACCCATAAAAGGGCATAGGCCCAAAAATTTTACTAAAACAAAGTTATTGACCAAAACTGTGCCAATAAATAACAAGAGGTATTCAGTCATTGCTGTACCTGAAAATAAGATATTAGGAAAGTGGAACACTGCTTATATAATCTGAATAGAAATTCCCCACTTGAGTGTGGGGCAAGTGGGGGCAATGATAACAATCAATTGTGGGGTATGTTATCGATCTTGTGTGAAAGTCATTTTTACCCGATGTGAGCGTTTAATATAAGGAACGAAAACAGCAGCAGCCAGTAATGGCCATAATAGAGAGCGTATTGCCATTTCATCGGAAATAGGGGAAAAGGCGAAGGTTTTTATAGCAATCAGAACAGAAACCATCAGCCAAATAATAAAAATACGTGGGAATCGTTTCGAGCGAATAAAAAGTAATTTCAATACCCATACAGTAAAACACCACATCATTACAGTGGTTAATACAGAGGTATACCACAGCGTGGTAAAGCTCCCACTGATTTGATGAATCGCTTCATTTTTATGGATAAACATCATTGTATATAACAGCAACATAAAACTAGCTGCGATTAATGTCATTATTAGGTATGCAGCGGGCGCTAATAACCAGCCGTTGATGCGATAATAATCATTGGATTGATACATAAAAAGTCTTCACTCCATCATGAGTGTCTTTGATATAGGAAAAATATTATAGGAAAAAGAGAGTAGCACAGGAATCAGGATTATTTGCTAACGTGTGATAAGTGGTGATATTTTTTGACGCCTTGTCATCAGGTTATGGTATTACGAACCATGAGATTACGATCATTTTTTAGGGTGGGGTTATGAGTGATTTTTTAAAAGTTGGTTTGGTCGGTTATGGCTATGCAAGTAAAACGTTTCATGCTCCGTTGATTGCAGGGACATTCAATGTTGAATTGGTTGCAATTTCCAGTAGTGATGCAGATAAGGTCAAAAAAGATTGGCCAACGGTATCAGTCGTTTCTTCACCGGAGGCACTTTTCAATGATCCCAATATTGACCTTATTGTGATCCCAACACCAAATGATACTCACTATCCATTGGCACAAAAGGCGCTCGCAGCTGGGAAGCATGTTATCGTTGATAAGCCTTTTACCATTACTGTAGAACAAGCTCAATCACTGAAAAAACAAGCGGAAGAAGCGAATTTATTGTTGTCTGTATTCCATAATCGTCGTTGGGATTCTGGTTTTTTGACAGTGCAATCAATCATTAAAGAAAATAAATTGGGAGCACTGAAATATTATGAATCCCACTTTGACCGTTATCGTCCCTCTGTTCGTCAGCGTTGGCGCGAAGCTGCCGGAGCAGGTAGCGGTATTTGGTATGATTTAGGGCCTCATTTACTGGATCAGGCGGTTCAGCTCTTTGGTAAGCCCAAAGCCATCACAACAGATTTAGGCATGATACGTCCGAGTGCAGAGACTGCGGATTATTTTCATGCGCAACTCACTTATCCTGATTTGAAAGTCGTATTACACGCAACCATGCTTGCTGCGGCAGAGTCACCTATTTATACATTGCATGGTATGGCGGGTAGTTATACCAAGTATGGTCTCGATCCTCAGGAAGAATGTTTGAAAGCAGGAGAAAGGCCACCACGGGCAGATTGGGGATATGATGCACGAAATGGTTATGTGACGTTGTCACAAGGTGAAGATTTGTTTACGCAAGTTATCCCAACTGTGCCGGGAAATTATGGAGCTTATTATGCTGCTGTTCGTGATGCGATTTTGTTTGGAAAACCTAACCCAGTGACTGCCAGCGAAGCTATTTTGATCATGAAGCTTATTGAAGCCGGTGAAAAATCAGCAAAAGAACAACGCACTATTTTAATTGATTAATGACACACTGGCAGGTCGGGCAAGGGGAGCTATATTGATGAACGTGTTGCAAAAATTAAGAATCGATCCTTTTTTGGTGATACTGATTACGGTGGTTATCATTGCATCTTTTTTTCCTTGTGAAGGTGAAGCCAAAAAGTGGTTTCAGTACTTAACAACGGCCGCTATTGCATTGTTATTCTTTATGCATGGCGCGAAGTTATCTCGTAATGCCATTTTGGCAGGGATAGGACACTGGCGGTTGCATTTGGTGATTTTCACCAGCACTTTTATCTTGTTTCCCATATTGGGCATGGGCTTAAGTTTTATCGTGCCAGAATGGATGTCACCAACGGTTTATATGGGATTTCTTTATCTTTGTGCCTTACCTGCCACAGTACAGTCAGCTATCGCGTTTACTTCCGTTGCTGGTGGGAATGTTGCAGCAGCAATATGTAGTGCTTCCGCTTCAAGCTTATTAGGCGTGTTCCTGTCTCCATTATTGGTTGGCTTTTTGATCCAAACTCATGAAGGTGGTGCTCATACTGATACGTGGAAAGCGATAAAAGATATTATCTTGCAGCTGATGGTACCTTTTATTGTTGGGCACCTATCACGTCCTTTGATTGCCAGTTGGGTGGAAAAACATAAAAAACTGGTCAATATGACGGATCGTTCTTCTATATTGCTGGTGGTTTATGTTGCATTTAGTGAGGCGGTGGTGGAAGGCATTTGGCATAAAATAGATGCTTATTCACTTCTTATGATTGGCATCGTCTGCTGTGTTTTGTTGGCTGTGGTATTAATAATTAATATATATAGCTCGCGTTTATTGGGGTTTAGCAAAGAAGACGAAATCACCATAGTGTTTTGTGGCTCGAAGAAGAGCTTGGCGAATGGTGTGCCGATGGCTAATGTACTGTTTCCTGCATCAGTAGTTGGCGTGATGTTGTTACCATTGATGATCTTTCACCAAATCCAACTAATGGTCTGTGCTGTGTTTGCTCAGCGTTATGCTCAGCGTCTGAGGACAAAAAAGGCAGAGTAGTTTTCTGCCTTTAGGAATAAATAACACTTCTTAGCGGTTGACGACTTTGTCTTTCAGGGCCTGTTTTTCTGCTTTACTGAGGAATGCGGTTGCCAATCCATTAATTTGCGCTTGTTTGATCAAGGCTGGAGACAGCCCTGCCGCTGGCGCAGCAATATTATACTCATGACTAATTTCAATGCCTTCTACTGCCGGGTCATCTGTATTGATTGATGCCAAAATACCGTGTTCAAGGAATTGTTTCAACGGATGAGTTAGCAGGGAACTGACGGTGCTGGTTTGCAGGTTTGATGTCAGGCAGGATTCAATACCGATACTGTGTTCAGCCAGATAATCCATCAGGGCAGGATCGGTGATTGCTTTCACACCATGCCCGATACGAGTTGCACCCAATTCACGAATAGCATGCCAAATACTTTCCGCACCTGCTGCTTCACCTGCGTGTACACTAATATTCCAACCCACATTACGTGCTTGGTTAAAATGTTGTTCAAAGAGATGGCCTGGGAATCCCAATTCATCACCAGCCAGATCTAATGCGGTGATATGTTGCTTATGAGCAAGAAGCCCGGCTAATTCTTGGGAACAAGCTTTTTCACCAAATGTTCTGCTCAGGATACCAATTAAGCGGATCTGAATATCATATTGCTGACTTGCTGATTGGATACCATCGATGATTGCCTCTACGACACCTTCAACGGGAAGTTGGTGTTTCATGGCCATGTAATAAGGAGAAAAACGCAGTTCAGCATAATCAAGACCTGCATTGACAGCATCTTCAACATTTTCGATGGCAACCCTGCGGCAAGCGTCTAAGTTGGCCAAAACAGTCACACCCCAATCCAATTTTTGTAGAAAGCTAACAAGGGTAGGCTCATTTTCAATAATTTGGACATGGGGGCGCAATGCTTCCAGTTCATAGGCCGGGAGGGGAATATTATGTTGGCGAGCGAGGTCCAAAATAGTTTCGGGACGAATATTACCGTCAAGATGGCGGTGTAAGTCGGTCAGTGGAAGCTGTATGTCAATCATTTTCTTATCCTTCTTATCAAATTATATATACAAAAAAGCCAGTCAACGTGTTGACTGGCAGGAAAGTGAAAGCACTATTGATATCTTAATGTTAGCGATATCTTAAAGATGTTTTAGCTGTATAGGTTTTTTTAACCTAATACATGTACTTTCTTGTGGAAGAACCCGAAACTCGGGTTCTGGTTATTTGTTATGGTGACAGTTATTCAACTGTACTTATTCAACCACCGGAAGTTCAGCCTTATCATCATGCTGACTTTCTACACTATCCGCATCATCATAGGATCCGGAAAGGTTATTATCAAGCAGGAATTGATGTAAGCTGGATTCTTTGTCGTTTAATTTAACTTTGTCATTGGCATAGTGGAAGTTAAGGCCAATAACTCCATTTTTAGCAGTAAGGAATTTACTTCCAAGGAGGATAACAGTTTGAACTTGTTGCTCAGCCTTAATTTTAGCGGCAGCTTTATCCTTACCGTCTAGCTCATCTGCTTGTACGATAGATTCTATCAACATAGCTTTAGGTACGTTAATGTTCAATGATAATTCTTTAACCAGAGTACGAATTGTTTCTTCTGGCTCCATGAGGGATAACGCACTTTTATCTTCTGGAATGTTTTGTAAGGAAAGTTTGAAATCCATTGAACTTTCACCTTTACTGTTTTTCCAACTTAAAGGTGAAATGCTGAATTGTGGATTTTTGTTTATGAGTAGATGTAATTTGCTGAGAACAGCATCATCAGGCAATACTTTATTCGTAGCTAAGGCCTTTTGTGCTGCTTCATTATAGGCTTGAGTAAATTTGTGTACAGATTGGCTATCTAACTTTTCCATACCCAGATTGAACTTACCGGAACCGAACTCTATATCCTTAATTTTTACACCATCAATACTAGAGGCAACTTTGATATTCAGATTATCTTTATCTTCACTCGAATTTAAAGTGATTTTTATTCCTTTGAGAGAAATACTTGGTTCATTAGGAATTCCACTCATACTGAATTCACCAATGCTATAATTTTGATTTCCAATATAAAAATCGAAATTACCTTTTTTCTCATTCCCTTTAAAATCAATTCCTTTAAGTGAAATTGTTTCTTTTTTTACAGGATCACTAAAAGATAATTCATCACTTTTTACGGTGAATGCAAATGTACTTAAATCGCGATTAGTATTGGCGTTGATTTTTGCGCCGGTGAATGACAGGATTCGCTGATCGCCATTTTTATTGTTTTTTGTATGTTTAATAGGGACAAAATCAATATTGGCAGAGATAGCGCCGCTATAACTAACGTTAACAACTGATTTGAATGGCTGTTTTCCATCCGTGAGATTAAATAATTCTTTTAGCGTATCACTTTGTTCAAGCTCCGAATGGATAGAAGCCATTTTCGGCACTAGATTGAATGTTTTCAAATTGGCAATGGGGAATGGCCCGTGATCAATAGTCGATTTGAAAACGACTTCTTCATTTGGCTTAATTCCAGCTTCTTCTATACCGCCTTTGGTGGTTAGGATCAAACGGACATCAGAACTGAAAATGCCTCGTTTGAAATCTTTTGCTTGCCATTCTAACCCGTTTTCAGGTGCTGAATTTTTCAGTTCAGTGTTTGCTTTTTCTATGAAGCGATCTAAACGACTTTCAAGTTGCTTACCTGTATACCATGACATTCCGGTCCATACTGCACCCAGAGCAACAATAACGCTTACTGCAACTAACGATTTTTTCATATGAAAATTCCATCCTTTAACGCATATAACATGGTCGGTGTATGCGTTTTGTATTTATGTCAAAAATGGTTGTTAAGTGTATAGTCTAGCTAAAATGGTTTTAATCAGTTTTTACTGAGAATGTGATTAATAATTAATGGAAACGATTATAAGTCCATGAATCTAATTTAATTAGATACCTTGGCTATTTTCCCATTGCCATAAACAGTTACAGATTTCTCTATAGCAGATAAAAAGATTGATTCACCTGAGAATAATCTTAATTGCTGATTATCGGTGCTGATAACAGCCCACCCTTCAACGCAAAATAGAACTGAAGCTGAATCATTTTCTAATGAGATTAGCTGTTCTGCAACAGAATAAACAGAAAAACAAAAATCATTGACAGGAACAGGGTAATTCAAGGCGTCTTTTTCCTGTTTTGGCTCGGTTAGCAAAGTATCGGTAGATTTTGGAATAAAATCCAGATTAGCCATTAATTCGGGAACGTCAATATGCTTGCTGGTTAAACCAGCACGCAGAACATTATCAGAATTGGCCATGACTTCCAAGGCCACACCATCAAGATAAGCGTGAGGGGTGCGGGCATATAAAAACATCGCTTGACCAGGTTTGAGTTCAACCACATTGAGCAAGAGTGGGGCAAACAGTCCATTATCATCTGGATAGAACGAGGTCATTTTTTTGATGGTGTCCCACGGCTCGCCTTGATGACTGTTCAATGCTGACTTTAAGACAGCAATTGCCAAGTACTTCTGGTCGCCTTGCATATTCAATAGCTGTGAAAATAGAAATGATAAGCTTTGCTCAGTTGGATGCTGGAGAAATGTTTGAATATCTGGATGTGCGGTAGAAACGTGACCCAATAATTTCGCAATCTCAGATAAAGGCCTAAAAGCATTCATGGCCTTGAACGGTGTCAGTGCATAGACCAATTCAGGTTTGTGATTATCGTCTTTATAATTGCGCTGTGCTGAATCTAAAGGGATTGCCTGTATATTTTCTCTGGCAAAGCCCATTTCTGCGGATTTTTTGTCAGGATGCACTTGAATAGATAGTGGTTGAGCGGCACACAGCACTTTGAACAAAAAAGGCAAACGCTGGAATTGTCGGGCTACTTTTTCACCAAGATATTTCTCCGGTTCTTTATCGATCAAGATATTCAAGGCAATGGTTTCGCCTGTTTGAGGATCAGCGACCAATGAACTACATTTCGGATGTGCTCCCATCCATAATTCTGCCATTGGTTGACTATCAGGATTCTCGATACCGTAGATATCCGTCAGGGCGGTTTTACTTCCCCAGTCATAATGTTGGATGTTGTTGGTCATTTTCAGCATGGCGGAATTTCCTATAATAAAAAAGTAATTTATTTATAGACAACAATACAATAAACACGATTGGGTCGCATTATCGATATTAAATTTATGGCATGATAAAAAAGTGCCGACTAATTTATCTGCAAAGTTTGTTCCGGCGTATTCAATTATTCTGTGTGCTAAGGAGATAGTAATGGCAGCCACTCGCATTGAAAAAGACTCAATGGGACCTATCGCAGTACCTGCTGACCAATTATGGGGGGCGCAAACTCAGCGCTCACTGGAGCATTTCCGCATTTCTCAGGAAAAAATGCCTGTTGCATTGATTCAGGCTCTGGCATTGACTAAACAAGCAGCGGCCAGCGTCAATATGGATCTAGGTCTTCTGCCTAAAGAGCGTAGTGATGCAATCATCGCTGCGGCAAAAGAGGTGTTGGAAGGCAAACACCCAACAGAATTCCCTCTTGCTATCTGGCAGACTGGTTCGGGAACTCAAAGCAACATGAATATGAATGAAGTGTTGGCGAACCGTGGTAGTGAGATCCTTGGTGGTGAAAGGGGCAATGAACGTCTGATTCATCCTAATGATGATGTTAATAAGAGCCAAAGCTCTAATGACGTTTTCCCTACTGCCATGCATGTTGCGGCAGTGATTGCAGTACGTGAACATTTGCTACCAGAGTTAAAAGTGCTACAAAAAACTCTGGCAGATAAAGCTGAAGCATTTAAAGATATCGTAAAAATTGGCCGTACTCACTTACAAGATGCAACTCCACTGACCTTAGGCCAGGAAATTTCCGGCTGGGTCGCTATGTTGACACATAACTTGAAACATATTGAAGATAGCATTCCTCATGTGTGTGAACTGGCTCTGGGTGGTACAGCGGTAGGAACTGGCCTGAATACTCATCCTGAATATGCAGTTCGTGTTGCGCAGAAAATTGCTGAATTATCCGGTCAGCCGTTTGTAACTTCACCAAATAAATTTGAATCGCTGGCAACTTGTGATGCGTTGGTTCATTCGCATGGTGCATTGAAAGGTTTGGCTGCATCATTAATGAAGATTGCTAATGATGTTCGTTGGTTAGCTTCTGGCCCTCGTTGTGGAATTGGTGAAATTTCCATTCCTGAAAATGAGCCAGGTAGCTCCATCATGCCAGGTAAAGTGAACCCAACTCAGTGTGAAGCGATGACCATGTTATGCGCTCAAGTTATGGGTAACGATGTGGCTATCAATATTGGTGGTGCATCTGGTAACTTTGAATTGAACGTATTCCGCCCGATGGTTATTCATAACTTCTTGCAATCCGTTCGACTGCTGGCGGATGGTATGCGTAGTTTTAATGAGCATTGTGCTATTGGTATTGAACCTAACCATGATCGTATCAACCAGTTGCTGAACGAATCACTGATGCTGGTCACTGCGTTGAATACTCATATTGGCTACGATAAAGCTGCAGAGATTGCCAAAAAAGCGCATAAAGAAGGCTTGACTCTGAAACAGTCAGCTCTTCAGTTAGAATATTTAACTGAAGCTGAATTTGATGCGTGGGTTCGCCCAGAAGATATGGTTGGTAGTATGAAGTAATGCTTGTTATGAGCAGATAATTTACTGATGTTACTGAATTAAAAAACCGGAGAACATTTACTCCGGTTTTTTATTAGTGAGATGTTGGAATTCCTTAAATTACCGCCATTCTAATTTCACCTTATCCACAAGCATATTTGCCTTGTGGAACGATATACTTTGTGCTATTTCTTTCAGGTACTATTCGTATAATACTTGTACAGTACCAAGTATCCAGTGTTGTACAACTTCCTCAATTGATCTTCTTGATCATTGAAACATGGCTTTTCTCGCGTCCCGCGTATTTGCGTGAGCAGCATACACTTTGCGCTTGTTCGCTATCATTTCAATAAGGATTAGTTATGTATAAAAAAATTATTTTATTCTGCGGTTTTTTGTTAATTTATTCTTCTTATGTGTTATCAGGGCAAGCCCCTGGGACATATACACATTATAAATTTGGAAATAATGTCCCAGAATTCGATTCTTTCGATTTCTCAATTACAGTAAATAAAGATCCCGGATATACTGCCAGTATATTTTGGGCCGGTCAGTTTGGTCTAATTGGCATATCACCTTCACCTTCTGTTCTATCCGGAGGTTATACGGGGTTGCAAAGTAATGGTGAAAGTAAAAGGACATTTATATTTTCTATCTGGAAGGCAACGGCGGCGAAAGTCGGCAGCAAAGGGAGTATTTGTAGTAAATTTTATGAGGGTGGCGATGGGTATAGTTGTAGAATGCATCTTGATTGGAAGGTAGGCCATCCTTATCTGTTTCACGTTTCCTATGATGGTGATAGCTGGTTATCAGTTAAAGTTACTGACCTTGCTGATAAGACCTCGTTTATACTGGGTAGTATAAAAACACCAGCTACAAAAATATCTCCATTAAGTATAATAAATTGGTCTGAGTATTATGAGGGGAGCGATCCTAGGGCAACTTGCCTTGGGCAGCCATATAGCAAAGCCACTTTTTCATTACCAGTGGGTTATTCAGCCGGGAATAAATCTATAGCTGAAATAACATCGGTAAATACTGGTGGAGACTGTAAGGACTTTTCTAAAATTACCACAATAAATTCTGGCTCTATTCATGAGAATGGAATTGGGAATTCATTACGTGGGGTTATAAAAAACAATAAGTTGTGCCTTAATATATCAGGAAATATTGGAGAAGGTGTTAATATAAACACATCTTATTGCTCTAGGAATTTCAAACAAAGTTGGGTTTATTCGAAATCGCACTATATAGAAACACTAAGAAATTACTGTTTAGCCGATGATGGTGGGATAAAACTCAAAACATGTATACATGACACACCGGGTTTGAAATGGGAAATAAAAAATAACGAGATAAGAAAAGAGAATACATCATTGTGTCTTACTAACAATGGTTTTGGCAGCAATGTAACATTAAGCCCATGTAATGGATCTCCCAGTCAGAAATGGGATACATTTGATACTGCCGTCAACTGACGGCAGTATTTCTTCTTGCATTTTAGATTTCTTTGTAGAGATGTAGGCGGGGAATTACTAACTCAAGTGGCTTGGCCTTAGGCTTATATCTATATTTAATTGCATTGGCGTTGTAGTTAGACAGCATACCGAGTTTAGGTTTGATTTCTTTATTTTCCGTATAAAAAACAATCACCGGAACTGGACAAGCATATTGAACTTGTTTTTGTATTTCTGAATACCATACACGGGTAATCGGTTGTACTTTAACTGGCCGTTTGATTTTCAATACCACATCATCAGGTAATTTCTTGATATCTGTAATCTCTAATGCCATCAATGCTGCCCATTGCTCACTGGAGTAGGGAGGAACTGCTCTTCCCGCATTATGGCTTTTTTCCAGCCTTTCCAGAACTTGTTGTTTGGTAATCTTATTAATAATGTTCTTATTGGCCCAACCAAAGTTAATGGAGTCAGGGTTTAATAGGTGAGTGATAGTACGATAGGCATTCAGTGTAATGAGGCCTCGCAAATGTTCATGAACAAATTCAAACCGTTGCTCTTTTCTGACGCCTGATTCTTTGGTAACGATATTTTCCAGCTCTATTTTTAACTGATTTACTTCGTCAATGATTCTCATTGCTTCTTTATATTGCTGGTGGTTGACAGAAAAGCACAATGCTCCGGGAAGGCGGCTCGCAGCTTTGCTGCTGATATTAGGATTGTTATGATGTATAAATAATTTCTGGTAGAAGCGTAAACCTACATCGAGTGCTTCATCTCCCTGTAATAGATTGACCATAATTTCGGTCACTTGTTCATGTTCTTCGCCTTTCTCTATTTTAGGTAATTCAAATATTCGGGCATCAATAAGGGGGTAGTTCATTAACAATCCAACCAGCTCAGACAGTTTTTCTTCTTGTTTTTTGAAACAGGTTGTCAGTGATTCTATTGAAAGATATTTATTCATGAATATATTCTCTGTTATTGTCAGCCGCTTACAATACCTACTTAGTTACAACATACTTATAAGTCTAACCATAATCTACAAAAATCTCCACAACAAAATCAAACAAACGCTAAATAATATATAAAAAATAAAAAACAATTATTGCAGGAGAAATTAAAATCATGGTAATAAATTAACTTATTTTAATGGGTTAATTGTACGGTCATTTACTTTATCAAACATAATTTCAATCTTCATTATTTTATTGGAAGGGTGAGTAATTCAAAAAGGTTGTTAAATATGAACAAGTTAATCAAGCCTCTAGATTCCTTCAATGAAGTTATTAATGTATTATTGCCACACTCTGAACTGATCACAACAGATTTATTAACACAAGGAAAATCAATTAAAATAGATAGTGAATTTCTTAAAATTTTCTTACTAGATCAAGGGTATGTCAATATACGTAGAATAGATGATGAGTTAATCATTGCGACGCTTTTTTCACCTTATGTTATTGGTTTGTCTTTTTATCCTGGTGCAGGAATTTATTATTCCATTGAATTAGGGGGAAATTGTAAGATTTATCAGATTCCTCGCAGTAGTGCGTTAAGTACTATAAGGACACACAATCTCTATAAAGAGTGGTTGAGAATTTTTTCCTATAAAATGTCTTTTTTATATGCAAGAGATATTAGTATTTTTCGTCATAATAATAGAGAGGTTGTATATAATTTATTATCTCGTTTGATGAATTCACCAATGGAATTCAGAAAAAATATTACCGTAATTAAATATATAGAGCAAAGATGTACGATTTCACGCAGTTGTATACAACGTGTATTACTTTCTTTAAAAAAAGAAGGATGCATTGAACTTGTTAATGGATATTTAGAAAAAGTCTTATCATTGCCGACTCAATCTTATTATTGAAGATGATGATTGAAAACAGAAGACTATGTCGGCAATTGTAATTATTTTGATAATTTATTGAGTTTGAAGCCTAGATAGAGAGCAACAATAGTTAATAATGAAATAAATGCGGCAACACCGTTCCAGGAGAAATGGCTCCAGAATACTCCACCTAATGTCCCTGCAATACTAGAACCAGAATAATAAAAGAATAAGTAAAGTGATGAAGCTTGCGCTTTTGCTCGCTTGGTTCGTTGACCAATCCATCCACTAGCAACTGCATGGGCGGCAAAGAAGCCCGTTGTTAGTATCATCACCCCCAGAATTACTACCCATAGAGGAGAAAATAGGGTGATTACGCAACCAACCAACATTGTACTAATAGCCATTAACAATACTTTTCCTCGTCCATGTTTACTTGTTAATGCTCCAGCTTTAGTGGCGCTATAGGTTCCTGTTAGGTAGACAATAGATAGTAATCCAATGGTAGTCTGACTTAAATTATAAGGTGCTTCTGATAATCGATAACCAATGTAATTAAACATGGTAATAAAGCCCCCCATAATCAAAAAAGCTTCAGCAAATAGAAGGGGAAGACCTTGATCACGAAAGTGTATCTTCAAATTTATAAGCAGCGTTTTAAGCTTTACTGGGCTTGACTTAAAATGCTTAGATTCTGGTAACAGTTTCCAAAATGCAATAGAAGAGATTAAAGCAAAAGCACCTAATAAGATGACTGCAAACCTCCATGAATGGTGATCTGTGATTACACCAGTAATCAAACGTCCACTCATTCCTCCTATTGAGTTACCACTGATATAAAGCCCTATTGATAAGGCGACATAACTGGGATGAATTTCTTCACTTAAATAGGTCATTGCAATCGCAGCAACTCCGCTGACCGATAAACCTACTAATGCGCGGATAAACAAAATTCCGTGCCAACTCGATACTACCGCACTTAAGAGAGTAAAAATGGCGGCAGCAACCAGTGATATTACCATGACATTTTTACGGCCAAGTGCATCAGATAAAGGGCCTGTGATTAATAGACCCAGAGACAACACCCCAGTAGTAAGTGATAGAGCCAAACTACTATTGGCCGGTGAAATATTAAATTCTTTTGACAAAATAGGCAAAATAGGTTGGATAAAGTAGAGCAATGCAAAAGTTGCCAGCCCAACGGTAAAGAATGAGAGAGTGACACGTAGGTATGTAGTCTCTTCACGTTGAATGTAATGCTGTTGACTTTTTTGTCTTGGATTAATCGTGTTTTCAACATCTCTTTTAATAACGCCAGAGATTGCTGATTTTTCACTGACGCTTTGGGTTGTATTCACGCTACTTCCTTATCTATATAAAACAAATGTTAACTACTTGATTTAGATCAAGGATAGGAATTCAAAAATATTTTGTCTAATATATTAATCGTCAGGAATAATATCTTAAAAGTATCAATTGGGTGATAGATAATGACGACTAATATTGAACTCAGGCATTTGCGTTATTTTATTGCTGTTGCGGAAGAATTGCATTTTGGGCGAGCAGCAGAACGGTTGAATATCTCACAACCACCATTAAGCCAACAAATCCAGTCTCTGGAAGCAAATATAAATGCCAAGTTACTGGTGCGTAATAACAGAAATGTCAATCTGACACCTGCCGGACGCATGTTTCTTCAGGAAGCATATCAAATCATTGCTCAGGTTGATGCGGCCGCTATCAAAGCGGCCAGAATGCAGCAAGGAGAGTTAGGGGAGGTATCGATTGGTTTTACGTCCATCGCACCTTTTATGCAAAAAGTGGCACTTAGTTTACGTCAGTATCGGGAACGTTATCCTGACGTAGCCATTCATATGCATCAAATGAATACCAAACAGCAAATAGCCCCTTTGCAGACAGGTCGGATTGATATAGGGATTATGCGTAATACATCATTACCCGATAATTTAGAACATCAATTACTCTTCAGAGAACGTTTTATGTTGGCCGTTTATAATGGACATCCTTTACTGAAGTACGCTAATGAGGGTGTTGATTTGGAAATGCTATCTGATTTCCCATTAGTATTTTTTGAGCGTGATGTAGGGACGGCATTGTACGATGAGATTATTTCCTTATTGGCCAATGTAGGAGTGGTTCCAACGATTTCTCAAGAAGCAGGGGAAGCAATGACAATACTAGGATTGGTTGCTGCGGGGTTGGGAGTAAGCATTATTACTGAATCATTTATCCGAATGAAACTGGATGGAGTTCAATATCTGCCTTTAGCGAATAATCCTGCTTACTCTGAAGTTTGGCTGGTCAAACATAAAAATCGTAACAATAGCCCTGCGGCAGAGCGGCTGACCAATCTCCTGATCTCAAATATTGTGTAAGAGTCTTACAGGTAAGATTGTTTATCAAAAGTAATAATCACTATAAGTTCGCGCATCACACGAGAACTCAGGGTAGGGAAGAACTATAAGAATCTTATCCAGCTTGTCATTGATGAGAATGTTGGCGCAGGAAGATCGCGCTTATACAAGGATAAGGATAGCGCACATCACGCAAAACATTGAGCTAACTCAATCCCTACCTCAAATACATCTTCTACACTCTCAACCTACTCGCTAAAGAGAGTAACCGGTCTATCTGGTCTGTTCTTATGGAAAACGGAAAAATGAATTTATGTTAACGCGCTTATTTGTTACAGGCACGGATACCAACATCGGTAAAACAGTTGTTACCCGCGCATTACTGCAAGTTTTTAATCGTGAAGGAACAACCGCAGTAGGATATAAGCCTATTGCGACAGAAAAAAGAGAAACTCCGGAGGGAATACGTAATCGTGATGCTTTGGTCATACGTAAATCTTCACCGGTTCAAGTGGATTATGAAGAAATCAACCCAGTTATTTGGGAAAGCAATTATGAAGAAGGAAATCGTGCTGATTTTACTCAAATGACAAAATGCCTAAGAAATTTAGAGCATAAAGCAGATCGTGTAATCATTGAAGGTAATGGTGGGTGGCGTATGTTACTGGAAGATGAAACATTTTATTCTGATTGGGTTGTGCAAGAAAAGCTTCCTGTCATTTTGGTCGTCGGCATTCAGGCTGGTTGTGTTAATCACGCCATTCTAACAGCCCAATCCATCATTAATGATGGTGTACCTTTGATTGGTTGGATTGCTAACCGCATCAATCCCGGACTAGCTCACTACGCTAAAATATTGGACAGGTTACGGTGCCATATAACCGCTCCGCAGTTAGGGGAGATACCTTATCTTTTAAGGCCAGAAGAACGCGATTTATCTTGTTATTTGGATGTTGCCGCAATATCGGCATTTGATTTATCCTTTAATGAATAAACTTCACACATAGTTATTTTACATATAATCCTTTTACATATAGTTCTTTACATGTAACTTTTTGATTATTAAAAAAGGAATAAAAAAGGGAGCATATTTTGCTCCCTTTTTATCTTTCCGATAATGCCCCTGATACTATGTCATTTAAAGAGTATTACTCTTGGCTTTTCTTGTCGCTTGGTGCTTTATCAGGGGTCATGTTAGTGTGAGAAAAACGGATATAAACTATTTTTTTCTTCCCTTGATCACAATGGCCAACAATTTTTCCATTAGTGGTGTTGTCTTCATTAACTTGATCACTAGGGACTAAGTCAAGCCTAAAATCCGTTTCAGAAACACCATTTTTAATGATTTTCTGCGCAATTTCTTCTTTCAGGCTTTCACATGTTACCTTTTGTGAAGTTTGCTCTGCATGTACTGCAAAGGAAGAAAACGCAAAGAACAAAGCTCCAGTCAGCAGGATCTTTTTCACCATCATCTCCTTATATTGACGTCGGTGTTGAATCTATCAAGGTTTAATCGGGCGACCTGTATTGATATCCAGGCAACGCTTTGTGCTTGGTTCCCAATAAGCATTAATGTTGGCACTCTTCAAACAGGTATCACGATTATCAACTTCCACTTCGTACTTATCAAACTCTTTCTCTCTACGTTTGTCTACTTTCTGACGCAGTCTTCTCTGTTCATTCCATTCTTCTCGGCTTTGACGAGCCGCTTCTCTGCTCATGGAATTTTCGCCGCCACCATTGATGGTTATACATGTACTTTCTGTCGTACAAGGCGTGGAAAATGCTGGCATTTGCCAGAAGAGAGAGAAAAGTAGGGCAATAGCCAAAATGCTTTTAACAATCGAAGAACTATGAATGTTCATGCTTGAACCTCTTTCACTATACCGTTTACTAACTATATACCGTTTATTCAACATACTATTTGCTAAGCTATAATTATAAGACTATATCATTTAACGAGACTGCTAAAAGTATCAGATTTATTGTCAACCCTACTTAGTAACTAGCTTCTATGTATGTTTAAACCCGCGAATGACTGACAAACTGGCATCATCTCCAATGTATTAATATTGACACGAGAAGGCAGGTTAGCAACCCAAAATACAGCTTCTGCAATATCATCTGTTGTTAATGCGTTAGCACCTTCATAAGTTTTATCTACTTTTTGCTCATTACCTTTAAAACGGATATGAGAGAACTCAGTCCCTCTGACAAGTCCAGGCTCAATATCAGTAACTCGAATGTTCTTTCCATGTAAGTCAGATCTCAACCCTAAGCTAAATTGCTTGACAAAGGCTTTGGTGGCGCCATATACATTGCCACCTGCATAAGGCCAACTTGCTGCGGTGGAACCAATATTAATGATATGTCCGTGGTTGGCTTGTACCATATTAGGTAACAAAGCCCGTGTCATGTTCACTAATCCTTTTGTATTGGTATCAATCATTGTTTCCCAGTCATCAGGATTAGCTTGGTGAGCTGGTTCTAATCCTAATGCAAGCCCTGCATTATTCACAAGAACGTCTACATTACGTAGAGTATCTGGTAATTGCTGAACTGTATGTTCAATTGCGGTGCGATCTCTGACATCAAGTTGAATGGGGTGGAAGTTTTCCCCTAATTCGCGCTTCAACTTATCTAATCTATCTTGACGACGCCCTGTTGCAATAACTACCGCGCCATGTTTGATAAATTTTCTCGCAATCGCTTCACCGAAACCAGAAGTTGCCCCTGTCACAAAAACAATCATAATTATCCTCTCATCTGCGAATTATTATCATTAATAACCCTATTAGTAGAAAAATTTATTTCTTATTAGTCAAGGTTGAATTATTTCTCATGCTATTAACATTTTGTTTTTAAAGTAAATTATTTATTAAGTGACATAAGGATAAATACATAATGGAAAGGCTTGATTGAAATAAATAACTATAATAAATTATCTGCAATGAAATTATATAGAGTGCTAAAATTTATTATAGATAAAAGTGAAAAACCAGGAGGAAATATGCCTTTTTTTCAACCATTTAAAACGTATCTTGAGTCAGAGGATCTTGTATATGGTTTAAATACAAAGAGAAACGAATATGCCATAAAATATCCAGCTTTCTGCCATTTACGCGATAAGAGTCATTTCTCAATAATTGACAGATATTCAATTACTCCAGAAGAAATTGAAATGCGGAAATGTTTTGGAACAAAAATCCCACCTAATCAAGAAAAATTTACAAAATCGATAGAAAATCATCATAAATACAAGGTATTGCAGTTTGCTATGAAAGATAATAGAACGTCGAAATTTGATATTGATTGGAATAAAAAGTGTATTTCCTATACTAAAAAAGTGACAAAGAGAAAATGTAAAGCTGGGTTATCTTGGTACTCTCTTTCACTAAACCACTCATGCATTCATTTTATTTTAGACGGAATAGATATGGAGAGTGTTATCTACAAACATTATGAGAAAAAGATGAAGAAAGGGACTTCATATACCGGCAGTGAACTGAGATGGATATATCGAAACAGGAAAGATCCAAAAGTTAAATCTTGCATCCAATTTTGGCGAAATGGTCAGCCAGTTTTCCCACCTTGGGTAGAAGGAAAAGATGCTCATTTATGGCAGGACTACCAGCCGAAATTTGAAAATACTGAAATTGAGGTTGGGGAATTTGCTGAAACCGTATTGAACCTTTAGGGTAAACATAATGGTCAGCTAAATGCGAACCTGAATACGACGAACTGAATGGCAATAATTCGATTAAACAAGAAGCGGCCCATTAACTTTTCTAATAGACCCTTTCTTGCCTGATTGCCGCATTCTTGGATTCTGATTAGTTTTCTCGTTAGAACTTCCACGAATGCGGATACAAAGACAGCAGTATTGAACAAGGGAATATATAGATGACATAGAATTGTAAACGTTATTTTAACATGAAGGATGTAAATTATGTTCAAAAAAGCGACTATAGCAATGATATTACTCAGTTCAATGGTCATGAATACATTTGCAATTACTCCATCAGGAGGATGGAAACTAAAAAATGATTCAACAAATGTTAAGGATTATTTTATGCGGATTGATGTTGACTCAGGAGAAACTTATCTTGATAAGGGATATGCTCCTTCATCCGTGTATTGGGCAGAATATATTACATTCAATAATGCCAGTGGTGGATACCTTGGTTTACAACGAGCTGGCGGAAATAAGAAAGCATTAGTGTCAATTTGGGGTGGGCTTGATGCAAAACCTGGAATTCTACCTGTTGTATATTGCTATGAATCTGGGGCTTGTTCTAGTGTGAATGGAACTTATGATTGGAAAGTTGGACATAAATATCGTTTCCGCGTTGAGCAAAGTCCAAGAACAACTTCAGATGATACAGGAGATTGGTGGCAAGTAACTCTGGCAGATCTGACTACAGGTACTCTTGACATATTGGGAGAAATAAAAACCCCAAAATGGGGAGGACTTAATCGTCTTAATGGTGTCTTTCTTGAGTATTTTTGGGGGCCGTATGAGTGCAATACGTTAAGACATGCAAAAGCCACTGAAGCTCAAATAAAAGGAGATTATGGGCAAGACAGTTTGTTAGAGTCGTCAAATGGTAATTCTTATGGTAATTCTGATCCTTGTAATCAACAATACATTCTGCCAGGAATGGAGCCTAAAGATTACGGTTCATCATCATGGGATACGAATGGTACGTTGACTCTGCTTGGTAACAATTATCGAGGTATTCATAAGTGGGGAACTTATCAAAATCACGCTAATAAAAGAATGATGTTTGCCTCAAATCCCAACAGTACTGAGCCATACATTTATGAAGCATTGCATGATGGAAGCTATGGAGATTTTCCACCTAAAGGAAGTGATAATCAAGACTGGAAATCAATCGGCATAGGTTATCCAATCATAAATGATTTATATTTCCGTAACCAAAGAGTATATGAATGGAATGAGCGAAATAATTCATATGTCAATATTGGAGACTATTTTATTTATCACAATACATACAATACAGATACTGAGTATTTTAAACTCAAAAAGGCGAGGGCTGGCTATTTTCCTATTGATAAAACAAATAATGATTCTTGGGAATACGTTGGGCGATATCCGAAAAAAGATGAGTTACTATCACCCGATTTACCTGTTCATCAATGGGATGATGCAGATAGAACAGGAAAAAAAGGGTGGTTGTATTATGATCCTTCCACAAAATTGTATTTTATTTTGAAATCCGATGGTGATTATTGGTATTTTCCAACTTCAGCAGAAGATAACAAATGGTGGCAGTTTGCAGGGTATCACACCTAATTGATTAATGTTAATCATCCTTAGTTCAGTTCACCTAATCGGTTCAATCCATTGAATACCGCTCCAGCGGTGTGATCTTGAATATTCAACCATAGCAGAGATTGATGCGCCTTATTTAGTTACAACATTCTTTTATCTTTATCCCCCAACACCCAAAAACAACTTTCACCAATACCTAAGAGAGACTGAATAGGGGGAAACCCTCCCTTGTCCTGCCAAGTGGTCTTTTCGCAGACTGCTTGCAACGCGAAAGCCGAACGGTCGAAGATGAGTATTTAAATCAGGTGATATTGTTAAACTTAAGTCAGAGGCGGTCTTAAAATGATGGTTGATGGATAGGCTCGTCAATAACGCGGCTGTTGAATTTTTGGTGCACATTATTTACGTGGTATCCAAAGACATGATAACTTTGCTACTACAGCATATGTCAAGGCTAAGTTAAAATGTCCACAAACTGTTAGCTGTAAATAATAGGTGAATACAGATAAAATATTACAACAATGTTGCTATTATCATTTAAGCTAATTCCCCATTTATAGTTAAAAGGAAATAAGATATGCGTATTCGCTGTTCAGCACGTTTGCTGATCATTAGCCCGTCTAATCGAGTATTATTGTTTAATTTTGTACATAATGACGATGCATTAGCCGGTCAGTCATATTGGGCTACGCCTGGGGGAGGCGTTAAAACAGGAGAGTCTTTTGAACAAGCCGCTATTAGAGAACTTCGTGAAGAAACAGGTATTCGAAAAGATAATGTTGGACAATGTGTTGCTCAAAGAACATTTGAAATGATTCTCCCTAGTGGAGAGGCTGTTTTAGCAAAAGAACATTTTTATATCGTAAAGTTTGATAAAGAAGATATCAACACCACTGAATGGACTGAAAATGAAAAAACAGTTATTAAACACCATCATTGGTGGGATATCGACCAACTTATCAATACGTTGGAGACTGTTTATCCCAATGATATACCAGAAATATTTTTTACCGCGGTAAAAAACAATATCCTTCAGGAGCCATGACAGTGCTCCTGAATCTTTCTTCTGAGCGAGATTGAAGAGTGACTATTGCACTGTCAGAGATTTTGATACTCTTCTGGACTCTCGCCAAGTAAAAATATTATCAAGATTATCATCAAGATCGAGTGGACGGTGGACATCAAAATCATGTCGAGGAACTTTGGCAAAACAGAGCAAGTGGTTTACCGTATTTTTCCAAATATCCTCGTGTCGATTCTGATTTGATAAACCGTAATTGCATTAAGCGACTAGTCGCGTTATCGCAGCTGCACCTGATTCACGATAACGGTTAACGAGTCTCTGTACTTGCCGCTCAGTGAGTTCCAGTTGAACCGCCGCATCACGCCGCCTTAGTCGTTTCTCTGAAACGGCCTGAATAACGTTAATCCGATTTAATCCTTTATCTGACATAGTCACTAACATCCGAATGTCCTGATTGCAGCTAAAAGGTTTTATCCTTTATGTCGCAAAAAGTGACATTACTATATTGGTGCTACAGCATTGGTTCGCATAATCTATATTATGTTAAATTAAGTCATTTGCGACCTTGCAAAAATAACTAATCTAGATCCTTCTAGGTTAGTTATTTTTAATGGAGTTCCCTTTTTTCGCGTAATTGGTTCCAGCCTTTAATATCTTTAATGATAATGACTCGTACCACCATTGTGTACCATGCGTACTTACTATTGTTTCTTTCGGTAATCGCAATGTCCTTCCTTTGCAAGATGAACATCTGCCTTAGATATCACCCTTTTCCCTTCTTCCTCTGTTGACACATTTAGATTAGCCCCGCTAACAAAAACTCCCATTTTTATGTATTGTCTTATGAAGTAATTTTTTCCAGATTCGGTAAAAATAATTAGATCATTAGGGGAGAACTCTGATTCGGTGGATATTTTGTGGTTTTGGTTACCTGATACTTGTGTGTAGAAAAACGTTTTATCCGCTGTTTCTCCAATACACTTTCCATCAACATAAATGTCTTTCTTTAGAGCCTTACCGACAAAACTATCGCGGTAGATATATAAACCAGATTTGCTTTTCTCTGGTACAAGGAAACTTTTAGCTTTTACTGATTCTTGTTCAGTTGCAAGAGGTACACTGGCACAACCACTGAGAAGTAAAGTGCCTAAAAGAGAAGCTGATAAAAGTAATCTTTTAATATTCGTCATAAAAACAGAACCTTTTATATAAAAGTAAAAATAAATTTGTATTAGGTTAAATAATCCACAATGATAAATTATTTCATATCCCTTCCTTTATTTCTGACCTTCATTTTTGAATAAGTATAAAGCACCTATCTCACCTCACATTAAGGTGCTTTATTACACTCTTGTTCCAACCCAGATGAAATAGTCGCCCTTCCCTATCAAAGAATAGCTACCCATCATCTATATTGCGAATATTCGGTGTTTTTTCACTTTTTCTTTTCTTGCCCATTGAAAGGAAAAATAATGGTACTTTGCTGAATCAGATATTCCCGATACACGCTATTCGATTTCTTTGATAATCGCAGGTTGACGGCGTGTTTTATCCAAAAGAAGACAGGTAACATCGGGGCGTGAATAATGCCCTACAGGATCTGCAATGGCTTTTGCTAATGTAATAGCACTCAGATCGATATCAGCGTACAGCACGCCTTCTTCGTTAGGAGGTAGTGGCTTAGCAAGCTGTTTGCCGTCTGGTCCGTAAATACAGGCATAGCCACCACCAGTCACAAGCAGAGATTTATGCGCTTCAGTTTGGCACATCATGTCAACCATTTCTTGTGAAACTAAAGCACAGGCACCAATGAAAAAACACTGGCCTTCTAGTGCATACACATTACTGATAGCAGTATTCATTTCACCTGATAGAGCATGAACATGCCCTTTATAAATGGAAAAACTTGGCCAGGAACCAATATGTATTTGTTCATTCTGAGAAAACATAGCGTATTTCGACAATGGTTGGATATGCTCCCAGCAGTTTAAGGCACCAACTTTACCAAGAGTTGTTTCAATAACATTTAAGCTACTACCATCTCCTTCCCCAAAAATTGCTCTTTCTACATGTGTGGGCTTCAATTTTCTTCGTGTCAGTAGTGTTTGCCCCGTTTGATCGATAATAGATTGAGATATGTAAAGACTACCATTATCTTTTTCACTGAAACCAAGTACTACCATAATATTATTGTCAGCAGCAGCCTGCTCAATTCTTTGATATTGCTGGCTATTGATAACTAATGAATTATTGTGATATTGCTTGAGGAATTGCATACCCCAGAGCGGTGAATCCAGCCATATGAACCAAGGATAGCCCGGTATCCAAGTTTCAGGGAAAGCAATCAATTTAGCGCCATAGTTGGCTGCAGACTCAATGAGTGAAATAGTTTTTGCAACAGTTGCTTCTAGATTGAGGAAAATAGGGGCAGCTTGAACGGCGGCTACTCGATATATTGTAGTTATTGACATGACGGACTGCCTTATTGTTAGGAAAATAGTCTCTTGATTGCTCAGAACAGCAATAGTTAAACATGATTTTATAAGCGTTACCGACTTTGCTTTCAGATTTAGAACCTTTAATCAAAGTTGGTAACTATCTCCTTTTAAAATCATAATATCAGGTCTGAACTAATTCATTTCAGGTGGTTATTTTAATCATCCAAAAGTACATTATGTTCTTTTAATATTTTCTTAACTTTCTCTTTAGGCAGAGAATACGAAGTATTGCCATTTCGTCCAACCATTTTTTTTGCTGCGATCATAGCATTAATTATTGCTTCTTCTGTTGCATTTATTGTTGCCTCATACAAAGGATCTAGTTTGTCATTTGGCAGTATTTTTATTGTTCTGACTTCCTCTCTAGAAAATGCATCATTATTTGCAGTTGAAAATGCAATAAATATCTCACCGCTAGTATTTCTAGCAACACCACCTACTCTTGCAAGCCCAAGAGATACCCTTTTAGCTATTTTATCTAATTGGTGAGGAGCCAATGGTGCATCAGTGGCAACCACCACGATGATAGAACCAGCATCCTTTAGCTTTTTCTTACCTCCATGATAGATCGGGTTAAGTTCCTTTATTTCTTTACCAACTGGAACTCCTGCAATAATCAAGTCATCTCTATCACCAAAGTTGCCTTGAACAAGAATGCCAACAGTATGCCCTCCATCTTTTTTATCTAAAATTCGCGATGAAGTACCTGTACCTCCCTTGAAATTAAAAAGGTTCATCCCAGTTCCACCACCGACATTACCTTCTTCTATCGCCCCTGACTTGGCATTATTTAACGCGTTATATACATGTTCTTTTTTTACGTGCATACCGTTTATATCATTTAATATTCCATCCCACGTTTCTGTAACTACAGGCAATAACCAAAATAAATCATCTTTTAGTGGCGATACTAGATTATTATCAATCATCCAGCTAATTGTTGAGTCTCTAACAACACCAACACTATGCGTGTTAGTGATTAATATTGGCGTTTCCAAGAAACCACTTTCTTCAACCCATTGACTACCAGTCATATCTCCATTTCCATTTAAAGAGAATATACTAGAAAATACAGGGCTAAATTTCTTTCCTTTTGGCAATATAGCTGTCACACCTGTTCTTATTGGGCCTTTTCCAATTTCTAGCTTTCCATCACCTTTTATGATGGTTGAATAACCCACTTTTACACCACTAACATCTGTAATCGCATTGTACTTTCCTGTTATTCCAGAGAAAGGAATACCTAAATCCCTTGCTCTAATCTTATTGGCTAAAGAATTAGAAGTTATCATTGTCGATATAGATAGAATCATAACATTCAATATCTTCCTATTTTTCATAAATCCTCCTTATGTCATTTTATTTAGTACCAAGAAATTACACTAGTTGACCTCAGCTACAGATAATATAGGCTGAATATTCATTAATACATTGACTGATATAGATATTCCTAAATATGCGTAGAAAAGATCATTTTGGTGGAATAACGGCGTTTGTTATAACAGCACAATTAGGAAGTTTCACTGCTGCGGCAGAACGCCTTGGTTTGACAAAATCAGCTGTAGGAAAAAGTGTCGGGCGGCTTGAAGATCGCTTGGGGCTTAAGCTTTTTCAGCGTTCAACACGCAGTTTGAGCTTGACCCCAGATGGGGAAGCCTTCCTGATAAGTTGTCAGAGCGCCATTGATATTCTCGAACAGGCTGAAGCCGTACTTACTTCACATATTTCTCATCCTTCAGGACGACTCCGCATTGATTTGCCTGCCGCGTTTGGTCGTCAGCGAATACTCCCTGCTCTTCTGAAAGTTGCCAGTGATTACCCTGAGCTGTCTCTGACCGTTTCATTTAGTGAGCGCTTTGTTGATTTAATTGAGGAAGGCATTGATCTTGCTATACGTATCGGTGAACTTTCTGATAGCAGCGGTCTGATTGCCCGTAGATTGACGACTCAAAAACTCGTCATTTGCGCAGCACCGAATTATTTATATTTTAACGATGAACCTAACACTCCAGAAGAATTGAGCCAGCACCAGTGTATCGTGGGATTTCGTAGGGATCAGCCAATATCTTGGTTATTGAAAGAAAAGAACGGCAAGATTAAACGTTACGCACCACCAGCAACTTATGAATTTGCTGATGGTGATGCAATGTTGACAGCTGTTCTGGCAGGTTGCGGATTTGCACAACTGCCATTATGGATGGTGGGAAAGTACCTCAAAAGCGAAGAACTCAAAGAGGTGTTACAAGAGTATTCAGGTATCGAAATCCCGATTAGTGCATTATGGCCGCAAAACCGTCAATTGCTACCCAAAATACGCTATGTCGTAGATACTCTGGTTGAAATGGCGGGAAATGGCTTACTGGATTAATTTTAGCAATTACTTTTCAGGTATTTTTTTAATGTAAATACTGAGAAAAGCCAGTAAAGAAAAGAGGATGCTACTCAGAACAGTCGTATGAACTCCGAACTGTGAAAGAAACCATCCTCCAATTACAGAGCCAATGGTAATACCTAAATTCGCAAAAGAAATATAAAGGCTGTTGGCAAGCTCTGGAGCTTCATTAGCTTCTTGCATAATCCAAGTTTGGCTAACTACCAGACCGGCTGAATGCAACCCACCCCAGAAAATCGTCAGTATACACATAGCTATCGGTGAGAAGCCTAAATACCAGACTTGGATATAGAGGAAAATTAATAAAATAGGATATGCATAAGTTGTAATTACAACATTTTTTTGCAGGAAGCCACTAAATACAAAGTTACCAATAAAGCCACAAACACCAAATAGGATCAGAATCATACTGATTGAATCATTATCAAACTGAGTGATTTTCGCAAGATAATCAGCTACGTAGCTGAAATTTGAAAAGGTTGCGGAAAAAATCAATATCACAGTGGAAATTGCCAGCCATAACTTTCCCTTACGCAGTATATTTAATTGTTTGATATTAATACCACCTTTTGTCGCAGGGAGAGAAGGAACAAACAATAAAATACCGACAAAAGCCAACGCACAAGTAATTGCACTAAAATAAAATGCCGCGCTAAGTGATAGATGTTCAGCTATAAATGAGCTCATTGGCATTCCTAATACCATTCCAACGGCAACTCCAGAAAAAACCTTTGCCGTTGCACTTGCACTTTTTTCTTTAGGAACGGCATTCACTGCGATTACAAGAGCAACGGCAAAAAAGACAGCGTGTACCAGCCCCGGAACTATCCTGAAAGCAAGCATCAAATTAAAGAGATCTGTTGTGGCGTAGATTAGATTAGAAATAACAAATAAAAGCAGGATAGTGAGAAGAACATATTTCTTGTTATATCGAGATAACATTAGCGTTATAAATGGGCCTGTTACAGCCACAACAATGGCATAAACACTCACAAGGAAACCAACTTGAGTCGGTGTCACATTTAATTGTGCTTCAAGCTGAGGTAATAGCCCAATGACGGCGATTTCAGTAGTAATAATACCGAAAACTGCAATGGACAACGTCAATAACAGCATAGAACTTTTATTTTGCATCATGAGAACCCATTATCATTTTGATTTCTAAATTGTTGGTTTTTAAATGTAAGTGGAATAATGGCAAAACACCTGTAAAAACAGAAGGATACTTTGGTCTACTGTCTGTAGACATAATTTCTTCAATGACTTTTAATTAATGGTTTTTAATTAATAGATTTAAAGCCGCAGCATGGCGGCATTCGAATGAGTTTTTGATGGGTGTTCTAAAGGAATAAGGTAAAGCTGAAATTATGAAGAGAAATTCTCAATGACTTTAAATTCAATAACGACAATTTCCATATCTGGCGAAAAATCGCCTATTTTTTCAAAAAAACGTTGATGCTCTAATTGCCAATGAAGCAAACTTCTATCTCCCTCACCTTCTTTCCATGCCAGTTCTTCTGTCATTTCTGAAAATCGCATTAAATACATGGCAGTGACTCTGGCAACACAAACAGGATGTTCTCTACTGTCGAAGACAATATAGGGATTGCCAACTGTAATTTTGCCATCCTCTGACTCATCAGAATGATAAGCGTAAAATGGGCAAGTCGTCGCTGTTTTAATACCTTTGGCAACCAATTCAGCTAATTCATCATGCATAGCGGCTGAATCACCAAACACCCAACGTCCTGCTTTGGGATATTTACTTTTCATTACTTCAATAGCTTTATCTGTTTTCATATTATCTTTTAGATGTTTCGTTAAGTTTAACGTGGGTTTATTTACTAACATAATGACACCATTTATCACCACAACTTTATGCCAACTATATGACACAGCTTCATATTATAAGATTAATAAATGTAATGATTACTGAGTTTGGGCGGTCAGGACACCGCCCATTGAATAAATTAATAATGATGGAGATTATCTGCATACTTATTTATTTAATCTGGTGTAGAACATCACCCACAGCATTGAACAAACGATCAAAATCATCAGTTTCAGCATTGAACATAGGGCCAAATTGCAACGCATCACCACTAAAACGCACATAAAAACCCGCTTTCCATAATGCAATACCGGCATCAAAAGACCGAATCGCCGCATCTCCGTTCCGTGGAGCAAGTTGAATTGCTCCCACCAGCCCACAGTTACGAATATCTACCACATTCGGACAGTGCTTCAGTTCATGTAGTGCTTGTTCAAAATGTGGAGCCAATTCAGCGGATTGTTGCAGTAAATTCTCTTTTTCCAGCAGCTCTAAGGAAGCTAATCCTGCGGCACAAGCAACGGGATGAGCAGAATAGGTATAACCGTGGCTGAACTCGATCATATGCTCTGGCAGAGGCTGAGACATAAACGCCTCATAGATCTTACTGGTGGCAACGACACCCCCCAAAGGAATTGCACCGTTGGTTACTTGTTTAGCGAAATTAAGAATATCGGGGGTAACACCGAAATACTCAGCGCCACTCCAATGACCCAAACGTCCGAAGCCGGTAATCACTTCATCGAAAATCAGCAAGATATCGTGTTGGGTGCAGATTTCCCGCAAACGTTGTAAGTAGCCTTGTGGCGGGATAATAGCGCCAGCAGATCCCGCAAGAGGCTCAACGATAACAGCGGCAATATTACTGGCATCATGCAGTTCGATGAGTTTCAATAATTCATCAGCCAGTTCACGGCCACCAGCCGATGGTATTCCTTTAGTAAAAGCCATATTGGGTTGTAATGTATGTGGCAGATGGTCAACATCCATAAACTGACCAAACATTTTTCGATTTCCACTAATACCACCAAGGCTGGTTCCGGCAATATTGACGCCATGATAACCACGAGCCCGACCAATAAATTTAGTCTTTGCGGATTGTCCTTGAATCCGCCAGTAAGCACGAGCCATTTTTACTGCGGTATCAACGGCTTCCGAACCAGAGCTGGTAAAAAATACATGATTTAAATCACCGGGCATAAGACTGGCAATTTTATCTGCCAACTTAAATGACAAAGGATGTCCATATTGGAAACCGGGTGAATAATCCAATGTACCCAATTGTTCAGTAACAGCCTGACGAATTTCAGTTCGTGTATGGCCTGCTCCACACGTCCATAAGCCTGACAGGCTGTCATAAATACGCCGGCCTTGATCATCAACCAGCCAGTTTCCCTCTGCGGAGACAATTAAGCGTGGATCTTGTTGAAAATGACGATTAGCACTGAACGGCATCCAATGTGCTTTAAGGTTCAGTGTTTGAAACGGATTGGTTTGAAATGGATGGTTATCTGACATTTTTTAACTCCTCACACAAGGTTGTAACAAAGAGTTTGCAATGAAACTATACTCAAGTTAAATCTCAATTATCGAATCATTAGTTACGAGTTTAATTACGTAAACGAAATCAACAAACTAGCTTCTGGTTGGAAAATGCTGTCCTAAAAAATTTTAACAAATCCATCAAAAATGCAGTAAGATTAGCGCCCAATCGTGGAAATTGATTTGGGCCATTAATTTGTTATCACTTTTTCGCCTCTCGCAGCGTCGGACACCTGCCTTTATCGCCTTACTCGCGATTTTGATGCTGTTCATTGCGCCTGTGGTATCGAAAACGCTGGAACACCATCGTGAAAATGGAACGTGTGAAAGCGGCATGAATCACTGCATGTCTATGTCTGATATGCAGAATAGTGATAACAATACTCACCACAACCCAAGTTACCATCAAACATCCCCATCGCTTCATTCCATGAACCATCATCATGGTTCTGATCATATCCATATAGGATTGATGGATGATATTGCTTGTGGTTACTGCCAACTTCTGATTAACCTGCCATTATTGGCAGAAGGTTTTGTTCCTTTCATTTTGCTGGCGCTTATTGTGTCTCGGGCACCACCAGCATCACGTCTTTCTGGCTCAACTATTCGGCTGTTTTACGGCGAATCACAACCACGCGCCCCTCCCCTTAATTAGTCTATTTATTTGAAATAAATCATTTTATTTTCCTTGCCCTACATAATGTGTACGGCGATTTTTTAATGTTTTAAATAAATTCCAAGACCGAATTTGTTACTAATTAGGGATTTTTTTATGTCTGCTGCACAATTATTTCGTGTATCACCTTTGACAGCTGCTTTGACTATCGCACTTTCTTTACCAATCAGTGGCTGGGCTGCCAATGAGGAACACGCCAAAGAAACACACACAGTAAATGACAATGAAGTCGTGATAACAGTAACTGCTCCGGCAACGTCGCCACTTGAAGTGGCATCTTCACTAAAAACGCCTCGTCAACCAATTCCTGCCAGCGATGGTTCTGATTACCTGAAAACTATTCCCGGTTTTTCACAGATCCGTAATGGTGGTACTAATGGTGATCCTGTATTCCGTGGCATGTTTGGCTCACGTTTGAGAATGCTGATTGATGATAGTGAAATTCTGGGTTCTTGTGGTGGACGTATGGATGCGCCAAGTTCTTATATTTCACCAGAAAGTTATGATGTTCTGAGTTTAGTGAAAGGCCCACAAACAGTACTTTGGGGAGCAGGAAACTCAGCAGGAACTATCCGTTTCGAACGTACTCGTCCTCAGTTTGAACAACTGGGTGCACAAGGTAATGCCAGCACAGTTATTGGTTCTAATGGCCGTTGGGATGGTAATGCTGATTTCAGTATCGGCAATGAGCTGGGTTATATTCGTCTGATTGGTAATAAATCCCGCTCCAATGACTATAAAGATGGTAATGGTCATCGTGTTCCGTCCCGTTGGGATAAATGGAATACCGATATTGCATTGGGTTTGACTCCTGATGAAAATACATTACTGGAGTTTAGCGCCGGACAAGGTGATGGTGAAGCGCGCTATGCTACGCGTGGGATGGATGGTTCTCAATTCAAGCGCAAAAGTTTTGGCGTGCGTTTTGAAAAATCTAATATTGGTGAGGTGTTTGACAAATTCGAAAGTAATTTTTATTACAACTACACCGACCATGTAATGGATAATTATTCCATGCGTACACCTCTACACATGGAAATGGCCTCAGAGCCGGATCGCCTTACCATGGGTGGTCGTATGATGGGAACTTGGGTTTGGGAGGATTTCAAATTGCAGAGCGGATTAGATATGCAAACGAATATCCACCGTTCCAACACCGATCATTACATGGAAAAAAATAAAAGGATGGGTTGGCAGAAAAATGCACGTTTCCGTAACTATGGCCTTTTCAGTGAATTAACGTGGGATGCAACTGAACAGAGTAAAGTTATCGGTGGTGCACGTATGGATCGTGCAACAGCATATAAATACTCTACCCAACAAGAGCGCAAAGAGACCCTTCCCGCTGGCTTTATCCGATTTGAACATCATCTGAAAGACGTTCCCGTGATGTTCTATGCCGGTGTGGGTTATACCGAGCGTTTCCCTGATTATTGGGAGATATTTTCAAAGAAAGCAGGTGAAAATGTTTTCACTAATATAAAAACTGAAAAAACCACCCAGTTGGATATCGGTGCGCAATATAACGATAACCAATTGAAGGGTTGGGTATCAGCATATGTGGGTAAGGTGAATGATTTCATTATATTTAACTATGAAAACCAAGATCCAGCTCATAACGTTAATGCCACCATTATGGGCGGAGAAACAGGACTTGCTTATAAGTTCAACGAACATTGGAAAACTGATGCCAGTTTGGCGTATTCCTGGGCACAAAATACCACCAATCATCGTCCACTGCCGCAGATCCCACCTTTGGAAGCACGTTTTGGCCTGACTTGGGAACATGGTGATTGGACGAGCAGTGGTTTGTTGCGTCTGGTAAACAGTCAACACCGAGTAGCAATCAATGAAGGTAACGTTGTCGGCAAAGATTTTGGTAGCAGTAAAGACTTTGCCATTCTATCTGCAAATACAGCCTATAAAGTGACTAAAAATATTCAGGTCAGTGCCGGCGTTGATAACATTTTTAATAAAGCTTATAGCGAACATCTTAACTTAGCGGGAAACCAGGGCTTTGGTTATTCTGGCAACACAGCAGTAAACGAGCCTGGCCGTACTTATTGGGCAAGAATGAATGTTAAGTTCTAATATTTTCTATCCTTAGCATTATCTTTTTAGATTAGAAACATTTCGCCCTGACTTATGCCAGGGCGAATTTTTTAAATATCTTTAAGAAAAGATAACTTTCATAGTTAGTTTAATAGTGTCTTTCAAAGAAGATACTTTTGTGACTTATCAGAAAAACCTCAGCTAGCTGATTCATTAGCCAGCAACCAATGACGTAACAACGTTGCAAGTTGCTCTTGTTGAGTTTCGGTCAACGGTTCAAGAATCGCTTTTTGGTTCTCCAAATGACTTTCCACTGCTTTATCTATCAATGCCTTCCCTTTTGATGTCAGAAAAACTTTGCAACTGCGTCGGTCTTCTTCATTAGCGATACGTTCAACCAATCCTCGTTGTACCATATGCTCAATACGAGTGCTCATTGCTCCAGAAGTGAGCATAACGGATTGATACATTTCAGTAGGCGTAATTGGGGCGTTATTGCGACGCAACGTCGCAAGGATATCAAATTCTATGGTGCTTAGGTCGTGTTCTTTGAAAGCATGTTGTAGACGTTGTTCAATAATTTTGTTTACGCGACATAGCCGTCCAATGATGCCCATTGACGACGGATCAAGGTCTGGGCGTTGCTGTTCCCACTGTATCAGTAATCGGTCAACGTGATCGTACTTCATGCTTTTTTCCCTATTTATTTTATTTCGACAAAAAGATACTTGATAAAAATCGTTTAGGCTATTATTTTAATTTATCTTCATGCAAAGATACTTTAAGTCGTGTCATATTCAAGATGATAGTTTGATTTGATGAGCGTTTGAGTAGACAAGGGAGACGAAGAAATGAATAACTTAGAAGGATATCAGCATGTCAGAAATTAAAACCGTTCCGAATCTTTTACTGACTGCATTGGCCCCGATTGTTTGGGGAAGTACTTACATCATTACAACAGAAGTATTACCACCCAATATGCCTTTACTGGCTTCCACCATCAGGGCATTACCTGCCGGTATATTATTACTGCTAATTTGCCGTACTGCGCCCAATGGAATTTGGTGGCTACGTATTATGGTATTGGGATTACTTAATATTGGGGCTTTTTTTTATTTCCTCTTTGTTGCAGCAGAATATCTCCCTGGTGGCACGGCGTCACTGATTATGGCTTGCCAACCTATTATTGTTATCTTGTTAAGTACTTACATACTGAAAACTTCCCTGACAATAAAACACATCATTTCTGCAATCTTGGGGATTATAGGGATCAGCTTATTAGTATTGAATTCAGCCACCAGCTTAAATTGGCAAGGTGTTATTGCTGGCTTGGCAGGATGCTGCTGCATGGCGTTAGGTGTAGTGTTGACTAAATATTGGATCCGCCCCGCCAATTTATCATTACTCAGTTTTACGGGTTGGCAATTAACACTTGGGGGCTGCATATTATTGCCCATCGCTATTTTTATGGAAGGTTTACCACAACATCTTACTGTGACCAATCTTCTCGGTTACGGTTATTTATGCATGATTGGTGCAGTATTTTCTTATATCATTTGGTTTCGTGGAATTGAAAAGTTACCTGTTGTGACAATCTCTTTTTTGGGATTTCTCAGCGCGGTCTCAGCTTGTATTTTAGGCTATCTGTTTCTAAAACAAACATTTTCCTTGCCACAAATGTTTGGAGCATGCACCATCATTATTTCTGTTTGGCTTTCGATTCCCCGGAATCAGATAGAAAAAACCGATAATCCTACAAATTAATTAACGAGTAAAAAATAACAGGAAAATTAATGAATCTTACTATAATTTCAGGCAGCCAACGCCCGGATTCCCGTAGCCAACGTGTGGCTTGTTATTTGCAAAAATTAAGTAGCGAACATGGCTTTACCGATATAGAACTTTTGGATCTCTCTAATATAGAGTTGCCATTACATGATGGTTTTACGACAGATATATCAGCGGAATCTCATCCCTGGCAGGCGATTGCACGATATTTAAGAAAGAGTGAAGCATTCATCTTTGTTACTCCAGAATGGCATGGAATGGCAACTCCAGCATTAAAGAATTTTTTATTACATTGTTCTATAACAGAATTAGGTCATAAACCAACATTATTGGCGAGTGTATCGGGTGGAATTAACGGTGTTTACCCACTTTGCGAATTACGTATGACCGGTTTTAAAAATAATCATGTTTGTTTCTTGCCTGACCATTTAATTTTCCGTCAGGGTGAAAACTTGATTTCGAAAGATCTGGTTTGTAACGATGAGGCATTTGAAAGCCGAGTTAACTATACGCTGAAACTACTTAAGTCTTATGCTAAGGCATTGAAGCAAGTCCGCGAAGATATTGGCGAAGAAAGTGAAAATTATCTGTATGGCATGTAATTAGCTGGTATCCAGTTCCTTATGAGTAAACCTCGGTTCAGAAATTTGAGCCGAGAGTATCTGTTTAAATGCGGATAAAAAATACACTTTATTTTTTACTATAAAGCTATAAATGTAGCTATGATGAGGCTAAGAAAAGAAAATAAGGATATTTCTAACAAAAGCACAATAACAGATTGAGTTACATTGGCTGTATAAAAACACAGTATATCGTATTTTTGGCATTTTTGTTTAATAATAAAGCATTGTTGGCTTTCTATTTGTTCGAGTTGATTAATGTGTCAGCAGCCGAAGAAGTGCTGGCTTTGTTTATAAATAGACATTGGTTGTCTGATAATTGTTTTATGACTGGTAATTTAGTCAATGTGACTAGTTTTTTTTATCTTGTTCCAAGTGTGACTGCAATAATGGATTATTTGTTTTTGGGTAATAAATTATCTAATTTAAGCGCATAAAATATTCTTTGCATCCCGTATTTTCATCTATTTCTTCGCTGACAACGTAAAACCCCTGCGATAAGTAGAACTTATAACTTGCTTGGTTTTGCTGATAAACCGATAACGTGAGTTCAGTTCTTCGATTTTTGGCATCATTCACTAATGCTTTGCCTATTCCCTGCCCCTGTTTATCTGGTGATACAAAAACGGCGGCCAAGTTATCTTCGTGCAGTGCATAAAAGCCGATAACATTAGCTCCTTGTACATAGACATATACTTCTGAGGCCGGGAGATAGATATGTCTCATGTTTTGGACTTGTGACTGCCAAAATTCAGACGCCACAAAATTGTGAGCTTTAATGGAAGCCTCTAACCAAATAGACAGAACTGCTTCCATATCTGCTTCTGTAAAAGTTCTGATCACTTTTTAATATCCCCTATTTTCGAAGTAGTTTTTTCAATAAGTAAAAGGTAATAAAAGTGGCGGCAACATTGTAAAGCATACTGTGAACAAAAGCATTTTGATATGTGACAAAAGGCGATGTATCTATTCCATTAAAATGCCACTGAACTAACACACTAATTACGGCAACACCAAAAGCAGCACCAATTTGTTGTAAAGTCGCAATTACACCTGATGCCATACCGGCAAATCGCACATCAACAAAAGCCAGAACAATATTGAGCAATGGTGTCATGACAAGCCCCTGACCATATCCAAGGAATATTAGAATCGGAAAAATCACAAATAATGCTTTCATGGATAATAATGCTTCCGTAGATAGTGCACTAATGGCAACAATCAGAGCAATAAAGGAAAGCATATAAAGTAACCCACCGATAGTTATGGCTTTGCTGCCAAAGCGTTTAATCCAATAAGGAGCATTGAGTGAAGATAAAACAAAACCTATGCTTGCAGGAGCAAAAATCAATCCTGCATCGAATGGGTTGAAACCTAAGCCATTTTGTAAAAACAGGGCGAAAACAAGAAAGAATGAGCTGGAAGTGGAATAGACAAATAAAACCAATAAACAGCCTAAACTAAATTGTGTATTTTTTAATAAATCGAAATTGAATAGCGGTGTTTTTCCCTTAGCAGCGTGGCGTTTTTCATGACGATAGAACTGCAACAGTACCAGACAAGCTAAAAAAAGTAGTGCCCAGCACCATATTGGCCAGCCTAATGTTGGTCCCATTAAAATTGGCAGCAATAAAGCAGAAATTCCAATGCTGGACAGTGCCACCCCAGTTAAATCTAATCCCATTTTTTCTTGAGCAATACTTTCGTTGAGATAACCTGAGAAAATCAAAGCTAACAAACCAATAGGAACATTGACCAGAAAAATTGAGCGCCATTGTAAATCCCATAAATTGGCGGAAGTTATCCAACCACCCAGAGTTTGGCCTGCAATGGCAGCGAAGCCTAAAGTCATCCCTAACAAACCAAATGCTTGACGGCTACTATCGCCGTCAAAGCTGACACGAATACTGGCATAAACCTGTGGAAATAATAATGCGGCTGATAATCCTTGTAAAAACCGTGCAAAAATCAAAAAAGTTGCCGTAGATGCCATGCCACAAAGCAATGATGTTAGAGTAAAAGCGAGTATACCTAACTTAAATAGTCGCTTTCGTCCAAATAGATCACCTAAACGTCCTCCTGTAATCAGTAATAAACCGAATCCAATTTCATAGGTTACGATAACAAGTGAAATCTGGAAAAAACTTGCCTGTAAGTGTAATTGAATATTGGCAATAGCAATATTGACAACGAAAAGATCAAAAATAGTCACAAATCCGGCTGATAACAAAACTGACAAAGCTAAATAATCCTTTTTAGTCATGATATGAATCCTCACAAAGTTTGAGATAAACGGATTTTAATCACGTCATTAGCCTGTTACAATTTAACTCTTTATACTATTACTAAAAGTAATGGGTTGAAATAAATGACAAAAATGAAAAGATCCCGTACCGAATTAGCCAATTTTTTACGTACTAAAAGAGAAAACACCAGTCCTGAATCCGTTGGATTGCCTCACATCGGGCGTCGTAGAACCCCGGGGTTAAGGCGTGAAGAAATAGCAGCTTTAGCAGGTGTTGGGGTAACTTGGTATACATGGCTGGAACAAGGTCGGGAAATTGGAGTATCCGCTGCTTTTTTGGATAATCTTGCCAAAATTTTAAAACTGACTACCGCTGAGCGCAGGCATTTATACCTACTGGCGCACATGCGTGAGCCTGTCGAAACAGGACAAACGTGGTGTGTTGTATCTCCCTTTATCAAACAAATTATGGATGACTTATCCCCCCACCTAACTTATGTGCTGAATTTGCATTGGGATGTTTTAGCCTTTAATCAACCCGCAGATGAGTATTTTTGTTTCAGTCAATTTGAAGGTGAACAGCGTAATTTCTTGTGGTTATTATTTACCAATGAGCATTATCGTGAATTATTATGCCATTGGGAACGAGATGCTTATCGTTTACTGGCTAGCTTTAGGCGGGATTATGCGCTTGCCGCTAAAAACAGTTATATTCAAACGTTAGTGAATAAGCTACTTAAGATATCACCTGATTTTTATGATATGTGGCATAAGCATGAAATCTATGAGCCTTGTAATGGCGTACGGGAGCTGAATATAAATGGGCAGGAAACGGCTTTCGATTACACATCAATGATTACCGATTTAGAAAGACATTTACGTTTGATTGTTTATGCCAAAAAACGCAACTAATTGATCGATTTAATTATACCTATTTATTGGTAGGTGTATTTAATTTCACATTAAATTTAAAAGTAATTTTTTAAAAAATAAATGATATAACATTTTTTGTATGTAATGTTTTTATTAAAATAATCCTTATTAAATAATTTCAGCAAAGTCTGAAATGATTTTTATATTAATACCCAATAAAATTCAAAAAATGAAACCTATAACAAACTTATTAACTTCCTTGATATAAAAATCAGTATAATAAACCATCACAAAACCAAGTGTTAAAAATAATATCAACCCATTAAAAAAATTACATATCAATAACAATTAGCATCATGACAATAATCATAATCCTGCAACATCATGTTTTAATGTTATTTATTAAACCTTTCTCTCATGGCTATGGTTTTAGTTTTGTTTCAAAATGGTTATAAAATAGTTAAATTTTTTGCTTGCGTTTTGGGTTTAATTATTATCCTATAGCAACTTGCGGACATGAAACACTATGTTCGGGATTATTCTATAGATAGTAATAAATATAGAGTGGGAACGGTATTGCCTACTTATTCAAATTCAACAATCGGTTTTATTAATAAGGACTTTTCAAGGAGCGATGTGCCAAATAGCGAATTGAAAGTTACCACTTTTTAAAAAATGGAATCTCTATATTATGAAAAAAAACAATTCGGCACGACCGATCTTTTTGTGGATGACATTATTTTTTGGACTATTACCTGTTAGTGCTTCAATGGCTGCAACTGAATATCAGGAAAAAGGCAAGAAAAATGCACCAGATAGTTGGTTATCAGATGAATTTAATCATCAGTGGGGATTAGCTGCTATTGGTGCTCATTATGCTTATGCACGTGGTTACACAGGAAAAGGCATTAATGTTGGTGTCTTGGATGAGGCTGTTACCCACCATCCTGAATTTGCAAACAAACTGAAAATCCTGAGCCCTAACGATCCCTGGAATTACGATAAAAACCCCTATACAGGGATTATCAGTTTCGGTGCCCATGGTAATCATGTTTCCGGAATTATTGCAGCAAACCGGGATGGTAAAGAAATGCACGGCGTAGCATTTGATGCAGGGTTGATTACAGGAAAATATTTGCAAAATCCGTATAACCGCACAGAAGCCATGATCCAAAGTAATGCGCGCGTTATCAATAATAGTTGGGGTGTTCGCCCTCGCTATGAAATTGATGCAAACGGCAATCCTAAACGATGGGAAAATGGGACGGTCAAGTATTATCCGGTCACATTGCAAGATGTGATTGATTATGTCAGACCAATTAAAGATGACTTGGATCGGTTAAGCCGTTCTCCAATCCCAGAGAGTGATGATTATATAACCAGAAGCGCGGGTCTATTACGGGCGGCCCGTCATGGAAAATTAGTTGTTTTTGCTGCGGGAAATGCCAATAACTATAACGTTACTTGGATGCATGCGGGTATGCCCTATTTCTTCCCTGATGCATTGAAAAACTACCTCAGCGTTGCCAACCTGACCAGAGAAAATAAAATTAATTTATCATCAACGCGTTGTGATTATACCGCCAGCTACTGTTTGTCCGCACCAGGCACAAAAATTTACAGCAGTACCGGAAATTTCGTTTCTAACGTGAATGGCGACATTAATGAGGAGGCTTTCGAAAAAGGGGAATTGGAGATTGCTCCCACCTATGAGGCCTACACCGGTACATCAATGGCTTCACCCCATGTTGCGGGTGCCGCAGCGGTCTTGATGCAACGTTTCCCCTACATGACTGCCGGACAAATCGCTGATGTCCTAAAAACCACAGCCACCGATTTGGGTGATCCCGGAATTGATGATATGTACGGTTGGGGAATGTTGAATCTGAAAGATGCCATTGATGGTCCCAAAATGTTCATCACCGAAAAGGATATTCCCAAGAAATACTATATTCCCGGCTCCTATACTGAAACTCAATTTATCGCCAATATTCCGGGACTCGGGGGAGTGATCGAGCAAGGCACAACGGTAGAGCGAGTTTGTGGCAGTTATGAATGCGCCTATGACAGTTGGAATAACGATATTACTGGTTACGGTGGGTTGACTAAAATCGGTAACGGTACACTCGAACTCGCCGGTAAAAATAGTACCTATAAAGGCCCGACGTTGGTAGAACAAGGCCGTTTGCAGGTTAGCGGTTCCATCACGTCAGATGTAACGGTACAAGATGGCGCAACCCTCGGCGGTGCGGGTACGGTCGGTTCACTTATGGCTAACACCGGCGCCAATATTGCCCCCGGCAACTTAAGCTCAAGCGGTGTGTTGAACGTTGAGCACAATGTGACCTTCCTGGCGGGTTCACGTTATCTGGTGGAAGTGGCCCCCAATAGCCAAAATTATGGTGATCGTATTGTCAGCAATGGACTGGCAACGCTGAAAGGCGGAGAAGTGCAAGTCACGCTAGAAAACAGCAGTAACTTGTTATCGAAGCAAGAAGTCCGCAGCTTGCTGGGCCAGCAATACAAGATCCTACAGGCAAACAGGGGGATCAACGGGCAGTTTACTACTGTCGTACCAAACTATTTGTTTGTTGGTACCAATCTTAGCTATCACTTGGATCGCGTGCTGTTGGATATCAACCGCAATGCCACCCCATTTGCCAGCTTGGGTGTGACCGCCAATGAACGTGCGGTCGCGAACGCGGCCGATACGCTGAGTTTAGGACATCCGGTTTATGAAAGTATCTTGATGTCGGATACGCCAGCACAAGCCCGCCAAGCCTTCCGACAACTCTCTTCCGGGCAGATCCATGCGGATATCGCTGCGGCACAAATCGATAATAGCCGGTATCTGCGCGATACCCTGAACACCCGTTTACGCCAGGCTGACGGGGGCGCTGTCGGGCAGGATATCAAAGCGGATAAAAACGGGGCGTGGGCGCAAATCATCGGTAACTGGCAACGGGCTGATGGCAACAGTGAAGTCAATGGTTACCGTGTCTCCAACTATGGTGTGTTACTGGGCGCGGACAAAGACTTGGGCAATGACTGGCGGCTCGGTGTTGCCACCGGGTATATCCGCTCTTCTTTGAATGGTGGAGATAATACGTCAGCACGCAGCAATAATTTCCATTTGGCACTGTACGGCAGCAAGCAAATTGATGCATTGGCGTTGCGTACCGGTGTTGCCTACAGCTGGCACCGTTTTGATACCAAACGCTCGGTGGCGTTTGGCAGTCAATCGGACAACCTGAACGCGAAATATAGTGCGCAAACGGGGCAATTGTTCACTGAAGCCGCTTACGGCATGAATACCGCCTGGATGAATCTGGAGCCATTTGCCAACCTGTCTCATGTTAACTTCCGTCATGATGGCATAAATGAACATGGCGGTGCCGCTGCATTGAACGGTAAAAAACACTCAAAAAATGCAACGCTCTCGACATTAGGTTTACGGGTCAACCAAAAATGGCAGACTGAAAATGAACTGACTGTGGGCGTTTATGGTGAATTGGGCTGGCAACATCAGTTTGGCAATGTCGATCGTGATACCCAGTTAAGTTTTAGCAACAGCAATGCAACGTTTACGGTCAACAGTGTTTCAGCCGCACGTGATGCAGCGGTCATTAAAGCCGGTACAGCATTGGGTATCAATGAAAACACCAGCTTGTCTCTGGGTTATAACGGTGTTTTATCTGGCAGCCATAAAGATAATGGCGTGTTCCTGAATGCCAATTGGACGTTCTAGTCAGTAAAAATCGCTTATTATCCTCAATAATAGGAACTCACTGTCGGTAAACACTGACAGTGAGTTCCTCGTTTTGGGGCATTTGTATCCGTTTTAATACAAATCACTTTGGTAGAACTGAACAATGATTAAATTAGATAATGAATCCAAGTCATTAGATATATCCAAAGGAGGAAAATTGTGACTTATCATAAAATTATATTAATTAGTTTGTTCTCGGTTTCTGCAAGTTCAAGTGCTTTAGACTTAAACACTGCTACTTTAGCAGCAGCAAATGATAATGGTGCTCCATTAATGCAATCAACCGATCCTGATGCTGAAAAGTACAGAACTGTTGGTAAATTAAATGCCTACTCACATTGTACAGCAACCCTGATTTCTGGTGAGAATACACCGAACAAGGATACACCAGCACTGATACTCACTGCTGGGCATTGTATAAATAGTAATGTGGGTACAAACGACGTGATCGTTGATCAGCCAGCACCTGAATATTGGCAATATACCCCAGATTACTTCATTGATAAGAAAGATGAAGTATCATCAATAAAAATCAATCGTATTTTATATTCAACGATGAAATACGAAGATATCGCGGTTTTACAATTGGATGCAACTTATGGTGACTTAGCGAAAAAAGGCTATCATCCTTTGAAGCTGAAGAAAAACCTTAAAATGAAACATCAACCTATTGTGTTGACTCATATTCCTGTTGATAACGTTGATTACAATTATGCTTATCTCAGAAAATCTGAGTGTAATATCACCGGAAAATCACCGGTATTGTATGAAGGTAACTCCCCGTGGATTTGGTCGCCGGTTTTCTCCACTAACTGCGCTGGTGTAGTTGGTGGAACGTCTGGCTCTCCTGTTTTTGAGAAAGATAAAACAGACGTGATTGGTGTAATGAATACGACAACAACACCGGGAATGACCGGCTGTGGATTTGGCAGACCTTGTACCATCGAAAACAATAAAGGTATTCCAACAGAAGGCGCTAGCTATTTCATCCCCGTAGATAGCATTGCTAATGCGTTGACAAAGGATAACAAGCTGGATCTTTCTAAACTTGAAAATAACAGTGGTAATGTTCTGGAAAGGAGTACGCCTTGGTCACCTTGGGTAACTCAAAGCGTTAATCCTATTAATGGGGAGGAAGCAAAATGGGATATCGTTATCAAGAAAGGAGCTAACGTTAAGAATATTCGTTATAAAACAGGTTTAATCAGCGATGTAAATTGTGCTGATGAAACGGAATACAGTGCTTCTATTCCTGCAAGCCAAAGCCCCCTGGAAAAAAAGCTGGTTCCTAAGCAAGATGGGATCTATAAACTCTGTGTTATTCACCAGAATAATGATGGTCAATGGCAAAATACAAAAGATGCCTCAGTCATGTTACGGGAAATCGATAATATAGCACCATCAATTAAACCTACTTTAAATGTGAAAGGTCTTGAGAGTGATAGCTGGTTTGTGACTACTGAAAGTAGTGCCTATGAAATCACAAATATACATGTGAAACATGGCCCTAAAGCGACAACTAATTGCGACGATAAAACAGATTACAAACCTTTCTGGATGCCAATCGTACTGAAAAAAGCTGAAGCTCCATGGCGTGTTTGCGCATATGGTGAAGATATGGCACGAAATTCTGGCCCAATAAATGTACTTGATATTGAAGAAAATACTGTTAAGTAAGTACTATTAAATCTAAGTATTGTTAAAGAAGTAAAAGAACTCACTGCTGGCAAACGCTGGTGGTGAGTTTTCTTTTTTAGATATAAAGCTCAACCGGACGAAAACAAAGTTAATTTTTCCAACAAATCTGTTCTAGCAACCTTCTTTACGTGATTATAATTTGTCCTTTTTCACAAAAAGGAGTAAGACATGGATACCGTTGAGCAATTGCACGGAACCTACTTTTATGATGGAACGCCTAATCTTTCCGCTGGAAAGCTATTTTTTTGGATCATGATTGATGAAACACTGGATCATTTTGGTATCACTGATATAGCCGGAATATTTGCGATTTACCTAGGTCTGAATAACATTCCCGTGACAGGTAAACCGGCGGGCGCGACGGAGGGAACGTCGCGCGCATCGAAGTATGCCAGACGATTATTCAGGAAAAAAAAGATGCCGAGGCGTCTTCCTACATGGATAAATTTTCCACCAAACACTAAACGGATTATGACAAAGAAACTCAGTACATTTGTAGGTAGAACTATCCCTTTAGTGGGTTGGGTAATACTCGCTAGTGATGTAGCGGCTATTACTTATAAGGCCGTCAAAAAATATAACACTATCGCCAACCGAAAGGATCGCTTATGGTAGACCGGACAAACATAGAGAGCGAGGTGTTTGCATGGTATGAAGCAGAATATCATGGGCCAATTTTCCCTTTTCTTCCTTTTTTCAAAACGCCCAAACTTACCCTTGAAACGAGTCTTTCAACCGGGAAGTATCCTTGGTCGTGGGAAGATGCGGAAGATATCCTCGCTGAATACTTTGAAAAATTTAATGTAGAGCCACGTAATTTTTCATTTATAAAATATTGGCCGAATGAAGAAATCTTTATGCCTTTGAACTTTTTAAGGAAAGAGGAGAATAAATATAAATATATTGAACCGAAACCGCTCACAATGGCCATGTTGGTTAACTCGGCAAAAGCGGGCTATTGGCTTTATGACTGAATAGACGGGCTGTATTGCTACAGCCCTTGCATGTTACGCGGTTTTCCGTTCATTTCTATCGCCAACCGGGAGGATCGTTTATGGTAGACCGGACAAACATAGAGAGCGAAGTGTTTGCATGGTATGAGACAAATCACAATGTGCCAATTTTTTTGTGTTTCAAAAAGCCCAAACTTACCCTTGAAACGAGTCTTTCAACCGGGAAGTATCCTTGGTCATGGGAAGATGCGGAAGATATCCTCGCTGAATACTTTGAAAAATTTAATGTAGAGCCACGTAATTTTTCATTTATAAAATATTGGCCGAATGAAGAAGTTTTAATCCCATTGAATTTTTTAAGAAAAAAAGAAAATAGGGTTAAATACATTGAGCCGTTACCCCTCACAATGGCCATGTTGGTTAACTCGGCAAAAGCGGGTTATTGGCTTTATGACTGATTAGCATGCGCATTTTTGGAAGTCCGACCCTGTTCCTAAATAATAATCTGCTGTCCACTCGTTATCGAAATCGTAAAACTGAGCTAATGTGCTATCCTGATAGAGTCGATCAATTGTCATGTCAGATAAACCTTAGTATCATTTTAAACTTCTCATTTTCGCTATCCCTATTCTTTTTCTTTATACCATCATCTCATCATCTCATCATTTTTCATTAGTTATCTCTTAACTCTGTTTCTATCAATCCTAATCCTGTTTTAATTTAAGGGGGCTGAGGTGCTGCCACGTACTATTTCTATCAATCCTATTTTGCCTATTTTTTCACTCTCTGTATTTTTTATCGGTGCAATGGAATTCATGTTATCACCTATGCTTAAGCCTTTGGCTGATGCATTTAAAACAACAACGGACAAGGCAACTTGGCTGGTATCTGGCTACGCCCTCGCCTATGCACTTGCAGCACCAATTTTTGGTTGGTTATCAGATCGGATCAATCGGCGTAAATTATTGCAGACATCCTTGCTGTTTCTTTTCCTTGATGGATTGGCATTGGCGATAGCTCCCAACTTGGAGATTGCAATCGGATTGCGCATTTTTGGTGGTATTGCTTCTGCTGCTTTGATTCCAACCATTTTTGCGTTGGTTGCAGAAATTTTTCCATCTCATAAACAAGCGTCAGCAATGGGAGTCGTTATGTTTGGTATGACCGCTGGCATTGCTGGTGGTCCTGTATTTGCTGGCGTTTCAACGGAGTTGTTTTATTGGCAGGTGCCATTTTTGGTCAGCGCAGCAGGATGTCTTTTGCTTTATGTTTTAAGCAAAAATGTTTTAAGCAAAAATGTTTTAAATAAAAAATATATTCCAAACCAGAACCAGATGAATAACCGAAATGTTAATACCCTAAAAACCGTTCGCCAAACGGCAATATTGCAATGGGTGTACCAAGGAAATTTAATTCGCCCTCTTATTGCAAAAGGATTTTGGAATGGCACGGCAGTCTCTGCTTTTATATTGTCTGGAGAGGTTTTGCGACACCATTATGGGCTAGGAACGGGTGCCGTCGGTGTCTCTGTTGCTACATTTGGTATCGGACTTGGTTTGGGGAATTTCTCCGTAAGTGTTGTGAAGCGCTTTAATTTCAGGGATGAGTGCACACTTTTATTATCGTTAATATTACTTTTCATCACCAGCTCTGCATTTATGTTATTGCCCTTGTCTTTGCTCTTTAGTCTGGGTTGTTTGATGCTATGGGGATATGCACTTGGTTTCGCAGCTCCGATAAGTACCTCGATTCTGGCAAATCGGGCAAAACAGGATAAAGGCCAAATACTGGCTATCTCAGAAAGTCTGAATAACTTAGCTATTCTGTTTTTGCTTCCGATAGCCACTATTTTGCTGACACAGTATGGTACTGTAGCCACGATGATAATATTGGGAAGCTCTTTTATCGTGGCAATTGGACTTTCATTGAAAGATTTTTTAGTGACGTTGTCACTTGGTCGGCGTCACCATCGGTAATTAAAATAAAGTGATGATCATGATGAGTGACAAAAATCAGTCAGTCGAGTATGGGTTTCATGGAATGCTTTTTTCAACCATTCAAGAAAGAGAGTTTGAGGTGTATTGGCTTCGAAATTTTCAGGTGATATCAAATAATATGCGGAACCATCTGGAATGAAGCCATAAGGTGCACTTATTCTCTTATCACTCAATTCTTGTTCAATCATATATATGGAGCTTATCCCAACTCCATGTCCAGCCATCACTGCTTCCAATAAAATATAAAAATGTTCAAACCAGTGTTCATGATGTTTGGGGATGATTTGCTTAACACCTGACATCCAATCATTCCACGCTTCAGGGCGAGTATGCGTATGCAATAGTGTAAGTGGTTGATGCGTAATAACATGATTTTCTGCGTCAGGTAAGCAAATTGGGCCTATCCACTCCCTTCCCAACCGTTCAGCAACATAGTATTTATCCCAGAGGAAGTCATTGCGACGAATGGCTAAGTTGACTGAACTGCGTGAAAAATTGATATGACCACCACCGGAGACTAAATGAATTTCGATATCAGGATGATCCGCTTTAAATGCCATTAACTTGGGAATGAGCCATTTCATCATAATTGTAGGTTCACATGAAATAACTAATGGTGTTAATTGTGAAGTTTGTTGAAGTCCATCAATTGCCAATGTTAGTAACCCAAATGCTTGTTGGCAGGCTTGTTTAAGTTTTTCACCTGCGGGCGTCAAAAAAATCCCCCTATTCCTCCGTTCAAACAATGTAACTCCCAAAGCAGTTTCTAATTGTCGGATCTGACGACTCACAGCCCCTTGTGTTACAAATAATTCTTCCGATGCTTTGACTAAACTTTGGTAACGGGCAGCGGATTCAAATACCCGAAGTGCATTTAATGAAGGAAGATTTTTCATTACAGTCCTTTATCAGGGGGGTTACGTGTAATTGTTGATTTTTTCTCAATCATTCTAGCGTAAATTAATCGTTATTCTTTAGTCAAAAAAATCAAGAGAATAAGTTATTAAAATATGATACATGATGATTAGAGGACATAATGACAGAGTTAATTACTGTAGCCGTTATTACCATTCTTGCTGTTATCAGCCCCGGAGCTGATTTTGCGATGATCACTCGAAACAGTTATCTTTATGGCCGACAAGCAGGTGTTGTTGCAGCTTTTGGTATCGCATCGGGTATATTGGTTCATGTTGCTTATACCATTCTTGGTATTGGCATTTTGATTACTCACTCTCCCAACATATTGCTTGCTATAAAAATTGCTGGAGCGGCTTATCTGATCTATATTGGCTACAAAACGATCATGTCAAAAACGGTAGCCTATGTTGATATCAACTCAAGTGAAAATTCTTCAATAGCTTCTTTTAGAACGGGTTTTCTAACTAATGTATTAAATCCCAAATCAACACTTTTTATTGTCAGTACATTTACTCAAATTGTTTCACCATCAACTAATATTGGATTACAAATTGGTTATGGGATCTTCATGTCCCTTATGCACCTTATCTGGTTTATGGGAGTCGCTGTTTTCTTCTCTCATCATAAACTCAGAGCCACAATGTTAGAAAAACAAACCATACTCAATCGGATTATTGGCATAATTTTAATGGGATTGGGTGCTTCTTTAGGGATAATCCCTATTGCAGGTTGATAAAAACGATAAGCTTAATCATCAATTTTTACAGCAATCAACCATGAGGGTTCATTACTATGCCAATTAACTTTAATGCCCAAGAAAAAATATTTTTGGATTTTACCAATTAAGCTGATTAAAAATCATTGGTTAAATAAAAAGCTTTTTAAAACTGAATTTTGCTGTTTTTAACAAATTTTAAGGTAAGGACGGAATAATAAAGGTAACTCATAATAAAAAGAGCCTATTCAAATAGGCTCTTTTTAATTAATTTACTATTATTTCAAGCTACAAACACTAACTTGATTAATATTGTAATTTATGGTTATTAACCAACAAATGGTACTTCTAATCCCAATTTTACTCGTGCTTTTTTCTCTTCTTCATCAACAACCTGATTCAATTTTTTGACAAAGATAGCTTGAAGTTGCTCCCAGAACTCTTCAAAGTGCTCTTCATCGCGTAAGCAGTAAGTCATTACCGCAGCGCGTAATACATAAATATTGCGGACTTCTTCCCATTCATTACGATTAAAACCACATTTCTCTGCATAAAGCCATGGCGTATCACCATATTCTTTATAATCCAATATGGTTGATGATGTGAGAAAATCGTTGGCATAAGCACGCCCTGTGGAATATGAGCAAAGTTCGTATAGACGCTTGTTAAGAGCATTATGATTGCTCAGACTGTTACTACCGATTTCTTTGAATGTAAAGTTGATCATATGAAAATCAGGGGATGGAAAAATATGTGCTTCAAATCGATGTTTACCGATTTCTATTGGCGATAAATTTGCCAGTTTATTCAATAACCTTTGTGCTGTGACGATGCCGGCGGCAATGACTTTCCCGTATCCATTAATATTCAAAGGTAATAAACGATGGGCAGCCCAAAGTGCCGCTGCTGTTGCTCCCGCTTTTGAACCTTCCATAATGGATGAACCAAGAATTCCCCGATTGATGGTATCCGTTTTATCATTATTGTCTTCGAATACATACGCTGCATGGGAAGAGATCAGGTCGAGGATACGCTTATCTTTCATGCAGATGGCACCCGCCGCATATTGAATGAAACCAACTTTATGCGGGTCCACGGTAATCGAGTCAACTTCTTTCAATGCCTTGAAGCTCTGGTAAACTTCCGGTTTCGGCCAGCTGATATTTTCCGGCATGATCCCTACCGACTGGTGGTAACTAGCCAGCTCATCATATTCTATAAATTCTCCCTGCTCATTCAGAAGCATGGAACATGCATATCCCGCATAGGCAGCATCAACGTGGATGTAAAATGATTCACCATAACGCTTTTCACATTCTTTCCTCAATGCAACAACTTCATCAATCCGATCAATTGCGCCAACTTCAGTCGTTCCTACTACAGCAACCATTGCCAAAATAGGTTCACCTTGTTCAATTAATTCAAAGGTGATTTTTCGCATTTGTGCAACGTCAGTTTGATAATCTTCATTGACAGGTAGTGGAATAATGTTTTCCTGACCAATCCCGAAAATATCTGCGGCTTTCATCCAAGAATAATGTTTGGATTGTGGAACCAATAACTTGCCCAGAATTTCCGCTTTAACTCCCGTACCACGGCATGTCATATCGCGAATTTCGTCAAAGAGTCCACGTTTTTTCAGTTCGGTAATCAAATCCAAAATTTCAGCGGTTGGCATATTTTTCAATTGCCGGGATGTCTTATGGCTGATCAGATCTTTTGCTTTAGGATGTTGAGATATTGCAAAAGGCAATGTTTTTAAATTCCTGGCTACCCACACTCCTTCATAATTAGCCACTGTGCCGCCAGAAGTAATATGTCCCCAGGATTGTTGAGGGTTATAGCCAAACATGCGGCAGAGATCTAATCCTGATTCAAGCTCTAGTTCTGTTGTTGTCGGGGATGCTTCATAACTACAGTTATTCGGGTTGTACATCATGGCCATAACGTAGGCAAGATTAGAAACCATTAAGGTATCACTGCTGATATGACCGAGGTAACGGGGAGAAAAGAAAGGAATAGATGTATTTTTCAATTTTGCAGATAGCTGGTTTAAAATCCCTTCTGTGCGATAAAGTGTTTCTCTATAGTTATGTTCGTAGCGATCAACGGATGTAACCAAAGTAGTATCTTCAGGGTGAAAGCCTGAACGCCAATGCATATGTTCGCTAACCGCATAATCCATCATTTCTCTAAAAAAAACAGCGTTCTCTGATTTTGGACCCAAAAATAACGCATCTACATTTAAATTCGGATGAAATGGTTTAGTCATAATCACACAGCCTTTTAATTGATTCTTTGTTTTTTGTCGTAAATTAAAAATTTATTAATAATTTGTTTTTATTTTCTGTTTTAATGGCGAATGTCTTGCGACGGTGATAAAACACCCACAATAACTAACTGAAAATACTTTGTTTGATTTTCGATCGCTGCGTAAAAAACATTCTGCAACATATGTCTAATCAATCTATTTTTATATATATAAAACATAGTTCTTGGAATATTAATAATAAGTTAATAGTTAACTTTAAATTTGTGCGCTACCACAAAGAAATGAGAATAAATCTTATAGTATTTATATGAAAATATTCCTTTATAAAACTATAAAATAGGAGAACTATAAGGGTGATAATTTCCATGCATAACAGAAACTGTGACAACGTCACAGTTTCTGTTATGTGGAACTAAAAGCGAAAAGAGTAGGATAATCAATCGAGATAGTATGAATTATTTATCATACGATTCACATAATAAAAAATGTATATTGGTTGATCACTTTAGCGATGAACATGGGAGTTGCAACAATAAGAATAAAATTTATTCCATTTAATCAACGCATTATATTTTCTTCTCCTGAGAAAGTAAGTTGAGATTGCCATTGCAATAATATATAAGCACCATGAAAGCATTCTTAATCTGTTGGTGATTTTAGCGTAAATCATTGCCATACAATAAAGATCGATGACAATATCACTTGTGCCTATTGAATCCATACATTATTAATTAAATTTAATTTTGTTTAATATATTATATTGAATAACTAAGATGTTATGTAAATTCGAAATAAATCCCCAAAAAATTTCACTTTTTCGCTAGTGATGATAAATACCGTGATTAATGGATGTACCTAGCCCTTATCAGAACAACCTAAATATGTTAAATTTACGCATATCAATCTCAATCACTTCTAATGAGCATCTCCTATGATCCCGGAAAAACGTATTATTCGTCGGATTCAATCTGGTGGTTGTGCAATCCATTGTCAGGATTGTAGCATTAGCCAGCTTTGCATTCCTTTCACCTTAAATGAACATGAACTTGACCAGCTTGATAATATTATTGAGCGTAAGAAACCCATTCAGAAAGGACAAACGTTATTTAAGGCTGGTGATGCACTGAAATCACTCTATGCCATCCGCTCTGGGACTATCAAAAGCTATACTATTACTGAAGAAGGTGATGAACAAATTACAGGTTTTCACCTTGCTGGTGATTTAGTGGGATTTGATGCCATCATAAATACTGAACATCCAAGTTTTGCCCAAGCTTTGGAAACGTCAATGGTATGTGAAATCCCATTTGAAACATTGGATGACCTTTCTGGGAAAATGCCTAATCTTCGCCAACAGATGATGCGTTTGATGAGTGGTGAAATTAAAAGCGACCAAGAAATGATACTGTTGCTCTCCAAAAAAAATGCTGAAGAAAGACTGGCTGCTTTTATTTACAATCTGTCACGCCGCTTTGCACAGCGTGGTTTTTCGCCTCGTGAATTCCGCCTTACTATGACACGCGGTGACATTGGTAATTATTTAGGCTTGACTGTTGAAACAATTAGTCGCTTACTTGGCCGTTTCCAAAAAAGTGGTATTTTAGCTGTCAAAGGCAAATATATCGCGGTCGAAAATATGGATAAATTGACTGAGTTGGCCGGAAAATCTCCTGCTAATGTGTGCTAGTATTAGCTAAATTTTAAGCCAGATCACTATATTTTGCTGATCTGGCATACTTTTAGCCTGTTATAGTTGTCTATATTGGTTTATCTTTCTATATGAAAGAGGCATCCAGACTCTGCGAGGAACTCAATATGGCAAACTACCAAAACCTCTTGGTTGCAATTGATCCCAATCAGGATGATCAACCCGCATTAAGACGTGCAGTTTATATCGTGCAACGTAATGGGGGGAGAATTAAAGCGTTTTTACCTATTTACGACCTTTCATATGAAATGACCACTTTACTTTCTCCAGAAGAAAGAAGTGCAATGCGAAAAGGTGTAATAGGCCAACGAGTCGCTTGGATAAAACAGCAAGCCCATTACTATCTCGAATCAGGCATTGATATTGAGATCAAAGTGGTTTGGAATAATCGTTCTTATGAAGCCATCATTCAAGAAATTATCGCTGGAAATCATGACTTATTATTGAAAATGGCACATCAACATTCTCGGTTAGAATCCATGATTTTTACTCCTCTTGACTGGCACCTGTTACGTAAATGCCCTTGCCCAGTTTGGATGGTAAAAGATCAAGTATGGCCAGAAAATGGTTCTGCTGCTGTTGCTGTGAATTTATCCAACGAAGAACCTTACCATAATGAACTGAATCTGAAATTAGTACGTGAAACGCAAGACCTTGCCAACCGGATTGTAAAAGATCCTTTGATTCATCTTGTCAGCGCTTATCCGGTCGCGCCTTTAAACATAGCAACTGAGCTGCCTGATTTTGACCCTAATGTGTATAATCAGGCGTTGCGCGGTCAGCATTTGATCGCCATGAAAGAATTACGGCAGAAATTTTATATTGATGAAAAGCAAACCCACGTTCATGAAGGTGTACCAGAAAAAATAATTCCTGAAATATGTGATGAATTAAATGCAGGTGTAGTTGTTTTAGGCATTCTTGGACGAACTGGGCTGTCAGCCGCATTTCTTGGTAATACAGCAGAACATGTTATCGATCGACTTAAATGTGATTTGTTGGCTATAAAACCTGATGGATTTGTTTGCCCGATCAAGGTAGAAGAAGAGTGACGGGTTTGAACAGTGATTAATAAGTGATAGATAGATATTAACTAAAAAAGCTCCTATATCAGGAGCTTTTTTGAATATATGAATAAAGACTATCTGCTTTATCAAAAATTGAGATTTCTGGCTGCGTTCTTTAAACGTTCATCTCCACGGCGATCATATTTCTGGGTTGTGGTGATGCTTGAATGCCCCATCGCATCTTTGACGGTTACGATATCTTCACCATTGTCCAACATAGCTGATGCAAATGTTCTTCGCAGATCGTGTGGCGCAAATTTTTCCAGCCCACTTTCTATTCTGCGTGACTCAAGGATGTGATAAATTGCTTGGTCTGACAAACGGTTATCGGTCACATCATCATGGCGACGAATTCGGGTAAAAAGTGGGCCTGAATGATCCCCGCGTACTTCATCTATCCAACGATTTAAACGTTCCCATGTTCCTTCCGGCATATAAGACAACCGTTCTTTATTGCCTTTTCCCATAACTCTTAACGCTTGCTCGCGGCGAATAATGTGTTTCATATCGAGTGAAACAATTTCTGAACGACGAAGTCCACACCCAACAAGCACACCAATGATAGCTGCATCACGTAATCCTTTTGTGCTGATATCATTTTCACAGGTAAAAAATAAAGTTTTTATTTCATAACGTTCAAGTGCCCTACCTTTTGGCAACCGATTCCCCCTGACAGATCGCACTTGTTTTATATGCTGAAAACAGTCGGTATCGAGTTGTTTCATTGTCCATGCTTCCAATGCAACGCCTTTCAACGCAGAAAGATAAGTATTAATTGTTGCAGGTGCTTTACCTGAATCTGAAAGCATTTCCATAATTGCTTGAACATGATGACGACGAAGTGCGTGCCAAGTGCAATCTTGTACATTTTGGTATCCCAGCATTTTTGCCACGATATCCAGAAATGATTTCATAGTTTGGCGACTACGTTTTGATCCCAGACTGACAAGATATGCAATTGCAGGATTATCGTATATTCGTTTTCCCGGTGCAGATAACGACATCAACATACCCTGTTCTTGTTGAGAGTCGGTCAGCACAATCAGTGATTTTTTATCACCGTTATTTTCGTGGTTAAGCGGAACAGACATTTCCATTTCCCCATTCCTGATAGTTTGTTTTTTGCTCAAATTGAGCGCGTATTAATGATTGAGATACGTAAAAATTACGGCTAATCACTCACGCTATCTTATTCAATAAACCTTACTTTTTCAAATGATTCTTTTAATAAGTAGAGTGACTTGAATATCTTAATAAAATATAACTATTTGTTTATAAAGGATAAAATTTTCATAGAGGTGTGAGCGAACAATAAAGTTTGCCGGCAACGTGTAACAGCAATTCTTCCGATTTGCCTTCGAGAACATAACCTATGATACGCTGTTCATCTTGCCATCTGATAAAAAAATTCTTTGGCCAGACTAACTATCACTGGAAAAGTGGCCTTTCTTGAGATTCACTCAGATCGCAGAAACAGGCTATCCTCGATCTGTTTGATTATCAGGATTGGTCTACGGTTAAATTAATGCCGAGAATTTTATTACGTATGATGGACGCTCCCGTAAAATGAATATGGCTATTTCATTTTGGTACAATTGATGCTATATGGGACGTCCATCTCATCAGATCAGGTCTGAACTAATATATATGAGACTCTGTTTTTCAACCTCAAAAGCGGTTCCAAATATCGAACTTTTACTATGTTATATTCCCCTAGACAGTGTATTTGGCCAAGTCTTTAGGGGTTATTTTTTTGGACACATTGTCTTTATTAATAGATAAAACTATCTTTCCATGTAATCCATCCAATGGACTATCACCTATTTTTTTTACTGTCAGAATTGCAGCTCTATTTTTGACGCCAGAAAAGATGGAATCATCTTCATTTTTAAGCCTATCAATATCCCTTGGAGAATACATATCATTAATCATTATTTCTTTAGATATATCCTCAGGGAAATATAGTTGACCCACAAAATAGAATTTATCGTCCTGTCTTTTTTGTACACTCGCATTCCTTGCTGATAAATGGATATGTATAGCTCTTCCAGCATAAAATCCAGGGAAAATTGTAGTGAATCTGACTATGCCTTCTTTGTCTGTCCTTTGTGCCCCACGAAGAAATGTGCTTTCATCAGTTCTTGAAATCGTCCCTATATTATCAGATGGAGCCTCGAGGTCTGGGTTTATGTATTTCCAACCTGAATACTTTCCCATTGCATTACAGTGCCATATATCAATAAGGATATCATCTAAAGGTTTACAGGTTACAGAATCAATGACTTTTATTGTCAATAAAAGAGGTATTCCTGATTCATCTTCTGTTATATTCCTTCTCAGCAGTTTGTTATTTATAAAATATGGACCTGACATTTCCTCTGGGGTCATCTCGCAAACGCCTATATCAATAATATCAATACCATCCCCTTTCTTTTCTTGACTTTGCGAAGAGGCGAAAACTCCTGCTGGAATCAGAGGTAATAATGAAAATACTGCACCAGTAACACTCGCTTGTTTCAGAAAAAGTCTTCTTTCATTTTTCATAAAGTGGCTCCTTATATGTCATTTAATAATATGATTTGTTGTCTAGTAAATGGGTAAGCCATAGTTTAATCTGTGGATTCAAATAAGTGTAGCGGCTCATGTTTGAAATTGCTTCGCCCCCGTTTAGCCAGTAAGCCAGCTGTTTTTCTTGTTTATCGCTCTCTGAATCACATCATTAGCACCAACCATTAATGACATTATTTGATTCTCCATTTATTTTAAGGCTGACGTATTGCTCTTTGCTCTATTTTATTGATTGTGTTTTGTAGCCCATGCATGTAATTTGAAATATGAATAATAAATAACACATACATTTTATGGCAATAAAATAAAAAAAAGAGCTTCATGTTATAACATGAAGCTTTTGGTTATTTAGGCTATTTGAAATCTATTAATCCATTGGGTATAACAGTTATAAAGCTCGAAGAATTGCTTCTACACTCTCTTTAGCATCACCAAACAGCATTTGTGTATTTTCTTTGAAGAATAATGGGTTTTGTACCCCAGCATACCCTGTATTCATAGAACGCTTAAACACGATGACGTTTTGGGCTTTCCAAACTTCCAATATCGGCATTCCAGCTATAGGGCTTGAAGGATCTTCCTGAGCGGCCGGGTTTACGGTGTCATTTGCCCCGATGACTAAAACCGTATCAGTTTCAGAAAAATCATCATTAATTTCATCCATTTCCAAGACAATATCGTAAGGAACTCTAGCCTCTGCAAGCAGCACATTCATATGCCCCGGCAAACGTCCCGCAACAGGATGAATACCAAAACGAACATTGATACCCTTATCACGCAATTTTGCTGTAATGTCATGAACGGGATACTGTGCTTGTGCAACTGCCATGCCATAGCCTGGAGTAATGATTACTGATGTGGAGTTTTTCAGCAGTTCAGCAACGTCTTCCGCCGTTGTTCCACGATATTCTCCCATATCGTGTTCATCACTGGATGAAGCACTATCTGTACCGAAACCGCCAGCTATGACGTTGATAAAGGAACGGTTCATCGCTTTGCACATAATATAAGAAAGAATTGCTCCCGAAGAACCCACTAACGCACCAGTGACTATCAGCAAGTCATTACTTAGCATGAAACCTGCCGCCGCCGCTGCCCAGCCTGAATATGAGTTCAGCATGGAAATAACGACAGGCATGTCCGCCCCACCAATGGAAGCAACTAAATGCCAGCCAAAAGCGAGTGCGATGGCTGTCATCACCAGTAAGGTGAAAACTTGTAAGCCAACACTTTCTGTTTTTATAAAAGTGAACATTAATATCAGAGATACAATCAATGCTGCCAGATTAAGTTTATGTCGGTGTGGCAACATCAATGGCTTGGAAGATATTTTTCCACGTAATTTACCGAATGCCACAACCGAGCCAGTAAATGTTACGGCACCAATAAATACCCCAAGGAAAACTTCTGTCAGATGAATATTTTCCATAATGGGCGTAGCAAAAATATCATGGGTAATAAAGCTATTGAAACCAACCAAAACTGCCGCCAAACCGACAAAGCTGTGCAGGATAGCAACTAATTCTGGCATTTCGGTCATTTCGACTTTTTTGGCGAGGCGAATACCAACGACTGCACCGATGATCATTGCTAAAATAATCCAACCCACTTTACCTGTATCAGGCCCTAAAATAGTGGCAATCAACGCAATCGCCATACCAACGATGCCAAGAATGTTACCGCGTTTGGAGCTTTCGTGGCGGGAAAGCCCGGCAAGACTGAAAATGAACAAAATGGCGGCAACAATATATGCTGCTGTAACTATTCCGTTTGACATAAGTTACCCCTTATCCTTTACGAAACATTTTCAGCATACGTTGGGTGACAGTAAAGCCACCAAAAATATTGATGCTGGCAATTAACACCGCAATGAATGAGAAGAAACTCACCCATCCCCCTTCACCAATTTGCAGTACGGCCCCAACCACAATAATTCCGGAAATAGCGTTGGTGACAGACATCAATGGTGTGTGTAACGAATGACTGACATTCCAGACAACGTAATAACCCACCACACAGGACAAGGCAAAAACGGTAAAATGAGATAAAAATTCTTTCGGTGCAATATGTGCCAACCAGCCATACAGGATTATCGCTAGCGCAAATATTCCATACTTAAGCCACGAAGATTTGGGCTTTTCTGTCGGTTTTTCCTCTTTTTTTTCTGATATCGGTTTGGCAGTTGCTGGCTGAGCTGAAACTTGGATTGGTGGCGCGGGCCATGTGATTTCACCTGCTTTAATGACAGTGACGCCACGAACTACAACATCATCAAAATCAACAACGATTTCTCCGTTTTTCTCTTTGCACAGTAATTTCAATAAATTGACAAGGTTTGTTCCATAGAGTTGTGATGATTGGGTGGGTAGTCGGCTGGGCAAGTCGGTATAACCGATAACTTTCACACCATTTGGTGTCACGACGAGTTTATCAGCCTCCGTATATTCACAGTTGCCTCCATTTTGGGCAGCCAGATCAACAATCACGCTGCCTGGTTTCATAGAATCAACCATTTCTTTTGTAATAAGCAGCGGTGCAGGTTTCCCCGGAATCAAGGCGGTTGTAACGATAATATCGACTTCTTTTGCTTGAGCAGCAAACAATTCCATTTCTGCTTTGATAAAGGCTTCTGACATCACTTTCGCGTAACCATCGCCATTGCCTGCCTCTTCTTTGAAATTCAATTCCAAAAATTCGGCTCCCATGCTTTGTACTTGTTCCTTAACTTCCGGGCGTGTATCAAAAGCACGGACAACTGCACCAAGGCTGCCTGCTGCCCCAATGGCAGCCAATCCAGCAACACCTGCTCCAATAATCATCACCTTGGCTGGTGGTACTTTGCCTGCTGCTGTAATCTGCCCCGTGAAAAAACGACCAAACTCATGGGCAGCTTCAACAATGGCACGATAACCAGCAATATTCGCCATTGAGCTAAGAGCATCTAAAGATTGTGCGCGAGAAATTCGTGGAACTGCATCCATGGACAGAGCAGTAATCTTGCGCTCGGCAAGTTTTTCCATTAACTCCGAATTTTGCGCTGGCCAGATAAAACTAATCAGCGTAGCACCTTCTTTCATCAAAGCAATTTCATCATCTTCAGGGGCATTTACTTTTAAAATGATATCTGATTGCCAAATCTGGTGGCTTTCTACTATATCAGCCCCTGCTTTTTGATAAGCCATATTATCAAAACTGGCAAGTTGCCCTGCTCCCGTCTCAACTGTGACGTTAAATCCCAATTTACGCAATTGCTCCACGGTTGATGGTGTGGCAGCAACGCGTGCTTCGTTGGAAAGTCGCTCTTTTGGTACACCAATATGCATAATGTTTCCTTCTTTAAGAATGAAATATTGCTGATTATTACCTTGTTGAAGCCTATTTAACGATTAGATTGATTTTATTTCTGCTATCAGCAAAACCTATCAATAGAATATAAAATAGTAACGTAATGAAAATAATGTCAACGAATTATCATAATAAAGTCAGAAAAATCAAAATAGCCTGTCAATGTAAACAATTATTCAGCTCGTATAACTTACTATATTTATTAAAATTCTCAGTGTCATATACCAAAAATTGGTAATCGTTTCTTTAGAAGGCATAATTTCTTGCGACAATTAGCATTATTACATGTAATAATTGCGATCTATGTGATGCATAACAATGTTCAGCACGTTATAAATATTTTAATGCGTAAGGCGAAAGGATTTTTTATGAAGCTGAAGACAACGATCATCGCTACTGCGGTGTTCTCGTTAACTACTATTATTACTACTGCACATGCAGCTAAAGAATTGACTCCAGAACAAGCCGCAGAGCTTAAACCTTTTGAGCGGATCGCAGTCACTGGTCGTTTTAATGCAATCTATGAAGCTGCTGATGCGGTTTCCCGTCAGGCGGATAAAAAAGGCGCTGAGAGTTTTTATATTCAAAGTCTCGACGATCTCAATGGACGTGGTAATTTACGTGTTGTAGCCGATTTATACCACAAAGATGCGGAAAAAGCAGATAAAACACCTAATTATCGCATTTATCGTGGTATCAAAGAGTTACCTAAGACAGAAGCAACCACTTTGGAACCTTTCGATACTGTAACAGTAAATGGTTATTTCCCTACTGATCCTGATCTGAAAGAAGCCATTGCTAAAGCGGCGAAAAAGAAAGATGCGGCATCTTTCTTTATTGTTCGTGATATCGCACCAAATAATGGCGGCAACCAAATAGTCACAGCATATGTTTATAAAGAAGATGCGCCAAAACGTAAGGTTCAATCTAATAAAGCCGTGATTCCGGCCGATTCTGAATCAGGGCGCCAAGCTTTGGCACAAGGTGGAGAAGAAGCCAAGAAAGTCGAAATTCCAGGCATTGCTTCTTCAACTTCAACAAGCAATGTGGTTGGTCAATTTTTTGAAACCCAGTCATCAAAAGGTGGGCGTTACACGGTAACTTTACCTAATGGAACAAAAATTCAAGAGTTGAATAAGGCATCAGCAGCTCAGATGGTTCCATTTGACTCCATCACCTTCTCTGGTTATTACACTACCGCTCCTGAGGTTTCTTATCAGGTTGCTAAGCGAGCAGCAGAGAAAGGAGCAAAATACTACCATATCACTAGAGAATGGCAGTCTAATGGTGGTAACGTTACCATCAGTGCAGATTTATTCAAATAATCACAGTCTTGTAGTTCAGCAATTCATGAAAAAGGCATAAAAAACATTTGTGCCTTTTTTATTGGTTTTTTTGAGTATTTCATCCTCTATCTATAATACAAATTAACAATTAAATAACATTGTAATGCGTAGTAACTTGCAGATAATTCTCTGTCTAATCTTCTTTTAACTGATGTTAATTACATAATTGTTTATTATTCGTTTCATTTGCGTAAATTTAATATTTAGTATTATCAAAAGTGTTTATCTCGTAGTCATTTCTATGTTTATTAAGGTAATAGCACGCATTAGGAAAATTATCTTTAATTTGTTTTCTTATTGATAAACACAATTTTATGCATAAAATTTATGTTTTTTTGCATAGTCAACCATTGCATACAATCCTTTCACTCCGTAGAATCGCCCTGTTTTTTTAGATTTATCTACTAAATCTTTCCTGCAATCCATAGCATGGATGCAATAAATGTCCAATATGTGTTCGATATTCAGGACAAGTGTTCTGGCTAATCGTCTCGATTATATTATTTTTAGGAACGTATCTTTGGAAAAGAAATTAGGCCTTACGTCTCTGACAGCACTGGTACTCAGTTCTATGGTCGGTGCCGGCGTATTCAGTTTGCCGCAAAACATGGCACAGGTAGGTAGCCCTGCTGCATTAATGATTGGTTGGGGAATAACAGGCATAGGTATCCTCTTTTTAGCCACATCTTTACTTTTACTTTCACGACTTCGCCCTGATTTGGATAGCGGTATTTTTACTTATGCAAGAGAAGGTTTTGGAGAATTAGTTGGATTTTGCTCTGCATGGGGATATTGGTTCTGTGCCATTATTGCCAATGTTTCTTATTTGGTTATCGTCTTTGCCGCATTAAGTTTTTTCACTGATACTGAACACTCTGTAATCTTTGGTGATGGCAATACTTGGCAATCCTTGATAGGTGAATCCATCTTACTGTGGTTTGTTCACTGGCTGATACTGCGTGGTGTACAGACGGCCGCCGGAGTCAATCTACTGGCTACAATGGCAAAATTATTGCCATTAGGCATATTTATTATCTTAGCTGTCATCGCTTTCAAAATGGATGTGTTCTCTTTTGATTTCAGTGGCGTTGAAATGAGCGTTCCTGTCTGGCAGCAAGTTAAAGATACAATGTTAATTACGCTATGGGTTTTCATTGGTGTTGAAGGCGCAGTTGTTGTTTCAGCCAGAGCCAGAAAACGCAAGGATATTGGTATTGCAACCGTATTGGCTGTTACCTCTGCATTAGGGGTATATGTGCTTATTACACTGCTTTCATTAGGATTGGTTTCCAGACCTGAATTAGCAGCCATGCGCAATCCTTCAATGGCAACGCTGATGGTAGGATTAATGGGTTCTTCTGGTCAAATTGTGATTATTGCTGGTTTGATCATTTCTGTTTGTGGAGCTTATCTGAGTTGGACAATCATGGCGGCAGAAGTACCATTCATTGCTTCCTTACATGGTTCATTTCCCAAAGTATTCAAGAAACAAAACAGCAAAAAAGCACCTGAGTCATCACTTTGGATCACAAACAGCGCCATTCAACTTTCTTTGATTTTAATTTGGTTAAGCAGCTGTAATTACAATACATTACTTTCTATTGCGTCAGAAATGATTCTTGTGCCCTACTTTCTTGTTGGTGCATTTTTAATGAAGGTTGCTTTTCAACGTAGTAATCGTGCTTTACTTACTATTGCATTAGGTGCTTGTGTTTATGGATTATGGTTACTGTATGCTTCTGGTTTAATGAATCTTTTGCTGTCAGTTGTGCTATATGTTCCCGGATTGTTGGTTTTTTTGTATGCGCGTAAACAAGATCAGGAAAAATCCCCTTTAAATTTAATAGAAAAACTAGCCATGGTGGTTCTGTTTTTGATAGCGATTCCATCTATGTGGTTGTTAATACACTGATAATCATTCATATCATAACTAAGTGGATAGTTTAGTTAAGAGGAGAAGCGTATTTCTCCTCTTTCTTATTTAAGTTTCTTTATTAAGTAGATCAAGTGTTGTTTTTATTCAATTTGGTTTGTTATATGAAGTTTTGTAGTTAGGTGTTTTTGTTTTGATATTAATTATTATGTTGTAACTAAATAAAGAAACACAGATCATTACATGTTCAATACATAAGAATTAATTCTATTTTTATGGTAGTGGTATTTTTTGATGAAATGATAATTCTTCTGTGAATAAGTGCTTATTTGAAAAGTGTTAATAATACTAAGTTAACTTTATATGGATTAAAATTTCCTTAATTTGATTTAAGTGTGAATTTAACAACCAACATAATCAGAATAACTGATATAAAAACTATACCTATAAATATCCATCACAAACAAGTAACATTTAGTTAAAAATATAGTAAAAAACAAATCACAAATATATATGTGTCTTACATCACCTTTATTTTTACAGAACATTTTCAATTAATAGTAAATCTTATAAAACAGAATAAAAGTTCATTAGCATTCGAAAAAAACTACACTTTATGAATAACAATTCTATTAAATATAGCTTAACAGTTTAAAAACTCCGAATAATGAGATTAGTCAAATTATTATTTTAATCTTTGTTAATTACTCGCTACTATATTCTTCATCCTTATCCCTTGATAAGGTAATATGAACTGTTGTTATTTATTTGTTATTTTTTAAGCTGTAAACCTAAGCAATCCACTTGCTGTATTAATGTACGGCCTTAACATTAACTTAATAATTTATTTCTCTGCCGAATGCCGAATAAGTTCGTCTGAGATGGGATGTATTAAAAAATGAAAACAAAATTACTTATTTCATCTTTATTTGTATCATCTGTATTTATGTCCACAGCACACGCTGCCGATGGACAAATCAAGTTTACAGGAAAGATTACCGATACTGCGTGTAAGATAGATTCAAGCTCAGCTAATCAAACTGTAAATATGGGGACGATCAGTTCAAATGCATTCAATGGGGTTCATAGTACCTCTGCCCCTACCCGTTTTAGTATAAAATTGTCTGACTGCCCAGCAAATGTTAAACATGCGCAGGTCAAATTTGATGGGCAAACGGATAGAGCCAGTAATTATCTTTTAGCATTAAACAATAGTAATGGCGAAAGTGCTGCTCAAGGTGTTGCTATCGCTCTTTATGAAAATGACGGTAACTCAAAAATCAATATGGCTGAAAATTCTCGTTTTCAGAGATTGAGTGGTCAAAAGACCGATGAGATGAATTTTGTTGCCAAGTACATAGCAACAACTGATAAAGTGACTCCTGGTTCGGGTGATGCAGTAGCTAACTTTACTATTATCTATAACTAAGTTAACTATATAGCTAACATATTATTCAGTTAAAACAATATTAACTAAATTACCTATAACCAATGGAATTAATGGCAAGGAAGCCAAAACAATATATAGACAATCTAAAAAATGCCTGTTTGTTTATAACAATAAAAACAAAGTGCATTGGGAAAAAATTTTATTGTTTGGAGCAATCATTTTGAAATACTTTCGCATTTTGATTCTTATTCTCATCTATATTTTCAACACCAATATTGCTCTTGCGGGTGTTGTCATTGGTGGTACACGCGTTGTTTATATTAGTGATCAAAAAGAATCATCCATCTCTATTAACAATCCAGAAACTGATATTTCTTATCTCATTCAATCGTGGGTTCAAGGCGAACATGATGAAACTAAAGCGCCTTTTATTATCACTCCCCCGCTTTTTAAATTAACAGCTGGGAATGAGAACATTTTACGCATTGTTAAATCTGGAAATGATTTACCTAATGACAGAGAGTCTTTGTTCTGGCTTAACATCAAATCTATTCCTGCTACAACCAAGTCAGAACAAAACCAGTTGCAAATCACAGTGAAATCTCGGTTTAAATTATTCTATCGTCCAGCCAATTTAGCGGACAACGCCAGCATGGTTTATAAAGAACTGAAGTTCAAAACTGATGGACATAAACTGATCGCCGAAAACCCTACGCCCTACTATGTTTCTTTTTCTGAGCTATCTACCGGCAATGGTGTAAAAAATTATGAAATCCAATCCGCGGGAATGATTCCGCCTTTTGAACAAGCAAGTTGGGATGTTCCTATTAAAAATATCAATCAAGTGACCTGGAAAACGATTAATGATTTTGGCGGGGTAACGCCAGAAGAAAAACGCTTGTTCTGATCAAAAAATTATAAAATCTATATACCCACTATCGTTCAAGATACAGCTTGAACGATAGTGGGTATATCAAAATTAGAAAACTATCTTAGAAAAACATCATGGATAAATATCGTCATTATCTTCAACAAAACATTTCTGATAATTGGGTGTTATTTATCAAGCTAAGCTTACGCTATTTATACAGAAAATTTTTTATCTATATATTGTTAATCACATGGCTTTTGGTACATACCAATAAAGCTTATGCTGAAGAGTATTTCAATATCAATGCATTGGAAACCCACTCAGGATTTCCTAAAGATATTGATCTATCTGTTTTTACTCAAGATGATCAACAACCACCTGGGCGTTATTGGGTAGATATCTATCTAAACCGAGAAAAAATAGATACCGGAAATATTGATTTTGTTATTGTAAACAATAAACTTTTCCCCAAACTCAAGATACAGCAGCTCAAGGAAATGGGAGTAAATATTGACTCATTCCCATTATTGCGCGATCTGCAACAGGAGACAGAACTCACTGATCTTGGTCAGTATATTCCATCCGCATCGTCTTCTTTTGATTTTAAGCACCAACGGTTAAATATCAGTATTCCACAAGCTGCATTGAACTACCAAACCAGAGACTATGTTCCACCTCACTTATGGGAGCAGGGATTAACCTCTTTGTTGGTTAATTATAATTACAGTGGTTCTATGACTTGGCAGGATAATTCTTCTGGTTCGACGACGAATCATTTTTTTAATCTCAGAGCAGGTGCGAACTGGGATGCATGGCGTTTACGGAATTATTCTACCTATAGCAGTCAGAATAAAAAATGGCAAAGCCTCAATACTTATCTCCAACGAGATATACATGCATTAAAAAGCCAGTTGACACTAGGAGATAGTTATACACTTTCCCCTATTTTTGATAGCTTCCAATTTCGTGGAATACAGTTAGCTTCTGATGACAGTATGTTGCCTGATAGCATAAAAGGTTTCGCTCCGACAATTAGGGGAATTGCACAAAGTAATGCCCAAGTAACCATTAAACAAAATGGTTACATTATTTATGAAACCTATGTTTCTCCCGGGCCTTTCATTATTAACGATCTCTATCCAACCATCGCCACTGGCGATCTAGAAGTCATTGTCAAAGAAGCCGATGGAAAAGAACATCGTTCTGTGCAAACCTTTTCTACTGTACCTATTATGTTAAGGGAGAATGGCCTGCGTCATTCGCTGACTCTGGGAAAATATCACTCTAATTCTCAGCGTGGCAAAGAACCTTATTTTATGCAGGGTACGGTGATTTATGGTATTTCCAACCGTGTTACAGCATATGGTGGAACAACCTTCGCAAAGGACTATCAATCTATCGCTTTGGGGACAGGTTACAACCTTTCTGATTGGGGTTCTTTGTCCTTTGATGCAACTTATGCCAAAACTAATTTTATTTCTAACTTCAGTGGTTATGGGCAATCCTATCGTTTCCAATATGCCAAAGATATTTCTAAAACCAGCACTAACGTTACCTTAATGGGTTATCGTTATTCAACTCAAAATTTTTACGATTTCAAAGAAGCCAATGAATTAGATACAATTAATAATGGTCATTATAACGCCAATAAACGAAGTAAATTACAACTACACATCAACCAAAACCTGGGTGATTGGGGCAGCGTTTATATATCTGCTTTTCAACAAGATTATTGGTATCAAAAAGGTTATGAGAGGAATATCAGTGCTGGCTATGGTACGAATTACAATTCCATTAATTATAATCTGAACTATTCATACAGTGCCCTTCCCGGTTCAAATCGCAATGAGCAGATTGTATCATTCAGCATTCAAATCCCTCTTGAGCACTGGCTAAAAAACAACTGGACAAGCTATAACATGACCAGTAGTAAAAATAGTGATACTTCTCATCAGCTCAGTTTAAATGGTAGCGCTCTTGAAGATAACAGCCTGATTTATAACATTCAGCAAAGTTATTCCAATCACAATAAAACCAGTGGCGGAAGTATCAATGCCGAATATAAAGGAGCATTTAGTCAAATCAGCGCAGGTTACAATTATGACAAACACGCCAAGCAGCTGAATTATGGGTTAAATGGCGGGATAGTTGTCCATCCTTACGGAGTTACCCTTTCTCAATCTCTTGGTGATACGTTAGTGTTGGTGCGAGCCAATGGCGCTCAGGGAATTAAAGTACAAAACCATACCGGCATTAAAACTGACCGGAAGGGTTATGCCATTGTGCCTTATGTCAGCAGCTATCGAAAAAACCGTATTTCTCTGGATACACATTCAATGGGCAATAATGTTGATATTGATATCAACACACAAACCATTATCCCAACCCGCGGTTCACTAAGTCTGGCTAATTTCCAGACTCGCATCGGGCATCGTGTTTTGTTAACGCTTTCTCACAATGGTAAAGAGGTTCCATTTGGTGCAATAGCAACATTAGAGCAGAAAAATAATATAGATGAACCCAATAGCGCTATTGTCAGCAATGATGGGCAGGTTTATCTCAGTGGAATTCCCAAATCTGGCAACATATGGGTGAAGTGGGGGCATAAAGAAATACAAGAGTGCCGTGTCAATTATCGACTATCTGATGAAGAACCTGCGTCAGGTTTGTATATGGTTGAAACCTCTTGCGAATAACAAGGTCGGCACATTCATTTGATATGCAATTAAAAAATAGTGGAAATTATTCTATGGCCAACAAATTAAAATTATTATTGGCAAGTACATTTTTCATCGGCACGATGAGTAGCTTTGACAGTTTAGCGAATTATTATTGCCAATATCCTACGGGTTTTGTACCCGGCAGGACTCCGGTTTCTTTTGGTACAATTACGGTTCCTCGAAATCATCCTATCGGAACAACTATCAAAGAAATACGTCTGGATCAAGTGGATGAAAAAGGTAATATCGCTCTCTGTAATACTCCCACCCCCACAACTTGGGAGGCCCCCGATCTTGCACCTGCAAACTATAACTATGATGCTATTTATGAATCTGGTGTTCCGGGAGTTGGCATCCGTATTAATACATGGGCCCCGGGTTATGGTATTGATTGGCTACCCAGAACAGCGACCAATCCAGCCATTTGTCCGCTAACGCATCAATTGCAGCGAAAAACACAATATTGTGGTAAATCGTGGGGTTATTTAACGGTTCAATTAATCAAGATTGCGCCAATAACCGGTTCAGGCGCCGTCAGACGGATAAACCTAACTCATGCCAAATTAGGTTACGATACTCTTGTTCACACTTTCTATTTGTCGAATACATATATCATGACCAAAGGTTGTTCTCTCAGTCAAAAGGTGGTTTCAGTTGATATGGGAGATATTAAAAAAAATGATTTCCGAGGTATTAACAGTACGGCAGGCATGCGACATTTTAATATCAAAATAGAGTGTGATGCTGATATCAATGTTGGAGTAACTTTGGATGGAAACCCTGCAAGTTGGAATACTAAAAATATTTGGGCATTGGATTATAGTGACAACGTCACGGCAACAGGAGTCGGCTTGCAGATATTGTATCTAAATCGACCCGTATCAATGCACTCCCCGTTTGTATTTGGTTCCAGCCAGTCAGGTGGAAATATCGTAATTCCATTGCAAGCCCGTTATGTCCAGACAGGTGCGGAAATTACACCAGGCAAAGCAAATGCCACAGCAACAATTACGTTAACTTATCAATAAACACTTCTTTCCCTCCATAACAGTAATATTATTGTTATGGAGGGCTATTAGTTTTCTTTTTGTAATGTAGAGATTTTGGTTGATGTGTGTTGGTTTTTTGTTTTTGGGGTTGGGGTTAAAAAGTATGTTGTAACTAATCTAACAATAATTGAAAAAAGACGGGTAATAAAAATATTATCCGCCTTTTTTCAAACAAAGTTTTTAAGTAAAAATTCGCAATTAAGGTTGTAGTCTCTCGACTACAACCTTATACATATCACAATGTTATATTTTCCATTACCTGCAAAATACGCTTGTCTGATATTGGATACGCAGTACCCAGTTGTTGAGCAAACAAACTGATCCGAAGCTCTTCAATCATCCAACGAACTTCTCTTACTTCCGGCAATTGTTTCTGTTGGATTGAAAGTTTTACCAACCATTGTTGCCATTGACGCTGGATATTTTCAATCCGGATCATATGTGCCCTATCCTTATTAGAATCTATCGCCAATTTTTCCAATCGACGTTCGATTCCATTCAAATAACGCAGAACATCAGCCAAGCGTTTCCAACCGTGGGAAGTCACAAATCCATTAAAGACCAAACCGGAAATTTGTTCTTTAATATCCGATAATGCCAGTGCAAGAGAAATATCGACCCGCCCTTTCAGACGCTTATTGATATTAAAGACCGCTGTCAGGATCTGCTCTACTTGTTTGGCAATATCAACCACTGCATCATTCAAATCAGCGCGAACTTTATCCTGCAAACTGGAAAACGCCTGTTCACTCCATGCCGGGCCGCCATTTTCTGCAATCAACCTATCAACACCACAGGAAATACAATCATCAATCAAATCCAACACTTTTCCATATGGATTGAAATACAGCCCCAGTTTGGATTTGTTCGGTAATTTTTCATGCAGATATTTAATCGGGGATGGAATATTCAGTAATAGCAAGCGGCGTGTTCCTTCCCACATTGCATGCTGTTGTTCGGATTCAGTTTCGAACAATTTAATTCCAATACTATCCTTTTCATCCACCAACGCCGGAAATGCCTTAACGGAATAGCCCCCGCGCTTCTGCTCGTAGCAATCAGGCAATTCACCAAAACTCCAGATATGTAATCCACTTTGCTCTATGCCATCGTCTGCAACCGCCGAAAGTGTTTCCTGAACTTTTCCTTTCAATTTCAGTTTCAGTGCTGACAGATCTTTCCCTTCTGCCAACGGTTTATTTTTTTCACCTGTTCTTTTCTCTCCAAGAATGCGGAATGTGATCTTTAGATGTTCAGGGACTTGTTCCAACTGCCAGTCATCACGTGACACCGTCACTCCCGTCATGCGACGTAATTCTTTCTCAAGGCTGTCCAGTAAAGGAGCCTGAGGTTGTGTAACCCGCTCCAGAAATGCCTGCGCATAGTTAGGTGCCGGAACAAAATTACGACGTACTGGTTTTGGTAGTGATTTAATCAATGCAACAACCAATTCATGGCGAATGCCCGGAATCTGCCAATCAAATCCTTCATCCTTGACCTGATTCAATATCGGTAAAGGAATATGCACAGTAACGCCATCAGCATCAGTTCCCGGCTCAAATTGGTAACTCAAGCGGAATTTCAAGTTATCTTGATACCAATAATTCGGGTAATCCAATGCACTGACTTTGTTTGCATCTCCCTTGATCAACATACTCTTTTCAAAGTTGAGTAATTCCGGTTGATTTTGACTGGCAACTTTCCACCAGCGATCAAAGTGACGTGATGAAACAACATCTCTGCCAATTCGCTGATCATAAAAACTGAACAAAATTTCATCATCCACCAGAATATCCCGTCGACGAGATTTATGTTCCAGTTCTTCTACTTCTTCACGCAATTTCAAATTAGCACGGAAAAATGAATGGCGAGTTTGCCAGTCACCTTCTACCAAAGCATGACGGATAAACAATTCGCGGCACAACATAGGGTCTATTAGGCTGTAATTGACCAGTCGCCCTGTCACAATTGGCAGTCCATACAAGGTAACTTTTTCTGTTGCCATCACCGCTCCCTGAGATTTCTGCCAGTGCGGTTCACTATAGTGCTTTTTGATTAGATGGGCAGCCAATGGCTCTACCCATTCTGGTTCGATCCGTGCAGCAATACGTCCCCACAGGCGGCTGGTTTCCACTAATTCAGCAACCATCCCCCATTTAGGTGGCTTTTTAAATAATCCGGAACCAGGAAAAACAGAAAAACGGGCATTGCGTGCACCGGTATATTCCTGTTTATCCGTATCTTTCTGACCAATATGGGATAATAACCCTGTCAGCAAGGCAGTATGGATACTGCGATAATCGGCTTCCTGACTGTTGATCGGTAAACCAATTTCTTTCACAACTTGCCTGAGCTGAGTGTAAATATCCTGCCATTCTCTAACACGAAGATAGTTCAGATAATCTTGACGACAAATTTTGCGGAATTGAGAACTGGAAAGCGCTTTTTGCTGTTCTACCAGAAAATCCCACAATCTCAAGAAAGCGATGAAATCTGAATCCTTGTCCGCAAAACGGCGATGTTTTTCATCAGAAGCCTGTTGTTTTTCCAACGGCCTTTCCCGTGGATCTTGAATCGATAGTGCTGAAGTAATCACCATCACTTCGCGAACGCAACCATGGACCTTGGCTTCCAGTACCATGCGAGCCAGCCGGGGATCGATAGGTAACTGGGCCAATTGCCGTCCCATAGGGGTCAAGCGATAAGTCGCATCTGACAATGACTCTGGATCAATAGCTCCCAGCTCTTCCAACAGACGAACACCATCTTGAATATTGCGTTTATCCGGTGCTTCAACAAAGGGGAATGCGCTGACATCTCCCAAACCAATAGAAGTCATTTGCAAGATAACGGAAGCCAGATTGGTACGCAGGATCTCAGGATCAGTGAATTCTGGGCGTGATAAAAAATCATCTTCCGAATAAAGGCGAATACAAATCCCGTCTGAAACACGGCCACAACGCCCTTTTCGCTGGTTGGCAGATGCCTGCGATATAGGTTCTATTGGCAAGCGTTGTACTTTGGTTCGATAGCTGTATCGGCTAATGCGAGCAAAACCTGTATCGATCACGTATTTGATGCCAGGCACAGTCAATGATGTTTCCGCCACGTTAGTTGCCAAAATAATACGACGACCAACATGAGGCTGAAAAATTCTGTTCTGTTCGCTATTAGATAATCGAGCAAAAAGTGGCAGAATTTCGGTATGCAGGAAATTTTGTTTATTAAGTGCATCCGCCGTATCACGAATTTCTCGTTCACCACTCATGAACACCAGTATGTCACCTGAGCTTTCACGTCCCAATTCATCTACTGCGTCAATGATAGCTTCAAGCTGATCCCGATCATTATCATCACCAGCCACGGGACGATAGCGCACTTCAACCGGGTAAGTACGCCCAGAGACTTCAATAATCGGTGCATTACTAAAATGGCGGGAGAAACGTTCAGGATCAATGGTGGCAGAGGTAATTATGACTTTCAGATCAGGACGCTTTGGTAGTAATTGACGCAGGTAACCGAGAATAAAATCGATATTTAAGCTGCGTTCATGTGCTTCATCGATAATTAACGTATCGTATTGCAATAATAAACGATCTTGTTGCAATTCTGCCAACAAAATACCGTCAGTCATCAACTTGACCAAAGTGTTTTCACTGACCTGATCATTAAAACGAACTTTATAACCGACCGTCGAGCCAAGTGCTGTTTCCAATTCATCCGCAATGCGATTGGCAACTGAACGTGCCGCCAAACGACGGGGTTGGGTATGGCCGATCAGCCCTTTGACTCCTCTTCCCAATTCAAGGCAGATTTTTGGGATCTGGGTCGTTTTACCCGAACCGGTTTCCCCGGCAATGATAACAACCTGATTATCCCTAATGGCTTTATAGATATTGTCTTTTTTCTGGCTGACCGGTAGATTTTCAGGATATTGAATCGAAGGACATGCGGCCTGACGATTTATGACTTTCTGTTTTGCAGTAGCAATATCCGCAGCAATCGATTGTGCTACAGCCTGCAAGGAGACTTGATTCTTTATTTTTGCTGCTCCATGCAGACGTTTTCTTAAACGGAACTGATCGCGCAGCGATGTGTGATCAAGTTCAGCGAATAGTTCAGCAAATGGTACTGTCAAAGGTGATTCCACGTGATAAATCCTTGTGACGTTTTTAACTGAGTAGCGCTGTCTTTGCAGGCTCAGAGGATAGTTTTTTATGATTTAACTATTAGAAGTGTAACATATCTTATGCAATTCCATGTACTCCATACATATCCTTCACTTCGTCAATTTATCGCTTTATTGGCTGTAAATCCGATTCCAGTACTGGATAGTGAATGTTTCAGAATATCGCACCCAAAAGATGTTATCTGCCTGTAATGATGATGTGCTTCCTGCATTGCTTCAATGAATTTGAATGAATATCTCAAAATATTGAGCTGTTGACTGAACAACTCTCTATATAAAATATGGTGCATAAGCAATATTATCAATGAAGTTATCAGTATTTCAGCTCAATCGAGTTGCAAATAGCTAGAATTGTAAATAAATAAGGAAGTAAAGAATGAGTAAAGTACTGGTTCTGAAATCCAGCATCCTGACGCAATATTCCCAAAGCAGCCAACTGGCCAACTATTTTGTTGAAAAGTGGTTAGCCGATCATTCAGAGAACAATATCACTATACGCGATCTGGCTGAAAAACCAGTTCCAGTACTAGATGGAGAATTAGTCAATGCCTTGCGCCCAAACGGTTCTGAATTGACAGAGCGCCAACAATCAGCATTGGCACTGTCAGATGAGCTGATTGCAGAATTACAAGCACACGATGTTATTGTAATCACCGCACCAATGTATAACTTTACTATCCCTACTCAACTAAAAGCCTATTTTGATCTGATTGCCCGTGCCGGTGTGACTTTCCGTTACACTGAAACAGGCCCTGAAGGGCTGTTGAAAGGCAAACGTGCTATTATTTTAACCAGCCGTGGTGGCATCCACAAAGACAGCCAAACGGATGTGATGACACCATACTTACGTATTTTCCTTGGATTTATCGGTATTACAGATGTGGAATTTGTATTTGCTGAAGGTCTGGCTATGGGTACAGAATCCGCCAATCAAGCACATCAAGATGCCCATAACGTAATGAATGGGATCATAAAAAAAATAACACAAAGACAGCTCGAAGAAGTCGTTGATTAATAAAGATCATTTTAACAAAAATGTTATTTAATAAAGAAATAAGCGCGCCACATAACGCGCTTATTTCTGCACCCAGTTACCATTAATGCCGAGTACATATTCTCCTGAAACAGCACGGCTTACCAATTTTTCTCCCGCTATTTTTGCGACTTGCTCTGTCGTCATGTTATTTTGAGCCGCGATCTCAGCATATTTCTTTTTACGATCATCGTTAATTTTTTTAACCATTGATTGAGCATCTTGGGTATTTTTTACTGGTGCCAAATAGCCACTGAATGTCTCCCCCACCAGCCTTTGTTGTTTTGCTTCATTCAGCGTCATGCCCACAGCAAAAGAGCTGAACAGCAAATTCAACAAAAGTATCACTCCGACTTTTTTCATATTCTAGCCCTTAGAATAAGTTAGAGTTATTTTTAAGCATATCTTCAATTTGCCTATCGACCTTAATATGAATTTCATGCTCAATTTTTACGTTCATGTTTATATTGATAGGCTTATCCGGTGTCGCTACTTCCAGTCTGACACAACCCACCAATGCCATATTGAGTAAAGCCATACTGACCAACATCACACTCATTTTGAGTGTCGGCAACTTGCATCCAAAATTCATTGTCATTTATTACTCCCGTTCATTACAGATATATTTTTCTGTAACCATTCTTCCAGATTACTGCCAAAACGTAGGCTACGCCATAACTGAAAAATATTCTCCTCATGATGATAATTCAGCCTGACTTCACGTTTTTTATCTACCACGGGATTCACTCCACTAATTTCTGAATGCAGTGTCAAGATCCCTAAATTATCGAGGGTAACATAAGCTTTTAAACGACTGATCTCCAAATAACGCAGCCAATCCATTGCCATACCTGCTGATAAGTCATTATTCCCTATAGAGTCAACTGTATCCTTATCCAATCTCAGTGTCAGATAACCTTCATTGGATGCCCATCCTCGCGGAATAATCCAACGTTTATCATTTAATAATACAGGTAATTCACCACTAATCCGCCCTGACATCGCCATTTGTTTAACTTTTAATACGCCAATTAACTTACTCAAATTCAGTTTATTAAACCGTAATACAGCGGCTTCTTTTTGTGGGATCTGCAATCGCTCTATATCTAATTTACCATCCAGTATATCTACATTCACATTGGTCAACTTCAATGGCTGATTACCAGTTGGCGGATAGTAGCCCAATAGATCGGCGGCCACATTTTGCATCTCAAACAATCCCTTAATTGTTTTGATCCGCAATTGGGCGGGAGATACCAGTCCTAATTGCCATGTGTGCTTCTGTAAACGCCAGGGCAAAATAAAATTGAGGCCATCAACTTCTCCATTTTTCAGCCACATACCTGCATTCTTTACCACCCAATGACCACCAGCATACAATCCCTGCCCCTTTGCTGCCGAAAAAGCAGCTTGGGCATAAATATTTCCACCACGCACGGTAATACCTAAATCTGGCGGAATCAAAGATTGAAAGGCTAATAAAGATTGTCTCGGCCAATGAGCTTTTCCTCTCAATCGTTCCCCATCCCAACGGCCATAAAATGGAATGGGACCAATGCCCTTGGAATACAGCTTGCCATTCAGAATAAAATTATTCGGGGATTCGCCTGCAATCGTGGTATTAAAATCAAAAGAAGGAAGAAAGCTTCCAGAGTGAAATTCTGTTTTCTGAACAGATAACTGAAAATCTCCGGTTAAGTTGCGGCGATTTGCCGCACGCTCCCAAATTAACGGTTTGGTCAGTTTTAAACGCGGTACTTGCATCTTCACGAGACCATACTGAATAAGATCAAAACCGGTATTTAATTCATCTACCGTTATCTGTGATTGGTTCCAACTTCCTTTACCCGCGATATCCCATTTGGCTTGCAACGGAGGTAAGTTTCCACCTCCCCAATAACGCCAATTCCAATTTCCCTGATCGGGTATAAAATCTTTTGCGGAACCATCCATATGGAGTTTAAATTTCCCCCAATAACTGTCTTGTGCCGTCAAAATGGCCTGAAGGCGGCCAGTAAAGCCATTACGAGTTAAATAAGTCCCCGCCAAAGGGAGTCGGGCTTCTTTAACAGTAAATGTTTCACTGACTTTTCCCCATGCCCTAAATAAAGCGCCTGAACGAAAAGTAATTTTGGGGTCGACTAAAGGCCCTGTGACAACAGCAGGTAATGACATGGCCATAACCATCTGACCACTATTCATTTGCCCAGTTAACTGAAATGGAATATGCGCGTTAGCTATATTGATTAGTGTCGGTTTTACAGAAAGAACAATATTGCCTTTACCCTGATCATTTCGGGTGAGCAGATTAATACGCCCACTGACAAACATACCAGGCAAGCCTTTTTTCCATTGTTCAAGCGTAATATTCACCCCACCAGATAATACTTGGTTAGTCTCGAACCATTGCCATTTACCATTAATTATCTGGAACTGCGATTCGTCGAATGACCAGGGTAATTCTGCCAACATCTGCTTATTTTTTTCTTCAATAACAGTAAGCCGCCCACTCTGTCCCTGCCACTTCAATGCCAGTTGCAATGGTTCTGGGTATTGGCTCAGAGATAAGCGCGTTATAATTTGGCCTTGCTCTGGCAGCGTTGCAATATTCAAGGGCAATGTAATATTGCCATTCAGAGAAATCACCTGTTCAGGTAATTTGATAAAAAAACGCTGAATAACGAGATCTTGTTTATCTGTAATATGTGCATTGAGTTCTAATTTTTCGCCTTGATAAGAGAATATTTGCCCCTGAGGTGATGAACTGAATTGGAATTTGCCAGCAAACTCCGTCCAAGGCGTGAGAGCCAGACGATCAACGGCAAGATTAATCGAAGGTATCGCAGATAATATCTCTTGAACAGATAATGGTGTTGATTGCTCTTCCCCAACAGGTAATTGCGCTAAACACTGACTCTGACTATCAATATTGGCAGCATGAATATTCCAGTAGCGATCTTCACTATTTTCCTTGGATATTTCCCTGAATAAATACGCTACAGACACCCCTGAGACATTGATCCACTCACACTCTTTTGCCTTTAATGACAATTCATCTAACCATAATGCATTCTTTGTCCATCGAGGCTGACTCAAAGAAAGAGTGACTCCCTGTGGTAACCAATGACTGGCAATCAATGGCAACCAACGTGGAAGTGTATACCATCCAGACAACACCGATAAAGCCAGCAGTATCACCACCACTGCAAACACTTTGAGTATTTTTGCCATTAAATCCTTATTCCTTCTTTATCAACCTGAGAACAACTTCCTGTTATGATAATCTCATATCAGGCTCTAAGCCGGTTTATTATATAAGCTATTGCTATGAATAGCTTATCAGGCGATTTATTCGAGTATAGCGAAAGATTAACGCTTAGAACCTTCAAAAGACGTCATTATTGCAGGCAATGCAGCAAAGTGAATTAAATGAATGGCTCGAATGATTTTTAGTTACTGCATGGTGGAGATGTTGTTATGAAATTAGTTGTTTACAGTACAAAGCAGTATGACCGTAAACATTTTGAAATGCTCAACCAAAAACTTGGTCTTGACTATCATATCGAGTTTTTTGATTTTCCCTTAAGTCCACAAACCGCCAAAAATGCCGTTGATGCGGATGCTGTTTGTATCTTTGTCAATGATGATGGCGGACGCGAAGTGCTGCAAGAATTGGCAGAGATGAACATCAAAGTCTTGGCACTACGCTGTGCCGGATTTAACAATGTTGATCTGGATGCAGCGAAAGAATTAGGCATTCAAATTGTTCGAGTACCTGCCTATTCTCCTGAATCTGTTGCCGAACACACGGTTGGGTTAATGTTATGCCTTAACCGACGTATTCACCGTGCTTACCAACGCACCCGCGATGCCAATTTTTCCCTTGAAGGATTAACCGGTTTCAACATGTATCAACGTACTGCGGGCATCATCGGAACGGGGAAAATCGGTCTTGCAACTTTACGGATTCTGAAAGGTTTCGGTATGCGTTTACTGGCACATGATCCCTACCCCAATCCTGAAGCCTTGAGTATGGAGGTAGAATATGTGGACTTAGATACCTTATATGCTGAATCTGATGTGATCTCCCTGCATTGCCCCATGACACCAGAAAATTATCATTTATTGAATGAAACAGCATTCAGCAAAATGAAAGATGGCGTGATGATCATCAATACCAGCCGAGGCGCTTTAATTGATTCCATTGCAGCCATTAATGCGCTGAAACAACAAAAAATTGGGGCGCTTGGCATGGATGTTTATGAAAACGAAAGAGATTTATTCTTTGAAGACAAATCAAATGATGTTATTCAAGATGATATCTTCCGCCGCTTGTCTTCTTGCCATAATGTCCTGTTTACTGGTCATCAAGCATTCTTAACCGAAGAGGCATTAACCAGTATCAGTGAAACGACTTTGCAAAATATTCAGCAATTAATTTCCGGTGAGGCTTGTCCGAATATTGTTGAATAATCTTCAATATTTGGAAACAGTATGTGACAGATTGCCCAGTATCAACTGGGTAATCGAAGAATACCAACAAATTCAAACAATAAAACCCCGCCAAGGCGAGGTTTAGGGTTAATTTTCTCTCGTATTCTTATGACAACATAATCCCAATCATTAATGTTACAGTAATCCAAACCCCTACAAACGTTACATAGCTTATCCATCTGTTATTCATTTTGCTTTCCCTCATTATCAAACAAACGTCCATAGCTGCACGGTAGTGGCCTTAACTGTCTGACATAGAGAAACTACAAACAGTAGTTCATATATATTGGGTATACAGCATAAGTTCCATTCTAATCTTTATTACAACAGGTATAAAATTAGCCAATGTATTGTAATCATAAGACAATGTTTAGGTAATATAGGTAATAAATGATTTCATTTAGGATTGTTTTTTTCGATTCAATATACAAGCTATGGCAATAAAAAACCCCACAAAGCGAGGTTTCTCTCAGTGTCTCAATAAATCACTCACCTGAACCGGATTCAGTACGCTGTTTTTCGGGATATAACGATGCACTCCAGTTACTGTAGGTACAGACGAATATCGAAGGATCTCTGTTTGAAAATGGCGTAGCCATAGATTTGATTTTTTCCGCCAACTCAATCGATTCCATCGTCGAATTTCCGATATAAGTCCCACTAGGCAGGTGATGCCATTTCCCGTTAGGAAAACGGATAGATTGACTGAATTGATTCGCCGTCATCCTTTTATGTAGTTTTTCATAACCGTCAGAACCTGTGCCATAAAGTTCCACGCGAATCAAATAACTTGCCATTTTTCTTTCCTTGTTTTGACTATTGCCTTGTTATGACTATTGAACAAACAAGTTATCAGTTTTTCTTTACTATTTAAAGTCAGAAAAACGAGAGAAAAATCCGATATTTATAGCAATTTCAGCGCTAGCGTTCTAATGCCGCTAGAATTAATATTCTATACCCAATGGATCTCAAGATACGTCGCAGCGGCAAATAATAAATTAAATCAAGTATGGAATAGGTAATCTTTGAAAAAGTGCCATCAAGAGTAACCTTTTTGTTCTTCTTCATAGCACTTTTCAGTTTATTAGCAGCAAAGTCCCTTTTAGATCAACTAATTTATATCAAAAAACAAAATAACTATTCTGGTCTGTTTAAAATAACCCCCACCTCGAACCATATGGAGTAAAATTCATGTTGAAGTAAGCAGTAATCAGAATTAAGGCAATGCATTACCGCAAGATAACTTATACCTTAAGTGGTTTTAAGTTGTTTTGCGGTAATTTTTTGCCCCATCTGTGCCCCAAAAGCTAACCATTAAATATCAATATCAGTTGCAACCTCTACAACCCCCTGCCTCACATTCCACACCGAATCTTCCGGCATCTGGACGCGGACAGAAATAGACCGACCGACAGGGATATCAATTGGATATCAGGGGCATTGTGCCCCTGTCATCACTTTGGCTGCTCAGGCCACTCGATATCGGGTGCAGTAGCACAATCCACCCGATTGAGTAATACCCGATATTTGCGCCAT
>NZ_JAQRFN010000040.1 GCF_028598555.1 Xenorhabdus anantnagensis
ATGGCATTTCTTCGCGGTCGCTATAACGGCGGCGGCTGGTTAAAGGTCTCTATTGATGCCTTTATGTGTGCCATGTTCGCCTGGTTCATTCGTGACGTATTAAATCTCATGGGGCTGAATCCTGACTTGGCCTACATCGGCAGCGTAGTGATTGGCTACTTGGGTACGGACTTTATCGGTCAGTTGCTGCGTAAGGCAGCAGAGAAAAGGGCGGGGGCAAGTAATGACGAGAGGCATTAGGAATCACAATCCGGGCAATATCGATCACAACCCAAAGAATAAATGGCAGGGGCAAATCGGAATCGAAACGGGGGTAAAAAATCCTCGGTTCTGTCGGTTCGAGTCACCAGAGTATGGCATTCGGGCGCTCATGAAACTGTTGTCTAACTACCACAAGAACGGTTACCAGACGGTGTACCGGATGATAGACCGCTGGGCGCCAAATGTGGAAAACAACACCTCAGCCTACATCAAGGGGGTTGCCGGGGCACTGAACGTCGACCCGCATCACGTTCTCGATATCAATAAACCGACGCTGATTACGCTGGCTAAGTCGATAATTCAGCACGAGAACGGCAAGCAGCCTTATTCTGATGATGTTTTCACACGGGCATTTGAAATGCTATGAAACTCAACAGCCAGTACTTTACTCTCGGTGCTCTGGTGATTGTTTCTGGCTTGTTCTGGTTCTATTACAGCGAGTATCAGGACAAGGCCGAAGAATACCGTAGGTTAAAGCGACAGTATGACGAACAGGTCGCCATCATCACCAATCAGCAAGAACGCATCCAGCACCTCGCAGAACTGGATACCAAGCATACTCAGGAACTCGCCCATGCCAAGACTGAAATCGATACTCTTCGGGCTGATGTTGCCGCTGGTCGTCGCAAGCTGCGCATCAAGGCCGTCTGTCCGGTGCCTAAAACCGTTACCGCCACCAGCTTGGGCGATGCAACCCCCGTCGAACTCACTCGAGAAACTGGATCAACTGTTCTCGATATCCGAGAAGGTATTATCAACGACCGGGCAAAACTAAGCTATTTGCAGGATTACGTTAAAACTGAATGCAGAGGAAACAATGGAAAATCAACACCGTAAAATCACCGGCTACCGTGAATTAACCCAAGATGAAATTGATTGCATGAACAAGATTAAGGCTCTTGGGGAGGAACTAGACCAGCTCTATGATCACCTTGTAAAACCCAATACTGATGTTGATATGCGCTGGCTGCTGGAAGGCCGCACTGACTTACAAAAAGGGATCATGTGCTGGGTTCGTGCAGTGGCTAAACCAACGTCATTCTAATCACCACCCCAGAGCAAATGATACTGGGGTGGCAGGAGTATGTTAGGACACAGTGTAAATAAAAAGCGAGGCAATCACCTCGCTAAGTTAATACTCACCCAACCTTACGATATGGGTAAACGTTTTTGATATATTGGTGGAAGTACTTTCCTTTGGATGGAGCACTCATTAGTCCTTGATGTACGTTAGCAGGAACGCCATCGTACTGATATATCCCACCATTATGGAAGGCTATTTCCAATGTTCTTGTAACCTGGTCATAACCAACAGAGTGAAGGTTCGAAGATGAAACAGAAACTCGATTCAATTTCTCAATCTCCTATATACGGGAAAAGTCCCGAGGAAATATTAGAACACTTTAAGAAATATAACTTTGTAGACGATCACGGGCATCGACTTGAAATGTGTCAAGATTTCATCGATTTGATCAGCATCACAGCAAATAAAGAGTGATTATTCATCAATCCTAAGCGCCCTAATAACTCAGGGGAATGGTTAAAGGAATACGGATAACCCATGCTGCCACTCGTTCCCACCGCGTACCCAGCGCACACGGGCTGGTGGCATTTTTATTTTCACCGTGCATTCACACGCATACCAATAAAAACGCAGAACCTTACAGAAAGTCGAGCCTGAGAAAACCGTTATTAATAGGGTATTTCTGCGGGCGGTTTTTCTGTGTGAACAGGTTCGGCTTTCTATAAGGAAAAGTACCCGATGAAATTAGTCAAAACTAATAAAACAAATCTTCCTGTAACAGAAGCGCCCACCATGACCAGTCTGGAAATGGTTGATTACATCAATGCCGATAGGAAGGCTAAAGCCGAGGCGGAAGGATTAGTATTCCCATGCAAGAAATACACTCGACTGCAACATAAGCATTTCTTGCAGAAAGTCCCGAAAGTATTGGGCGAAAAACAATCGGCCAAATTTTCGGCCGATTACATCGATGATAAAGGCAGAACCCAACCATGCTATCGATTCCCCAAGCGTGAGTCTTGTCTGATGGCAATGAGCTACAGCTATGAGTTACAGGCTCAGGTGTTCGATCACATGACTGACCTTGAAGTGAAATCTGGATTCGGATTTACCCTCCAGCAACTGCAAGACATGCTTGTTCTGGCAAAAAGAGCGTCTGATGAAGATTCCTCTGATGCAGGCCGCAGACTGAGAAAGCGACAAGATGATCTGATTACTCTCGATAAGGCTGAAAGATTGATTGATGATCTTGGTCAGATGGCGCTTGGGTTGGTTGGCGGCAGTAAAAAGGACATCGCCCATATTTAGGGCGGTGACGAGTGACTTATGCAGAACTTTATATAGTCCCGATTAAAAAAGTACGGGGTTATATAAACCGAGGCAGTTATTTATTCTGATTTATGGGGAAAGGAAATGGCACGCCCAACCAAATACCAAGAGGCGTATGCTGAACAGGCACGCAAATTGTGCTTGTTGGGCTACACCGATAAGGAATTGGCTGATTTTTTCGAAGTCAGCGAGTCAACATTAAACAATTGGAAGCATGAACACCCTGAGTTTCTGGAGTCCATAAAAAAGGGGAAAGCAGTTGCTGATGGAGAGGTTGCAGCAAAACTCTTTCATAGGGCGACAGGCTATGAGCACCCAGAGGATGATATCAGGGCGGTCGATGGTAAAATTGTAATTACTCCCACGACAAAACATTACCCACCAGACACAACCGCTGCGATATTCTGGCTCAAGAACAGGCAGAAGTCGCACTGGCGGGATAAAATCGATCATGGTATCGAGGGGGCTATTGATGTTAAAGGACTCCCTCCTCTGAAAAAATTATTTAGCGATGGTGAATAGTAGCTCAATTATTGGTCTATTTAACATAATGGTCATTGCGTGAACTTGCACTTTAGATGCCACTTTACACTTTATTGAGTGATGCCCTCAGTTTTCGTCGTACGCACTGAATCGTCAGCGGTAAATAACAAATACCAACCAATTAACCCCGACATTAATGAAAAATAAGTTGTTCAGTGAATTTGAAGAATTTCGCTGCGATAGCGTTCGTTTTTTATTCAACTGGTTCTTTTGAGGGATTTTATAGATGACGCAGCTTAATCCAGTATTTAGGCCATTTACAAACCCAGCTCGGTACAAAATTTCCTATGGTGGGCGCGGTAGTGGTAAATCATGGTCAATAGCCCGATTGTTTATAGAGATAGCTCGCAGGGGGTGTTATCGATTTCTCTGTGCTCGTGAGTTGCAGAACAGTATCAGCGATTCAGTTCTCAAGCTGCTAGAGGACACCATTTACCGCGAAGGTTATCAGAATGAGTTTGAGGTGCAACGGGCTTCTATTCGGCACTTGGCGACTAACTCTGAATTCATGTTTTACGGCATTAAGAACAATCCGACCAAGATTAAATCATTAGAGGGTGTTGATATCTGCTGGATTGAAGAAGCCGAGGCTGTCACTAAGGAAAGCTGGGACATATTGATCCCTACAATCCGAAAGCCCAACTCTGAAATCTGGGTATCATTCAACCCTAAGAACATTTTGGACGATACCTATCAGCGGTTCATTGTTGAGCCACAAAAAGACAGCGTTATCCTAAAGGTCAACTGGTCAGAAAACCCTTGGTTCCCCGAAGTACTCAGACAGGAGATGGAAGAGTGTAAGCTCCGCGATTTCGATCTCTATCGTCACATTTGGTTGGGCGAGCCTGTTGCTGATTCAGCACTGGCAATCATTAAGCCTGCATGGATTGAGGCGGCGGTTAATGCTCATCTGGAACTTGGATTCGGTGCTGTGGGTCGTAAGTTCGTTGGATTCGACGTTGCTGATGATGGCGAGGACGCTAACGCTATTGTTATGCGACATGGTTCTGTTGCTCTGGATGTTACGGAATGGCGCGGGAATGATGTCATTTGGAGTGCTGACCATGTTTATGACTACGCAACCAGAAACGGTGTCGATACGGTCATATTCGATAGTATCGGCGTGGGTGCAGGCGTTAAGGCTCAGTTCAACCGTAAAGACCAGCGCGTCAGAACGGTTGGATTCAATGCCGGCGCATCTGTTGAGAATCCTGATAACCAATATATGCTCGGTAAAACCAATAAGGATATGTTCGCCAACCTCAAGGCGCAACAATGGCAGTTAGTCGCCAACCGCTTCTACAACACATGGCGAGCCGTTAATCATGGCGACAAATTCCCCGAAGACCAGCTAATCAGCCTGTCTAAAGGTATGAAAGATCTGGAATATCTCAAGGCTGAATTATCACGACCTCAAGTCGATTATGACAATAATGGGCGGGTTAAAGTTGAAAGCAAGAAAGACATGAAAAAACGGGGTATCCCCAGCCCCAACAAGGCCGACGCTTTCATCATGGCATTCGCTGCCGTCAATGCGGGGATTCGTATCAATCCTAATGCTCTCATGGGTATCTAAATGAAATGGTTTAAATCTGATAAAAAGCAGCGCCTGTTAGAGTTGGAGAGGGAGCTGGCTATTGAAAAAGTAAAAACTGAACAAGTACAGGCAAAATTAGCTCAATCTAAGTTCTCCGAGAAAGCATTATTGAATCTCGTAAATGACAGCCTCAGGAACGACGGTAACAACAAACAGGCTGTCAAAATAGAACCACCTACTATTCATCCATCCGTGGTTCCCGCAGGTAAAAAAGCACCTGTAGCGATGGACAGTGCCTGTAATGGTGTATATGAACACGCGAATTTTGCCCCACAGTTTTATTCCGGATTTATCGGCTATCCCACTCTGGCGGTGATGTCTCAGTCTAGTGATTATCGTAGCGTCCCCGAAACGACCGCCAAAGAAATGACCCGAGAATGGGGTGAAGTCAAAGCGCGCAGCAGTGGAAAGATTAATGATGGCGAGAACAAGACGGACAAAATAGCCGTCATTACGGCTGAAATGGAGCGATTGAAAATTCGTGATCTGATGAGAAAGCATATAGAGAATGAGATGATATTTGGTCGTTCTCAATTGTTTATCGATATTCAAGGACATGAGGATAAAACTGAATTGCCGCTGGTTATCAGCTCAACAGGTGTTAAAAAAGGCAGCATCAAAGGGTTCAGTCTGGTTGAACCAGTTTGGTCAACGCCGAGTCTGTATAACGCCCATGACCCAATGTCCGATGACTTCTTTAAACCGTCTCAGTGGTTCGTGTTGGGTAAAGAGGTTCATGCTGATCGGTTAATGACACTAATAATGAGGCCTGTATCTGACATCCTGAAACCAGCTTATAACTTTAGTGGCGTAAGTATGTTGCAACTCATGAAGCCCTATGTAGAGCGCTGGCAGCGGACAACGGACGCTATCAGTGAGCTGATTCACTCATTCTCTCTGACAGGGCTTGCTACCAACATGCAGGGGATATTAAACGGTGAGGATGGCGCAGATATCAAGATGAGAGCATCACTGTTCTCTCTCTATAAAGATAATCGCAATCTGATGTTATTGGACAAGGGGAACGAGGAGTTCTTCCAATTCAACACTCCTTTATCTGGTCTAGATGCGTTGCAGCGTCAGGCTCAAGAGCAGATGGCAGCGCCGAGCCATACTCCTCTGGTTAAGCTTTTAGGTATTACGCCAAGCGGTCTAAATGCCAGTAGTGATGGTGAGATACGGGTCTATGCCGATTATATCGCGTCATTACAAAATGCTCACTTGCTGCCACAAATGACAATCATCCTAAAACTGGTTCAGCTTCATCTGTTTGGTGAGATCGATAATAACCTCTATTTTGAGTTCAATTCCTTGTATCAATTGACAGATGAGCAGCGGGCAACAACAGAGAAATCCAAAGCAGAAACAGTGCAAATCTATCATCAGTCAGGGGTAATCGATGGGGAGGAAGCTAGACAGTATATTGCTGCTGACGAAGATAACCCTCTGAGATTCATTGACCCTAAAAAGATAATCCCGTCGCCGTATGGAGTTCCAGACTATGGCAATCAAGAAAACGATGTTGAGGCCGATAAATAGCGGTCATAACATCATGCCGGAAATCCGACCTAGCGTAGCTATTGAGAGCAGGTATTACAGGATGCTGATGGGTATCATTAACGATATTCGGAATGAAGTAGATGCTGCTCTGGTGCGTGAATACAAGGCTGAACTGGCTAACGATGGCATATCAGACTGGCTAGCTCATGCGGTGGATTATCTGCTCGATAAATGGAATAAGAAGCTGGGCACATTATCTCAGGATGTGGCTAAAGAATTCGTTGATAAAACGGTATCCAATTATGATGTTCGGTTTGCTCATCTGCTCAGGCAGCGCGGTTTTACGGTCAGGATGCAGAACAACGAGCAAACTTTGGACGCACTCCACGCCGCTATGGGGGAGAATGTCGGACTGATCCGCTCCATCGGTACTGAATACCTGAGCAAAGTTGAGACGCACATCTGGCAATCTGTGACAGGGGGTTATGACCTCAAGACGCTGACGGACAACCTACAGCATGATTTTCATGTAACACAGAGCCGAGCTGAACTCATTGCCCGTGACCAGTCAGCAAAAGCTCATGCGGTAATTGAACAGGCCAGGCGTAAGGAACTGGGTATCTCCAAGGCTATTTGGATTCACTCTCATGCAGGAAAGCAGCCTCGTCCCTCTCATTTGTTAGCGCATGGCAAAGAATTTGATGTCGAAAAGGGGCTTTATCTCGACGGCGAGTGGGTATTGCCGGGACAGGCTATCAATTGTCGTTGTGGCAGCAAAGCTATTCTTCCATTTTAAAACCACTTAATAAAAGAGGCAGGTCATGACAATGACTGACAAGCTCGCCTTTGATAGATCCATGCGAAGTAAAGACGGCAACGGTCACTTGATTGTTGAGCGTACTATTCTGTCAAAGGCAGCGGTTAACCCGTATCGAGGCAAGGAAATACCCGGCTATGAGCGACTAGGGCTTGACCCTGAAAAAGTTTACCGCCTGCTCCGCGATCCGCTGGAACTAGAGCGAGCAGCAAAGACATTCAGCAAAAAACAACTTCTCATTAAACACATCCCCGTCGATTCATCCGAACCTCAAAAAGAATACACGATTGGCGCTATTGGCTCTGATATCTCGTTTGAAAATGGGCGGCTCTATGGTGATTTGAGTGTATGGGACGGGTATGCCATTGACCTCATAGAAAGCGGGAAGATGCAGGAGCTATCTGCTGGCTATGGTTACACACCTGATATGACTTCGGGAGAGTATGAGGGACAACACTATGACGGGGTTATGCGAAATATTTTCGGTAATCACGTTGCATTAGTCGAGCGCGGCAGGATCGGGCGAGACGCAATTATATCTGACCATCAAACAGTCGATTTGGAGACAGAGATGAAATTAAAACAAGGTGCGACTCCCATTATTGCCGCACAAATTAAACAAGCACTGGCTATGGACGCTGATTTATCAGAAGACAGCCTGAAAGCCATCATCACAGCGGTAACGTCAAACCTAGCACAAGACGAAGATCCTGCCGTTATCAAAGGCGCAAAGGATAATGAGCAGAAACCAGAAGGTGCGAAAGATAATGATCCTAAAACCCCAGAAGGTAGTAGTAAGCCGGAAGGCGCTAAGGACAACGACCCCAAAACGGAGGGAGCAAAAGATACGGAAGATAAGGCAAAAGATAACGCTGATAAGCCAGCGATGGACTCAGCCATGATTGAACAGCGTGCGGTTGAGCGTGTCACTGCCCTATTCCAAGCCCGTGAGGATGTTAAACCTCTGATTGGAGTTGTGGCAATGGACAGTGCCGAACAGGTCTATGGCTATGCACTGAAACAGAAAGGAGTGGATACCACAGGAGTTCACGCCAGTGCCTATAAATCGATGGTTGGTATGTTGCTAAGTAATCAGGTAGCCGCAACCAAACCCAATGTAGCAATGGATCATGATTCATTTGTTGATGACAAATTAACGGCTCGTTTCGGTTAAGGAGAAATTATGAGCGGTTTTCAAACAAGAATGAACAACGACCTGCCATTAGGTGTAGCCGGTGATTTCGCATCAGCTAACCCGCACTTCTCAGTATTGGCAGGTGAAGGCCAGTTCAAATCTGGTGCTGATGGTGTGACAGTTGGCCTGTTTGCATGGGCTGATGACAAAGGGCTTGTGTATAATAAGAAGAGCGAAGGCTCGGTTCTGGGGTTCGTTCATCGTAACAATCAGGCTATTATCGATCAGCACGGCGCGGGTGCGTCAATGAAAATCCCTAAAGGGCGTGAAGTGACTCTGATGTCTGGCGGCGATTATCTCGTTGTGCTGGCGGCGGGTGGCAAGCTCGGTCAGTTCATTGTGGCCGACGTGAATACTGGCGAGGCGAAAGCCGTCGATAAAATCGACCCAGCAGATACGGCTTTCGAGCCGACTAAGTTCCGCGTGGCGAAGACCGTCACTTCCGGTCTGACAAAAATGTCTAGTTCTCTGTAAGGATTGAAATATGCCATTAAATTTAAGTGCACTAGAGCGACGCGCAGGCGTGGTTTTTAACACGGGTTATCAGGTGCAGGAGTTAACCAGCCAGAACCGTCACATGGCAATGGATAGTGGACTGGTGACAGCGCCAAACTCAGGTATCCTGTCGCTATTCACCACATTCATTGATCCGAAAATTATTGACGTGTTGGTTACACCAATGCGGATGGCCGAGGCGTTCCAAGAGGTTAAGCGTGGGGATTGGCTTACCCAAACCGCCGCCTTCCCAGTCATTGAGGCAACAGGTGAAACCTCCACCTATGGGGACTACAACAACAACGGATTTACAGGTGTTAACGTCAACTGGCCGAGTCGCCAACCGTATCATTACCAGACTTTTATCCGCGTAGGTGAGCGCGAGATGGAGATGGCGGGTGCAGCTAAATTAGACTGGGTATCAGCGAAACAGCGTGCGGCTATTCTGACATTGAATAAATTCCAGAACAAAACTTACCTCTTCGGGGTGGCAGGGCTGGAGAACTACGGTTATCTGAATGACCCCGGCTTACTGCCAAACATCACCTCTGAGGCATGGGTGAAGCTGAATGGTGAAGGTGTTTACGAGTCCATTCGCAAACTGTTTCAGCAACTGGTTAAGCAAACCGATGGGCATATTGATCGCCACGCTGCGATGAAACTGACCTTATCGCCAGAAATGGAAGTTCAGTTAACCAAAACCAACCAGTACAACGTCAATGTCTCAGACCAGTTAACGAAAAACTTCCCTAATATGAAAGTCATCAGCATTCCTGAGATGACTACAAGTGCAGGAGAGTTAGTCAGATTGGTTGTCGAAGAGTACGAAGGTCAAAAGACCCTTGACTTGGGCTTCACTGAAAAGATGCGTGTTCATCCGATGATTCAAGAGACATCTTCTTGGAAACAAAAGAGGTCACAAGGCTCTTTCGGTGCTGTGGTTTATCGTCCTCAGTTTATTACCTCAATGCTGGTGTCCTAAGCTTCATTGCCGTTTCAATACAGCCGCCTACGGGCGGTTTTTTATTTCAAAGGTGTGGAATATGTCTACTGTAATTATCGCATGTAAATTGGCTAACGGCCTGTATCTGGATGTGGGCGAGCAGCGTGTTGCTGTTAATGGTTTTGCTAAGGGACTCATTGATGAAACCGGATTCGGTCTAACTCATGGCATTGATGCTGAGTTCTGGAAAGCGTGGCTGATGGCGAATAAAGACCGTGACTTGGTGACAAATGGCCTGATATTCGCGCATGAACACGAGTCCAGTACTAAAGCCGAAGCCAAAGAGAAGCAGAAAACAAAATCCGGTACTGAGCGCATTCAGCCTGAGCAAGTGAAAGAGGTCGAAGCTGTTTAAGGGGGCGACATGAGCGACATTGTTGAACTTGATATCAAGAAGTGGCGTGAACTCTACCCTAACATCCAATCAACTGATGCTCGGTTAGAAATGTATTTTGTGGAAGCGACCATGCTCCTAAATAACACCGAGCATAGCTGCGTGAAGAACCTGAAAGAGCGGGAGATGCTGCTCTATCTACTGATGGCTCATATAGCAGAACTACAAAACAATATGGATGCAGGTAATAACGTCGTCGGTAGAGCATCCAGTGCAACCGAAGGCAGTGTGTCTATTTCGCTGGATTATGGCACGACCACCAATGAGGAAAAGTGGTACACCCAAACAGGGAGAGGTGCGAAATACTGGCAACTCACAGCTCGCTATCGGTCATTCCTTTATGTCATAGGTCAAATGCCAATGCGCGTTAGGAGGTGATATGTCCAGTAAATTAGAAGCAGCCCTGATGAAGTATCTGAATGGCAACCTTGAATTAAAAGCCGGTATTTTCGAATCAGCAACTTATCCCGATGGAACGCCAGTCGCTACAGTGGGTTATATCAATGAGTATGGTGCATCAATTGAGGTTCCGGCCAAGACAACAACCATTTATCGCAAGTTGAATGCAGATGGCTCTTTTGCCGGAAAAGGCAAGTTCGTCAAAGCGGCGAAGTCTAATTTCTCCACTACCCATACTGTACCTGCTCACGCAATCAATATACCGCCCCGTCCCTTTTTCCGCACTGTGGTAGCCAATGGCAAACGGGAGTGGTCAGCCATTCTAGCTAGAGACATCAGGCGTGGTGATGGAGACACAAGAAAGGCGATGGGTCGCTTGGGTGAGCACATTACTGATGAGTTACAAAAATCAGTGTTGTCATGGATTACACCACCTAATAGCCCATCAACGGCAGCCAAAAAAGGATTCAATAAGCCGCTGGTGGATACAGCCCAACTGTCGCGCTCATTCGGTTATGAGGTGAATGATGATTAATGTCAGAGGGATTGCTAACGGACTCATCACCAATGTTAACCCCAACATTAACGCCGTTCTGGTCGTTAACAACGGTTACACCATTGATGAGGCCGGGGAGCAAATCCCCGACTACTCAGAGCATGACATTACTGTGCAGCTACAAAGCCTGAGTACGCGGGATTTAGATCATCTCGGTGTTATCAATCAACAAGGGCAGTTCATCTATGCCTACGCCAGAGGGCAGGTCTCAGCATTGCGCAGAACGAAAGATAAAGGTTCTGACAAGATGAAATTTGCTGCTTACGGTGAGGAAGAGGTGTCCGAATGGAATGTAACCCAAGTCATTGAGTCGTACCCGGCGTGGGTTAAGGTGCTGCTATGGCGACAATAACCGTGACTCACAGGGATATATTTATTGAGTTACGAAAATACCTCATTGAATTATTCCAGTGTGATGTGGTTCAAGGCTACCAAAACGGCGTCCCTGTTCCCAAAAACGGCATTGTGATGCACGTCCTGTTTGAGCGTGACATTGATTACATCGCTAATTATTACCATCACGAAACCTCAGAAATCACGGCGCAACGCTCTGTGGAACTGACGATGCAGTTAGATTTCTACGGCGATGATGCCGATTCACGGGCGCGGGTGGTGGCGAACTTATGGCAATCCGGCTACACCACAGCGCGGTTAAAAAAATGCCAGCCACTCTACAGTGAGCAGCCACGCAAAATGGTACTAGTGAATGAGACCAACCAGTATGAAAACCGCGTCATGCTCGAAATCAAACTGCAATATAACCCCGAAATAACCTACTCAATCGATAGCACTGACAAATTCTCTATCAATACCAACTCTATTTGAGGAATATTCATGAACACTATTCCGGCGAGTGATATCGTCAGTGTTCTGCCCGGTGTCGTTGGCACTGGCGGAAACCCACTGGCATTGAACGCCCTATTTATTACCAAAAACACGCCAAGCGCCATGCTGGGGGTGAAGGCATTCGGTTCTGCTGAACAGGTTGCTGAAATCTTTGGGACTAAATCCAAAGAACACGAAGCGGCACAGGTTTATTTTGCCGGATTCGTTGGCTCAACATCCCGACCTGAAACGTTGTATATCGCATCCATGATGACAACTAATCAGGCGGCAAAATTGGTTGGCGGTAAAGTGCCAACCAGAGATTTTAACCACATTCCACAGGGACTGGAGCTGGACATTGACGGCAAAAGGCAATCTGTCGTTATCACTCCCGCTGACATCAAATCCTATTCCGCATTAGCGGAGGCTGTATCGGCATCATTAGCTAAGGCTGGTACATGCAAATATGACTCTACCAGCCGCACATTTGCCATTGAAGGCGCAAAAACTGGCAATGCCGCCGGCACTATCAGTTTCGGCTCTGGTGATTTGGCTGAGTACATGGGGCTGACAGAAGAGACAGACGCACAGAAAAATAATGGTATCAATGCTGACACTATCGATGAGTTAATGCCGCGCATTACCAAATCAGTGAGTAATTTCGTTTCTATCCTGGCTATTGGTAATTTCAGCTCGGACGAGAAACTAGCTATCTCCAAATGGGTGACGGTGCAAAATGACCGCTATGTGCATGTGCTGTATTTAGGTGGTGGTGAAAAGGCCGCACTGGAATTGATTTCCAACACGATCACTGAGTCTGAAATTGGTGGTACATGCCTGATGTATGGTGACCACACTCACGGCGCATTCGCCTGTACCTATGCCGCATCGTTGAATTTCAATGAGCTGAACGGCCGCGCTACATTCGCGTTCCGCCGTCAGGAGGGATTAACTCCGACTGTGACCGATAAGTCTTTGGCTGATGAACTGCTGAGACTGAGATTCAACTTCTACGGTGCTTACGGTACAGCAAACGACCGATTTGTCTTTGTTAATCAGGGTTCGATTTCCGGCAAATTCAAATGGCTGGACAGCTACGTTAATCAGGTTTATCTGAATAGTCAGTTGCAATTGGCGTTAATGACTATGCTGACCTCGTTCAAATCCATTTCGTACAACGAAACAGGCCGAGCTATCCACCGCGCAGCTATCCAAGACCCGATTAACCAGATGCTAAACTTCGGTGCTATTCAGCGCGGTATTACTCTGTCTGAGCAACAGAAAGAACAAATTAACATCGAGGCGGGTTTCGATGCTGCCGCACAAGTAAACGCCGAGGGCTGGTGTCTGCGTATCGGTGAGACTCCGGCACAGGCTCGCGGTCTGCGTAAATCCATGCCGTTGAAACTCTGGTATGCCGATGGTGGTAGTGTCCAGCAAATCACTCTCCCCTCAATCAACGTTCAGTAAGAGGACAACATTATGCCAATGGGACATAACCCACGCACGATCACATCAGCGAACTCGGTACTGATGCTGAGATGCAAAGGGATTTATGATGATTACGTCACTATTAACGGCTTTCAGGCTGACAATGCATGGGAGTTCGGCGAGGTCACGCTGGGAGAAACCCGTATCGGGGTGGACGGTAAACAGTCTATGGGCTACATCCCCCATGAAACGCCATGGACATTGTATCTGGAGGCCAATAGCCCATCTACGCAGATATTGGAAAACATCCGCAAAGACTTCAATAGCAACATGGAAGCGCGATATATCGACATCATTGTTGAGATGCCTTCCATTGGAAAACGCTACTCCGGCACAGGTGGGCTTATCAGTATGACGGGTGGTGCCAGTGGTAAGAAGTTGCTGGATGGAACCAGCTACAAATTCAACATGATCACTAATGGCGCTGAGGAAATCGCATAATGTCTACACTGAACTCCAAAACAATCACTATCGAATCAGGCCGCGATGCAGGCAAAACATTTGTTATCACTGAGATGCCCATTGTTAAGGCCGACAATTGGGCAATGCGCGCCCTGTTCACGATTGCCAATGGCGGTATCGATATCGGTGATATTCGTCCTGAGATGGGCATGATAGGAATGGCGCAGGTGGCTGTTAAGGCATTGTCTAGCATTCGGGCGGAAGATGGCATTCCGCTGCTGGATGAGTTACTCGACTGTGTGCAAATCGTCCCTTCTGGCGGCAATGCTCGTGCTATCGAATTTAACTCTGATATCAAAGATGTTAAGACGATGTTCCTGCTGCGAAAAGAGGCTCTCGCTATCCACATCGATTTTTTAACTCAAGGCGGTGGGTCAGGCTCGAAAAACTAAGAGCTGGCCTGCCGCTAAAAGATGGCGTTGTGGCCGAACCGAGAAATGTCTCCGGCATTGTGTATCAGGTCGTCACATCGGGGCATGCAACCTATCATGACCTATCCACGATATACGGCCTTGAAAGTGCGCTGAACCTGATTGAAATACATCAGGTCAGCGAATACAACAAACGGCTAATGGAGGAACTCAATGGCGACCTTAGTTGACACACTGCTTGTCGCACTAAAGCTGGACATGTCCGGCTTTGCCAGTGACGCAAACAAAGCAATCAAAGCGCTTGATGATCTGGATAAGAAGGCTGACGGTGCATCCACTGCGGTAGTGAAATTGTCCGGGGGCACTGATAAAGCTGCGGATAGCGCGAAAGATTTTGACCAGTCAAATCAGGAACTGACCAAAACGATTGAAACAGTCGGGAAAACTACCAAAAATACCTCCAGTGTGGTGTTGGGCTTTTCCGATGGATTAGGCAATGCTTCCGATAAAACTCAGGACTGGAGCAAATCCATTAATGGTGCAGTCAAGGCGCTGGCGGGGTTATTTTCTGCAATATTCGTTTCCACCGGCCTGACTAAACTGGTTAGCGAAGTTTCACGCACAAACGACCAGCTCCATTTCATGAGTAAGAACCTCGGTATGAACGTGGAGACCATCAAGAAATGGCAGAACGTCGCTGAAATGTCCGGTGGCAGTGCCGATGGTATGGCGGCCACAATGATTAACCTCAATAAATCACTGTGGGATTTGGTCACGATGGGCGATGCGTCCATACTGCCATTTTTCAATGCACTCGGTATCGGGGTGGTGGACTCCTACGGCAAGATTCGCAATCTGGATGACATACTGTTAGATATGGCTGATAGTCTATCTGCTATGGAGCGACCACAGGCATACAATATTGCTAAAAACATGGGGCTGGATGAAGGAACCATTAACACTCTGTTAGAGGGTCGTGATGCTATTCAGAAGCGGCTGGATGCTCAAAAGAACCTAGTTATCTCCACCAAAGAAGAGCTCGAATTAAATCGCAAATTACGTAATCAAAATTCGGTACTCGGTCAGCAATGGGAAGGATTGAAGACCCTTGTCGCCAACTACTTAACTCCCTATCTTCTTAAGTTCTCAGAGAGAGTTTCAGGCTTTCTTTCCTACTTGAATCAGAATCGAGAAACAGCGATCTCAGTATTTAAAGGTATTGCGACGATTATCGGAGTGGCTTTAATCCCCATGATTATTGCGTGCGGCTCTGCATTTCTTGCCATGTTCGCACCTTTATTCACTGGCGTTGGGTTGATTGCTCTTTTGTCTCTTGGGTTACTGGGACTCTATGACGATTACCAGACATGGAAAAAAGGCGGGGATTCATTATTTGACTGGACAGAGTGGAGTGAGTCAATTGAATATGTCTTGAAAAAACTGAATGAGTTTAAGAAGTGGTTTAAAAACACCACCATAGGACAGTGGTTCAAGAATACTGATGGTGAAATTAGTAACTTAAAACTGGCATTTGGGGCATTTGCTACATACATAGCAACCAAATGGGTTGGTAAGATTTTAGGGGCATTCGGTAAAGTATCGAGGGGAGCTAAAAACATAAAAGTGCCTGGCGGCAAATTGGGGGTAGTGGGAAAAGCTGGTGCTGTTGGTTTGGCTGCGGGGGCAGCGTATGGGAGTGAGGAATATATAGATTCTGCCCTTAACTCAGCATTTGGCGAATATGATTGGTTTCAACGTGTGAGAACTGCTCAAAATTGGTCTGATTTTGGTTCTGCTCTTGTAGGTCTGGGCGATGCCAAGTGGGTTAATGGTCAGTGGGTTGATAATAGAGGTAAAGGATTAGGAAGTAGCATTACCGAAGCAACCTTAGATATCCCTACTGGTGATCCTGAAATTGATAAGCTCAAAGCTAAAGTGCGTCGTGGTGAAATGACACTGGATGAACTGAATAGTGTTATTTTGGGAGGCAAGCCCAAAACTCTCCCAACAGCCCAAACTCCCCCACTAAAAGGCAATACGCGGGGAGAGCGTAATAATAACCCTCTAAATATCGAATATGCCAAACAAAAAGGCGCAACAGTAGAAGACCATCCTGAACAGCGTTTCGCTAAATTCGGCACGGCTTATGAGGGGTTAGAACGCACCGCTTGGCAGTTGCGCCGCTATTTTAATGGGCTAACTGATAAAGTTCAGCGCCAATCCGTCGATTTAATTGTCAGTAAATGGGCACCACCCGGTAAAAAAGATAATAACCGCACCGAAGAGTACATTCAAAGAGTAGCGAAGCGACTAGGTGTAGGCAGACATGACCGTTTAGATTTAAATGACGATAATGTTATGTATGCGCTGATGAACGCTATGAGTCAAAATGAGATAGGCAAACCGTTACCTTATTCCAAGCAGCTTGTCATGGCAGCAATCAAGGGACAGGGAGATCCAATGGTTAATCTTGCGAACAATATTAGTGCGTTCTCTGAGACTATATCAAAACCATTAGTTCCCAATATGGATGTGAACGCATCGTCTCAGTTTCTGTCTCAGACTAATAAGATCCAATCCATGCCTACGACTGGCGCGACTAATATCAAAGTAGATATGAATGGCGATGTTATAGTTAATTCAAATGCTGACACTATCAAAGGAACAGTATCAGACGGAGGGGAAGCAATAAGAACTAGTTTATCTCAAATAATTCCGTCAATGGGATAGATTGATTTTTCTGTATTTTGTTTGAGCGGTGGTTATACTTGAAGCAAGTTAATCATTGTGTGAGACATCAAGGATGTTAAAGAAAATTGCTGTCACTCTGTTTCTGGTATCTGCCACCGCCAACGCCGCTAGCTTTGATTGCTCTAAGGCGACAAGTAAAGCTGAAAAGCTAATCTGTTCTACTCCGGCACTGTCTCAAGCTGACGATGCGCTGTATGTCGATTATCTCCAAGCAAAAGTTGTCACTGGCAATAGTAACGACTTCAAAGCTTTGGTTAAGCAGAACTGGAAACTGCGCGAAAAAAACTGTGATACGGACGAATGTTTACTTGGTTGGTATAAGAGATCTACGGAACTGTATAGGCAGATTGTTGGAAATTCCCGAGCCGATAATCCCCATGCTATTAATTTGCAATATTCCAAGCTGGTTACTGTAAGTGGGCTTCTTACGACAGTAGATGGTGATGATGAAGGATTGCCGTATAGTTTAAAAGACATGCCAGCTATAAAGCTTGATTCCCCTGTAAATGTAATTGCACCACCAGATGAGGAGGAGGGTAGCGAAAAAATAACAGAAATGGGAGTGGATATAATGCAGTTGGCTATGAATAACAATGGAATGATAGAAAAATTCAGGCAGATGGAAGGACAAAAAGCCAGGGTTATGTGTAACTTATATCATTCCCACACTGCACATCATGTAACACCTGTTGTTTGTGATGTAGAGAGGATAACTTCAACTAAGAACCAGCCAAAACAAACTAAAGATCTAGTAACACAACCAGTAAGTAGGAAAAAGAGCTTAGATGATTTCTTTAGAGACAATCTATCACTTAGTGGTTTTTATGTGAAACGAGCTATTAAAAATCAAGCTGCCGGAGTATCTATAATGGATGCCATGACCTCCACAGACTCATCAAAAAGCAAGCTAAAAATTACCAGCGACCAACTAAATACCAATGGTTATGAGTATGCGAAACTTGCCGTTCGGCAACTTCAAGAATTATGTTCTATGGGAATGGCAACAATGCACAGTCTCAAAGATGCTGATTGTGCTTCAATAATGTCATATGTGGAAAAATAGCTTATAGCAGTAAAAATACTAATCATTAATAATGGAGTATTAGAATGCGTATATTATGGCTCGCAGTAATTTTTTGCTCTATCTTTGGGGTTGCAGCGGGATTATTACCAGCACTAACTATGGCTGAAAGCGCACCACAAGAAGCAGCGGGGGCAGCTATTGCAGTGGCGTGTGCCGTAGTACCTTACTGTATTGCTCGCGCAGTAAGTATGTTAAGCGGAAATTCAAAAAAGGACGATTGAAGCGATGATGGGTGGTCTTGATTTGCCTGAATTTTGGATTACTGCCGCTTTGATTGGTCTGATCCCAGCGGCGTTAGCTAACTCTAAGGGTCGAAATTTTTTCGCATGGTGGGTATACGGAACCCTTCTCTTTATAGTTGCCTTGATTCATGCTTTTGTATTGGACAAGATAGATAAAAAGAAATGACAGGATTGTTGCGAAACAGCCATCGTACAATAGCTCCCTTCGGGACTTTCCCGCATCCTCTTTGACCATAGCTATTATACTTAAGCTAAGTTGATCAATGTAAGAGGTAGTAAAATGCTGAGGAAGATTGCTTGTATAACCGCCCTGCTTGCCTCAATGGGAGCCATTGCTGATAACGGAGTTTATGTTAGTGATAATGGCAAACTTGATATTCGTAATGGGAACTATTTTTGTGGTATTTATCCAAGTGGAATATTAAGCAATTTCAAAGGATTTCCATCCGGTCACTTCCCACGGGCTATGTTAAGAATCGAGCATGATGAAGAGGGAAAATATCTAGTTACGGATCTTCATCCAAACATACCGATGAGTGCTAAGCCATCCCCATCTTGGGGTAGCTTTGACACAACGGTTAAACTTGAATTTAGTAGTAATAATTCCGTGAAATATAAAGAGTATGTGAACGATAGTAACTATGCATTCCTTATAGGCAGTGAAAAGCTAGGTATGATGGCAATTTTAAGCACAGATGACGCATTTAGCCCTATAAATGCAGTGTTAGGTAAGTGCGAAAGAATGAATAGTTAT
>NZ_JAQRFN010000041.1 GCF_028598555.1 Xenorhabdus anantnagensis
GTTCCGCGGTCAGTTCCGCACGGCCGTGATACCCCTCACTGACCCCCTCGCCTGCAATATAAAGTTCGCCCACCGCCCCTTCCGGCACCCACTGCTGCTGCTCATCCAGGACATACAACCGCGTATTGGCTATCGCGCGGCCAATAGGCTGGTAGCCCTCGTCCACCGCCTCACGCATCACATGGTAGGTCGCATCTATCGTGGTCTCTGTTGGGCCATAAAGATTGACAACCGCCTCACTCACCTGCGGCAGTAAGCGGTTGACCAGACTGCCCGACAGCGGCTCACCGCCGCTGAACAGGTAGCGCAGGGAACTGACCCCCGCCTGAGACAGGTCAGGGAGGTTAGTGAGCATCGAAGGCACCACTTGCAGGACGGTGATTTGCTCGGCTGCCAGTAATGCAGGCAGGGCTGACAGGTCTCGTTGCACCTCGCCCGGCAGGACATACAGGGAGGCCCCCAACGTCAGTGGTGTCCAGAGCTCCCAGACGGAGGCATCAAAACTGATGGACGTGCGCTGGAGAAAACGGTCATCGGCCGTCAGAGCAAACGCCTCATGCTGCCAGCGCGTGTGATTGAGTAAACCACGATGAAGCACCCTGACCCCTTTCGGTTTCCCGGTTGAGCCAGAGGTGTAAATCATATAGGCAAGGTTATTGGCACCCACCGGCGCAACCGGATTGCTCCTGGCCGCATCGTGCCAGGCCGGTTCGTCGGCATCTAACCGTAAACGTCTCACCTCAGGTAGGGTCTCTGCCTGGCTTAACGCCTGGTGACCATAGCGGTCTTCAATCAGAAGAAGGGGGGCGGCATCCGCCAGAATATAGCCCAGGCGCTCTACCGGATAATCGGCATCCAGCGGAACATAAGCCCCGCCGGCTTTGAATATCGCCAGCAGCGCGACAACCATCGGCAGGCCCCGCGCCACACAAATCGCCACCCGGCTGTTGGCCTCCACGCCGAGGGTTTGCAGGTGGTGTGCTAGCTGGTTGGCTTGCTCATTCAGGTCGCGATAATTTAGGGTGCCCTGCGGGGAGTGCAGGGCAATGGCATCTGGCGTACTGGCGGCCCGTGACTCGAACTGCGCCACGATGGAAGGCGTAGTAGGATCTATAGCGATGGCATCCGTTTTGAAGGATTGTCGCCACGCCTGAGCTTGCTGCTCCGTATACAGGCTAATACGGTTAACAATGGCATCACGCTCTGCAACCATCCCTGTTAATAGCTGCGTATAGTATTGCGACCAACGCGCGAGCGTTGCTGGGTCGAACAAAGCCGTTGCATAGTTGAAACTCCCACGGATCTGTCCTCTGTCCTCGAAAAGGTTCAGTTCAAGGTCAACCTTAATCCGGTTGCTACTACTTTGATAATGCTGAACATTCACTCCAGGTAACGTCAGTTGTTGCCCTGCACCTTGCTGCCAGTTGAAGATAACCTGGAAAATTGGTGTGTAGGCAATATTACGCTCAGGGTTCACGACCTCTACCAACTTATCGAACGGCAATTCCTGATGTTCCTGAGCCTCCAGTAGCAATTGATGATTACGCCTCAGCAACTCATGCACTGAAAGAGGTTCTGTAATATCAAAACGTAACACTAGCGTGTTGATAAAAAGACCGATGATGCATTCTAATTCTGCCTGATTACGACCGGCCGTAGGCGTCCCGATCAAAATGTCGCCATGTCCGGACAAGCGCGACAGCAAAACGGCCCACGCACTGATCAGGAAAGTAAAAGCCGTTACACCGTGGCGTTTACTGCACTGCATGACCTGTTGGCTAAGTTCTTTATCTAACGCAAAGTGATAGACATTACCGCTAAAATCCTGCTGCTTAGGGCGAGGACGATCGGTGGGTAATAATAGCAGTTCAGGTATGCCAGCAAGTTTCCGCTGCCAATAGCTAAGTTGTGTATTGAGCTTATCTCCGACCAGAGATGCACGCTGCCAATGAGCAAAATCAGAGTATTGAATTTCTAATGGTGGAAGTTGCTGCACATCATTTTGTATTTGCGCTTGATACGCCTCACTCAACTCACGGGCGATAATATCCAACGACCAACCATCAGAAATCGTGTGATGTTGATTTAAGGCAAACAACCAACGCTCATCCGACAATCGGATCAACAAAGCACGGATCAATGGCCCATTGGAGAGAGAGAAGGGTTGCGAGAGTTCGGTCTGTAAATAGTCGCTTGCCAGCGCATCGGGATCCGCTTCTTGCCGCAGATCATATTGTTGCAACGGCATACCTTGCTCCGCAGGTAACAACCGAATAAGAAGTTGCCCTTCCTCTTCACGGAAGTACGTGCGTAGACTCTCATGGCGAGCAAAAAGCAAATTTAGACTGGCCGCCAATGCCTTACTGTTTAAAGCGCCCGTTAAGGTCATGACCACCGGCATGTTATAGGCCAAATTGCCCTGCTCGGTTTGTGACAAAAACCAGAGTCGCTGTTGAGCAAGCGAAGGCAGTAGTTTTCCCTGACGGGAAACAGGCAATAATGCGAGTTCATCAGAGGCGTTTATAGAAGAAGAAAGGCACTGGGCAGCCTGATCAGCCAGTGTGCTATGGAGCAAGAGCGTCGTCAGTGCCAGCTTTAGTCCCAGTTTTTCTTGTATTTGCGTCCGTAAACGAACCATCAGCAGTGAATGACCGCCCAACGCAAAAAAATCATCGTGCCGCCCAATTTCGTCAACAGCCAGCAGTTGCTGCCAAATCTGCGCCAATTCTTGCTCTATACCGTCACGTGGCGGTTTCTGCTCCGCACGCAGGTAGGCTGTCTCATTGGGTACAGGCAACGCCTTACGTTCAAGCTTGCCATTATTGCTCAGTGGGAAGGCAGGAAGTACGACAAATGCCGATGGCAGCATATATTCTGGCAAGCTAAGTGCCAGTGCCTCACGGAGATGGGCAATATTCAACTCTGCCTCCGCTTCTTCTGTTACCAGATAAGCCGCCAGGCGAATATCACCAGGAATATCTTCACGAGCGATCACTACAGCCTCTTTGATCTCAGGCAAGCGGTTCAAGCTGGCTTCAATTTCGCCCAGCTCAATGCGTAAACCGCGTAGCTTCACCTGATTGTCATTACGGCCGAGGTAATGCAAGGTGCCATCTGATTGAAAACGCCCAAAATCCCCCGTCCGGTAAAGCCGTGCTTCTGGGTTTTCGCTGAAAGGATCGGGAATAAAACGCTGCTGATTCAACTCTGCTCGGTTGAGATAACCGCGCGCCACCCCCACACCACCGATATAGATCTCCCCAGCGGTTCCGAGCGGTACGGGTTGCAAATGAGGATCTAATAGATAAATTTGCGTATTCGCGATAGGTTTCCCTATCGGGACTTGGCTTTCCTGCCAGGCTGGCGGAGCAGTCCAGAAAGTGACATCAATGGCGGCCTCAGTAGGCCCATACAGATTGTGAATTTGAGTATGAGGTAACAAGGTTTGGCACTTTTTGAGTAAGGCAGCCGGTAAGGCTTCTCCACTACAAACGATCTGCTTCAAACTGGTGCAATGACTGACCTGAGGGTGCTCTAACAATAAGCTCAGCATGGAAGGCACAAAATGCAATGTCGTCAGCTGCTGTGCCGTGATTTGCGCCACCAGATAGTCAGGATCTTTATGCCCCTCTGGCTCTGCAATCGATAGACAGGCACCCGTTAATAACGGCCAGAAGAATTCCCACACGGAAACATCAAAACTAAACGGTGTTTTCTGCAAGACAATATCGTCAGATGAGAGCTGCAATGCCTGCTGCATCCAGTGAATGCGGTTCACCAGAGCTCCATGCTGATTTAACACGCCTTTAGGTTTGCCGGTCGATCCCGATGTATAGATGATATAAGCCAGGTTTGACGGCGTTAATCCATTAATTTGGGGGCGACAATCGTCTTCATCTTGCCAGACAGCAGGAGTCTCTAAATCGACCAGCATCACCCCATTCGTAGCGAGTGAACGTAACACCTCACTTCCCGCTCTATCCATCAACACTACAGAGGGCGCAGCATCCTCAAGCATCCAACCCAGGCGTTCCTGCGGGTAGTCAGGATCAAAGGGAACATAAGCCCCCCCAGCTTTATTAATCGCGAGGATCGCGACCACCATCATCAGGCTACGATCGGCACAAAGCGCAACCGGGGTATCAGGTTTAACCCCGTGCCGGATAAGATAATGTGCCAGTTGATTGGATTGTCTCTCTAGCTCTTGATAGCTCAGGCTGAGGTCATGATAACGGAGCGCAATGGCCTCGGGCGTCTTACTAACCTGCTGCTCAAAAAGCTGATGGATACAGACATTTTCAGGGTAAGGCTGTCTGGTATCATTGAAATCGTAAAGCTGTTGCCGGGTTTCCTCGGCCGTCAATAGCGCGCAGGTCGAAAGTGGTTGCTTCGGCGCTGTCAATGCAGTTTCCAGCAAGCGCAGAAAATACCCCATATAACGCTCGATGGTGGCACGTTCAAATAGTGCCGTTGAATATCTCACACCTCCGGTGATACCTGTCTCGCTCTCGCTGAGCTGTAGCTCTAGATCAAATTTACTGTAGGCATTGTCGAGCGGATAGTGCTGTAACCTGACATCAGGCCACTGTAGTTGCTGCTCATTATTTTTCGCCTGCCAGCTAAACATCACCTGAAACAGCGGTGTATGGCGAGTACTGCGCTCAGGATTAATCAGCTCTACGACTTTCTCAAAAGGTAACTGCTGATGTTGTTGCGCTTCTAAAGACACTCTGCGAGTGCGTTTTAGCAATGTCTCTAAGTCAGGATCGTCGGAGAAATCAAAACGCAAGGCCAATGTGTTAACAAAAAAGCCAATCAAGCGCTCTAATTCAGGGTAAGGACGGTTCGCGCTGGGAATACCGATAACCAGATCATCTTGACCAGAAAGCCGTGATAATAGCGCAGTCCAAACCGCCAATAATAATGTGAAAACGGTCGTTTCCTGTTGTAAAGCAAACTGTTTCAAGTGTTGTTGTAGCGCCGGCGGCATTTGCAGTGTGAAGAAGTCTCCGTGCTGCGTGAGGATCGCTTGCCGTGGATGATCGGTCGGTAAGGATAAAAGCGCAGGTGCACCAGTCAGCTGCTTGTTCCAATAATCAATATGCTCCTGCTGTGCTTGCTCATTGAGCTCTTGCTGCTGCCAAATAGCATAGTCTGGGTATTGCAAAGGCAACTTCGGCAATGCACTAGCGCTTCCCAGCAGATAGCTTTGGTATAAATCAGTCAACTCTTCGGTCATTACTCCCATTGACCAGCCATCTGAAATGATATGATGCTGTATCAACAAGAATAACCACTCCTGCTCTGCTAGGCGGATCAAGGTCACGCGCAGTAATGGTCCTTTGCTCAGATCGAATGACGTATTTAGTTCGTCATCGATTTTGTCTTGGCACTGTTGCTGAATATTAGGCAAGCCGCGTAAATCATATTGCTGTAGCGGCAGTCCTGTATCAGAAGGCAGCAGTTGTAACCGCGGTTCACCTTGTTCGTCCGGGAAAATACTTCTCAGGCTTTCATGGCGCGCAAACAGTTCATTGAGACTCTTTTGCAATGCCTCAGCATCTAATGCGCCTTCAATACGTAAGGCACTGCGAATATGGTAAGAAGTATTGTCCTCACTCAACTGTTCAAGAAACCATAAGCGTTGCTGTGAGAATGACAACTGCAATGGTTCATCAACCTGCCGAGGTGTCGGTAAAGGCACCTCTTTACTCACCGGAACGGAAGGGCGGTCAACGCTGGCAGCCTGCAAACGTGTAATCTCTTCAGAACTTAGGTTATCTAGAATTGATTTAAGTAGATCCATAATCTATGTCCTTAAAAAACTTAATTGGCGTTGTTCGTGGCCATTTTTTTGGCGACAGCTTCGAGTAAAAGCTGTTCCGAAAAACCGGCTAACGTGCTGTTATCAAATAAGGTGCTCAAGCTGATCGTGAGGCCAAATGTTTTCTTGAGGCGGCCAAGTAGGCGGATAGCGAGCAGCGAATGCCCTCCTAAGGAGAAGAAACTGTCGTGACGGCCGACTTGTTTCACCGACAGCAGCTCTATCCAGAGCGCGGCTATCGCCTCCTCCATTCCGGAGTGCGGAGCTTCATAGGCGGTACTAATAAAATCAGCCGAGGCAGGCACCGGTAAGTCACGCCGATTTATCTTGCCGTTGAGTGTGATAGTGAAGCCAGGCACATTGATGTAGGCAGCAGGCAGCATATAATCAGGCAGATGTTCAACCAGTGCTTCGCGTACTTCTCTAGGTTGGTAGTCATGCCCGTCAGCACAGGTGTAATACGCTACGAGTTGCGCTTCACGATCATCTTTGGTCAGAGGCAGCACCACGGCTTGCTGTATAGAGGCAATTTTCATGAGTTGCGCTTCTATTTCGCCCAGTTCAACGCGGAAGCCGCGGATTTTCAGCATATGATCTTTACGACCGAGGAATAGCAATTCTCCCTCGTCATTCCAACGGCCATAATCGCCAGTCCGATAGATACGTCCTCCAGAGCGGAAAGGGTCAGGAATAAAGCGCTCTGCCGTTGCCTCAGGTAAGTTCAGATAGCCGAGTGAAACACCGTCACCGCCAATACAGATTTCACCCACCGCCCCCAACGGCACCGGCTGTTGGTTGGTATCAAGGAGATAAATTTGCGTATTATTAATCGGTTTACCTATAGGCAGAGGTCTCTCTGTTATGCGCTCGGTTGGCACGCGATAAAAGGTAGCGAAGGTGGTGCATTCCGTCGGGCCATAGCCATTAAGGATGTACTTCGGTGCTCCTCCTTTTATCACCTGTTGAATGGCGCTCGGATCAACAACATCCCCTCCCACCATCAGCGCTTTCAGCGAGTGATAATGATCAGCCATCAATGAGACCATCGAGGTGAACAGACCGGATGTTTGCCACAAAATAGTGATGTGATGCTGTGCTATCGCCTGCGCCAGTTTCTGCGGATCTAACTTAGTTTCGTTATCGATCACCACCATCGCGGCGCCATTAATCAGTGCACCCCAAAGTTCAAATAAGACCGTATCGAATGCCGGATTCACCTCATAGGCCAGACGATCATCCGATTCAATGTCGATATAAGTGCAGTGGGTTATCAGATTGTTTATCGCCCGATGAGGGATTAGAACGCCTTTTGGCTCTCCCGTTGAACCTGAGGTATATAGCACGTACAACGGGGCTTCCGCATCCGTGCTAACAGGTAAGTTATTGATAGAAAACTCCGCTAACGAGAGTTGATCAAGTAACGCATACGGTAATGTGCCAAATCCTTCGCCCAGATATGGTTCCTGCGTAAGGAGCAAGCGAACCTGACTATCCTGTAGCATATAACGTTGCCGTGCGGGTAATGCTTGTGGGTCAAGCGGTACAATACACGCCCCGACCTTACTGATAGCCAACTGTGCTACTACCTGAATGATCGAGCGTTCGCACAACACAGCGATAGCATCACCGGTTCCCCAACCATTCACCCGTAGATAGTGCGCCAGACGGTTAGCCTGTTCATTTAGGTCTTTATAGCTAAGCTGCTGTTCCCCTTCAATGATGGCAATCGCATTCGGGGAAAGCGTCACTTGCTGTTCAAAATGCTGTTGCACACCAAGGTGTCGCGGATAGTCAACATCGGTTTGGTTATAATCATAAAGACACTGTTGCCACTCTTGTGCTGGTAGCACATTGAGATTAGCAATCGCCCGTTGCGAATTAGACTCTAATGCATCAGCAATGCTGCTCAGCGCCTCTTGAATCATTAAACAGATACGCTGTGGCGCAATAGGTTCAATCACCTGCACACTCAAGCCTAATTCGTCACCATAATCTTCAACAGACAGGGTGAGTGGATAGTTGGATCGTTCCTCTCCCTTCACCCATTTAACCATCTCCAATGGGCCTGTGCGGGTTTCCGTTTTTTCATGCTGATTATGGCGATAGTTAAGCAATGAACTAAAAAGCGGGATATTGCCCGGTAGGCCACTGCACTGCTGAGCCAAAGCAAGGGAAGCATGTTCGTGCTGTAAAAGCTGCGCGAGACTTTGTTGGGTTTTAAGTAACGCGGTTAACGTATTATCATCATGGATATCAACACGTATAGGTAGCGTATTGATGAACATTCCCAAGCCGTCTGTCGCCGCCGCGTTAATGCTCATTTTCCCAAGCAGAACCGTGCCGAATACCACCGTTTGCTGACCACTGGTTGCCGCAATAACCCTAGCCCAAGCCAAATGGAATAGACTGGCAAGACTTGCTCCGGCCTGTCGAGATAAGTGACGTAAACGCGCATTTAACTCCGCCGAAAGCCGTAAATGAAACTCCTGTATTTGGCCACCATCGAGATAGACATTATCTAGACCAAAAGGCAACGTGGGTTCGCTAATATCCGCCAACTGTTCACGGAAAAAAGCTTCATGCGCGTGCTTATTTTCCTGCTGATAGGTCTGTGCGATCAGATCTCGGAATGCACCGGCTGGCGTAAGACGAGCCTCTTGCCCCTGCATAATGAAATCAACTTCTTGCGCTACTCGCATCATTGTGCCGTGATCACAGATCAAATGGTGTACACGTTGCAGCAAGAGCCAGCGCTGGTTAACGCTATCCTCACAGCACACAAATTGCATTAATGGGGCGGATTCCAGTGACATTCGATCGCGACGAGGGTCGGCAAGCTCGAACAGCTGTTCGGCAATATCACCATCTTGAGCTGATAGGCTAACCTCTCGAATATCCAGCGTAATTTCCCTCCAAACAACTTGTGCTGGTTGACTCAACCCCTGCCAGACGATAGCCGTACGCAGAATGTCATGGCGTTTAACCACTTTTTTAAAGGCGGACAAGTAGCTTTGTAGCTCATGCAGGCTGGCAAATCCGAGCACACTGCGCTGCAGATAGGGGTCACCCTCTTTAGCCAGAAGATGGTGGAATAAAATGCCGTCTTGGAGGGGGGATAAGGCATAGATATCCTGAATATTGCTTACCCCACCCTCAACACGCGCCACAATGGTGTCAATATCTTCGGCCGTGAGATCAATGAGTGGTAGCATATCCGGCGTAATGTGCTGGCTTTGCACAGTAATTGGGTTAGCAGGCACAGACAACGTCTCGCTTCGGCATAGCGTTTTCGCTAATTTTTCCAAAGTCGGCGTCGTAAACAGCGTTTGTATCGCCAATTGCCATCCTTGTTTGCGCAGATTCTCGATCATTTGAACGGCTAATAATGAATGCCCCCCTAACCGGAAGAAATCATCTTTGCGACCAATCGCCTCAATGTTAAATAACGATTGCCAAATAGCGGCGAGAATATGTTCTTCTCGTGTTTGCAAGGCTTCAAAATCATCCGTGACCAGTGCACTAGCATCGGGTTCTGGTAATGCTCGGTAGTCTAATTTACCGTTAACCGTCTGTTTAAATTCAGGCAGATAAACAAAAGCAGCCGGTACCATATAAGCAGGTAAAACCGTTTGTAGCGTTTGAAAAATCTCTCGACGCAGCGCAGGAAGATCATCAACGGTATGCAGACTGGTAAAATAAGCCACCAGTCTTTGATCTGCCGCGGTTTCTCCTCGCACCAGCACCACGGCCTCACGTATCTGAGGTAACTCAACGATCCTTGCTTCAATTTCGCCAGGTTCAATACGGAAACCACGCAACTTGATCTGTGAGTCATTACGCCCCAGGTATTCAAGCTTGCCATCCGCCAGGAACCGCCCCAGATCGCCGGTACGGTACATCACAGCGTTTTCATCATCACTAAAAGGATCGGCGATAAAGCGCTCACTGGTGAGCTGCGGCTGATTTAGATAGCCGTTAGCGACACCGGCCCCCGCCAAATAGAGTTCACCTTCACTTCCTTGTGGCACACAGCGACGATATTTATCCAGAATATAAACACGGGCATTGCGAATAGGCACCCCGATATGGGCCTGCCTGTTTTCTCTGGTAATGGGCCCTATGGTGGCATCAACGGTGGCTTCAGTCGGACCATACATATTTATGCACTCAAGATGTGAGCAGCTATAGAGCTGTTGCCACAACTTAGGTGAGATAGCTTCACCGCCGATCAGTAAGCGCAAGGTTCGAGGCAACGGCTGCTCCAGTAGCCCTGCGTCGATCAACAACGACAACTGTGATGGTGTGGTATCGAGTCCATCAATCTTCTGCTCACGCAGGAACTTGAGGAGGGCCTTACCCGATGTTCGAGTCGTCTGCTGAATAAGCACCAAGGTGTGTCCACTCAGCAGTTGTGTGAGGCCTTTAAGCGACATGTCGAAAGAAAACGAAGCATTAAGCGCAATCCGTGACCCGGCAGGGAGGGGCTGATATATCCCTCCACGTAACGCTTGCCAGAAGTTGGCCGCACTGCGATGCTTAACCATGACGCCTTTTGGCCGGCCTGTGGAACCGGAGGTATAAAGAATATAAGCCAAGCTAAGCGAGGAGAACGGTTTCCCACTCAAGCTAAGTGCTGTCGTTGGGTTTGCCAGCCACTCACGGTCAGAAGCCAGTAATACCTGAGCATTAGCCGGGAAATGACCAATGGCTTGTAGGCCTTCGCTATCCCCAAGCACCAGCTTAGGTTGTGCGTCGTCAATAATGCCCTGTAGTCGCTCACTGGCATAGACAGGATCCAGTGGCACATAAGCCGCCCCTGCCTTAAGCACCGCTAATATGGCAACCGGCATCCAACTATTTCGTCCAACGCAAATCGCCACTGCATCACCCGCAGTGACACCAAGGCTGACCAAATGGTGAGCCAGCTGGTTGGCACGTTCGTTAAGTTGGCGATAACTCAGGGTTTGATCTTCTGCGACAACAGCTAACGTCTCTGGCGTTAATTTAGCTTGTGCCTCAAATAGCTGATGTAATCCACGTTCATCTATTGGCTCGATCGGGCCTGTTCCCTGTCGTAACAGGGCCTGTTGCTCACTCACTGACAGCAGGTTCAGCTGTGAAACGGGGTGCTGCGCATCCGTATGCATCTGTTCCAGCAATAACAACAAGTAGCCACGATAACGCTCTATGGTTTCCGTCGTGAACAGGTCAGCATTAAAATCAAGCGAGCCTTCAATTTGGGCACCATGATCCTGGAGTTGTAGCGTTAAGTCATATTTAGTCGTCGGCAGCGTTAGCGTTATATTTTGAACTTCAACACCTGCAAATGCAGGCGTCGCTGTTCCCTGTGCATGCCAATTAAATGCAACCTGGAATAACGGCGTATGGTTCATGCTGCGCGTGGGGTTCACCACTTCAACCACCCGTTCAAAAGGCAGTTCCTGGTGCATCTGTGCATTGAGCAGAATCCTGCGAGTCTCGTCTAACCATTGACTCACATTGAACTCATCAGAAAGGGAGAAACGTAATGCAAGGCTATTAATCAGAGGGCCGACTAACGCTTCAGTTTGCGGATGCGTTCGGTTAGCGCTGTGGATGCCCACGATCAGATCCTGCTCATTGGATAAACGCGATAGCAGCAATGCCCAAGTACCCAACAGAGTCATAAAAAGCGTGCCCCCCTGGCGTTGACTCAAGGCGCGCAAGGCTTTCGTTAACTCAGGAGGCAATGTCACAGGTACGCTACCCGCCCGCCCACTGAGCCGCTCGGGCCGAGGAAGAGATTCTGCTAATGCCATCACCGGCGGTAAATCAGCCAATTGCTCCAACCAATATTTTTCAAGTTTTTGGCTGGTTTCTTCCTCCTCTAATTGGCTGTGTTGCCATGCGGCATAATCACCATATTGCACCGTTAGCGCGGCCAGTTCCGGCGTCCTATGATTCAGTTCGGCGTTATAGAAAGCCTCTAATTCTTGCAACAAGATTTGCGTCGACCAAGCATCACTAATGCTGTGATATAACACCAACAACAACTGCCAATGCTGTTCTGCCACACAGACCAGATGTGCACGCCAAAGCGGCCCTTGTGTGAGATCGAAAGGTTGTCTAAGCACCTGTTGCGTTAAATTCGCAACGGCCTGCTCCACATCCTCTGACCGACGTAAATCGGTTTGGACTAGCGTAATACCTGCGTCGACAGACAGTAACGAAGTCACAGGCTGCCCATCTTGCAGTACAAAAGCGGTACGCAAGACACTGTGGCGGGCAAAGAGTCGATTCAGACTCTGCTGCAAGGCTTCAACATTGAGATCGCCACGTAAACGTAATACGCCAGGAATATTCAACGCTGGATTGTCCGGTTCCAGCTGCTGGATAAACCACATCCGCTGTTGAGAATAAGATAATGGCGCAACATGGTTTGTCGGTAGCAACGGTATTGGCGTATAGCTGGAGGCCTGCGTCGGGGTGCTATCGATTAACCTAGCCATATCAGCCAGCAACGGATTTTGGAAAAAATCATTCAGAGCGGGGGCCGGATAACCTTGCTCAACAATCCTGTTGAGTAAACGCACCAGCAACAGAGAATGGCCGCCTAAGGCAAAGAAATCATCCTGGCGCCCGACCTCAGAGAGATTCAGTAAAGAGCACCAGATGCCCGCTAACGCGACTTCTGATGGATTTTGCGGCGCCTCGTAACGTGATGAAAGTAAAGCATCTTGCGGTTTTGGCAGTGCTGCGCGGTTCAGTTTGCCATTAGGCAAACGTGGCCACTCGGGAACGGTCACAAATAACGAAGGAATCATGTGGCGCGGTAAACGCTGGTGCAACTCGGATCGTAACTCCCCTCCCTCCAGGGTTTGGTTTGCTATCGGCCTTATATAAGCAACAAGCTGCGATTGCCCTGCCGTATCTTCATACAGAGTCACGACGGCCTCATGTACGCCTGGCAAATCAGCTAAATGATGTTCAATTTCTCCCGGTTCAATACGATACCCACGTACTTTTACCTGCTGATCAACACGACCAATGAACTGTAAATTGCCATCTGCCTGCCGACGAGCCAAGTCGCCGGAACGATACATCCGTTCTCCGCTGGCCCGATCGGCAAATTTGTCAATAAAGAAGCGCTCGGCTGTCAGTGCGCTGTGTTGATGGTAACCCTGAGTCACACCACGCCCGGCAATATAGATTTCGCCAACAGCACCTTCAGGAACAAGCTGCTGTTGGCTATCTAACAGATAGATCCGGGTATTGGCGATCGGACAACCGATCGCCACGGTATTATTGTCGGCAACAGGCTGCCTCAGCAGGTTAAAGGTGGCATCAATGGTTGTCTCTGTTGGGCCATAGAGGTTAACAACCGCCTCTTTGACCAACGGTAACAGACGATTGACTAGTGCCCCTGAAAGCGGCTCGCCACCACAGAATATATAGCGCAGCGCACCATCACTTAACGCTTCAAGGTTTTCCAGACCACTGAGCAGCGAAGGGACGACCTGAAGTACACTGATGCGCTCATGTACGATCAGGTCAACCAACGCAGGCAGATCACGCATTATCTCACCGGGGACAATGTACAGAGGTGCCCCCAGTGCCAGCGGTGTCCAAAGTTCCCAAACCGAGGCATCAAAACTAATCGACGTTCGCTGTATGAAATAGTCATCGGCACTCAAAGCAAAAGCCTGGTGTTGCCACAAGGTATGATTGAGCAAGTTGTCGTGGCTCACACAGACACCTTTAGGCTTCCCGGTAGAGCCGGAGGTATAGATCAGGTAAGCCAGATTTTGCGCTGCCAACGACACGACAGGATTGTGCCCCTCAGTCAGCGCCCCAGATTGCCATACCTCATCCAGATTGATACGCCCCACCTGAGGAGCCTGCGCGCCTAGTGCGTTATCTCCCTGCCTGTCGGCGATTAACAACAACGGCTCAGCGTCATTCAGGATATAGGCCAGGCGCTCACTCGGATAATCAGCATCCAATGGCAAGTAAGCCGAACCAGATTTAAGAATCGCTAACAGCCCGATGACCATAGGTATGCCACGAGCAGTACACAACGCTACGATCTTCCCTGGCCCCGCTCCCTGAGCGATAAGATGGTGCGCAAGCTGATTAGCACGCTGATTAAGTTGCTGATAACTCAAACTCTCTGGGCCAGATTTCAGGGCTATCGCCTGTGGCGCACGTTTTTCCTGAGCTTCAAACAACTCGACAATATTGCCATGCTCCCCCAACGCCAGGGATGCCGCCTCGCTGTTCTGCAACAACTGCTGTTGTCGCTCAAGAGGTAATACAGGCAATGTATGCAAGGCTTGTTCAGGATGGTGTTCCAGGGCATCGGCAACCGCGTGCAATACGTGGCTCATATAAAGGCAAAGATCTTGCGCCACAATCGGTTTACGTGCTTGTACCGTCAGCGCCAGGCTCTCACCGGTATCCTCAACCGCCACCACGATCGGATAGTTGGTTCGTTCTTTCTCATCCAGTGGCTGGATGCCCGCCAAGAGGCCGCTATCCTGTAGGTTGTCCACACCCGAAGTGTTATGGCGATAGTTTAACAACGTATTGAATAATGGTGTCGGAGCAGCAACCCCACTGCATTGCTGGGCCAATACCAAAGGCGTGTTTTCATACTGAAGCAGGGTCAGCAGAGACTGATGGGTGTCTCTGGTCGCTTGTTCAATACCGCGCTGATCGATGTCCACGCGCAGCGGCAAAGTATTAATGAATAGCCCTAATGCGCTGCCATTTTGCGGCTGAATAGCCATACGCCCAAATAGCACGGTGCCGAACACGGTTTTCTCAACACTGCTGGTTGCCGCCAGCACTCTGCCCCAGGCCAGATGGCATAAGCTGGCGAGGCTCACCCCCATCCGACGAGCCTGTGTTCGCAAACGCTGGTTCAATTCTGCAGGCAGCGGATAATAGCTGTCTTCTACGTCACTGCCTGAACCCATAATATCGTTCTGACCATAAGCCAGAGAAGGTTCATCAATATCCGCTAACTGCTGCTGAAAATAGCGGCGCTGCTGTTCACTGCGATCGGTTAACGTCAAGCGCTCAATCAGTTGGCGATAAGGAATGGCGGGTTTCAACTCTTGGGCACGCCCTGCCATGATTAATGCAACTTCATGCAGGATTTGTTCAAGTGTGTAGTGATCGCCGATCAGGTGATGGATCAGCTGTAGCAGTATCCAGCGATTATTCGGTTCGTCTTGCGCAATGACCAGCTTTAATAAGGGCGGCTGATCCAAGGCCATGCGCATTTTACGGGGATTAAAACGTTGACGCAGTTGTTCACTGATCGGCCCATCCTGGGCATCTAACTGTATTTCTTGTATCTGAAGTTCCGCTTTACGCCACACGACTTGCGCTGCCGGTGTCACTTGGCTGGCAATGGCCGTTCGTAAAATATCATGTCGGTTCACCACCTGTTGCAGGGCCTGGGTAAAACGATTCAGCAACGATTTATCAGTAAACGCCAGCTGATTCACCTGCAGATAAGGATCACCATCGCCCTCTAGCAGATGGTGGAACACCATGCCGTCCTGCAATGGTGATAAAGCATAAATATCCTGAATATTGGCGACTCCGCCATCCACCGATTGGCAAATTTGATCAATAGCCTGCTGATTGAGTTCAATCAACGGCAACATATCAGGGCTAATCACCGTGGCATCAGGGGCAATACCGACGACAGACTCTTTTACAGGTTCCTCTACACTCTGCGTTTCAATGACATCGCCACCCAAAGTCGCGGCAAATTCACACAGACTCTGGGAATTAAACAGATGATTAATATCCGCCAGAATATCCTGCTGCCGAAGCTCCTCAATAACTTGTATTGCCAACAGTGAGTGGCCGCCCAACGCGAAGAAGTTATCGTGACGGCTAATATCGTCAATGCCTAACAATGATGACCAGATCTCAGCGATCTGTATTTCCAATTTCCCTATAGGCGCCTCTTCACCTTCATGGATGTAAGCACTGCTTTGTGGCTCAGGGAGTGCATTGCGATCCAGTTTGCCATTGCTGGTCAAAGGGAATGCCGTTAAGGTGACAAAGGCCGCAGGAACCATGTATTCAGGCAATTTCGCGGTCAATATTTGACGCAAGGTGGCAATATCTGGTGTTGAACCTGCGTTTTCGGATACCACATAGGCCACAATTCGCTGATCGCCAGGGCTATCTTCTCGCATTAAAACCCGTGCCGCTTTTATCTCAGGCAGGGCCTCAAGATGAGCTTCTATTTCACCTAACTCGATCCGGAAACCACGCAGCTTCACCTGATGATCATTTCGTCCGAGATAGAGCAAAGTGCCATCAAGCTGGTAACGCGCCACATCACCGGTACGGTACAACCGTGCGTTTTGAGCATCGCTGAATGGAGACTGGATAAAACGTTCAGCCGTCAGCTCTGGCCGATTCAAGTAACCACGAGCCACGCCTCGTCCGCCGATGTAGAGTTCACCCGCCGCACCCAATGGAACTGGCGCCAGATAACGGTCAAGAATATACAGTTGTGTATTGGCTATCGGTTTGCCAATAGGGACTTGATCGTCAGCAAAATTCGTTGGGCAGCGCCAAGCAGTGACATCAATCGCCGCCTCGGTTGGGCCATATAAATTATGAATTTCCGCAGCAGGCAATAATTGCTGGCACAATTTGACATAGGCAGCAGATAACGCTTCACCACTGCAAATGATGCGCTTGATACTTTGGCATTCAGCTATCTGAGGATGGGTTAAAAGCAGGCCTAACATCGAAGGCACAAAGTGCAACGTACTTATCTGTGCACTTTTGATGAGCTCCACCAGATACCCGGTATCTTTATGGCCTCCAGGACGGGCAACCTGCAAACAGGCCCCGGTGATCAATGGCCAGAAAAACTCCCATACCGAGACATCAAAACTGAACGGCGTTTTTTGTAATACAACATCCTGTTCATTGAGTCCATAGGCTTGCTGCATCCAATAAATACGATTAACCAGCGCCCCATGTTGATTTAAGACCCCTTTAGGACGCCCGGTAGAACCCGATGTATAGATGAGATAAGCAAGATTATCGGGTGAAAGCCCATCGACGACAGGATTATCGACATGCTGCGCATCCAGTGGCAGGTTTGATAAATTGAGTACGCTCAACCCTGTTGGTAGTATGTCAGACAAAATATGAGAACCTATCTGATCGGCTAACAATAAGGTGGGGCGCGCATCATCCAGCATTAACGCGAGCCGTTCTACCGGATAGTCAGGATCAAGAGGAAGATACGCGCCCCCCGCTTTGGCTATTGCCAGAATCGCGACCACTAATGCAATCCCGCGTTCAGCACAAAGCGCAACCACCATCTCAGGGCCGACGCCTTTTTCGATCAAGCTCTGCGCTAACTGGTTCGCCTGTTGATTAAGCTGGCGGTAACTTAGCGTTTGCTCATCAAAGCGAACGGCTGGTAAATCAGGCGTCGACAGCACCTGACGTTCAAACAGTTGATGGATGCAGCTCTCTTGTGGATAAGGCTGCTCGGTGTCATTGAAAGCGTGCAACAATTGCTGCTGCTCGGTATCGGCAAGTAATGGCAAGCGCGCCACAGCCAGATCCGGAGCGTTAACCATCGCCTCCAGTAAGCGGCAATAATAGCCGCTATAACGTTCAATGGTTTCGCGATCAAATAAGGCATTGGCAAACCCCAGTTGAGCACTGATACCTTCAGCGGTTTCCTGCAATTGGAGTTCTAAATCAAATTTGATTTGTTGCACTGGCAGCTGGCAAGAAATGTTGCTAACAGACAACTGTTCAGAGGATAAATCCTCTGCAGCCAGGCTTTGCCAGTTAATCAGCGTTTGAAACACCGGTGTATAGCTCAGGCTGCGCACGGGGTTCAGTGCATCAATCACTTGTTCAAAAGGCAGTGCCTGATGCTTTTGCGCGTCAAGTAATCGACTTTTGACATGTGTTAACAATTGCTCAGCTGTGATGTCTTCATCAAGTTCAACGCGTAGCGCCAACGTATTAGCAAAATAGCCTACGCTGTGTTGTAACGCGTCATCTTGACGGTTGGCAGAAGGCAGCCCGATAACCAAATCTCGCTGATCGGCCAGGCGTGACAGCAACCCTCCCCAACCTGCCAGTAGGCTCATAAATAACGTCGCCTGCCGCTGCTGACTAAAGGCTTTCAACCGCCCGACGAGATCGCTGCTTAGCGAGAAATTGACATAATCCCCTTCATGGCTCTGCTGCTGAGGACGCGGACGATCATAGGGGAGAGTTAATAAAGCGGGGACACCAGTTAAAGTCTCTCGCCAATAATCCCGGTGTATTTTCCATTCGGAAGTCCGTCTCTGTTGCCGCTGCCAGGCGACGTAGTCGTTATATTGCAGCGCTGGCGCGGGAGTCAGGTGACTCTCTTTACCCAAGAAATAACGATAATCGTGAAACAATTCGCTGAGCTGCTGACCAATCGACCAACCATCCGTGATCATATGATGTTGAACTAAGACCAACAACCACTCATGTTCATCAATTTGCAGTAAATCCGCACGTATAAGCGATTGCTGGCCCAATTCAAAGGGGCATTCGATAAGCGTTCTGATCAAGGTTTGGCATGTCTCTTCACCCTGATCGCGTAAATCGTGCTGCGTTAAGCTAATTCCATGCTCTTCCGGCAACAAAGCCAACTGTACTTGCCCTTGTGGGGAAACAAACGTACTGCGTAAACTTTGGTGGCGTGCAAAAAGCTGATTAAGGCTGCGCTGCAAGGCTGTAATTTGCAGCTCTCCCTGTAACTGTAACGCCGTCGAAATATGATAGGCACTGCTGTTTGGATTCAAGCGTGATAAAAACCACAGACTTTTTTGTGCGTCGCTGACCAGTAGCTCACCAGATGACAGAGGTTCGAGTTTGGGGAGTGAAGAAGACCGTTGGCTCAAGCCACGAGCTTTAGCCTCTGCGCGTAACTTTTCTTGCTCATCTTTATTCAATGTTCGGATAAAACGGTTACGCTTTTCCATAAAAAACCTCTTAAATATTTTCGGAAAATTCACGGTACTCATCATCGTCAGCCACGATGAGTAATAAAATATGGTTAGCCATTGAGGCCAGGTCGGCATAATCAAACAGGTGGGCAAGCTCGATAGAGACAGCAAAGGTCTGCTGGATGTGATTACGCAATTTCAGCGCTAACA
>NZ_JAQRFN010000042.1 GCF_028598555.1 Xenorhabdus anantnagensis
CATCACTGTTCACCTTTTTTCTGGTTGGAGGTGAACGGTGGATGAAGAGTGGTGATGAGTCTGATTTCAAGTCACCACCATTTAACAACATGAATTTAAATAAAAATATTCAGAGGTGAATAGGGTGAACAGTTTTATCACTAATTCTTTAATAGCTACTGTGTTGAGTCAAGATAAGTCAAGAAAAATATTGCCTTAACTTTTGACATATAGTCTCCCAACCTATGCCGCACTAATACGACAAAAGAACTTATTCTGTATCACTATCGTCTATCAGCTAACATCAGACTTCGGCGTATTATATTCTGCGCTATCTTCGCTCATAGGAAGACAAATATTCTGCATTAAAGGGGAAACAGAGGGCTTTTGCTATTAATCAAGGTGTTAACCTTAAGGGTGAGGACAAGCTCACTCCGTTTCATTCGATGGTAGCTGGCCATCGAATTTAATTACACACAAAGGAGGGGTAGGCAAAAAAGTTTTCTCTGGCAGGTGTTTTTCAGCTCTCCGATTTACCGGGTTAATGTATTATCCCGGTAAATCGGAGAAGACAAGCGCAGCGCGTCAGCTGGTTTAATTGAAAGTTACACCGCGCTGAAAGCAGCCTGTGGTCAACAAGAGCCGATTTTGTTTATTGATGCCGTGCATTCTACCCAATCTACAAAATTAAGTTACGGCTCGATGAAGCGCGGAAAGAAGCAGGTCAAAGTGGTCGAAACCGCCGGCAGCCGTATCCGCCTCAACATCATGGGCGCACTCAATTTGCAACGGATTGAAGCGACGGTTATTCGTGACTATCCGACTATTAACGCGAAAAATGTCGTCCTGTTTTTCGGCGCAATCTGGGAAACCTATCCGCTTTCACAAAAAATTCACATTATTCTGGATGGAGCCAGTTATCACCGCGCTGAAATAGTTCAATTTTTTGCCGAAGTCCTGAATATCAAGTTGCATTATCTGCTGCCTTACAGCCCTAACCTCAACCCGATTGAGCGATTATGGAAGTACGCGAATGAGCAGGTACAAACAATGTCTATTTCCCAGATGCCAAAACGTTCCGTGAAACACTTCATCATTTTTTTCATGTCACCTTACCCGTAAAAGGACAGGAATTAACTACCCGGCTGACCGATAATTTCCAGACTTTAATTCCTGCATCTTCAAGTTAATTGCGTGTACATATTTTCATTTGTGTATTATATTATTTAAAGATTACTATTAAATTAATAATAATTATTATTTATAATAAACAATAAATTAAACATATAGTTATAAAAATTATATCTATATTTAAAAGTTGTATATATGGGACTTATCAGTGTTTTATTCTATTTTTCACCCAAAATAAATATTATTTAAAAGAAATGTATACTTTTAACTTCTTTATTTTGAATTATAACTCTGTTTTTTATTTATTAAAAATAATTAGACACGCATTAACTATTGCGTACATTTTTTTAGAATGATAATTTAATTTAACCTTATCAATAAATATAGGATACACATTTATTGATAAGATAATATTAAATATATCTAAACTATATGGTGGTGGATAAACCTTGAATGTATATTTTTATAAAAAACTTAAATAACATTACAACACAATAATTTAATTGTCATCTATTGTAATTAAATGGATTTTTTTGTTGTTGTTGATTATTGTAGCATCTTATTAAATATCGTGTAGGTTATGCCAATATATAAATTTGTTTAAGACTGTGTATTTATAAAAAATCTTGATTTAAATATAACTCATTACTTTATTAAAATAATGATGCAACATTAACTAAATACAATTTAAATTGTATTCTTTAAACATATTTTTTTAAAATAGGTGAATTCAATGAGTGAAATTATTTGGTCTAAAGACATTCATATTGGGTTAGGGTGTATGGGTATGAGCCAATGGTATGGTTCAACAAATGATATGGAATCGTCTGCTACAATTTTAGAAGCACTTGATCAAGGTGTTCGGTATCTCGATACTGCAGAAGTATATGGGCCTTATACAAATGAGGAGCTTATAGGAAAAACTCTATTAGGTCGTCGGCAGGATGCTTTTATTGCTACAAAATTTGGCTTTCCAATGATCAAGCCGGATGGTACGCAAATCCCTCCAGATAGTTCTGCCGCTAACATTAGAAGATCTGTTGAAAATAGCCTTACACGTCTGAAAACAGACTATATTGATCTTTTATATCAGCACCGAATTGACCCTAACATTCCTATTGAAGATGTAGTAGGAACGATGTCTGAACTCGTTTGCGAAGGAAAAGTTCGATATATCGGACTTTGCGAAGTTGGTGTAGAAACATTACGTCGAGCTCATGCTACACATCCACTGACTGCAGTTCAAGCTGAGTACTCAATTTGGGAGCGTAATCTGGAACGTGATGTTATACCTGTAGCAGCAGAGTTAGGGATCAGTGTAGTTGCCTTTTGTCCTTTGGGAAGAGGCTTTTTGACAAGCAATTCTCCTGTACCTGATATGTTGGATAACCAAGACTTTCGCCGCCTAGATCCACGATTTGAACATGATAACTATATAAGAAACCAAATATTTGTTGACATAGTTAAGAAACATGCGTCAAAGCTGAATATCACACCTGCGCAATTAGCACTTGCATGGATTATGGCACAAAAACATCATATTGTTCCTATACCTGGCACTAAACGTAGAACCTATTTAAGAGAAAATATTGCATCACGTCAGATCTCATTATCATTAGAAGAATTGAAAGCTTTTGAGAAAGAACTTGATTCTTTGAGTGTTTCTGGAGATAGATATAATTCTGCAATGAAAAAATATATTGATAGATAATAAAATGGATAATAACCATGAATTTATATGATGAAAGCCTAAAATCTTTATTTAAAACAAGAACTGAGTTTTTCAAAAATGAGTTTATTGAAAAAATACAAAATCCTGTAGCTGCGCAGAAAGAAGTTCTTAGTGATCTTGCTGATATCACGCGTGATGCTGATTTTTGGCAAGAAAAAAAGGCAAATCTTTCAAATATTGAAGAATTTAAAAAGAGCGTTCCTATTTCTTCATATGGATATTTTGAAGAGGCAATTAAAAAAGAAATTATTACTAAAGGTGGCATTATTACTAATAGCCCAGTTATCCGTTGGTTAAAAACGAGTGGGACAACGGGAAATCCTAAATATATCCCTTATACCTACCATTGGATGCAAAAATATCGCATTCCAGCCATGTATACTATGTGGGATACTTTTATTAATGCGTGTCCACATATTTTACTACAAAAATATTCTGTGCTTGATACACAAACAACAAGAGAAGCAGTACAGCCGAATGTATGTGGGTTATCGCATCAATCAATAAGTAATCGATATCCACATATTAATGATAATGATTGGACGCCTCCTTGGAATAATGAACCTTGGTATAATGAAAATATGCCAAATGATCACGATGGACGTAGTTATTCACGACTCCGTTACTTTTTAGGAAAAGATTTAAGAGCAATCACTGCTATTAATCCTAGTATGATTCTTTCATTATATGACAAGCTAAATATATTTAAAGATTCGTTAGTTAAAGATATTTATGATGGAACTTTACAAGGCGAAAAATGTAATAATTTTTCACCTGATCCTAAAATGGCAAAAAAATTCGAAAACCGATTTGCAAAAAATGACTTTACATTATGTGATGTTTGGCCAAAATTAAGCTTTTATTCGTGTTGGACGTCTGCTGGGGCATCATATTATCTGACTCGTTTAAATGAAATAATTCCTGGAGCTACCATTGTTCCATTTATGACGTGTGGTACAGAAGGAGTGACAACTATTCCTATTTGTCCAGATATAGAATCACAACCTCTGGCTATTAACCAGGCAATTTTTGAATTTATTCCAGCTGAAATAGATCCTGAAAAATGGATAGGAAAATATGAACAAAATACTCTATCTCCCATGGAATTAGAGCCAGGAAAACGTTATCACATTATTATGTCTCAGGCACATGGATTACTGCGTATGTGGACTGGAGATATTTTTGAAGTTACAGAAGTGACGCCTGAAGGAACGCCGTGGATGTTTTTTGTTGAGCGTTATGGTGTGTTTAATTCTTTCACTGGAGAAAAATTGACTCATCAGGATCTTTCTGTTGCATTTGAAAAAACATTTAAGGCACAAGAAGGTCAAAAAATGCCTTACCTTATTGCTCCTAAATGGGACACTATCCCTTACTATATTTCTGTTGTTGAATCGTTACGAGGAATAGATGCGGAGATGTTTGCTAAAGAACTTGATAAAGAAATTGCTACTGTAAATATTGAGTATGCATCAAAACGGGATAGTGGCCGGCTTGCAGCTCCCAAAGTTTTTGTATGTCCACCAGATACATTAAGACAATATTTTGAACATGGAAGAAATGCAAAGAATGGCAACCAACACAAATTTAAACATCATCAAACTGATAGCTCTATTGTAGAAAATTTTTGGAAATAAACGCTATGTATGACAATAAAAATATCACAAAAAAAATTACTCGTCTTTATGATGGCGATCTAGTAATCCATAGTTGGATTCCTAATTCAATTGAAGCAGTTGTCGTATATGTACATGGGTTACAGAGTCATGCATCTTGGTCATGGGAATTTGCGTTAGATTTTGCACAGAAAAATACACTATTTATATGTATGGATAGGCCTGGGAGTGGAATAAGTATTGAGCCACATGATGAATTTCCTTCAGCAGATAGAATTGTCTCTTTATATAAAAGTCTTTTTGAATATGTATTTTCTCTTTATCCTAAGATACCTGTAATTGCAGTTGGACATTGTTTAGGTGGTTCTATACTAACAGCTACACTAGCACAATATCCATCTTTATTGAAAGGATTGCAGTCTATATCTATAGTCTCATCCTGGTTGGGTAGAATGAATACATCTTTAAATAAGCATGAGCTACAATCCATATTGAATAATGATAGCAATGATTTATGGGATGTTGGAATTCTACCTGAGGATTTTTCTTCAAATTCGAATTACCAAGATTTTATACGACAAGACCCTTTAGCAATTCGTAACATAAAATCTCGCACTAGGAAAAATATTTTAGCTCTAGAGGAAAAATATTTTTCTCTTAATTCTCCATTAACAGAAGTGAAGTCACAATATATTTCATCTTATGGAGACCGTGTTATTGATACTAAATTGGCAGTAGAAGAATACATAAAATATTATGGTAAGGAAGGGACAATACATTTATTGGGGTCAGTAGATCACTATATCCCTTTTACTAAATATCGCCGGCAATTAGCTAACATGGTTTTGAATATGCTTCATGATGTTGAGACTGTTGTATGACTATAGCAAATGCATTTGTCCATAACGTACAAGAAAAAATGGCTGTTCCTTTTAAACATTCTAGCTTTGCTCGTTGGTCAAGTGAATCTATCGTCCTTGAATTAAATGTAGATGGTGTAATAGGTTATGGAGAGTGTGCTCCCCGTCAATATGTTACAGGGGAATCAATTGATGTAGTTCATCAAATGTTAACTTTTTGGATAAAAGAAAGACTGATGAGTGTAGCGCATTCTTTAGTATCTGGAGTACCTTTTGATGAAGTATTAGCTGATGAATTCAGCTTTATTAAAGATGCAGCTCCTAATGCTTGCTGTGCTATTGAACTAGCCATAATGGACTGGTTAGAAAAAAGTACAAGAACACCTTTAGGTCCAAAAGCGGTTGTCGATAGTGCACCTTTTGTCCCAGTCCTTGACAGTTACGGACGTTGGAATGCGTCCGATAGTGTAATTGCTAAGGCTCCATTGGTTAAATTGAAACTGGCGGATACACTAGAAGAAACCTGTAAAAGGATTTCTGTAGTACGTAAACAAACATCAGCTACTGTGCTTATTGATGCTAATAATGCCTGGTCAAAAAAAGAGATTCCGGTCGTTGTGCCATATTGTATGGATGCCGGCGCAGAATGGTTTGAAGAGCCTTGTAAGATACGAGATTATCAGACTTTACGAGAGATTCGTACTTATGGCGCTAAAGTATTACTTGATGAATCCGTACAAAATGAAAACGATATTATAGTCGCTCTTGATGCTGAAGCTGTTGACGGCATTAACATTCGTATTGCCAAATGTGGTGGACTTTCTTGTGCTGGTAGGATAGCGAATCTGGCTAAAACAAAAGGATTGGCGCGTTATTATGGTGTTCAAGTTGCTGAAGTAGGTACATTGATCACTGCAGGACGCATACTTGCATTATCAGACTCTCAACCTTTAGGTGTCGAAGCTGGACAGTCTGATCTTTTCTTCAATTCAGATACTCTTTGGGTAACTAATCCAGCTTTGTCTCGTGACAGAGGGATAATTACTCGCACACATAACGATCAATTAAATGGCCGGAATCCTAAATCATGAAAGATAATTTCATCGTACCTTTAACATCTAATAGTTTAGAAATTGATATAGAGCACTATTATTTTTCTGATTGGTTAAAAAAATATCTCCAAGAACATGGAATAGATACATTTATTTTTAACCCTGGGGCCTCATTTAGGGGGTTACATGATTCTCTTGTTAATGATGGTGACACAAAAGTAATTATGGCATGTCATGAGGAGATTGCTGTCGCTTTCGCTCATGGTTATTATAAAGCAAGTAAACGCTTAATATGTGTACTTATTCATGCTAATGTTGGTTTATTGCATGGTGCTATGGCTATTTTTAATGCTTGGTGTGACCGTATTCCTTTACTGTGTTTAGTCGGTAATGGACCACTAGATGCTGGAAAGCGTCGCCCTTGGATAGACTGGATACACACAGCACATGATATTCTTGCTCCTATTCGTGGTTATACAACATTATCAGCTGTTTCTACTGACCAATGGGGAACTGCACATGATATCAGACGTGCGATCCGGACTGTAATGAGTGAGTCTCATCTCGGGCCTGCCGTGGTTGCAATAGACTCAGATCATCAAGAGTCATTGGTAGAAAAACGTGTATTACGTCTTGGTCCCGTAGATATAGAGAAAAATATATCAGTTATTCAACCTCAACATATTCAACGTGTTGCCAAATTTCTTTCCTTAGCGCAGCATCCTCTTATTATTGTAGAAAGAGCCGGGCGCCAAAAAGGACTTATGCTAGCTTTGGAGAATTTATCCAATGCCCTGAATGTTAAGATTCCGGTATTGGAATGTGGCTACTATGAAAATGCTATTACTAGAGACTCAGAACACCATTGGGTTCGGTTAGAATCCGCAATATTAAATGCTCCCCCTGATGTAGTTTTAGCATTAGATACTGTCGATCCATTAAGTTATTTAGGAACACTAATTGATACAGAATGTCTGAAAGAATCAGTTTTTATTAGTGTAAATACACCAGGTGTAGCACTTTCTGGTTGGTCTTCTGATGCAGGAATAGAGTCACCAGGTATTATTTATGAGGGTGATATTGTTAAGTTTTTACAGTCTACAGCAAAATATGTAGAGCCTCATATATCTCCTATTCCTATCTATATGGAACGCAAGAAATTTTCTGACTCTGTATTAAAGCATGCTATACAAACTATATCTGATACATTTGATGCCGCAGCTATTAATATCCGCATCGTCAATGGTGGTAGCACTCAAATTGATCAAACTATTCGTTTCGTTTTCCATTTCAAACATGAAGCTCAGTTTTTAGGAATGAACGGAGGGGGAGGATTAGGGTATGGATTACCGGCGTCACTTGGTGCAGCAGCAGCGATCCAGGAAGATAATACAGGGGAATTAGCAGTAGCTTTTCTCGGTGATGGTGATTTTCTTTATACCCCAAGTAGCTTGTGGACGGCTGCTGCAAAAAACATTCCTGTCTTATTGATAGTCGTTAACAATGGGCAGTACTATAACTCACTTGAGCATGCGAAAATCGTCTCCAAGAATCGTCAACGCTCAACATCACCACGTGTTGCCACAACATTTGATGAATTGTCCGTAGACTTTGTTAGCTTAGCTCATAGTTTTGGTATCCAGGCTGAAAGTGTAGTGGCTGAAGATAATTCAGCATTATCTACAGCGATACTTCATGCAACTTCATATATCCGTGAAAAATCGTGTCCTTTTCTTATTAATATGCAGGTTTAAATATAATAATGGAAATGAAAAATATATCACCATCTCTAGTTCGTGACTTAAAGGGCCGTATTGGAGTGTATGGATTTGCAAAAAGCTATATTAGCAATGGAATACAAGATGACTCTGTACCACCTTATTTTTTCCGAGGAGAAATTGGCGATTTAGCATCAGCAAATGGAAATTTAAATACATTAACACAATCCAAAGTATTAAGTGAGGAGATGGAGTTAGTCTGGCTAATTGATACGGAAAAGGGGACGACATGTCGTTTTATTGGTTTTATGTTCGGGAATGATCTAACTGACTTAGGAGAGTTTCGTCAGGATGCGGCTAGAATACTTCATGCTAAATTACCTCAGGCAAGTATTTCTGATCATTGGTGGCCAAGTTTGCAACCTCCATCCTCACTGAATATTACAGTAACGAGATATCGTGGTGATAATGTAAAACATTATTTTGCTAAAGTAGGAATGGACTATCTCCCGATTTCATTAGATACAGCACTGAATGCTGTTTATAAAATGGTAGGCTGGAAACATTTCGATAAGATTTTACTTTTCACAGGTGCCCCGCGAGGATTCGCGTGGAAGAATGAACCTGCATTAGATAATGATCGGTTCGAACTTATTGTTGATGAATTAGGAAGTATCCTTAATAACAGGATTTACTGTTATGATTAATATAGACCGTGTCAGTACTAGGTTTTTTGCTTCTGCAAATTATTTATCAGGTGCTACGGAAGTTGTGACAGTTATTGAACTTGATAAAGGGGTACCAACCTATAAAGACATTGCACAGTGGATAGAAAGGAATTCTATTTTACATACTGTTCCATATGTGGATGATGCTGGTTATTTGAAAATGAGGGAGGAAAAATATTCAGGTATTATTTCTTCTGATTGCTTGAGAATAAGTTATGCTAGTCAGCTCACTCTTAGCAAGATTTTGGAGATTGAACTGGGTGAACCAGTGAAACACGGTCTATGGCGTATAACATTATATCATTGCGGTACAAAATATTTCTTTGCATGGCGCAGAAATCATCTTATTTCTGATGCATTTACGACCAACCTCATGTTAGGAGATCTATTTTCAAGATTTACACCAATTTCTAATGGTTGGTCTACTTGGTCAAATAGAATAGATGATGATCCACATATAACTTCTTCTTGTTCTCATCGATTGGTTTTTTCTTCGAGAATAACAGAACAACTGAACAATTTATGTAAGAGTTTACAGGTTTCTCTCAGTAGTATTATTGCAGTATTATTGCGTCATCATTTGGCTAATGACTCTCGGAAAGGCAAATCTATATGGGTTGCTTATAGTCGCCGTAAAGTCTTAAATAACTGGTATCCAGGTTGTTTAATTGGTGTAGTTGAAGTGCCTATAAGCGAATTATGCAATAACATCGAATATATTCAGAAATGTGAACAATATATATTAACAAACTCTCAGGATACTAAGATTCAATTAGAGCACTATGAAAAAGCAAAAGAAGGTGTAAAAAAAACATGCTATTCTTCCTTAGGTCCATGTGTAACAAATAATGGTCGATACCGTAGCCTTGAATCTTACGAGGTCGTTCGCGATATTGTAACATGTGTTGATCGGCGCCAAGGAAATTATAGTGTGGTTGCTCATCTCGATCGATTTCGTGGAAGGGTAGCAATGACGTTATCCAGTGCTGCTAAGGTATTTAGTGAATCAGAATTACAAATTATTGCAGAAGAAATTATTAACTATTTGGATCATGATAAGCTTATTCTTCCTATATCATGAATAATAACCTTTGAATTAATGAGATAAATTTAATGCCATTTATATCATTATATATTACCTCTGAGATTTGGCCATTTAAAGAAAGTTTAATGCAATCGCTGGATTCTCAACTTAAAAATTTGCAAGGTTTTAATACTAAATTGTGCAAGTATAGGCTAACTCTCGTTGATGAAAGAATTATAGAAGAACAAGAGTCAAGAAATCTTATTTCTTCAGATTCTATACGTTGTGAGTTTGTGACGTTCAATGATCGATCTCAGGATGTTTTAATGAGTATTTTGAAAGCATGTGAGTTTGGCATAAAGAATGCTCTTATATCATTAAAGTATCCTTGGCAATATTCGGTTACTATAATTCCAATTGAGCGATCTTATAATATTTCGGGATTTAATAAATAAGGAAAAAATATGGAGCGGGTTTTAGTTGTTGGTGGACTTTCAGGTATTGGTAAATCAGTGGTTGAGTGTTTACAAGAACATTTCATTGTTGAAACACTATCTCGTCGGAAAAGTACTCAACACCGAATAAAACATCATGCTATTGATGCTGCAAATCCTGATGCGTTAAAAAATTATTTTTTTTCATCTGAAGAATATGATCACTTAGTTATTACTGCTGCTGATACACCAATAGGTGGAATTTATTCGTTATCTGATGAACAAGCAAAATATGCCATAACCAATAAACTTTGGCTTGCTTACGTAGCTGCAAGGGATATTCCTTGGAAAAAATCGTTAACCTTTATTAGTGGATATTTATCTGCACGTCCAGGAGAAAATACAACATTACAATCAGCAATCAATGCTGGTATTGAAGGTATGACTAGAGGTATAGCTCTAGAGAAAGCTCCTGCTCGTGTAAATTGTATATCACCAGGAACTATTGATGCGGGACTATGGGATAAAGTTGCTCCTGATATTAGACAAAAGACAATGGAAAAAGTATCAAAACGTACATTAGTGGGTCATGCAGGGCGTCCAAAAAATATTGCACAAGCAGTTAAGTTTGCAATTGAGTGTGACTACTTAACTGCTGAGGTTATTTATGTTGATGGAGGTGCTCGTTTTGGTCAATGATACTATAACCAATTGGTTTATATTAAGTTAGCATAAAGTAAAGGATAAGAGAATTAATTTGCATTTATTATCCAGTATTTAATTTTATATTTTTACGGAAATTTCATTTTAATACTATAAATTAGTTCTAATTTGGCAATGCTAAAACTCACATCAAATCTGAATCCAGATTGATGTGAGGTATTACCAAATCATTAGTTCAAAACAATCTAAAATATAATTTCTTAGAACAAAGAAAAGGTTGCTAACATCAATTAAATTAAGTTAAATTATACTTTCAATAAGTTAATATTTAGAGCTAAAAAGTAAATATTTGCTATAATAACGTAACCGAATTATATTCAGGGTGAGAAAATTATCTATTTATGATGTAATTATGAGAAACGTAATAAAACTGATATACTCACTTTATTCGAAATTTATTATATGCGATTAAATTTTATGTTATGCCAAAAGCATAAAGATTATGTTTATTAAAAATATATCTGCGGAATGATTGATAAAATATCTACTTATTCCATTATTAGTCCGCTCGTGATTTAAGTCAAAGCTTATTAGGCTATAGCTGTATAAGCTCCAGTCTTATGATGACATAATGATATTTAGTTAATATATCAATAATATCGAGATTTAACATGGAGATATTGTGTGAAAAAAGAGCTTATTATTTCTAAGCAACGGCTTGCTGTAGTTCTTGCTCTCGTTAGTTCATTCATCGTTTTTGTTGATACTACTATTGTAAATTTGGCTCTACCGATTATTGAACACCATCTGACAGCAAGTCGTTCACAGCTAGAATGGGTTATTAATGGTTATACACTTTCTTTTGCTGCAGTAATGTTAGGTTCTGGTGCATTAGCAGATTCTTTAGGGCCTCGACGTGTATTCCTTTTCGGAATTTTACTTTTTCTTAGTGCTTCTGTAATTTGTGCACTTTCAGGTAATATCGATATTTTGAACATTAGCAGAATAGTTCAAGGTATTGGCGCTGCGCTTATTTTACCTAGCAGTTTGACTTTAGCAACTAGAACACAGGTAAGTGATACTAAACGACATCAAACTGTTGGATATTGGGCTGCAGCTGGAGGAATTGGTTTAGCTGCTGGACCATTTCTTGGCGGAGTTTTAATTAGCGTAGCTGGCTGGACTTCTATTTTTTGGGTGAACGTTTTTATTTGTGTGCCAGTATTACTTATAGGGTTATGGAAGTTACCCCAATTGGATGAAAAGGCAAGGCAACTTGATATTTTGGGACAGTTGACTGCGACTATGAGTATAGCTGGTTTAGTTTTTGTACTTATTGAAGCTCCTACACTCGGATGGTCACATACCTGGATAATCATTTCTTTTGTTATTATGTTGGTAGGCATCATAGCTTTTTCCATTGTTGAAAAAAGAGTTTCTGCCCCACTTTTGCCACGAGATATCTACCATAATCGTATCTTTCTAATATCTACAATACAAGGTGCTCTATTCAATTTTATGTTTTATGGGCTGCTTTTTGCTTTGAGTTTTCAATTCCAGCAAGGTAGAGGATTATCTCCGATGATAAGCGGTTTAAGCTTCTTACCAATGACAGGGCTAGTTGCAGTAGGAAATCTTTCTGCAGCACGCATTGCTGCCTATAGGAATCGTGTTTATGTGTTGTATCTAGGGCAATCAGTTCTCACTCTATCTTTGATTGTTATCTTGCTTTTGGGCTATTTGCAAATGCCTTTGTGGTGTACTTTGCTTGCGCTCATGCCAGCGGGATTTTCTTCTGGGTTGTTGGTTCCAACAATGACTTCACAGACTCTAAGTACTGTATCTCCAAATCTTCATGGTGCTGCTTCTGCCGCGTTTAATACTTCACGACAAGTTGGTGGAGCAATAGGTGTAGCAGTATTTGGACCATTATTAGGTATAATGGTCAGTCTTGATAGTGGCTTTATTATATGTGTATTACTTTCGATTTTTGCTACGATGATAGCCTTTTTGCTCACTCGTTATATAAAAGTATAAATATGCTCATTTCCGTAAAATGGTAAATACCTTTACTATCTTCCTTTGGAATATTTAGCTAAGGTCATCCAAATTTTCATCTTGCCGAGTTTGTTGCAAAATTACCTCTGTATTGTGTGATAAACTTGGCAGAATGAATAACAGTTACTTCAGTTCATTATCTACCTTGAGTTTTTTCTTAGAATACTTCAAAAGTAGTTTAAGGAATTTCTTTTGTCCTTGCTCCAATAGGATGATGGATTTTCTTCTATAATATGCTAAAAAAAAGTTGACTCCATTGACTCGTTGTCCTGCCTGAAAAGCGTCCCGGCAATCATCTGCCAGACGGTTAAACGTAATAGTGGGGGGTTGTATTGGCGGGGATGACAATGGGGGGTGTAAACAGCGTGCCAGATATATATTGCGGGTTTTTATCTGGAGGCCCCATGGTAAAATCCTGCCCGGCCACATGCTTATTATTAACATATACCGAAACAATTGCGCTCCCACCACCGCCCAGCGATCCAAAATACCGTTGGGTCATTATCGGCCCCCATAAATAAAAATCCGCTCAAACGGCATGGCTTCATTGAGTCTTTTATGAAAAAAGACACTGTCACGATTTCCCAGTGAGACATTCCCCAATGTGACAGACACAACGTCACCCACAATTTTATTCACATAGATTGTGCCGGAAAAACGCCCATCCGTAAGCAGGGGGACTAGTGTATTTGTCCATACGCATAATCCATCGCATTAGCACAATGGGCGTGATAAACGAAAAGAGTTTAATGCACTTGCTGAACCAATTATTGAAAGTTTTGATGTGATATTGGAATGGTTAGAACTACACTCATTCACCTTAGCCCATGTATTACCTAATCAAAAAATACAGCAACTCATGAGACGACTCTCAAGATACGATAAAAGAAAACTTGAGAAACTAATTAATAATTATTATTCAGAAATCACCCCATTAAAAAATAATTAATTACAAGAAAACAATAATGAGGAATTATATCTCTCTGCAATTTCAACAATAAAAGATATAAAGAAATTTTTTAAAAAAAATAATCTATTATGCCAGCCACAATAGGAGATGCTGAGGTTCTGTGAGTGATTGCGGTAGCATAAATAGAAAAGGCCACGCGATGCGTAGACTTGGGTTCGTTATCCGTTATCAAATGGCGTTGTCCGTGATCAAGCGAGATTTTGAACCACCTAGGATTCTTAGATAGTTGGATTATAAATTCAAAGATTTCACTCACCATATAATTTTTAATAATCAACTTCATTTATCTTTTATTCATATTTTATCCGAAACAAATCGGCTCTGGTTTTAATTCCGTTTAGTTGGGTATCTATATAATGCTTCATATGACACCAGAGTCATTCTAATTCTGTTGTGAGAATACCTAAAACCGGCTGACTTATATTGAGGATATTGAACATTATGAAGCGACTTGCAAAAGTTTTATTTAGCCTTGTATTGGTATTACTTCCCTTTTCGGGGCACAGCTTTCAAACGCCAGATACGGCGACAAACACACATCAAATCTCATTCATTAAGATTCCAAAACCGCCAAAAACTCCGAAAACTCCGAATAAACATAGACCAAGTAGTATTAAGCATACTTACAAATCAATCAAGAATGCACCACAATATCCTAAAGGGTTTATAAATAGACAAAATGGAACCACGAAACGTCCTATGGACAATAGCCAATTATTGGCGGAATTACGAAGGGACGTAGAACCAGGGAAATGGTATAAAGTTTATAAAGATGGATTAGTTAACGGACAAAAAGTCTCTATTCATTATTTTGAAAGTAGAAGTGGCCTAGTGTTTAATGTAAAAGTTGTACATGGCTGGAGTAACAAAATATGAAACTTAGTTACCATATTGAAGACAAACATGCAGGGAAATTTATTAGTCTTTTAGTTTTGGGGGTGCTGCATGCCCTAGATAAAAAGCTCATATCTATCAATGAGGCAGAAGGCTTTATATTCAAGCCTTATGTTTCCGATTTACTAGAAACTATAAAATCATCTCAAGAATTATCTAAGATAATTATAGACGGGTGTTTACTTGACGACATGAAAGATTTAATGCCTGACAAGTTACAAGGTGAAATTAATGCATTGATCGAAAGAACATCGTCAGTTATCCGCAATAGCAAAGAAATTGGACGGTTAGTCGAAAAAGAAATTAGGGTTATAGGTAAAGGTGTAGATGAAGGTGGTATGTAGGCGGTATATATTAGTGTGATTACCGAGGGAGACTGACAGACTAATTACCGAAGGACTTTGTCGTTTCAGTATACCTACTCCCGGCTTAATTACTCAACCGAAGATCATCATAATACGATAGCAAGCGATGTTCTGGCTTTCTCAACCTGCAAGGCACTGGTATTCATTTTTTCCCGTAGCCAGATATGCCTCACCCCATTCGGACTGAGGGTTATCTGATATTTTTCTCGCACCTGGGCCGATACCTGTACCTAGCCCAGATGCAGATTTTCCAATGAAAAAGCAATCACCCTTTCCTCTCTTTCCCGGGCCGTCCGATTGTTATGATGTAATGCCGGATTAAAGAGGCGTTTGAGAGCTTCCGGCCCTTTTTCTTTGAGTAGCTTACGATGACGATAGGGCGTGTCACGGGAGCAGCCACTCTGCTGTACGGCTTCAGCGACATTCGACATTACCCAGTTTGTCCGCTAATTCCAGCGCATCCAGCTTTCTCTGGATTTCCAGGTCATACAGCGAAGGTTGAGTGTTTTTTTGAAGGTGATTTTAAGCCGTTTCAGCGCGTAATGAATAGCAGACTGTGAGACACCTAAGCGTTTTGCTCTGTCCCATTGATAGTCATCAGGGAAATGTTGAACATCCGCGATAAGTGCCTCATCACTGATCTTCGTGGGCGGTTTATCACGGGTCATACAAGGCTCTATTTTATGACTCCACCGAAATAAGGTACGCATAGAAATGTCAAAATGGGCACTCGTTTGTTCGAAAGTCAACGAATGCTTGTCTTTGTAAGCCAGTACTCTCTTTCGAAAATCCAAACCGTAGCCCATCTTACTTTATCCCTTGTTATTGGAATCCAGACATTATGCCATATTAATATGATTCTGCTATAAGTCGGCTATTCGCTCATTACCGACATTGCCAGAAACGGATATTTAACACCACGGCATGCTAGCCAATGGGGAGTTCAGCAATAACCTATTCATGAGTCATCTGAAAAAATTATCAACGGCATCATTCCACTCGTGCCCTGAAATAGACCACTCCTGATTAATTGGGGGTGAGAAGCCGCTCCGGCAGTATCCATTTTTTGTATCGAAATTAAACACACCGTGCGGATAACCATTAACCAAAAGCACACACTTCTTGCTGTCTTCTGACCAGCCAATCTTTACGTCAGATGGATGGTGGGTTTATCAATCAATCTGCCACTGCGCCCTGCCTGTTCGCGCTCGGCGTAGGCAATAGCGTGTTGCAGGGCTTCGCGATCCAGTATAGCCGTCTGCCTCGGCCGTCCCCCTTTGGTGCCAAATACCACCCGCACAGACGCATGACCGTTCGCCAGTGCTTTTTTCCAGGTCGATAATGATTTATAGGCTTCCACCGCTTCTTTAGTACGCAGTCCCAGCACATACGCCAGTTGCATCACCGCGGCGACATTCCGGTCTTTTTGCTCAACCTGCTGGAAAACCGCCTGAAATTCCACAGGCATTAATGCCGTTTTAGTGCCTGTGCGACTCGTCTCGACAATACCCAGTGCCCGGTTACTCAGACGGGCGTTATCCGGTGCGGCCAGTTTATGCTTGCCCGCCTGCCTTAAAATCGTCCGCAGTGCTGACATCTCATTTTGCAGGGTACGGTGGCTGATCTTGTTGGCCTTACGCTCAGCAATATAGCGCTCAATATATTTGGCCTTGAGGCTGTCCATTTGTCGAAGCCTGATGCCATGGTCTTTCAGAAAGTTAAGGAATTGCCGGGCAATCCGCTCACGATCCACAACGGTGGCAAAACTTCCGCGCCCGTTTCGGGCATGGGTGATAAATTCTTTTCTGAACCGTTCGATTTTCGAACGTGCCGATTTCTGCGCCATTCCCGCATCTCCCGCTAATTTGCTTATTTTTCATTCGTTTTTAAACCAGTCCCTGCGTGTCGGTTAAGGTTCACCGTTCCGTGGTGCGTCAGATAATGTGTAGCAGGGGAAAATTGCGTTGAGTTTTTGCAGGAGTTCGCGACGTGCTGAGCACGGCGGTGGAGTACTCCCCGTTCAGTGCCTGATGTTAGTCAGGATGAACGCCTCATTAATCATGACGTGGTGTGATTTCTCCTTTCTTACTGCATCAGCCTGTTGCCAGGCAGCGGGTTGAAAACCAGACCGGACGATCGTTCGTTAATCAAACAGAATGTCAATTAATGGCCTCTTTCGAGCGGTTTCACTGGGTAATTCGGGGGTCAAATGGGTTATAAAGCCAGACCGGACGTGCTTTGGACGTTGGTCGCCTAACGGCGTCACTTGGTAATCGCTGCGCTTTAACGCAAGTGACGCCGCACAGTTTTCGGGACGTTTATCGTGATGAATTGAAAACGTAGGTGAATGTTGTACCGGTTAAAAAGGTATCGATCAGTGTGAGACAGAGAAAGTTCTGTCTTTATTGGAGGATAAGCCGATTTCACTTTGAGACCGGGAAACTTTCATCGCCAGACGAGGGTTTAGGTGTCCGACAATATCTGCTTCCAAAAGTGCGCAGATGTACCGCAATGCTTGCTCTCCCTTTCAGGCTACAGGAGTTAATGAGATGGTCTTCCCCACCTTGTGAACCATACTCTTTATAGAGTATTTTTTCTGGAGAGTCCATCATGCAAAACGTCACCCTTATTGGTATCGACCTCGGCAAGCATTCTTTCCATAT
>NZ_JAQRFN010000043.1 GCF_028598555.1 Xenorhabdus anantnagensis
GTTCTGGCAGAACACGACGTGCCCGATTATCTGAGCCGTTTGCTGATGAAATTACATGCCCACGACCTTTATCTTGTCGAGCAAATAACCACGTTGGAATTAGAATTAAAACAGTCCATCAAAGCGGACGATGCAACTCAACGCATGATGACAATACCGGGGGTGGGACCCATTACCGCCAGCCTACTTTCATCCCAGCTTGGTGACGGAAAACAATTTTCATGCAGCCGGGATTTTGCTGCTTCGATGGGGCTTGTTCCCCGACAATACAGTACAGGGGGAAAACCGACTCTGCTGGGTATCAGCAAACGCGGCAACAAAAATTTGCGCCGATTGCTGGTTCAATGCGCCCGGGCGTTTATGATGCGGCTTGAGCATCAGCATGGGAGACTGGCCGAGTGGGTTCAGGCACAACTGAGCAAGAAACATTCGAATGTGGTTGCCTGTGCACTGGCTAATAAGCTGGCACGAATAGCCTGGGCAATCACTACTCGGCAAAATGAGTATCAGGCCTAATAGAGGCTGACTGATTCAATAACTTGATGATTAAACAGTGAAATACACGTTACCTATCTGGTTTTGCGAAGACTGATTATTGATGACATGAACGGCCAATCGGCCTGATGAATAACCTAAGAAACAAAATGGCTCATTGAAGCCGGGGAGTTTTTAAGGTTCATCAGGCGCAGAACTCATCGTGGCGCGGGTATCCATACTCATAGAGACGCCGGATAGATTTAAGCAAGCCAACCATACATCAAAATGAGTGTTGCAAAAACGGGGAGGACCATAGATTTGTTTCGCCACCCGATGGGTGATCTTTGCAGGCGATAAGATCATTGATAACAGTTAAGTACTGTATCGATTGGATCGAGTGGGGTCAAATTTTTGTTTGATGACAGGCTGTGAGGGAATACGTCATTATTTTCTTGATGAAAATAACTTCACATCAGTTCATAATCCAGGCAGACATGACAAAATGACGTAATTACCATACCGCTATAACTACTTAATTGGAACAACGACAATGTATATACCAAAGAAAATGGAAATGACCGATCAAAACAGCGTGTCGACCTTTATTATCAACAACAGCTTTGGATTATTGATTTCTCCTTCACTAATAGGCACCCATCTTCCTTTTGTTTTTGCCCCTGAAGAAGGAAAGATGGGGGTGTTATATGGGCATGTAGCCAAAACTAATCAGCACTGGAAAGAATTTGATAGCCAGCGAGTATTAGTGGTCTTTACTGGACCACATGCTTATATTTCACCAACTTGGTATAAAGCACAACATGCTGTTCCCACTTGGAATTATTCAGCAGTACATTGCTATGGAATAGCCGAAATCCTGGGAAACGAAGAGACAAAATGGGTCATGGAAACCCTAGTCAATACCTTTGAACCTAACCTGATAGAAAACAAAGAACTGATGCCAGACTCTTACCTCAATCAGAAAATGAAAGCGATAGTTGGGTTCAAAATCTGGCTTGACGAAATTCAGGCTAAAGAAAAGCTCGGCCAGCATAGAAGTCAAGATGACCAACGTGGTGTTTATACGGCGTTAGAAAACAGTACACAGAGTGACAACGTAAAATTGGCTAATTATATGAAAAAGCGTCATATTGGCACTGGCGATTAAGGTGTTCACCAATAGATCTGTGTTACCGTAGACTATTTCACTCTCACCATTGGACTCAGGTAACACGCAAGCCCTGTACTAATCTGAATCACTGCACAAGCGATAAACAGCAGATCTACCCCCCCCCTCGAAATCACATACCCCGAAATAGACAAACCGAAAGGTAAGCCTAATTTAAATATTGTGCCAGTAATACCCATTACTCTTCCTAGATTCTCTTCTTTGACACTTTCTTGACGGTAAGTGTAAACAAGAAGAGCTGTGATTATTTCGAAGAAATTCGCCCAGAAGAAAGCAAAAATCAACATTACAGAATGGTGAAGAAATAGAATCAAAAGATAGCCAACTGCCTGAATGGTCATAGTAACAATTAACACTAATCCTAAACCAAATCGGTTTCGTAGACGAACTGCCAGTAACGAGCCTAGTATCGCGCCTATTCCGCCCGCAGATACCATGTAGCCAATGTTAACAGCGTTCATGGCCAGAGAAGTTTTGGCATAATAGATCGCTTGCAAAGAAAACACCATTGAGCAAGTATTTAATACCATGATAGCCAGAGCCATATGATATAATGGAATATTGGCTTGTAATATCTGCCAACCTTTAACGATAGACGTTCTTATATTTTCATTTTCGGTAGTTCTGAGTACCTCTTTTTCGTACGGCATTTTGAACAAATAACACCAAGCAATACACAGAAATAATGCTATCCATAGAAAGGTAATATGGGAGGATGAGAATAAAATAATCACACCCGACAGCAAAGGACCAAGTGCTTGGAACAGGCTATTCAGTGAACTCACACTAGAGATAGCTGCACCTTGCAACTTTTCGGGTAATACATGTTTCAGCATTCCCATTCTGGCGTTAAGGTAGCCAAAGTTAAATGCCATCATAAAGAAGGCACAAGGGAATAACACCCACAATGGGTTTGAACTTAACTCGATAGCTAACCAACTAGCCAGCAAACACACAACCTGTCCTGCAATCATCCATTGAGACCAAACTCTACGATCCACTCGATCAATCAAAACTCCAATCACTGCGGCCAGGAGAATATAAGGTAGAAACTCGGCAGCACGCATCCAGCCCATAATTTCCGATGAACGGGTGATATCGTAGATTAATAACGGTAATGCTAGCTCATAAACTTTCCCCCCTAAATGACAAAACAGTGCTCCTGAAAATAGCATTCGAAACTGCTTATGTTTCCATATGGCCTTTTCCAAAATGTTCCTCCGCTACACGGTTTCTGTTTTATATAACCACTAAAACCTGATTGTCGTATGTCATTTCAGAGCACCATATCTGGGCAGTGTATAACTATTAAGGGGCAAACATAGAGTTTGTGTTTGGGTATATTGTTCTAAGCTCCAATAACCGCCTACAGTCCCAATACCACTTTGTTTAAAACCACCAAATGGACAACGAATATCCCTGATATACGGTGTATTTATACCTATATTACCCGCCTGCATTTTACGGGCAAAAGACAATGCTTTTGAATCGCTTGTACTCCATACTGTTCCTGCAAGGCCAAATTTGGAATCATTAGCTAAAGAGAGAGCATGTTCTTCGTTTTCGGCGATAAAAATTGCTACGACTGGCCCAAAGATCTCTTGTGTAGCCAATGAACTTTGAGGATGCACCCCAGTTAGAACAGCCGGCTCAATGTAAAACCCCCGATAGCAATCCATAGGCACAATCCCACCAGCACACAAACTAGCGCCTTCTTGCTGTGCCTGAGTGATGGCCTTCAGTATGTTTTCTCGGTGACTTGCACTAATCATTGGTCCAATTTCGCTGGTTCCATCAAATGGGTCACCTACACGAATATTCTGAGTTCGCTCAATAAACTGACAGCTAAAAGTTTTGGCGATTGTTTTGTCGACGATGATGCGAGATCCCGCAGTACACACCTGCCCATTGCTGCTGAAAGCAGATACTAATGCGCCGTCTAACGCCGCATCAATATCTGCATCCGCCAACACCACCGTAGGAGATTTCCCCCCTAATTCCAACAACGAACGCCGCAATGTGCCCGACGAATATCTTAAGACATCTTTTCCAACTTGAGTGCCTCCAACAAAACATAATAAATCAATATCAGCATGTCGAATAAGTGCCTCTCCAGTCGGCTGACCTGCCCCATGTACGATATTGACTACTCCTTCAGGTAGACCGATTTCTGCAATTATTTGACCAAGTAAAGAAACCGTGATTGGTGCCAATTCTGAGGGTTTCAAAACCACAGTGTTACCAGCGATCAGCGCAGCAGCTAAGTTAATTGAAGAAACAGATAATGGGCCATTCCATGGTGTCATGATAGCAACGACACCTACAGGAACGTTATGAGTAAAATTAATGTAGGAATTCCCTATTGGAATAGCACTGCCAAAGAAGCGCTTGCCCTCTTCTGCAAAAAAACGAAAGTGTTCTACTGCACGCGGAAGATGACCATGTAAACACATTTTCGATAAGAAACCCGTATCTTCACATTCATACTGAGCAAATAGAGACAAGTTATCCTCTAACACATCTGCAATCATATGCAGGTACGATGCCCTCTCTTCTACCGTCAGTCGTGGCCATGACCCCTGCTCATAGGCTATTCTGGCCGCATACACTGCGGAATCAACATCAGTAGACGAAGACACGTTAAATTGGGCAATGCGTTCTTCCGTCGACGGATTGATTGAAAATAATCTATCCCCACTCGTTGCTTTGACATGTCTGCCATTAATAAAGTTAACAATATCTATCATGCTTCCTCCCACTCAATCCGCTAAGCCCATTGCTCTGTTTTGGTTTAATAACTTAACAAACGCCATATGGAATTTATCCACCGCATCTTCAAGAATGTCATACGTGTGGCAAGTACTGAGCCAACCATGAGACTTGTGCATGTCGATGCCATGCTGAGTAAGGAGTACTTTTAGTTCGTTATAAATAGCTGCATTTTTTTGCGTTATCCAAAACGCATCTTCAGAAGGAGAAATATCTACCCCTTCTTTTTGCGCCCCAATCAATATGTGAAAGATCGATGATTGATGAAACAGTTGTACATCAATGCCAACCTGCTTAGCTTTTTCATTTACTGTATTCACAAACATCACTGTGTTTTTATTTAGTGTCTCTTGAATAGTTCCATCAGCCACAATGGCCAAAGTGGTCAAGCCAGCACTGGCGGATAATGGATTACCGTTGAACGTACCGGTATGAAGTACCTTAGTATTATTCCCAGCTTCAAAACAGGACATAATCATCTGAGAACCGGCTATTGCGCCACCGGGTAATCCACCACATAGCACTTTAGACAATGTAGTAATATCCGGCATGATGGAAGATAACTGTTGTACGCCACCCGGTGCATAGCGAAACCCACTCATCACCTCATCAAAAATTAGTAGGGTATCGTAACGCTGGGTAATATTTCGTAACTCCAGCAAATACTGTCTATCGTATGGAAGAGTACCACTGCTACCTCCCCCCCGGCTCTAAGATAACTGCCGCAGTTTTTCCTTCCACTAAAGATGCTTCCACGGCTTCCAGATCGAACGGTGGTACTAATTGAAGGTAATTGGCAGAATCTGGATGCGAGCCAGTTGGCCACCCATCTACAACACCTGAAAGTGCTTCATCGTGCCAACCATGGAAATGCCCATCAATTCGCATGATATAAGGTTTACCGGTATAAGCTCGAGCCAAGCGCAATGCCAGTAACGTAGCTTCGGTACCAGATGCACAGAACCTGACTAGTTCAGCACTGGGCACCATTTGAATTATTTTTTCAGCCCATTCCACTAACAAGGTGTGATTACCGGAAAGATGCGTGCCACTATTTAACTGAGTAGTAATTGCTTGAATCACGGCTGGATGATTATGACCCAAAATTAACGCTCCATGTCCCATCCAAAAATCGGTGTATTGTCGACCGCGGGTATCCCACTTATAAGCACCATTAGCACGTTTAAATACTATGGGGTGTGCGGAAGCCCAACTATCATGAGTTGTTCCACCCGCAATGGCACGTTTTGCACGCAGTTCCCAATCTTGCATGATTGATGCTACTCCTTGTTATCAGACAATAGGAAGTCAATGACTTGTGGTGCACGCCTCGGTAATTGAGAATCCTCTTTCCCATAGTATTCGAATAGGTACTCGTAATAGAGAATGAAATAATTAACAAGTTGGCGAATAGTGACAAATGTACGCTTTACCTCACGATGAGAAATAATCTCATCATTTGCATAAAGGTTTTCAAAAATAGAAAATTGATGGTCTAACCGAGCATCAATCAAAGCATGTTTAAGAAAAGAACCAAACATGCCCTTGGCAAAAGGATATAACTGAATCAACTGGGAATAGTATTCGTTCAAACCAGTTGTGCTGAAACTCTTGCCGTCAGACTGCATTAATGAGAATACTGCGGTGTATACTAAAGAGCTTTCCATTGCCACTTCATTAAGATAATTGATCAGTGCCCGCGTACTTGGTAGCGGAAGGGCCTTTTTCACCAGCGTTGCTGGTAAACCATCCTGCATTAGCCCCTGTAGGAAAATTTCCCCATGATCTGCTTCCTCAGCGTAATGAGCTGCGATTTTCTGACGAATATCAATCGATTCGCGGCAATATGCAACTCCAGCAGCCATATATTCATTGGCAGCATCTACATAGTGATAAAATTCAACACCCCAACCTAAAATTTGCCTTTCAGAGCAAGTACCATTGTGCACCTTTTCCCAAAATATTTGGTTATTAATATGCTGCCGCCAAAAAACCACTTCTTGTTTCACTAATTCAACTAACTGATAACCAGTAAGAGATCCTTTATTTTCATTATTTATATCAATTAGCACAGATTCACCACACAGATAATCCAGCAGGCTGATAATATCTTCTGATGCGCAGCATGTTTTCTGTGAAATTATATCAACTGTATTAGTACCATTAAGAAGGTTGAAAATTCCTTGGATCATTTCCGCACTTTTGCCAGAGAAGGTATAATCATTACCGGGTACGCTGAGGATTGCTTCGTGACCTTTTACCATTAAAGTGGCTTGAGGAAGGCATTTAGGTAATGAATCTGGAGTTAATATTCTATCCACTTGATTTGTCATAATAACTCCTGACTTAACGATAATGGAAAGGGTTGATGATCTCATTGAAAGATATGTTTCTATAGTGGGCTTGAATATCATGCGTCCATAATTTTAACGTTTCGACCAATATCTCTGCCGACTTGATAGCATCATTGGCCCGCTCTTTTTCCAATGTTGAGATACAAATACAAACTTTCTCCAACCAATCATTATGCCCGTACTCTTCATCCAAATATGCATGTTCAATTAAAGGCTGGACTATCCCTTTATTTTCTTTATCGTAGTATTGGATAAGAGAGTTATAAAACACCATACCCTCTTTACGATCTCCACCTGTAGATTCAAGAAATGCCGAACATGTGGCATAAGAGATAATATCTCTACGACCACATTCACGCATATGATTAATAATGGCGATTGTGCTCGGTAGTGGCTGGTGATTCAGAACTTGTTTTTTGGTAAAACCTAAGCGTTTGAGTGCCTTCATAAAAAACATATGGTGGTTATATTCTTCAATGAAATGCTGAGAAAAAAGAGCTCGAATTTGTTTATTCTCGTTAGCAGCCATAGTGACTAATGAGAGACGTTTAGTCGCTCCCTCGATAAAATAGAAATTTTCTAACAGCCACCCAGCGAAAGCTGATCTAGATAATATCCCAGTAGTTAGATCATGCCAAAAGTCAAGAGTAAACACATCTCTTTTCCATTTAGGGAAAATTTCTCGGCACATTTTTGCAAAATTCTGAGGGTCGACCGTATTACTTGAAGGTATGTTTTCCATCTTTACTACATTTGCATCAATTAGATGAAACAATAAATCGCGAATTTCTTTTTCATCGTAATGATATTTTTTAGACAAGGTACCAATCGTATTATTTCCATCCATATCTAACAGCAAATTTTTAAGCTGCTGTGGTTTTTCGGTTTCAATAGTAATATCTACATCATTAGTAACTATTTTTATTGCCGTTGGTTGTTCGTGAAGTGCAGAAAAATACTTTAGGTATGGACAGTCCATGAACCTTCTCCTCAACTTTCATTTCATGCCAAAATAAAAAGGCTGCCACCAACAACAACAGCCTTTATGTTTACTTTAAGAATTATTTGACCAGAGCGCCTAGAGCACGACGTTCTTCCTGATTGGATTTTTTCTTAACATTAAGTGAAAATTTTTGTGTTTGTTTTTTGGGATCAACAGATTCAACGTTTTGATTGTTTTTAAGGTTTTGCATAATATTTTCCTATTTATATCAATTAAATCAAATTAAAATATTAAATAAATAATTAACATTTCGATTACAAAATTAGATCATCAAAACACCAGAGTCAATATCATATTGACAAAAAGTTAGGAACTGTTGATGTTTTGTGTTCATCACTTATTCTGCCCCTTGACACTTTGTTTTTTCCTTCCAATCCATTGATATCTGCTCGCACCTGTGGCCTTTGTGCCGGCATTATTCACTCTCATTCACGGCATCCTTATCTACACTGCTAACCAGCAAGCGTTTTATATTCTTGTATTGCGGCAGCTTATACCCCAAAATACTTGTCTGGCGTTCTCTCTGAAAATGTAGTAATATGTAAGCTCTTACGATTAGCCTATTATGGCGTGATGAAATCAGGCACATTATTTAACGCAAAAATACTCCTTGCAGTTTAATTACTGAAACGGCATCTAAGCTGGGCTGCTCTCACGTATGGAATAAGGTGTACTCCAAGAATTCAATTTCAAAGTGGACTCTGTTTTCTTACTATTTAATTTATAAAGGATTTTTATATTTAATTCCTGTTAATTCCGATAAATCTATATCTTTTCCTGTCGTGCGAAAGGTTTCTTTACGCCTTTGACTAAACAGGTGAAGGCAATGCTCACACATATCATTAACATTATTCGGGTTTTTAATGGCTTTTAATGTCCTGACAGAATATTTACCACACCAACACCTGACGACATAAATAGCATTACTTTTTCCGTCACTCCGTTGAGATAAAGGGCGGACACCTAATACGGTAAAAAAGCCATATTCATAACCTTGAGTCTGTATCAATATGTTTATTAAATTAGGCTCCCTTTTATTTAAACGTAAATCATACGTTTTTTTGTAAGGAATAAAATAGTCAGCGTGTTTTTTATTCTTCCTGCTCTTACCCTTTTCATTGGTATCGTTCATCACTTCTTTTAATCCATTTCAGAACATATTCAATATGTTTTAATTTAACTATGTTCATTATTAATTAAATAACGAAAAAACCAACCTTAACATTTAAGTTAAATCAGCCAAATCGATTTTCCCCATTGTAAAAAATTAAAAATCATAAAGATTCATATTCCACGAAATACGCAGGGTATATACGTGAACCTCAATTTTATAAGATTATTTAAATAAGATATCGAACCAGATGAAAAATTTCACTAACTGTTTTTATGAACTATTTATTGCCATTACAATAAGTAGCGAAGCCTCAACGGTTGCGACCCTTGAGGCTTCTATAATGATTAAATATCGTCTATTACCCTGAAAAGGATATCGATATAAACATGAAAGTATAGCGATTTATATATAAGACATATTGACTGAAATGGCATTAAATAATTTACTTTTTTGTGATATAGGTCATAAGTGCTGTGTTAGTTATGTGAATATAAGACCTGAATTCAGCAGAGCATGAATTAAAACATTAACGCGACAATATGACTTATTTTAATTATCGAAACAATTATCAATAGATTAAAAAAAGGAAAATATCACATACAAACTAAACTTAGGGGATAACGTGCTATCCCTTACGTTTTAAGCACTTCATTTGACTATTTTCCTTTGGACAACACCTTCGGCAACCAATTCCTGATAACGATAGAAAGTATCTCGTGATACCCCCATCATCTGACAGGCTTTCGAGACATTACCCAGCCCTTTAGCCAGATTCAGTAAACCGGATGTGTATTTGATAATAGAGTTGTTAATATTAAGCATGAGAGTTACCTCGTATTTTGTATAAGGATTCGATACCCATATAGCAAAGTCGGTAACTCTCAACCTTTCAAGGTTCAGTGTCAGATCTGATTGCGACTAATTACAATTTCAACAAAGCCCCCTTAATCCCCTTCACTACATGGCAAAGACTAAACGCCCCATGAAATTTATCGGGCGTTTAGTCTGAAAAGCACTAACCTATTTCAGAACTCATCAATTTAATGGCATAGCCCACAGTTCTTATTAAGTCCAATACACAATTTTATGGTCACCAATATGGCCAATAAATCTACCTGCACTAAATCTTCTTCCTTCGGAGACGCTAGTCACGCCATGCAAGTAGCTCGCATTTAAAAAATACACATCTCCCTGGTTAAGCTTGACTTCTAATGCCTCGATGTTTTCAAGCAGTTCCAGAGGATAAGGGTAGCCTTTTCCCTCTACACCAAGTCGACGTCGAGTATTTTCATTCGGTTTATAATTCCAAACCTTTAACATGCCTCCGCCTTTAGCCGCTTCCACGCAAGCATTAAACGACACAACGTCCCGGCGCGTTTTAGCAATCTCAAAATTATCTTGCATGGCGATAGACAGCTGAGCATAATCGTCGTGCGGCCAAAGAGACATCTCCCCATTATCCAACCAGCGGCGTAAAGAAATAAAAGAACTATACCCTCCCTTTAATCTGGCGGGACCAAAGTGGATTCCTTTCTGAATAAAAACCTGCTCCAAAAAGCGGGTCAAAAAAATAGACTCAACTTCCTCATCCCGCAACGAATTCACAACAGGAACAAGATTTAAGTTGTTTTCAGTTACACCTTTTACATACTCTTCGCCTTTTAACAAAAATTGCGTCGCACCAATTTGAGCGGCGTTCACATAACCATCATAAGGTCGGTTCCCGCCTTGAGTTTCGTCTAGTTTTGCATCAAATGAAGCAACTAATGATTGAGCAACATCAGGTGTAAAAGCGTTGCGTATCACATAGAGCACACTGCCATTTCGCTCCCCATTAAGAATAAGGTCGGATATAATATCCCCATCAATATCTTTTCTATCCACCTCTATATAAGAAAAGTTATCTGCTATCTTTTCGTTTTCTTCTCTCATATCGATAAAAGTGTTTTGTTTCATCATTCAAATCTCTTGATAACGTTTGTTAAATAAAAAGCATTAAGCACCAAACCCCTTCACAAGAAGCGGTCAAAAATCATTATCAAATCACGGCCAAATACCGTATTAGATTATTACGGACTGCGGAGGCTTGATCCGCGAGATCGTGAGCCCCTTGTTGCTGAAGCTCTCTCTCTAAGCAGTATTGCTGCCAATGCAGATTGCGGACCTGAGCGTTTTGGAACATTGACTGGAACCAGCATACGGCTGCAACACGTGAACCAGAAAGGACAGGTTGCACCGCATGATAAACCCCTGTCGAGTAAAAAACGGCACTCCCCGCAGGCAGTTTGATCAGTTTTAGCTCATCGGCGATCTCTAAAGCCAACTCCCCGCCTTCATAACTTTCGGGGTGGCTGAGAAAAAGTGTCATTGAGTAATCCGTGCGAAGAAAGTTTTGCCCGTAACGACCAGGGGCTTTCCCCATCTGGGTACTCCCTCCTTGAATAGGAAGATCAACATGATTGTGATAATACATTCCTTCGTCGTAACGATTCACAATAGGGTTGGTTCTTGCTCTGGGAACAACGCGCATATTCACTTCAGTCGAATTTTCTAACGCTGTGCTCACTAAATTTACAACGGACAAATAATCCTTATCCACCTTCATTTCCAAATTGTTTTTCACGCTATATCCAACATCCGCTGTCGCACGCCCATCCAAAAAACTCGCTGCGTTTAATAACCTTTGGGCTTCAAAAACCTCTTCAGGCATTAAAATATTTTCGATAATAAAAAACATGATTAAACTCCTATTCAAAAATTACCAATTCGTTATATGGATTGCGTTTGCCTAAGCTATTTAGCTCGTCTGCCTATCAAGTCATATAATGGAACTCATCAGCATGCTCACTCCTTCTTTGCTACGTTTTTCTGCCACCAGCGTGCCAATTCAGGCCCATTAATTTCAGATAACATGCTGTAATGATTGCCATTTATTCTATCCAACTGAATACCCTCAATCTCTTTCTGCCAGGCCAAACCGAGATCGACTGGCTTTTTATCTGTTTTCAAGACACGTGGTGAAGTCTCGCTGGCTAAGACGATATGCAGGTTTTGTGGGTATGCCGGTGGTGAGGTATAAGTCCAACGGCGAGCCGCGAGATAGGTATGGAAAGTGCCGGTCAAAAGGTCCACCGTACTATTCTTTGGCACTTGCCCATGTGCTTCGAGCAATTGGTGCAGGGAAGCTAATACCGTCAGAACATCACCATGTTGAATCTGCCAGAAGATGTTTTTAGGTCGAATATTCAACGTGTTGAATATTGCCTCAACAAAATCATCCATGGCCTGTTGATTCGTGAGTTTCCAGGCATCATCCAGTAAGCGAGGTGTTTGGCTGTCAATCAAGGTAATGGAGGCGACTTTACGCCCCTGAAGGTTTAATTGGTGAGCCATTTCCAACGCCACTAAACCACCATGAGAATGCCCCACTAAATGAATGGGTCCACTCTCCGTAATACGCGCGATTGCCTTCAGGTTGTCAGCCGCGGCAGTTTGAAATGATGAATGAGGTGGCATAGAGAGCTCAATGCCGCGAGGTTGCAGGCCATACACGGAACGGCCAGGCTCCAGTGCGCTAATAAAGTGCCTCAAGCTGGTGATACTGTTCCCTGCGCCCGGCAGACAGATTAAAGGCACCACACTGTCAGAATAAGTGACAAAAGGAATCAAAGAATCGAATTCGGTTTTGCTTTTTCCCTGTAAGCCGCTATCACCAAGAGTTTGCGAAATCATGTCACCCAGTACCTGCCGATTTTCCTGATTAGTGACTATCGACTGATGATCGCCCGGCACTTTATGGATATGAATACGACCGCGAGAAAAAGCCTGCTCCCATCCTAAGTATTTTCCAATTCGCTTTTTCCACGACTTATCAGAAAATATTGATTTGGATTTGCAGTCTATTTTTACCAGTCTCTCGGTAATATCTTCGCTCGCATTAAATTGATAAACATCTATATCCAGTGGTTCGGCGTAGTAATCATCGACCATACAAGCATAATTGACCTGCTGGTGTAAGATTTTTCGATGTCTCTCAAGGTCAACCTCTTCGGGAATCAATTTCCATTGTTTCCCTAACCGCATCAATTCTTCTACTGATAGTTTTTCTTCAAGTGAACGTAATTCATCATAGCGCTCAATATCTAACTCTATACGTTCGGCCTGGGACTCTATTTGGCTAAATAAATAACGTTTTTCGTTCAATCCATAGTCATGTGCTTTAACCCAGAGCGCATCAATAAGCCCGATGTACCCCACTTTTTCATTCTGTCCTATCAGCTGTTTCGCCAACGCGTGAATGACAACAGAACCTGAGCAATAACCAATAAAATGATAAGGGCCTTCTGGCTGGATTTGCTTAACCATCTTTAGGAAACGGTGGCTCATCGCTTCCAGAGTCGGCTCCTGCTCAGCATGCTCAGGTAGCCAGGGCAATCCATATATCGGATAGTCAGGATCGATAGTCGCAGCTAACTCATAAAAATATTCAATATTCCCGGTGCCAGCGGGGAAGAAGAATATCGGCGGCTTATAGCCGGTTTTCCGTGCTGGTAATGCCTCATCAACAGAGAATGCGCTTGCTAGATCATCCTGAGCCATCTTATGCAGTATCGGGCTACGGATAATCTTTAACACCGATAAATCGATACCCGCTTGCCTCGCCTCATAACTCAACTGTATTACCAGCAATGAGTTACCGCCCAGCGCATAAAAGTTGTCATAACGGCTGATTTTTTCTATTCCTAACAACTTCTGCCAGAGTTTCATCAGCGTGATTTCCGCGAACCCTTTAGGCGCCTCGTAAATTTCACGGGTATAGTCTCCCTGACTTGGCAACGGTAACGCTTTGCGATCGAGTTTGCCGTTACTGTTTGTTGGTAAAACATCCAGCTGTACAAAGGCGGTAGGTATCATATAAGCGGGTAATCTTTCGGAAAGATAGTCGCGCAAGAGCTGACTTGAAATCCTTTCTTCTTGTTCACTGGTCGTAAAATAGGCCAATAAATGTTTCTCTTTCCCTTTTGGTACCGCCGCAATAATGACGCATCGTGAAACCTGAGGATATTGCCGTAGTTGACTCTCAATTTCCCCCAGTTCTATGCGGAACCCGCGGATTTTCACTTGGTTATCATTTCTGCCGCAATAGACTATCTCGCCATTATTCAAGTGATAACCAAGATCGCCGGTGCGATAAATCTGCTTATCCGCCTGAGATTTGATAAAAGGATCGGGCAAAAATGCTATTTGATTTAAGTCTTCGCGCTTAAAATATCCTCGTGCGACAACTTCTCCACCGATATATATTTCGCCAATCACACCACGTGGTACAGGCTGCCGATGCTGATCAAGCACGTACAGTTGGCTATTGACCAGCGGGTTGCCTAAGCTGACCAGTCCTTCGATAGCCTCTGAGTGATATAACCAGCTACTCGCCAATACAGTACATTCCGTCGGCCCGTACTCATTGATAACCCGATTATGTTCTGCCAATTGCCGTATCAGATATGCTGGAGCCTCTTCACCCACCAAGGAAATAGTGACGCCCTTAATAACCTGAATAAACCTTGAGTTTTTGATGATAGCCAGCACGACAGAGGGCACTAAAAATAGATGCGTTATTTTATTTTCCAGAAGAAAGTCGACAAAGATATCGCTGAAAACACGTTGTTCTGGCGTCAGTAGATAAAGCGCAGCCCCCTGCGTCAGCCCGAGCGTTAACTCAACAATGCTCGCATCAAAACTAAAAGAGGCGAATTGCAAAATTCGGTGCTCAACGTTTGCACCATACCGCAGCTCATGTTGCATGAAGAAGTTGGTTAAACTGCGATGCTCAATCATTACCCCTTTAGGTTTGCCAGTCGAACCGGAGGTGTAGATGATATAGGCTAAATTCTCTGGATGCAGCGTATCTAGCTGTGGATTATCTCGGTTCTCACTCCCGAATGCCCAGTTCGTTAAATCCAGTGTCCACACCTTGTTTTCCGCCAGCAGCTCAACATTAAGTGCCTGTTTACCTGCGGCATCTGCCAACACGAGATAGGGTTCAACATTTTCCAGAATGCTTTTTAAACGCTCAGAGGGATAAGACACATCCATGGGGACATAAACCCCTCCTGCTTTTAATATTCCCAAAAGCCCAACGACAACCGCCGCATTATGCTCAATACAGAGCGCGACTCGCGCTTCAGGGCCGACACCTTGGCGTATCAGCGCATGGGCTAGCTGATTTGCAGCGCCATTTAGCTCGCGATAACTGAAGCGAAGATTGCCATACACTAGGGCTAAAGCGTCTGGGTATGTCGCCGCAATTTCCTCAAAGCGCTGAGATAAGAAGCAATTTCGATCAAAGGGTTGAGAGGTCTCATTGATCTCATATAACAGCCAATTGCGTTCTTTTTCTGATATCAGTGTAATTTCAGAAAGTAATTGTTCCGGGCGCGAAATAATGCCGCGTAGTAGCTCAATAAAATACGATTGATAGCGTTCAATCGTCGCTTCATCAAATAGGGAGAGGGCATAGCTTATCACCCCCGTTATCCCGGAACTGCTATCGGTACAATGCAGCTCGATGTCCGCTTTCAGATAGCTTTTACTTACCGATAAGTTTTCAATGGTTAACCCAGGGAGTGCCAGTTTGCTATCACCATCACTATTTGTTCGTAAGCTAAAAATAGTCTGATAGAGTGGGAGGTGACCCAGACTACGCTCCACCCCGATGGCCTCAACCACTTTTTCAAATGGCAAGTCCTGATGATCGTAAGCATGTAGAATATTGTCTCGAGCTTCTTTCAGCAGACTTTGCGCCGTTATCCCCGTAGGTGCATCGATACGAATCGCCAACATATTCATAAACAAGCCGATCAGTGGCTCAAGTTCTGGCCGTACTCGCCCTGCGGTTGGAGTACCAATAACCACGCTCGACTGGCCGGATAGTCTCGACAAAAGTGCGCCCCATGCGGCAATGAACAGCATGAACAACGTGCACCCTTGTTGCTGGCAATATGCCCGTAGTCCTGCTGCCAGCTCGCTATCCAGGGTAAAGCTGACATAACCGGCATGAAAGTCCTGCAATTTTGGTCTAGGGCGATCCCAAGGCAATGACAACAAAACCGGAATATCGTCTAAGTAGTCCGCCCAGAATTTTTGCTGTTTCACCACGAGATCCCCTTGCAGCATCTCGTTTTGCCACTGCGCAAAATCGGCGTATTGCACTGCTAAATCAGGGGGTGTTTCACCACTATTTGCCAAATAACCTTGATACAGCGCATTTAATTCTTGTGTAAAAATACTCAGTGACCAACCATCACAAATAATGTGGTGCACCGTGAGTAAGAAGACGTGCTGATACTTGTCCATGCGGATAAGGTGGCAGCGAATTAATGGCCCCTGGTCAAGGTGAAAAGCTTGCAGCTCATTATCAGCAATAATCTCAGACAGCGCTTGCTGTGCATCCGTCCGTTCACTCAGATCGAAAAACTGCATGGGCATAGAGGTTCCCACATCCAATGCCTGAGCCTGCAATTGACCTTTGCGCTGAATAAACACGGTGCGTAGGCTTTCATGTCGTGCCAGGATCTGATCTAAAGAACGTTGCCAGACCTTACTATTCAGGTCACCGTTAATACGCGAAGCCAGAATAATATTAGAACCGCTGCCAATATCAGGTGCTTGATCAACAAACCATTGGCTTTTTTGTGCAAACGAAACGGGGAGTTCACCTGTTCTGTCAACTTTAGTCAGCCGATCTTTTTTATTGATGTTCTGTTTGAGGCCTTTGCTTTTTGCTCGCGCTCGTAGCTGCTCAAGCTCTTCAATGCTCAGCTTATCAATAATATCTAGATTACTCATTATTCTCACCTATCGTCGATACAAGCTCATTCAACTCATCTGAATCGAATTCATTCGTCAGCACCGTAAGTAGCACCTGACGGGAAAAATCGGTTAGCGTGCTATGCCTGAATAAGCGGGACAGCTCGATGTGTACAGCAAAGTGCTGTTGCACGAGATTGATCAGGCGTA
>NZ_JAQRFN010000044.1 GCF_028598555.1 Xenorhabdus anantnagensis
ATGGGATGGTTCTGCTGGCTGGCTCTGGGTTACGGTTGGTTTATGTTGATAGGTAGGTTCTGTATTTTTATTAATCATACCGATAGCTATTCCAACCAAAGCTATTACAACAGTTATCGTAATGCCGAAAAAAGTTAATTTTGTTGATAAGCCAGACTGAATACCAGAAATGGCTGTATTAATTCCATCTATCTTACCCTGCATACCTTCAAGCTTTCCATCTATCTTGCCTTGTATAGCCTCAAGTTTTCCATCAACAGAGTCCATTTTTCCATCAATCTTTGATGACAAAGCCTGCATCGTGGCATTAAGGTTGGCTAACTGAACATTTTGCTGTTCTCTCCACTCTGCCATATCTTTCTTCATGGTAGCAGCTACAACATCAACTTCGGCTTTGTTAGCCCTCAGGAGGGCTTCAAGTTCTGTCTTGGTGAAGTTATCCGACATATGCTCCTCCTTATTTCGTGATCCAATACCTCTATCGCTATCACCATATCTTGTATTGTCTGTATATTCCACCATGATGGGGACAGGAACAAGATACACTTTATTATATTTATCATTAAACATTTTCACCCCCGCTAGAAACTAGATGAGGCGGGGTTTTTACTACATTGAAATAATATGAGTTCTGATCTATTTTTTCCCCATTACTATTTCTTAGTGTCACTTTGATTTCATATACTCCTTCTTCGGGAGTATAGACAACAGGAAAATGAGCAATAAAAGATGAAGATATTGTGTTTGTAAAAAATTCACTTTCTTTTGCTATAAACTCCTGTCCCTCTCCACCGTAAGGATTTCCAACATGTTCAAGACAGCTTTCCCCATCGAATATAATATCAATATTTGTACTGTATTTTGCGTCTCTCTTTAGGCCAGTGAAGCTCAGCGATAAATAAATAGATGGATAGTTGGGGAACTTAGATAAAGCCTTTGCTAGTGAAGGCTTAATTAGCTCTGTTTCTGCGGTAATGTTTTCCCCGTTGTTATCTAAAGAGATTATAGGGAATACCGTAGCGATTTTCTCTTTAACTTCCATTACATCACCCAATGTTAAACATTTTCCACATTTAACCACTGAACCAATGATAAGTGTTAATGATTATTTAATCAGCAACCCCAAAATGTGAGAGGGGCTTTACAAATACGCAAAACCCCTGTTGCTTACTTCTTCTCATCCATAGCGATGATTTCTTTGGCAGTCTTGCCGCCGATCAGTTTGTTGATTGCTTTTACCTTATCTTCTTCGTTGTCTGTTACTAAGCGAGCAGCCAACCCAACATTAAGAACAGCCGCTTTGAATTTTGCTGCCTCATCTTTATCAAGTGATTTGTAAATAGCTTGCGTAGAAGTCTTTAAAACCTCAGGGTTTGATGCATCTATCTTTAACTCTTTTTCGCCGCATCCAGCTAAAAAAACAGCCAAGATAATTGGTAATAACAATTTTTTCATAATGATTCTCTCAAAAAAAGATTGATGATTAATTAAACCACTAAGAAACTGCAATCGGAAGCAAACTTTACCCAGCTCCGTTAGTCAACTGGCTTTTTGTATTATAGCCAGCAGCTTTTAATGCTTTACTGAATCCATCAACAGACCGCTGAGCTACAGCCTCAGAAGACCCGCCTGTTACTGATTGATGTATAGTGACATTTCCGTATTGGGTACCCTGTACAGCGCTATTAGTGGTATTGCTAGCATTAGCAACAGCACTACCGATAAATCCCCCTGAGCCAGCCATAACAGAAGATTGAATATTTTTAAGATCATCATCACTAAAACCAAAGGTGGGTTCATCTGGTTTTGTATTTCCAGTAAAAAAGTCGCTTACAGCCTTAATCTTAGCAGCCACTTTGTTGTAATACTCCATCACCCAATCCAGCGCGTCCTTAAATGGTTTCTTAATCAGTTCCTTCACCTCAGCAAACCGTTTGCCAATGTCATCAACGAATTTACTCACGTCATTTTCGTTCAGTCCGAATAGACCTAAAACGAATTTGAACGCCTCCTTGAATGGTGTGATTATCAGATCGATAAGTAAGTCAAACACCTTGCCGAGTTTCTCAGTCCATGTTGTCGAATCATCGGAGAAGATGTCGTACAGGCCAGTAACCAGTTTGAAAGCAGCTCGGAACGGGTAGGTGAGCAATCCCCAGATAAAACTGAATATATCCCCTATCTTATCGATAAACCGATCTGCATCCTGTTCATTCATGCCAAACTGTTTGAGGATATATTTGAAGCCGTCTCGGAAGAACCCCTTAATTTTCTTCCATGTATCCGCAACCAGCTTCCAGAAGCCACCGAATGCCGATTCACCTGTGGTTATCCATTGGTACAGGTCATACAAGACGTAAATAAGGCCGGCGATTAATGCGATCACCAAACCTATGGGATTCATCAGAAGTGCGCGTCCCAGCCAGAGAAAGGCCTTACCCGCCGAGAGTACCAACTTGATAATCGTTGTTATCGGGGAGAATAAAAATGACAGCGCTTTAGCAAAGCCCAATGCGCCTTTTGTCACCATCAGAAACACATTGGTGCCAAACATTATCCCTAACATGCCGCCGATCAGTTTTATCGTGGTCTGCATCTCACCGGAAAGATCGTTCCACCACTTCTTGATGTCCTTTATCCATTTGATGCACGCCCCCCAGAAATCACCGAACAGGGAGTCTCCACCGTCAAGGTAGACCATCAGGTCATCGAGTAGCAGCATCAACCCGGCTATGGCCGCAATAACCCAGAAAACTGGGTTGGCAATGAAGGCCATGATTGTGGCACGTTTAACTATTGCCAATACGCCTGCCAGCACTAGCAGCGCATTCTTCCAGCCAATTGTACCACTGATAGCCTGATCCACGGCTTTCACTGAATTCATGACAACCTGAATGACTTTGCCACCTGTTTGGATAACTCCGGTTAGCCCCTTAGTGATTAAATCTTTGTTTGAGGTTATCCAGTCATTGAACTTTTGTACGACTGCCGTCAGTGACGGAACCAAATTCAGTGCAATTTTGGTCTTAATTGACTGAATCGCCAGCCCCGTTTTCTGCATCGCCTCCTGATACTCGTCAGCCTGCGCCAGTTCCTGCTTTGAGATTTTGTACAACAACCCCTTTTGCTCTGCTAACTCTTTCGCGCCTGCCAGTGATTCGTTAATGAATCCCATCACCCTGACTGTCGCCATACCAACAACAGCAGTTACACCGACTGCCAGTAATTTTAACTTATTCAGTGAGCCTTGAGCTTCTTCGGCTTTCTGCCCCACTTCTTCGAGGTTGCCAGAGGTGTTATCACCGATATCATCCAGATTCTGATTAATCCGGTTAGCCTCATTCGCAACCTGTACCGCAGCAGCAGCGAGGGCAACGATGACATCATTGATTTTGGCTGCCTGTGTTGTGTCCACGCCAATGCTGACGAGCAGCTCATCGATTTGCATCATTCGCCCTCTTTTGAGACAGCAACTCTTCGACGTAGGCTTCATGGAAATCCAGCACGTCTGATAGGGTCGCTGTGGTTCTTAGGTCATGGCCTGTGTATTTACCGCGTAGGATTGGAGTCATTTTCAACCAATCCACATCGGAGGAGGAACTTACTTGCCGAGGATCGCCGAGAGATTGATATTTTTCGCAGATGCGACCCCAGCGGGCAAAAAATCCGCGAAATGGAATTTCACCCCGTCAAAAATCACCTGAAAATAATGGGAGCGGTGGGCGTTCCAGTGGCTATTAGCGGTATCCGATTTTTGCAACAGAATGGTTTCGCCTGACTCATCTGTGACCGTGACATATTTCAGGATGAATTGTTCAACCCCTGCCATTTCCGGCGAGCCGATATTGGACACAATCGCCCCAATATCCACATCAACGAGGGGCTGGCCCGTCTCTGACATTCCGGTCGTTTTGATACAGCCTTTCAGTAAACCAATCAGCTTCATTGCGTGATTTTTGGCGTCCATGAAGTTGCTCTGACGGTGTTCGTAAGTGATGTTATCGATAATCATTAGTTATAAATTCCTTTCTTCAATTTCATGGTCGAGGTTGTGGCTTTCAGTATCCATGTTGTGCTGTTATGCGTTGTGCCACGGGTCGTCGTTGGCGGTGTGGTGAAGTAACATCCTTCCAGCATAATCTCATCACCATTGATGATATCTTTGTAATAGGCATGCAACGGTGAGAACGCTTTCGGTGTGTTTATCTGGATATTGCGCAGATTGTTGAGGAATTCATTGTCAGCGCAGTGTTGCAGCAGTTTGAGAGTGAGTATCATTCCTTTGTTACAGGTGGCAACGAATACCCCGTTACCGTTCACGCCATAGGTAATGTCGCCATCATCACCCACAGGCGCTATATTCAGCGCATCACCTGTATTTTCATAACCCGTTATCTCATAACCAGAAATGGTCAGGATTGACTGGGCGTGATTATATTGAGCCATTTATCGTCCTTAGCGGTTGAATTGGATTAGCAGATCAACGGAGTGAATAGCACCCGCCAGCTTAATTGCACACATAATCGGCATGGCTTTACGTTCTTCACGAACAGCCAATGATTGCAGGTCATAACTGTCAGAATAGAAATAGAACCCCTCGTCCAGTCTGTCACCGTAGGTCAGTTCACCCACATCATTTCCACGCCAGAGGCCACCAGACAAAAAGCCATTGCGCACGAACTCATTACCAATGACGTTCAGCGCCCCAATCAGCATGGATTGACCTTTATCAGTCTGTGGTATTTTGGTTGGATTGCCCTGTAATGTTGTGAATGCCTGTTTCTGGCACGCATCCAAAAATGCATCCAGTCCCACAGTTTCATCAATGAACACGCCGCCCAGCATAACGCCCTCAGCCAGCATTGATACACTGTCATAGTCGGTATAGAAGTTCACACCCAAGCGACGGCATTTTTCCGCATCTGACAATGTTACCCGGTCATCAGAACGCACAGTTGATTGCTGCTTGAACTTGACGGTCTTCGCTGAATTCTGCGCGTTCCAGTTAGTAGATAATGCAATCCCCAGCAGAGAAACGGCGGCGTGGTCATCACCTGTTTTGTTGTACTGCACCATCAGGCGACCTGATTTTTTGTCATACAATTTTTTCAGGATATTGTTATTGTCCCAGTCCAGCAGATCATCGCGCAGAGCAGTGTATGCCGCGACTTTCATTTCAGCAGATGCCACCCACGTATGCACATCATCCAACTGCTCATCAGTGATAGCATCAGCAAAATACACGCCGTACCAGTCCTGATACACGTTCTGGAGTTTATGCAGTGCTTCGGATGGCAATTCCTGTTCAACCGTAACCGCCGCTTTGCCAACGATAATCGAGGCTTGTCCGTCTTCCAGTTTCAGCATATTGCCGACATAGGTTCCCACATTTGACTGAGTGGTATAGCCTAGTTTGGTCGAGGGATAGGCTCCGGCTGCCTGTGCCTGAATGATGACCCGATGTCCTGTGGCATCCCAGATAACAGACAGGTTACTGTTTTCAGGCAGGCCCTTTTGTATAACACCCGCGATATCAGAAAAATCAATCGTCCTGCTGAAATCCAGAGCGGAGAGGGAGATATCTTTACCACCAACATTCAGCGTCATTGATCCATCAGTAATGGCCTTAAATGCGTTGATACCCGCTGATATTGTCGAACCTCGTAGTGCGTTAGCTGTGGCGGGGATTTCCTGCTTCGTCTTCGCCCAACGACCGATTACGGCACGTTTTGGGGTAGGACGTACAGAAAACAGCGATTGCGCCGCTTTGTAGGCCTTTGATTTTGTCCCGAACAGGTTCGCCACATCCTGCGCACCGGACACAATAACGTAACGTGTCGTGTCATCCGTAAACGCACCCCCGATTTCAGGCGTGAAAATGGCGACCATGCTCAGATCACGGCGCTGTGCTGCCATTGCCTGTGGCATGATCTGAGCATTGACCACCTCTTTAATAGATAAGCTCATTGCTAATCCTCGTAAACAGTAATATCAACCGTTCTCGCCTGATTCATTGGCGTTTCTATCCGGTGGATATGAGAGAGAGTTAAATCGATTTGCGCCCGCTGTTCTTTGCCACCCGCAATGGCAGTAGGCAGGTTTCGAATCTGGGATTTCCTGACCAGTCCAGCCCCGATACGGGTAAGTAGCGATTGCGCGTAACTGGTTCTCAGAACAGTGGCGAGTTTTTCAATAATGAGATATGAGTTTTTGCCGAAGGCGTTGACAGACACGATAGTTTCACGAGTAACGGTGATGATTTCGACTTCCCTGTCTGCATTGAACTTGTATTCCTCGCCTATCAGTTCCGATGTCACCCGATTGACCGTAATAAAATGGTTCATATCAGAGATATCAGTTTCACCGTCACCATCCAGTACTGGCAATTCCTTACGTGATTTCAAAACCGTCGCTATCGTCTGCCTGACTGCCCTCATATCGAGTTGCGAGAGAGTCGTAGTATCCATAGTCATTCCAGCGTGCGTTACTGACGATGCGCCAGCGGTAGCCATTCCAGAAGAGCAAGTCTTTCACTTTCACTTCTTCCTGAGTCAGTACTTTAATGGTTGGGTTATAGCGATCCCCCTCCGGCAGGATTTTCAGGTCATCCTCTCCGGCTGGGAAAACGATACAGACCAGTTTTCGGCTATTCCCATCAGGCGATGTGAATTCATGCTCCTGTCGGAAGAATTCGTCATCGAAGATTTCATCAACGAAACTATCCATCTTCGCGTACCTCATAGGTTATTGACTGGAGAAGTTGCCCATTGTCGATAAGAGCTTTAGATGATTTCTTGCGTTTAATCGTTTTAGGGCTTAACGGTGGCGGTATTCCAGTCATGATTTTTGCCTTCACATCACCTGCAATCATTCCACCAACTTTATCAAGAGCAACGCGAGGATCTCCGTCATTCAAAAGTTCTGACTTAATTCCTTTTGCTAACTCATCAGCGTACTTATCCTTATTTTCATTCAGCGTAGAGCGCAGAAATGAACGTTCTGGAATTTTGATTGTATGAGCAGGCACACGGTGAGTACTGGCAAAGTTAGCTTTGGATGCCTTGACGAACTTCCCTTTCTCAGCAAAAGAACCATCGGAATTCACTTTGCGATAAACTGTTACCGTCTTCGCTGGAACATTTATTTCTGCACCAAACTCATGAGCCGCAGCAATAGTCACCATGCTTGTGCCGTCTTGGTCTGAGTTCTTTGAAGCAGGAATGCCCACAACGATTTTCTTCTTACCCAAAGCCCTTATCCGGGCTTCGAGCGTCTTGAATCCATCCCCTTGAAAATTGCCAGAGTTTCTAATCATCGCACCACCAATATATGTCGAGAGACCAGTTTCCGCAGACTCAAATATGTCTGACCGTAGGTACTGGACGCATAACCCTCATGGTTAGCCCCGAACCCCGCATCAGGCGCAGAGTAGCCGACGGATAATCCACCCGCCGATTTGCTCATTGCTATCTGTACGGGTTTTCCGTTGCTGTTACCGCTGCGGGTTAATGCGCCAGAAACATAGAGGAGGTGAGCGGCCAGCGCGTGCCGCCCTTGTTCGTAGAGCCTATTCCACACTTTGCTGCTCATTTGGTTAGCAGCATCCTGTAGCGCTATCTCGATGCGATTTTTGCCAACTTTGGCAAATTCGGGGTAACGGGTGAGAAAATCCATGTTACCCCCTGTGGTTATGAGCTTTTGTAATCTACGTACACAGCAGACTGTGGCTGCTTCCACATTGCACCACCGAACGCAGAGCGATAGCCGCACTCGAAAGTTAACAGATCACGAGCACGAACAGGCAGTAACTCAGGCATGTGAACTTTCATTTCGATATATGCATCATTGTACGTGTAAATTGCTAAGCGGGTTTTGCCCTTAATAATTCCTTTTGCGAAGTTCGAAGGAATTTTCACAAATGTGATGCTGAATGAATTGTCGTTTGATGCCTTGCGCAATGCCGCCATAATGCGATCCATTGCTGATACTGGCAGAAGGTCGACGCCAACAATCACACTATTGGTGTCGAATTTCTGCATTGCCAGCATGAAATCACGCGCATCCATCGCAACGTGTGTAGGCTGAATGCGATAACCGGACTTGGCCCACGCTACGTTATAGGCATCGAGAACCATGTTAATGAACTCTTCCGCCGTCATATCCTTGATAGACTTGCCTGTTACTTCGGTGATTAGCTGGACTTTTGAGCCAGTTAGCAAACCTTCCTGTCCTTTGACATCTTCATGACCAACGTAACCAGCATATTGGATAGTCGCCATTGCGTTGGCGTACAGGTCATCTTGCTTCTGCGTTTGCAGGTTGATGTTGAGGCGGGCGATCTTCTCCAGTTCTTGCTGAGTCCAAGTCGCCGCTTTAGCCCACTGACCCACCGGTGCTTTGTGCCACTCGATATCGCTATCGATAGTTTTCAGTGAGTTAGTTTTGTTACCGATGATGCCGTCTTTCAGTGAACCCATAACATCAGTCACACCAAAATTAACGTACTCAAGGGAAAAATCCAGCCCTTCCGCAATCGGTAGCGCTTCACCGATATTCAGTTCAGGGAGTTCCTTTTCTTGCAACTCCATATCGCGTTCTGTCAGCGCTTCTTGCAATACCTCTTCAAAGTATGCGGTTTCCATAGCCATCTATTACTCTCCTACTTTTTGAGTGTAACCAAGGGTGATAGCCACGCAGTGATTACCGGCGCTAACTTCTTCAACCCAATAACCTAAATCGATGTTGCCTTTTGCCGTAGTAGTCACTTTTCCTGCGTTCTTGCCGGTTGCAACAACATACGCCTTACAGCCGCGAGTAAACTCATCGCCTTCTACTGCTAACGCGCCTACGCAGTCACCGTGAGAGAAATGGCCCACGTTTAATTGCTTGTTGTGTGGCGCTTTGTCACCGTAGATATCACGAACGACAATACCGTGAATCACATCTGTAAGGGATGATAGGGCCTTCACGCCACCTTCTGGATTCACCGCAACGAAAGTACCGTATGGCAAATCTGTTTCAGTGCGGTTTTCTTCACCCCAAACTTTGTCGTTTGAGCTGCTCGCCCGCTTGATAGAACCGGGCTTAATCGTGCCTCTTTCGGCATCCCAATCTGTAAATCCAAATGCCATGATTATTTACCTCCGAAACGTTGAGACGCTGACTTTTTCGCTGCTTGCGCTGAGTCAGTGAGAATGTGTGAACCAATATTGCTGCGTGGTTTTGATGTCGCCTGAACAGCCGCGTATGCCGCGCGGATTTCATCGTCAGACATCGCCTTGACCTGAGCGTCGTTAAACACTTTGGTGCTTAACAGAACTGCCGCCCGTACATCACGCGAGGATTTGGCATCGTTGAAATTCACTTTCGGAAAACGGGTCTTGGCATCGTTCAATGTAGAACTGGTGTCACTCTCATCTTTCAGCTTTTCCAGTTCCTCTTTGAGCGAGGCGTTTTCTGTTTTCAACTGTTCGTTTTCGGCTTCCAGTGCGGCTATGCGTGCGTCTTTGTCATCCGTACCACCAGCAGCCGGATCGTCATCATTTGGCTTGGGTGGAAGTGCTGCACCTTTTGATGCTTCCAATTGAGCTTTTAGCTCCGCCAGTTGAGCCACGATTTCCTGCGCTTTCGCTGTGGTCTCTGGTGCTGCATTGCCTTCCAGTTCTTGCAGTGTTTTTTCCAGTGCATCAATCATGCCGATCAGCTCTTCCTCGGTCAGAGGTTGCCCCTCGGCATCCTTGATTCTCTTGCCTTTGAGTAATGTGATGGCATCTTTCAATGTCTTGATCATTGGCTTACCTTTTTTGTCGTTTAATCTATATCGGGAGCCGTAGCGTCCCTCAGCTACTACCGCAACATGATTGCCGCGAATATTAATTTGATAGAGCTGTCCATCACGCTCTTGGATTTCTGCCGGCTCATAACCAACTGAAACTTCTCGAACATCGGTGTTTTCCAGTACCTTGATGGCATTGGCATCAGTCAGGTACACATCACAGATGACATTTTCGCCATCCATGCGGACGTTCTGAATGTGCCCAACGGCTGTTTCTTTGTGATCATTGACGGTCACTTCTCCGCTGTCAGGGTGTGTCAGCGTGAAAGGCAGTCCTTCAAATGACTGGAGAGTTTCAGATTTGGAAAGTTCGTCGAGAGTGCGATGGAGGGTGATTTTCTTGTTGGCATCACTGCCAGTTAATCCGATTTCGTGTCCGTAATATTCTATTGGGCCAGCGCGGGTGATTGTTGCAGTGGTCACAACATAGCCCTGCGGTGTTCGTTTCCACGTCATATTAATCCCATGAGACTTTTGGAAGAGCCACGCAACGACACTGATAGTCTGTGCCGGGTGCGCCTTCATATCCTTTGATACTTGAGCGCTTCTTCCATGTTTTGCCGCCATCGTCTGAATAGACGGTGGGATCTGCGTATTTGCAGGTTTTACCATTCAGGGCGACATGGGTTGCCCGTTCTCGCTCATCACCCGCACCACCCCATTCATACAGGTCGAGACCCAGCGCCTTTTGCCTTGTCTCGGTCAGGGCGGCATTGAGTTTCGCGGTCTGGTCACGGGCGATAAACTTAGCCCGGCTTTGCGTTACCTGTCCGCGTTCACGAATGAGTGAAACCAGATTTTCATGCCGTCCGCCTTTGGTGAGGTTAGAGAAGACCTTCTCCCCAATATCGTTGATAAAATCCGTTTGTATCGACTGGATTAAATCCACATTCTCTTTCACTGCACTTTCGAGATGATCTTTTACTGCGCCATCACCCAACATGCCTGTCAAATCAACCCCAAATACAGACTGGTAGGTCTTTTGTGTCTGCGACTTATTTTGCTCGTTGGCGCGTTTGACCATGCCAAATGACAATCGCCTTGCCATGTCAGCAATGGACATATTCGCCAGTTTCTGGATTGCTCGTGAGAGTCGTGCGGTAATTGAGAGGGGAGGTGAATCTGGTGCGTCGTTCAGTATTGGGCGTTGCAGGTCTTCTATCACGACATCCTGCATCATCGAAATAAACGCAATTAACTGGTCACGATACCAAACCTCCGTTCGCTTGCTGGGTGTGGGTGGGCGCATTAGCCTGTTGCGGGATTTGAGCCGCCCCTGCTTGCGCTCCAGCATCTCTTTCAGGCTGATTGCTCCATTGCTCATTATTTACTCCTGCCAATGAACTAATATCCTCTTCTGTAACCGTGGTCAGAACGCCGCGAGCAACCATTTCACGTAATGCTATGTCTTCGGGAAGAAAGCCCGCCTGAACCATTGCTGTGAATCCCGTTGCATACTGTCCAAATCGGTTCGCCTGTTCTGCTTCGTTGACGCTGTAGATAGAGGGGTAGGTGTAACTGATTTCAACATCAACCGTTAGCTTGTCGAGAATGAACTGATCAACGAAGTCCTGCATGGGTCTTAGTCGAGCTTCCTGTAATCCGTTTATCGTCTCGTAGTACGCCTTGTTGTCCTCTTCACCAGAACTGAACCCACTGGCAGACTGACCAAACAGAATGGTAATGGGTCTATCCAGTGCTCCAGCTAGCACGTTCATCATTTTGGTAATCACATCAGAGAGGCCAGTAAACTGAGCCGTTTTTTGTTCATAGCGACTTTGCATCGTGCTATCACCCGCATCCATCAGCATCATTCCTGTTGATGATTTGGTCTGTTTCATTACACGGGCATATTCGACAACCTGTGCCTCTTGCCCTGAGTCAATCTGATTGTTTAGGCCGGGCAGGAATATTACATCAACATTTGCCTCTTGGATGGTATCGCCAGTACTCACGACTGTTGAGTCGAAAATTTTGATGGATTCATAGGGGGCTTGCAGATCTGATGTCCCAAACTCTGGTATATCTTTGATGCTATGCTGGCCCAGCTTTGTACGATGACAACGCGAATGATGGAACCGCAATTGCTGGCTGCCAATACTGAGCTGATAGATCTGCGGGTGTCCAAAATGCGGTGATACAATATCGGAAATAACATCACTGGCTGGCGTGTATTCTCCTTTCCGTAATACCAAAAATTTGATGATATCTTCTGACCGGAGATCTAGAGGCTCACTAATCATCTCATCAGGGCAATCAGTCACCGCAACAATCAGTGAATCCCCCAGCAATGATGCCCATGTCAATGCATCACGATAGATGCCGTATACGTCTATCTCACGCTCGGTATCTTCTATCTGTGTTTTTAATGTTTCGTCGATATCACCGGATAGATCACGGGGTAGCTTCAACATGTCATAGGCAGTTTTGTTAATATACTTCTGAACTACCCATGAGCTTTTGTACATCGCCAGCAATTCTTTATCTGGCACATCAGACTTATTGCTTGCGTATTTTATTGCTGCCACCCGTTCACCGAGTGATGTCATCATACTATGCAGGCCATCAGTAAGACGGCCTATGAATGTATTTTTTGCCATTACATGATGTCCCATACAGTTGTGCGACCCTTGATATACCCATCCAGCCCATAACGCGCCGCATCCCAACAATGGTTATTTGCATCTTCAATCACCGGGAGAACTTCACCTGTGATACGGTCTGTCTTGTAGGAGTAGAGCCGAGCCTCTTTTGCTGTGTGCTCACAGCGTGGATGAATAATGATTTTCGTGAAGCCGCGCAGGTAGCTTATGCCGTCTTCCACACTGCCTTGCCACTTTTTAGCCGCGGCAATATTGAATCCCTGTCGCTTGAGATAGCTAATAGTTTCCGGTCGAGCTGAATCGGCTTTGATTGGCCATTTGCGAGACCCCGGCACTTTGTCGTAAAACGCTGGCATGTGGTCGAGTTCCACCCCAACACCGTAAGCCTCACGGTCGATATACAGACAGTTATCTAAAATAAACATGCGAAGTAGCGTGCTGGGGTCTTTAGCGAAGCCAAAATCCCCGCCGAATAATAGGCGGTCGGCTTTCTGCCACAGGTCATCAGGGAATGATTCGATTTTGTATTTGTTCGCCAGTACCTGTTTATCCGAGTTCTCCAGATACGCCCCTTCCCAAATCCACGCGTACGTGGAGGCATCCAGTCTGGCCTGATCATTAACGCGTTCCTGTTCCAATACATCAGGGAACCACGGGTTATCGCCATAATTCATTTCAACAATGCAGGAGTTATCCGGTGGAGATTGGCGAAAACGTTTATCGGTCGGACTGCCATTAATTTCAGGGTTCCATGTGATCCAGATTTCTGAACCGATTTCACGTACAGTCGGGATCAGCTTTCTCCATGCAACCTCAGACACTGATTCAGCCTCATCTATCCACGCTATCAAAATGCGAGCCTTTGACTTGATGCTGTCGAGGTTATGGCGTAATCCCGCGAACACATACCAGACTCTACGGTTTCGGGTTCGGATATAGTTCTCACCCATCTCATAGTAGTTATCCAGCCACGGCTCAGCCCGGATAGCTTGCTTGACTTCTTCCATTGAGGATTCAGACAACGAGTTCATGTATTCACGCCCACAGAGGATAACGCCTTCCACTCCAGCCTCGGCGAACATATAGCCCCGGATAGCGGTCATTTTGGCGAATGAACGCGTCTTGGCTGATCCACGCCCACCGTATGAACCCCGATAACGATAATCACCACTGAATACCGGAATGAGTTTGGGCGGGAGTTCAATTCTCGCTATCGTCATTCTGACCTCCGGCAACCAGAATCACCTTGGTGGGTTGCGGGGACATAGACCCATCAGGGGAACGGTGATCGATTTCCTGCTTATCAGAGTAGCCGTGGTTAGCCAGCATCAGCTTAGTGATTGTGGCATTGAAATCACCCGACAACCCCTTGTTAATCAGCTTGCTTTCCTGTAGCGCCAAAATCCCTTCTAACGTGTCCGAAAACTCAGAATTTAGCTTGGCATACTCATAGACAGTGGAGCGGGCAATACCCAAATAACACGCCAGTCCTGCCACACTGGGGATGACAGCTTCATGTTCAGTGTAACCGCCATACAGATACTCTTTTGCCTTAGCGATTAGCTCATCATTCAGCTTGCTAGGGCAACCAACTTGATTTGTTTGTTGTCCCATGTTTCCTTTCCCCATAAATTAGAATAAATAACTGCCCCGTTTTATATAACCCCGTACTTTTTTAATCGGGACTATATAAAGTTCTGCATAAGTCACTCGTCACCGCCCTAAATATGGGCGATTTCCTTTTTACTGCCGCCAACCAACCCAAGTGCCATCTGACCAAGATCATCAATCAATCTTTCAGCCTTATCGAGAGTAACCAGATCATCTTGTCGCTTTCTCAGTCTGCGGCCTGCATCAGAGGAATCTTCATCAGACGCTCTTTTTGCCAGAACAAGCATGTCTTGCAGTTGCTGGAGGGTAAATCCGAATCCAGATTTCACTTCAAGGTCAGTCATGTGA